>NZ_JCASSK010000005.1:0-469991 GCF_059693705.1 Pedobacter sp. A2324 | reverse complement strand
TCAGTAATTACAGTAGTTTCTTTAATCACTTTTGTTGTTGGAGCAGCTAACGGACATCCTGAACCATCTACAACAGTACCTGATGCTGTTCCAGGGCATTTGTCAAATTTGTTTGCTACACCATCGTTATCATCATCAGCAAGATCTTTAGCATATTGTGCTCTGTCTCTGGCTGCATTTTCTTCAGCAGTAGATAATGCTCTTCTTAATTCAGCACTTTCTTCTGCTGTTGATTTGTTTAAAGCAGCTAATGAACTGTAGTTTTGTAATTGTGGTTTTTCTTTACTTCCCAAAGCAAATTCTAAACCTGCGTGTCCGTAAGAGAACCTGTCATAACCTCCAATGTTATATCCGTCAAACTTATCAGTTTTAAGGAAGTTAACATCATAACCGAAGTCTAGGTTAATACCTTTAGCAACTGCTAATTTGAAACCTGCACCAACCGGGATAAACCATCCCTCTCTGTATGAACCCTGATCAGTTAAAGCAGCAGGCGTTCCTGAAGTAGTTGCACCTGATGACATATAACCGGCACCACCTTTTAAGTATGGGATCAACACACCATCAGTTTTGTTGATGTTGATGTTGGCTACATTCCACACTGCAGAAACAGCACCCGACCATTGGATATTGGTTTTAAATTCAGAATTGTTAGTTGAAGTATAGTTGCCATTAGCATCTAAACCCGTAGTTGCTCTTAAGCCTTCTACTTTACCAGCTAAGAAATCTGCCTGGATACCTAATGCAGGAAGAATTTGTTTTTTAATGTAACCACCGTAGCCGATGTTTTCTTTAGCAGTCTGGAAATCTCTGTCTTTCCCGTTAAAAATCGTATTAGGACTTAATACACCTCCGTGAACACCAATTGACCAGGTACGGAACTGGGTTGGAGAAAAGCGACCAGTAGTGGTAGTTGTCGTGGTAGTCGTAGTAGCTTCCTGTGCAAATAATTGTGATGATAGGCCTAATAAAGCAATCAACATTGTTGATTTTGTAATTCTCGTATTCATTTTTTCTATTTTAAATGTTAGTGTGTTAACAGTTTTATTACATCACTGTTTTGCACCAGCAAAGAAAAAATCCTGCCAAAAACATACAAATCCATTCAAATAGCATATTATCAGGCTGTTAAGACATATAATTTAACACATGAAAATGTTACTTTTAACATTTGGAAATGTCATATTTTGTATGTAATTCAGTACAGAAGATTAAACCGGCATTAGAAAATCAGCCTTTTTCAGATGGATTTTTCTTTCTGTTCAACAGCATATCTACGGTTTTCTCCAGACGTGAAAGGCGCGTCTTCTCTTGTTTGGCAGATAAAATCCATAATACATATTCTTTCCTGTGCGAGTAGGCCAGGCTGTTAAAGTAGGTAAGGGCGACTACATGTTTACTGAGGAGGGCTTCGAGATCAGGTGGGAGCTTGATCTTTTTATTTACAGGATCGATATATTCTCCATACTCATTGCTTTTGATATGGTCATTGCGCATGCCCGAAGCTTTAACTTCGGTAGAAAGTTTCAACCTGAGCCCTGTCCATGTCCCGTTCACCGCAGCCGAGGCGCAAGGCGATAAGCCATATACCTCCAGTTCTTTCCAGGTTTTCATCAGGTCCAAGTCTGACTCAACCTTCGATGATTTTTTAGGATAAAACACCCAAAAGATTGTTTTCGCATTGATACGAGGTAAATGATCTTCAATCTGGCGGTTCAAAGTGGATTTAGCAGTAGTAAAAGTAATCAGTGCATTAAAATCACCTTCTCCACCGTACACCAGTGAGACTTCAGAGGGGATATCACCAAATATCGCAGCCGCACTTTCCGGAGCGTCTACCACCTTAACCCGATAACCAGGTTTGATTTGTAGCTTCTTGAGTAACAGGTTTTCCATACCGGCTTTTTACAACCTCAATTTAGCAAAGAAATCCCAGAAAACAATACCTGCCGATATCACAATATTAAAAGAATGCTTGGTACCAAATTGTGGAATTTCAATACATTCGTCGATTTTTGACATCACCTCATCACTTACTCCATCAACCTCATTGCCAAATATCAGCGCATACTTCTTCCGTGGATCGGGCTTAAAGGTATTAAGCATGGTGCTGTTCTCTGCCTGCTCAATCGCTACGATCTCATACCCTTCAGCACGAAAAGCGTCAACAGCCGTAAGCGTATCGGCATAATGAACCCAATCGACAGACTGGGTAGCACCTAATGCCGTCTTTTCAATTTCACGGTGTGGCGGCTGCGCAGTAATGCCACATAATACCACTTTCTCTAATGCAAAGCCATCTGCAGTGCGGAATATCGATCCTACATTATGCATACTGCGTACGTTATCTAAAATCACAATTACGGGCAGTTTCTCCTGCGCTTTAAACGCTTCAATATCCGGGCGATTTAACTCATCTAACTTTAACTTTCTCATCAGGCCCCAAAATTAAATAATTAATCTGGTTTGCCATGCCAAAAAACTCCGCCCAACCTGCATCAAAAAAAGAAAATTCAGTTAAGTTTGTTGGGTAAATCAAAGCCAATTATCATTATGAGCGTTCAGCAGATACCTACAGGAATATTTATTGATGGAGAAGAAATTATTGCCATCGAACTCACCAATACAAAAGGCACTTATGTTAAAATCTTTAACTATGGCGCCATCATTAACAAGTTTATCGTAAAAAACGCAAAAGGAGAAGAGCAGGACATCGTACTGGGATTTGAAACCATCGAACAATACCTTGATCCTGAATATATTGCCAATGGTAATTACCTGGGCGCTGTTATAGGCCGGTATGCCAACAGAATCAAAAACGGTTCATTTTCTATTGGAGATGAAACCTATAAACTGGCTCAAACCAACGGCACTGAAACCTTACACGGGGGTGTGGTTGGGTTCGACAAAAAGATTTGGGATATTGTTGAGCTGGATGAAAATGAATCATTTGTAACGCTGGAGTATGAAAGTGTGGATGGGGAAGAGGGCTTCCCTGGAAACCTGGTTGTAGGCCTTACCTTTGAGCTGACTGAAAACGACGAACTAATACTAACCTATGAAGCGGAAACTGACAAGGCTACAGCCATCAATTTAACACACCATGGCTACTTTAATCTTTCAGCAAGGGGCGAGAGTGTGAGTAAACATCAGCAACAGATTTTTGCTTCAAACTCCCTGGAACAGGATAGCAACTTTTGTCCCATCGGAAAACTGCTGCCCGTTAGCGGAACGCCTCTTGATTTTACCCAATTAAAAGAAATCGGAAAAGACTGGAATCCCGACGAAGGTTATGACCAGACTTTCGTATTGGATAAGGAATATGGGGATTTATCCCTGGCCAGTAAAACAACTGAGCACGACAGTGGTTTAGTACTTAGTGTTTATACAACTGAACCTGTTGCCCATTTTTACACCGCTAAATGGCTGAAGGCAAAAAATGGTAAAGGTGGAAAAGATTACGTTGGTTATGGAGCATTCTGTGTGGAAACACAGCATCATCCGAATGCCGTAAATATTCCGGGATTCCCGACAACGATACTGCAACCCGAAGATTTGTATACACAAACAACGATTTATAAAGTATCACTAAATTCCTAAAGAATGTTTACTATAGAGCAGATTAAGCGTGCAGAGGCAGAAATCAAAACAGGTGCCGATTTCCCCAATTTCATCAAAAAACTGAAAGAAATGGGCATCGTAAGAAACGATGTTTATGTGAGCAATGGTTTGTCTATCTATTTTGACAGCGAAGACCATTCGCAGCAGATCAGCCCTACGGAGTACCCTGATGTAGTGATCAATGACGAATCGTCTGCAGAGAAGCTTAGTCACGCACTTCATATCCATCAAAAAGGCGAAACCGATTATTTTACCTTTTGTAAACAGGCTGCTGATGCCGGCGTAGAAAAGTGGATTACAGATCTCGAAGAATTAACTTGTACCTATCTTGATGCCGAGGGGAATGAACTGGTAAAGGAAAAGATCAAAGCCGCATAGGATCACAACTTTTCCAGCACCAGTTTAATGGCTTGTTCAACAATTTTATCCGGCGATTGACTAAATTCAAACTTTACCCGACTGGCCAGGATGGCATTTATGGATAAAGCTTTATGACCTAAAACTTTAGCAAGAGCATAAATCCCGGCAGTTTCCATCTCCAGGTTTGTAATCCGGTATTCGTTGCTTTTAAAACTATTGATCAGGCCAATAAAATCAGCTATCGAATTTTCAGCACGTACTTTGCGGCCCTGAGGAGCGTAGAACCCCGGAGCGGTTATGGTAATGCCATGGGTTAAATCCTTACCAATGGTATTCAACAAAGAGTCATCAGCAGCAGTTAAATAGGGATGGATGTTTGGGAGCTGGCCAAAATGCGAATTTACGTCTTGCAGCAAATCCTGTTCCTGAACAGATGGGCTTTGCTGGTAATAGTTCATCAGCGCATCCATACCCAAACCAAATGAGGAGGCGAGAATAGTCCCCATCGGGATATCCGGCTGAACCGCACCAGATGTCCCAACGCGGATAATATTTAATGACCTTAGCTCTTTTTTGACTTCCCTGCGTTCAAAATCTACATTTATCAGTGCATCTAGTTCGTTGAAAACGATATCGATATTATCGGTACCAATTCCTGTAGACAAGACGGTTACTCTTTTAGCACCTACATAACCGGTATGGGTGATAAATTCACGTTTGCCTTTTTTTAATTCCACCCGGTCGAAATGCTTACTCACTTCACCTACGCGGTCTGGGTCTCCAACAGTGATAACTGTATCTGCTACATCTTCAGGAAGCAGATTCAAATGGTAAATACTTCCGTCAGGGTTAATAATCAGATCACTTTCAGCTATTTTCATGGTAGGTAATTTGAGTTATATGGTTTGTATATACCTGGTTTTCACCTGGTCTATTTTGTCAAATTTAGCTAAAACCTGGTTCAGGTAAGTCTTTCTGACTTCAAATTTCAGTGTGCAATATGTATCGAACTTCTGATCAAGCACCTTCAGGTCTTCGTCTTTCACTACTTTCATCACGTCATTCATCTGAAGATATTCAAAATCCACTTCATAAATATCGTTGACAGTTTTAGAAATGATGTGTGCCGCGCTGAGCGCCTCTATACTTGCCGTTTTGTAGGCATTAATTAAACCTGGAACACCCAGCAGCGTTCCCCCGAAATACCGTACTACAACAATTAAAATGTTCGTCACTTCGGCAGATAATAAACAATTTAAGATGGGTCGCCCGGCCGTACCTGATGGCTCACCATCATCATTAATCCTGAACACCGACCGATCGGGACTAAGCCGGTAAGCGTAACACCAATGCCTGGCTTTGCTATGCTCAGCGCGCAGTTTTAACAATAGGGGCTTCACCTCTTCTTCCGACCGAATAGGGTACGCATAGGCCAGAAACTTACTGCCTTTATCACGAAAAATGCCTTCTGAAGCACCTTCGATCGTTTTATAAGTATCATCGAACAGCATTTTGCGACAAAGTAATGATGATTACTGCGGCCAGTGCCAATAAGATACCCACGTAGTTGAGTTTCGTCAGCTTTTCTTTAAACACCAGGATACCGATGATAGTGCCTACGACAATTACACCGAGGTTCATGGCGGCGAATACGGTCGACGGATTGTCGGCCAGTGCCTTATGAGCCTTCATGTAAAAAAGAATATTGCCAAAATTAAATAAGCCCAATATTAGTCCACATGCCAGGTTTACTAGTTGAAGTTTGATTTCTCCGGTGATTGCTAAAAATACCACAATCACCAGTGCAACCACAAAAGCCATTGCAAACACGATAAACAGGGATGTGGTGTAAGGAACTGCTTTATATAGTGCAATCTGCTTAAAAAACACATCGATGATGCCGAAGCCGCCGAAAACCAATACCGGATAAAACCAGTTTCCTTTAGTATCATTAGGTTCAGCCTTACGCAGAAACGTGAGAAATATCGCAGGGAAACCTACGGCCAGACCAATGATTTTTAACTGATTGAAGTCTTCTTTAAAGATAAAGAAAGCTGCCAGAACAGGGATAAATAGCGACAGGCGCTGAGCGATATCCGTTTTTACAATACCCAGATTTTTGATCGATGCCGCAAGGATTAAAAATACAGAGGGAAGTAGGATTGCTATAGGTATGTAAATCTGCCACGGCGCCGCAGCATTAAGCAGGCTAAGGTCAGGTTTAAAAAACAAGAAACAAAGCAACAGGGCAGCAAAATAATTAACGGCAACGGCTTGAATGATGCTGATCTGGTACCGCTTTGCCAGTTTGAGTAACACGGCTACGGTAACACTACAGCAAACACTTAAAATTATAAATATCATTTATTTATGGCGTTTATGTAAATGGAAAGCTTATCAGTTCCAACCTGTTCCTGGTTGATTAAATGGCCGTTGATAGCAGGCGAGGCTATTCCTTCAGTCCAGCTATTGGCAGAGGTAAATATCCTGGCTTCATCCCAAAGATTTGCTTCCAGAAACTGGCGGAGAATCTGTACGCCTCCTTCAATAATGACAGATTGAATATCCATCAAGTACAGCTGAAAAGCAATTTTCTGAGCGAGATAGAAGTGCATATCTTCCATTTGAATGTAATGGATATTATCTTCAACATCTGTTTTTACCTCGTTAAAGATGATGGTTTTGGCCTCCTGATTGAAGATGTGATTATTTTGAGGTATCTGTAAACTGCGGTCGATCACCAAACGAACAGGATTCTTGCCCGGCCATTCGCGGGCAGTCAAATGTGGATTATCGATGATAGCTGTTTGCTTGCCGATCAAAATGGCATCTTCTTCTGTACGCCATTGGTGTGCCAGTCGTTTGGCCACTGCACCGCTGATCCATTTCTGATGGCCATCATTAGTGGCAAAGTACCCGTTTGCCGTCTCGGCCCACTTTAATATAATGTATGGTCTTTGCTTCTCTATACGTGTAAAAAAGCGCCTATTAAAATCCCTGCAGGCTTCATCCAGAATCCCGCTGGAAACCTCAATCCCGGCATTACGGAGCTTTTCGATGCCTTTGCCATCGACACCTGAAAAAGGGTCACGGTTGCCAATAATCACCCGCTTCAGCTGATGCTTAACAAAAAGATCCGCACAGGGCGGGGTTTTGCCGAAATGGGCACAAGGCTCCAGGTTCACATATGCAGTAGCTTGCTTTAAAAGCCTGGCGGCCGCATCGCCATAACGATCAAATACAGATTGAACCGCATTGGGCTCAGCATGTGCCTTACCAAACTGCTGATGATAACCTTCACCAATGATTTTCCCGTCAAAAACGATGACGCAACCCACCATGGGATTAGGACTTACATTACCGATTGCCAACGCTGCTAGTTCCAGACAGCGTTTCATATAAAATTCGTGGCTCATTGTTGCAAAAATAGTAAAAAATGGCTCATTGAACTGATAAATAGATTCCATATGATGTCAATTAAGTAATTTTACAGCAATGAAAATTGAAGCCTTAAAAGAGGATTATATCCTGAAACTTGAAATGTTATATGATGAGGATGAAGCAAAGGTTTTGCTTGAAATGGCAATAGAACATATTACCGGCATGCCTTATCGTAAACTGCTCCTGCTACCAGAGGATCAACGGCTCAATCCCATACAGGTTCAGCAATTGTTGTCGGTTTTAAACGACCTTAAAATAGGGAAGCCGATCCAGCACATATTAGGAGAGGCTCATTTCTACGGATCAGTTTTTAAGGTAAATGAAAATGTGCTGATTCCAAGGCCGGAGACTGAGGAACTGGTCGACTGGATCATCAACAATCATGCTGGTTCTTCCACTAAAAACAAAAGTGTGTTGGATATCGGCACAGGCTCCGGCTGCATTCCCATATCGATCAAAAAGTATCTTCCGGCATTCCGGGTAAGCACGATGGATGTCTCGCCTCAGGCGCTTGATATGGCAAGAGAAAACGCAGCGCAGCTGAAAACAGATATCAATTTCATCAATGCCGATATCCTGAACTATACAACTGAAGATAAATTTGATATCATCGTGAGCAATCCTCCATATATCAGGGAATTAGAGAAAGAGCAGATGCATAACAATGTGCTTTTGCACGAACCTCACCTGGCCTTATTCGTGAGCAATGAGGAGCCACTTGTTTTCTATAAAGCCATTGCCGATTTTGCAAAAAAACAACTTCATTATGGCGGCCAGTTATATTTAGAAATCAATGAATATCTGGGTCAGGAAACAGTTGATATGCTTCTAGCTAAAGAATTCTCTGACATCGAATTAAAATCCGATATGCAAGGAAAGGACAGGATGATAAAAGCCGTCCGGGTTTAGGGGACGGCTTAAAAAGATAAAGCTCCCCATCGCGGGGAGCATCTATCCAACTAACAAAACATATTTTTAAAATCTGAGATTGAGAGCATCTGTATATTAAGATGCTTTTTTAACCAATTTGTATTCGATTACCGGTTTACCGCGGGTACCGCCATCATTTGAAATAAAGCTTACAAATTTTAGTTTGTAAATGTTGCCCGCACCATCTTTAATCAGGTAGAAAGTGTTTGGATTTACCCCAATTGCATTCGTCGCCGAAGCAGTACTAAATCTCCATTTCGAACCAATCGCATCTCTCAAACCCGTGAAAGTAAATTTTGAACTTGTAAGATTAGCTTCAGTAAAAGCAGCGTAGGTGAAATCACTCGTAGATACCTCTGCTGCCGTAACGCCAGCCAGGCTATTGATAAACACCATATCAGAAAAGTTATATGGTACTAAGGCATTATTAGAAGTCGTTTGATAAACTGAATATCCCCAGGTGATATCCCAATCAGCTTTCTGTGGTTCTACACTGGTTACTTGTCCGTTTGTCAGAGATACAAATTTAAAATTGAAAGTACCATCTTTAGGAATCTCTACAGTAGTAAAATTTGTTGTTTCTTTAATCTTTCCATATTGTAAAGTATAACCACCAGAAGTATTCCTGGTAACTCTTAATTTGATCCAGGAGCGGGCAGCAATACTTCCTCCCGTTCCACGATTTAATATGATTACTTTATTATCAGTGGCAGTAGAAGAGATAGCTGGAATAACTGTGCCTGAGCCATCGATCTTATCAAAGTAATTAAAGTCTGCTGGTGCCGGGCTAGCCTGGCTTACTGCTAATGTTAGTCCGAGTGTATCAGTTTCTGTCACTGCGGCTAAGCTTGTTGCAGTCAATACTTTTGCTCCTGCGCTTGTTGTATTATTCAAAACAACTTTAAAGTCAGCACCGCTATAAAATCCTAAATCCCATGATGATCTTAAAACAGCGGTTTGCTTATCAGTACTAAAATCAACATAAACACTATTTCCTGCGGCACTCCCTAGTTCTGCTCCAACTAATCCATTCAGTGTAAGCGTACTCCCGTCTGATGGCGGAACTACCACAATAGGTTCATCGCTATCTTTTTTACAGGCTGCAAATGTTACGGCGATAAATGTTATCGCAATCATTGAGTTAAGTTTGTTCATTTTCTGTTTTTGATTCTTAGTTATATTTAAATTTTATTCCAGTTATAAGTTAGTCCGAGCGTATATGATCTTCCGTAACTCAGGGGAACAGCTCCGGTGGTTGTACTGTGCGGATTAGTCGATGAAGCTGAAGTAGCCGTACTGTTTAATTGGGTTACGTTGAATATATTTTTAACTCCCGCATTAATGGTCAGGAATTTCCTGATATTCTTATTAATCATAAAGTCGGCAAAGCTGAAACCCGATATTTTGGTTTGCTGATAGCCGCCGGTGGTGGTTTGAAAACCCAGTTTATCGCCGGTGTACTTATAAAATAAACTCACACCGCCATTAAGCCTCGTAAAATTATAGTTCAGGCTTGCCGAAACTTCCGGAGACCATACCACTTTACTGCCAGTGAATAGCTCATCCTCTGAGTAATCATGATAGCTGCCAATGTAAGAGAAGCCCAGGTTAGCCTGAAATTTTTTGTAGATCAAAGTATTATCTAGTGTGGTACCAACAGTTTTAAAATTAGTAACGTTAAACAAGCTGGTAACACTAGGGTCAGACGGATCTTGCGCAAAATCAATCTTGTTCTTAAACTTGTTGAAAAAGCCTGCCAGGGTAGAGCGAAACTGAACACTTGCAGTACTAATACCCGACCAGGCCACCGAACCATTAAAACTGTTTGATTCTTCAGCCTTCAGGTTTGGATTACCGTAAATGACATGGCTGGCATCTACAAAATAGTAATATAGTTCTCTTAGTGCCGGCGACCTAAAGCCCCTTGCATAAGCTAACCTTAAATCCAGCGTTTTACTCAGCCTGAATTTCGTGTTCAGTGAAGGAATGACCGGCGGTCCATCATAGATCGAATTTTTGATAAACCTGAGTCCCGGGCGGATATTCATCCAGTTTATGGGTTTGATTTCAGCAGAAACAAATAGCGCATAATCAGAAATGACAGGTGTTCCCGATATCCTTTGTCCTGATGCACCGTCCCGGTTATATTCAAACCCCGGCTGAAACGAAACCAGGTCATTAAGATTATAAATAGCGGTGGTGCGGAAAATGGCAGAGTTAAACTTAGCCACGTCCTGTTCGCCGGCTGCAGTGGTTAATTCTTCTGTATTATTGGTAAAGTCATGAAGCACTGTACGCGTAGCCCTTTGTAAACCTGTATAACCTGCAATTGCCGTAAGCTGTAGGTTAGAGTTTACCCGCCATTCGGATTGCAACTGCTGCGTATAACGGTCTGTAGTATAGGCTGCGAGTTTGCCTTTTCCGAGATCATTAATCCCATAACGTACATCAATAACTTCATTTACACCATCCAAACGGTACCAGATATTAAAGTTGTCATTCTTATAACCCACTTTTGCATTTCCTAACCATTGATCTTTCGGTTTCCAAAAGGCACCCCAATTGTTAAACTGCGCAAGTGTGGCCGTTTTAGGAGGGAGGTTCCAGCCACCAAACTCATTATGGCTTCCACCTGCCAGCGCACTCCAGCCATTTTTTTGCCAGCTCAGGTTTAAGCTCTGGTTATGTACCCCAGATCCAGTAAATCCATTATATTCCTTACCAACCGTTTCTTCCTGAATCCGGGCATTAACGTTAAAAAGTGCATTTGCAGGTTTTTTAGTGATGATGTTAATTACCCCAGCCAAAGCATCCGTTCCATATACAACAGACATTGGCCCTTCTACAATTTCAATCCGATCTATCGTATTAATATCGATCTGGCCCAGGCTTTCCCTTGTATCCGACCGATCGACCATAGGCACCCCGTCCAATAAAATTTTAACGTTTCTGCCGGTCATGCCCATTAATGATACATCTGTAGTGCCCAACGTCAAATCATTGCTGAACCTAAAGCCAAGTTCTGTGTTTAATACCTGCTGCAAATTAGTCGCCCCGCGAAGCCTGATCTTTTCAGAACTGATTGTTCTAACGTTATACACTGAGTTTTTCAAGGTCTGCGGGCCATATTGCCCTGTTACCACCACATCTTTTAATTCGTTTGCCCGGGTGGTATCAACTTTAAAATCCTGTGCAACAGCAGCAAAACTCCAAAGCAAAAAGGCAACAGATAAATATCTACTCATTTATTTAGACTAATTATAAATAATTGTGCAAATTTGTGCATAATCACAAAAAGGAGATAACGCCAAACGGATAATTAATGCCGTCACACGGATTAAAACAAATGGAGATTCAGCTTTCAGCACGCAAAACAGGAAAAGTCATTTACAGTAACATTCATGCATCTCATCTTGAAACAGACATGGATATCCAGAAAAATGAAACAACTATAAATAATCCGGACTACCAGATTTTATGGTCGGAAAAATGGTTTGAAGGGGTGCAGCTCAACAGGGTCAGTATCAAAACCGTGGACATAGCAGAGTTTAGTTTGCGAAGTATTGATCAACAGGTCAGCTATGTATTTTGTATGGAAGGCGAAGTTAATTTCCACGAGCCCCATCAGGCCGTAACGTTATTTTATTCCCCCAGTCAACAGCGAAGCAGCACATTATGTGAAATGACTCAACTGGATTTCCAGGTTGCAAAAAATGCTGAACTCGTTTACATGCAACTCACACCGGAATACCATCAAAAAATAACAAATCAGGAATGCCCTGGTCATTATTTTTGCTTTTCCGGTGAGCAGATCCCTTTGGAAGTTCACGCATTACTGCAGCAAATGAGCAATTATGCTTACACCGGCAGGGCCGAACGGATTTATTTGGAATCGAAAATCATGAGTCTGTTGCTTTTACCCGCAAAACCAAAGGATGTGCAGGTTACCGGTATCAAAGAGGATGACGTAAAGAAAATACTCCTTGCCAGAAAAATTGTCGAGGACAACCTGCAGAAACCTTTTTCACTCATCGAACTTTCGCGTAAAGCGGGCATTAACGATTTTAAGCTAAAGAAAGGTTTTAAGGCGCTCACCGGATTTACGGTTTTTGGATACCTATATAAACTGAGGATGGAGAAAGCCCGTTTCTACCTGCAACAGGAGCGAAGACAAGTAAATGAGGTATCCTTTTTAGTGGGTTACAAAAACCCGCAACATTTTATCGCCGCATTTAAACGACACTTTAATCTGCTGCCGGGAAGTTTAAACAAAAGTTAGCGCAAACGTTTGACGAACCTAATTTTCGTTGTTCACCACCAAATCAGATTCTACTATTGTATTGAAATAGGCCTGATTCTCTACATTGGGGTTACTGATCAGATCCAGCAGAATATTCGCTGCTTTTTGTCCCTGCAAATAGGGGTACTGCTCTACGGAAGCCACCGGCGAATGGTCGAGGTAACTGATGAATGGTAAATTCGCATAGCTCACTACATCAAAATCATTGATCACATCCAGCTTTTTAAAATATTTGATTAAAAATAAGGCAACATAATCGTTAAAGGCCACAATAGCTGTTGGCTTCCGCTTGTGGTTGATAAATTCATTCGCAGCTGCTATAGTGCCTTTTTCCGTTAAATCGCAATTAACCACCAGGGTGGGATCAAATTTTAATCGGTTATAACTAATCGCCTGAATGTATCCTTCCTTCCGCTCTTCGCTCGCGTACAAGGTAGTTGGGCCATTTATCAAACCTATTGTTCTGTGGCCTTTTTTCAACAGGTAATTTACGGCCTTCACTGTGGCACTCTCCAGACTGCAGGCTACGTAATGCACATTTTTAAAAGGGGGAATGCGATCGAAAAACACCACTGGGATATTGAACGTATTTAACTTTTCAAAATGGTCGAACTTTGAGGTATCTTTACTAATGGATACCAGCAGTCCATCCACCCTTTGATTTTTCATTTTTTCCACCAGTTTCACCTCCAGGTCGTAATCGTCATGCGACTGGGCAAAGATTACGGTATAGTTCTTTTTCATTGCCTCATCTTCAATGGCCGATATTGCAGTAGAAAAAAAGTGCTCAGACAATTCAGGTAAAATGACGCCAATGGTGTAAGTTTTGCCTTTCTGAAAAAGTATAGCCGCATGGTTCGGCTCATAGTTTAACGACTTGGCAAGCTGTTTAATTTTCTCGCGGGTTACTGCACCAATACTGGGATGATCATGTAATCCCCTGGATACACTTGATGGAGAAATATTTAACATTCTCGCAATTTCCTTGATGGTTGTTGGCTTTGATCGCATTCTATCAGCTAAAGTACATTAAATTCTTATACTTACTAATTTACATATTAATCAAACGTTTGCGTTCTTATTTAAAAGTCTTTTCTTTCCGTTCGCTTTAAAATATGAATACATTCGGAGAATCAAAAATCAACAAAAACAACACAAAGATGAACAGAAGAGAATTTGTACGAAATGCCGGATTAACCACCGCAGCTATCGCTACCATTCCTGATCAAACACTATTTGCTGCTCAGGCTGATGGCAAAATAAAGGTGGTGATGATAGGAGTAGGCCTGAGGGGGCAAAATCATTTAAGCCTGATATTAAGGCGGGATGATGTAGAGCTGGTTGCCATTTGCGACGTAGATGACAAAATGCTTCAGATGAGTAAAGCCATCATTTCTAAAAGCGGAAAACCAATGCCCAGGATTTTTACAGGTGATGAAAATGCCTGGAAAAAGATGCTGGAAATCAAAAATATTAAGGCTGTTATCATCGCTACACCATGGGAATTACATAAACCCATGATTTTAGGCGCCCTTGATGCCGGGATTAAATATATCGCTACCGAAGTGATTTTGGGAATTAATCTGCAGGATCACTGGGACGTGGTGCACGCAACAGAAAAAGCTGATGCCCATGTGATGATGCTTGAGAATGTATGCTACCGCCGAGACGTATTGGCTGCACTGAACATGGTTCGCCAGGGCTTATTTGGTGAAATGCTGCATTTACAGGGAGGTTACCAGCACGATTTGAGGGAAGTGAAATTTAATGATGGCGTAAACCCCTACGGGCATGGTGTTGAGTTTGGCGAAAAAGCTTTCTCTGAAGCGCGTTGGAGAACCAATCATTCGGTTTACCGCAATGGTGATTTATATCCTACCCATGGCATCGGGCCGGTGGCACAATGCATCAACATCAACCGGGGTAACCGGTTCCTTAAACTTAATTCCTTCGCTACAAAATCCCGTGGTCTCCATAATTACATTGTAGATAAGGGCGGCGCAGCTCATCCGAATGCAAAAGTCAACTTCAGACTGGGTGACATCGTGACCACCACAATCGACTGCGCAAACGGCGAAACCATTATTCTTCAGCACGATACCAATCTGCCGCGTCCTTACTCCCTTGGCTTCAGGTTTCAGGGTACCAAAGGTCTTTGGATGGACATCAATAAGAGTATTTACGTAGAAGGGGTGAGCAAACCCCATACCTGGGATAATGCCAAAGAGTGGTTAGATAAATATGACCACCCACTCTGGAAAAAGTACGGTAACGATGCCCAGGGCGCTGGTCATGGGGGTATGGATTTTTTTGTGATCCATGCATTTATCGAAGCAGCAAAACGCAACGAAGCTACTCCGCTGGATATATATGACGCCGCAGCATGGAGCGCCATTACACCGTTAAGTGAGCAATCGATTGAGTTAGGCAATGAAACAGTCGAATTCCCCGACTTTACCGGCGGCAAGTGGATGAGCAGAAAACCCGTATTTGCTCTAAACGACGATTATTAATCCCATAAAAGTATCTCTAAAAAACCAGGAGATACTTTTATACCTTTTGTTTTTGAGACTAGCTGATTCCAATTTTATTTATTAAGTTTACGATGGGTTAATACTGTCTTAATGATACTTCCTTTAATTTGAAAGCGATCATGAATACCTGTAAACCCCATCCCTTTATAATATCATTTTACACCCAAACTGTAATAAACACGTGTTTTTTAAACTCATTGTGAATTGGATATGTATAAGGAATTAGAAAGTAACTTTTTCTACCTGGTTAAGCTAAATAAGAGCAAGGCATTTCAGCTCGTGTTCGATGCTTACTGGAACATTATTTTTAATCATGCGTACAAAAAAGTAAACGACACTGACGTGGCTAAAGACCTCGCACAGGAAGTTTTCGTTTGTTTGTGGGATAAGATTGATTTGCTCGATACGGAAGGCAGTGTATTGGCTTATCTATATGCCGTCCTGAAGAACAAAACATTAAAACTCTACGCACAGGATGATGTAAAACTCCGTTACGCCAACAAAGTATCCTCCAGCGGGATTCGCGCGGATCACCAGTCGCAGAACATTCTTTTGGAAAAGGAACTCAAGACGATCATCGACGATGAGGTAATGAAGATGCCGGCAAGGATGAAGGCAATTTACCTCATGAAAAAAGAAGATGAACTGTCCATCAGGCAAATTGCCGAAGAACTTTCCCTTTCCGAACAAACCATTAAAAACCAACTCCAATCTGCCTATCAGCGCCTGAGGCTGCGTGTGAGCGATTACGACTCGTCACTTGCCCTGCTCGCTTTGATGGTTGCCAGATATATGTCTTAACCTTCCCTGTGTTTTTTCATCACAGGATGCCCCTTTGCATTTAGTATCACATGTAAACTGAATAAATTTTGGCAAGGCTATAGTACTTTCTAAAGTTTCAGGGTATATCTAATAAAAGCGACTGTTTTGGAACACGATTACATCAAACAACTTATCAGGAAATACAACAATCAAACTGCAAGCACCGAAGAAAAATTGCTGGTTGAAGACTGGTACGCCAGTGTAGAGGGAGAAGAATTTTCATCAAATGAAGCTGATCTCAACTCGATTAAGAGTGAAATCTACACGAACGTAATCAACCGCATTAATCAGGAAAATGTATCACCAAAAGAGAAACAAATCCTAAGAAAGTCATTTCCCCTTTTCGCAAGGGCGGCAACGTTGCTGATCATTGTACTTGGTGGCTTGTATCTATACTTACAAAAGCCCACACACCCGCAAATTAAACCCATTGCCGATCTCGCTGCCCAACATCAGGTTAAGCCGGGAGGGAACAATGCCATTTTAAAACTGGGTAACGGGGAGGAGATTATATTAAATGAAAGCGCCGAAGGCCGCCTGGCACAGCAAGATGGTGTGAGCATTACCAAGACAAGCGGCGGGGAAGTAACCTATCGCTTTACAAACGCACTAAAAAACAAGGCCGTTACCAATAACACCATTACGACCCCAAGGGGAGGACAGTATCATTTAATTTTAACCGATGGAAGTCAGGTATGGCTGAATGCCAGCTCTTCCATCACATTCCCAACTGCATTTACTAGTGCCAATAGAAGCGTATCGATAACAGGTGAGGCGTACTTCGAGGTAGCAAAGAATAAATTGAAGCCATTTGTGGTACACACCGACCAGTCGGTAATCACAGTGCTGGGCACCCATTTCAATGTGAATACGTACAGCGACGAAGATGAAGAGCGTACCACTTTACTCGAAGGCGCAGTGGAAATCAAAAACCATACAAAAACTGAAATATTGCACCCTGGCGAACAGGCCGGTATTAACAAATCCGCTCAAAAGATGAAAGTACT
Source organism: Pedobacter sp. A2324 (assembly GCF_059693705.1). Lineage (NCBI taxonomy): Bacteria > Pseudomonadati > Bacteroidota > Sphingobacteriia > Sphingobacteriales > Sphingobacteriaceae > Pedobacter > Pedobacter sp. A2324. Next base: position 452,976 of record NZ_JCASSK010000005.1, on the reverse strand, counting down.
ACCTATAGAAAACGCGGAGGCTGTAATCGCCTGGAAAAACGGTTACTTTCAGTTTGTCGGATCTGATCTGAAATCCTTTATGCGGCAGATTTCCCGATGGTACGATGTGGAGGTGATTTACAATGGTGAGATACCAATAAAAGCTTACACAGGTAAAATCCCCAGGAACTCCAGCGCCGAAGACCTGGTTAAAATGCTGGCTTACTCAGGCATACATTGCCGGATTGAAAACGGAAGAATAACAATTAATCCTAAATAAAGAACCAAAACCAAACTAATCATTAAATAACCAACAACTATGAGTTAAAAATACCCTTCACACCAAGCTGATCTCAAAATAAAGAACGGGAAGTGTTCGTACCACTCCCCGTCGGATTTTCGGGATCTACATGCCTGCACGGATAGTTCCGCTGCAGGAAAACAATATTGATCTAAGCCATAATGTTTTAAAACCCAAATTCAAAGGTATGAATTTAAGTAGATTCTTGTATGTGGCATCGTCCATAGCAAGCAGAACAAAACAACTATTAATTGTAATGAAGCTAATTGCAATCATTTTACTCGCTTCTTTTTGCCAGGTTAGCGCCAGTGTTTATAGTCAGAACATCACGCTGAAGCAGAAGAATGTATCTATCGATGTTGTTTTTCGTTCCATCGAAAAACAAAGCGAGTATGTATTTCTTTACGATAACCTTGAGCTGCAAAGGGCCAAAAAGGTGAGCATTGATGTAAAGGAAATGTCTATTGAACAGGTGTTGAACATCTGTTTCAAAGATCAGCCGCTCAACTATAAAATATTCAATAAAACTATTGTATTGAAGCGTAAAACGGAAACGCCTGTTAACGTGACTTTTGAAGCCATAAAAGGAAGAGTGCTGGATGAAAACGGCCAGCCTATTGTAGGGGCCAGTGTCTTAATCAAGGGTACCAAAACAGGCGCTACCACTGATGGAAACGGTGCATTTACCATCAACGCACCAATTGGTGTCACCCTGGTGGTTTCCTATATCGGTTATACTGCCAAAGAAGTTGCTATTGATAGTCAGCGGGAATACAGCATTTCCCTTCAGCCGGCTTCCAACGACTTAACCGATGTGGTGGTTACCGCACTTGGCATCAAAAGATCGGAGAAATCCCTGGGCTATGCAGTACAAAGGGTTGGCGGAAAAGATTTGCAAACCGTGAAAGGTGTGGACGTCGGCACGTCCTTAACTGGAAGAGTTTCGGGACTGGTAGTTAAAAACTCCACTGAATTTAATGCGCGACCTACGATTGAGCTACGTGGTGAAGGTGCCTTATTGGTTATTGATGGTGTGCCTTATCGGAATATGTCACTAAGAAATATCCCAACTGATGACATCGAGAGTATGGACATTTTGAAGGGACCAACAGCATCAGCACTATATGGCTCAAGAGCGCCAGGGGGAGTAATTTTAATTACGACTAAAAAAGGTTCGGCAGGAAAAGGATTCTCTGTTGATTTTAATAGCAATACCATGACCTCTCTTGGATATCTGGCCATACCCGATGTACAAAGTTCTTATGCACGCGGTCAGAATGGCGTAATTGACAACGATTATGTTTGGGGACCAAAGTTGGATGTGGGCGGCACCGCCAGGGATTGGAATCCGGTAACAAAACAGTTTGAAGATAATATGCCATTGGTATCAAAGGGAAAAGACAATTTAAAGAACTTTATGTCTAATGGTATCGTACTGAACAATAATCTGAGCATCGCCCAATCGGGAGAGAATGGGAGTTTCAGAATCGGTTTAAACGATATTTATAACAAAGGCCAGTTTCCGAACCAGAATTTAAATATGGTCAATCTAACCATGGCTGGTGAAATGAAGCTGAGTGACAAATTTAAACTGGAAGGACACATGGGCGTGAGCAAGAGATGGGCAGATCAGGTATGGGGAACGGGTTACAATAATCAAGGTTATCTTTATCAGCTGGTCATGTGGACGGGAACAGAGTATGACATCCGTGATTACCAGGACTACTGGAAAGTCCCAAATAAAACCCAGAACTGGATGTACACCAACTGGTACGACAATCCATACCTGATTGCTTACGAAAAACTCAATGGAATACAGAACAACACCGTAAATGCAAATGTTACAGCCACCTATAACATCAGTAAAGATTTGAGTGTATTGGCAAGAATAGGATACGATAATTATAATAATAAAACTTCCTTCCGAAATCCAACAGCAAATATCTTCAGTACACGTGGTGGAGCCGTAAACGGTAGCGGCTGGAATGCGAAAGGGATGTATTCTATACGTGATTCAGTGGGATTTAGTACTAATAATGATTTGATAGTCAATTATAAAAAGAAACTAAATAAAGTTACTATTGACGCATTAGCAGGAGGGACTATTTTTTATTTCCAGAATCAAATTTTAGAAGCGACAACTAAAAACGGATTGATTTCTCCAACATTCTATTCAGTTGCAGGTTCGGTTGAACCTCCGACTGTTGCACAGGGAGGTAATAGCCAACAACTCAACAGTTTGTTTGGAAGGGCCTCAATTGGGTATGCGGATGCTGTATTTCTTGACTTTACCGGCAGAAATGATTGGAATTCGTCGCAACCAAAAACCTCCAGATCTTATTTTTATCCATCCCTAGGCTCAAGTGTAGTCGTTTCAGAACTCGTGGATCTGCCCAAGGTGATTGATATGTTCAAGCTTAGAGGCTCATGGGCTATATTTAAAACGGCTTTTAATCCGTACGCCATCAACAGGACATACGGTACTACAACTTCAGCATGGAATACACTTAACTCTGCGAACTACCCTTCATCATTATTAGGGTCTGATCTATTACCAAGTTCACAAAGAACCTATGAAATTGGTGCGGCCGGATATATGTTTAAAAGACGCTTGCATTTTGATGTGGCTTATTTTAATAAGCTTTATTATAATCGACAGGCTAGTGCAAGCATTGCCGCTACTTCAGGATTCTCTACAACATTAGTCAACCTCGGCGAAACCTATGAAAGACGCGGATTGGAAATCACAGTGGACGGAACTGTAATCAAAAACAGCGATTTCCAATGGAATTCTACCATTAACTGGTCGAACCAGCACCGGTATTTTGTCGACCTGGACAGCAAGTATTCGCCTGACAATTTATGGACGGCAAAAGGCGAAAGACTGGATAGCTATACGGGAACCTATTGGTTAACTGATCCAAGTGGAAATGTTATTCACCAGAACGGTGTGCCTGTAAAAAGTACCTATTCGAAAGTGCTGGGTTATACCGATCCTGATTTTAGTTTTGGTTTCATCAATAATTTCAGCTACAAAAACTGGTCGCTGGGCATTAATATTGATGGCCGTATAGGAGGCTGGATGTACAACTACATCTATGATAAAATGTTCGATACCGGAACTGCGCCTGAAACTGATAATCAATACCGTTACGATCAGGTAGTAAATAAATTAAACAATTACGTTGGCACAGGCGTAAAGGTCGTTTCCGGCACAGTAACCTTCGATAAATATGGTCAGATTATAAGTGATACGCGACAATACGCTGTGAACGATGTTCAGGTCGGATATCAAAATTATGCACAGAATTTCAGGGGCGGAGACCTCGGTTTTCAGAATGCCAGTTTTGTAAAACTTCGTGAAATTTCTTTGGGATATAATGTGCCAGCAAAACTTACAGAGAAGTTAGGCTTAAAGAATGCTTCATTCTCCCTAACCGGCCAAAACCTGTTCATGTGGACAAACTTTAAGTATTCTGACCCGGATGTGGATACGGAAAACCTCAACTCACCATCCATGCGAATGGTTGGATTTAATGTTAAAGTTGGCTTTTAATGATCAACCATATTTAAAAAGATGTTATGAAAAGTAAATTTTTAAAATATACCTTATTATTATCTGTACTGATATCAATAAGCAGTGGCTGCAGTAAATTTGAAGCCATTAATACCAATCCAAATTCAACCACTGAAGTCAATTCAGCAATGTTGGCCACCAGCATGATCCTGAGCATTACGCGGAGCGACATCAGTACCACAAAAGCATTTATGCAGCCTTTTCTACTGGGCAAATACCTCACCTGGGGAGAAGGGCAGGAGGGCTTTCAATACAATCGCCTTAACCGCACGGATTTTGATCGCATTACCGTGTTAAGAAATATCACCCCGATGGAGAATTATGCCACCAGCGATGCATTGAGAAAATCCTATCAAGCCCTTGGGCACTTTGTGAGGGCATGGCAGTTTTTCATCAGCACCATGCAGGTGGGTGATATCCCTTACACAGAAGCAGTAAAAGGAGAGTCGGCCGGGATTTTGCAACCCAAATACGATGCACAAAAAACCGTTTTCCTGGGCATCCTCAATGAGCTTGATCAGGCCAACGCCTTATTTGCCGAAGGGGCAACATTTGAGGGCGATCCGATCTTTGCTGGAAGCACCGAAAAATGGCGTCGCTTAACGAATAGTTTTGAGCTACATGTGCTGATGAATCTTTACAAAAAAACCGGCGATGCAGACCTAAAGGTTACCGATCGCTTTAAAGACATTGTGGCAAACCGCTTATTGATGAGAGACTACAACGATAATTTCGCACTGGCCTATAATGCTACAGCCGGACAAAATTATCCCTGGAGTGATGTACCCGCGGGCTCAGGAAACTCCTTTGTGAAATCAAACTATACCATGCTTAGCAATGTGCTGCTTGAACCGCTTAAGGTTACCAACGACAGGCGTTTGTTTTATTATGCTAAACCCTCGGCCATCAAAATAACTGCCGGGGTTTCCCAGTCAGATAAGGCCGCCTATCCGGGTGTAGAGCCATCCGATGCCTTTTCCGCTTTGCAAACCATCAGGGTAGGCAAAGACTATGCAGATATCAATAACCGCTATACCAATCTGGTAAATGCTGAACCGGTAGGGGTTTTCAACTACTGGGACCTGCAGTTTATTTTGGCCGAGGCAACCCTTCGTGGTTGGATCTCTGGGACACCGGCACAGACCTATTACGCCAATGGAATTAAATCATCGATGACTTTCATTGCGGCCAATACACCCGATCTGGCCGATTATCACCACAACATGAAAATGGATGCCACGTACATTGATACCTTTCCGGCTACATTAGCACTGGCAGGTACTACCGACCAGCAGATTGGTCAGGTGATCACGCAGAAATATGTGGCCAGCTTTCTGCAGGGAAATAAATACCAGTCCTGGTTCGAAAACCGCAGAACAGGTTACCCTGTATTTAAGCTCAATACCTTAACGAACTTAAACACGCCATCAACCAGTTTACCATTACGATGGATGTATCCGTCAAACGAACTGAGTTATAATTCAGTCAACCTTGCTGCGGCTATTGCCAGTCAGTACGGTGGAAATGACGACAACAACCAGATCATGTGGTTATTAAAATAAACAAAACCCAAAATAATACCTTTCAAAGCCCTGAGTTCATCAGGGCTTTTTTTGCTTTGGGCTGACGAAAAGCTAGTTTCTATTTATATAAATTAGCGCTCTAAAATTTTAAGATGATTTTTGTCTATATAGTCCTAACCCTGGCACTAGCGGTGTTCGTAGTGCTCAACCTACCGGTTTTCGGCCGCTTACCCAAAGGTACACGCCTTGATCAAATTCACCATTTATCAAATTACAGGGATGGCGCACTGCAAAATCTATCGCCTACCCTAATGCAACCCGAAGGTGTAAGCTTTTTTACGCTATTGAAGGCTTTTCTATTTGATCAGAACCCAGATAAAACCCCGTCAAATCCGCTTCCATTCGTAAAGCCCGATCTCAACGGTAAAGCCGCCGGGGATGAGGTGGAACTGATCTGGTTCGGACATTCATCATACCTGATTAAAATTAACGGATACAGGATTCTGGTTGATCCTGTTTTCAGCGAAACCCCCTCACCATTTTCTTTCATAGGGAGCAAAGCTTTCAAGGGCACTGGTTTTGTACAGGCTGCTGATTTTAAGGATATCGATGTACTTGTTATCACCCACGATCACTATGATCACCTCGATTATCAGAGTATCTTAAAAATCGCACCCAATAGTAAATCCATCGTCACCTCTATAGGGGTAGGCTCACACCTGGAAAGATGGGGTGTACCGGCTTCAAAAATTAACGAATTATGCTGGGAGCAGTCGGTTAGTTTATTCGATAGCCTGAAGTTTACTGCGGTATCCGGCCGGCATTTCACCGGTAGAAAATTCAGGCGCAACCAAACATTGTGGTCGGCTTTCATACTTCAATCTAAGCAGTCGAAACTATTCCTGGGGGGAGATTCGGGTTACGACGCCCACTTCCAACAAATTGGCAATCAGTATGGCCCCTTCGATCTGGCCTTGCTGGAATGCGGACAGTACAATGCCTACTGGCCTTATATACACATGTTCCCGGAACAAACGGTGCAGGCCGCAATAGATTTAAAAGCAAAAGTTTTGATGCCCGTACATTGGTCGAAATTTAATTTAGCCATGCACAGCTGGGATGAGCCCGTAAAAAGGGTAGTGGCGGCTGCGGAAGATTTAAACTTCCCCATCGTGACCCCACGGCTGGGAGAAACTATCAACCTGAACAAATATTTGCCTACGGCAAAATGGTGGCTGCAAGGCTAAAAACCTAAACAAAAACTACTTTATGGTGTTTTGTACTTAAAGTATAAGCTATGAAAACCGATCTTACCGAAATATTTCAAACCATCAGGGCTGGATTACAACCCTACGCATCACGTGGATATACTGTACATGAAAATTCTGAATCAGGTTACGATCTATACAGTGAAAAGAATGTGGAAGAAAACGGTAAAACCAGTACAGAAAGATTTTTTGCCGGTATCTATATCAGTGGAGATCAGGTAGAGCTGAAGATAAACTCCACAGCATTTTCAGCAGGAAATGAAGCGCTTATTGAGTTTAGTCCTGAGCAATCTGGCTTAAAAACGAACACACTAGACGATTCAAAACGCAAAGAAGTGGAAAGCCTTGTCGAAATAGCCCATTCAAAGTTTAAGGAAAAAGAGTGGATTTAAGATTCTGTTCTTAAATTTGCATCCGGTGATTGAAAGTCACCGGATAAACTGACACTATTGACAACACCCGCCCAAACAGCAACCTACTGGATTTCACAATTACAATCTGCACTGGAGAACGAAAGTTTAGCGTGCCGGTTAGTCCATAAAGACGGTTTCATTTTGCTCGCAATCCATACTGATCAGCTTTTTCTGAATCTGGTCCCCTTAAATAATAACTTCGAAGTTGATCAGCTTATCCAATTGCAGCAAAGTTATTTTCTTCAACAAAAAAGATGCATACATCTGTGGGAGGATGTATGGCTAAACCGGTCGCTACAGGTTTTAGCCAGAATAAAATCCCTTCTCGGCGACAATATCCGGATCTATGGCCGGAAAACCCGCGTCATCAAACTGGATAAACCAGTAGCAGATAAATTTCTGAACGAGAATCACCTGCAGGGAACGGTGAGCAGCCGTTACAAATTGGGTTTATTTGCAAAGGACAACCTCGTTGCCGTGGCCACCTTCTCGGCCTTGCGCAGAATGAAGCACAGTGAAAATTATAAATCAGCAGAGCTCATTCGTTTTGCGGTACAGGCTGGCCATTCCGTAACGGGTGGACTAAGTAAGCTCCTGAAACATTTCGAAGCGCAATATCAGCCAAATGACATCATGAGCTACGCAGATCGCGACTGGTCGGCTGGAGAGGCGTATGAAAAACTGAATTTCAAATTTATCAACGCCATTGCCCCGCAGTATTTTTGCCTTGATGATGAAGGGAACCGTAAACTCAAAAAGGATGCTTGTGTAAGTGGTAAGGAAGTATTCAATACCGGTAGTTTAAAATTTATATGGAGGTGTGATGAAGGAAGATTATAACCTGGTTATTATCCTGGGTGCTACGGCTTCAGGAAAAACCCGGCTCGCCGTTCAGGTTGCCCAGGCTTTAGGCACCGAGATCATCAGCGCCGATAGCCGGCAGGTATTTCGTAAAATGGATATCGGTACCGGAAAAGACCTGAACGAGTATGTGATCAACAATCAAAACATTCCTTATCATCTAATCGATATACTGGATGCGGGGGAGCGGTACCACGTGGATGCTTTCAAGAATGATTTTTATCAGGCTTTTGAAAGCATCTCTGCTAAAGGTAAAATCCCTGTGCTTTGCGGCGGTACCGGAATGTATATCCATAGTTTGCTTCAAAACCAACCCTACACCGCTGTCCCGGTGAACGACGCACTCCGGAAAGAACTCGAACTTCTTTCCAAAGAAACACTTCAGGTCATGATTAGCAAGAGCCAGAATCTGCAACTCGTGGATCTGTCTTCAAAGAAGAGGCTAATCCGTGCAATTGAAATAGAAGCGTTCCTGCAATCGAACACACTTGAGGTAGTTGCCCGCCCTGAACTGAGACCCATTGTTTTCGGATTGAAGGGTGAAGTCAACCTGACGCGTTCTAAAATATTAAAGCGGCTGGATGATCGTTTCAATGAGGGAATGATTGCCGAAGTAGAAGTGCTGCTTGCTGAAGGAATTCCCACTGATATGCTGGTATTTTATGGCCTGGAGTATAAATTCATCGCGCAATACCTTGACGGTTTGCTCGACTTCGAGGAGCTAAGAAACAAACTTGGTATAGCCATTTGCCAGTATGCCAAACGCCAGAATACGTTTTTTAGAAAGATGGAAAAGGATGGAGTGAGCATAAACTGGCTCGATGCCGGCGCTGAAACCAACCTTTTAAAACAGCTCATCCTGCAAAAGGTTTAAAGTAAATTAAATTATTCTTTTAAGTGCTGTTTATGACCAAATTATAGCTATTTGCTATAAATTGCCGATTTTTTGGCACAGCCTTTGTAATTGGTGAAGCATATTATTTTACCTAATAAAACGATATCTTAAAATGAAAACAATTACTAAAATTTTAGCTACTTCAGCAGCTGTAGTAGCTTTATTTATTTCTACAAATGCTAACGCTCAAAATAAACAAAAACTAGGCATAGGAATTATTGGTGGTATCCCTACAAGTGATGCATACGGTGTGGCCTTAGGCGCAGACTTACGTTATCAGTTTGATGTAGATAAACAATTATCGATTCCGGTAACAGCAGGTTATACCCGTTTCCTGGGTAAGGAAATTGGTAATACAGGCGTTGATGTTCCTGATTTCGGTTATATCCCGGTTAAAGTAGGTGCCAAATATTTCTTCAACGATTCAGGATCAGGCGTTTACGGACTAGCAGAACTGGGTGCCGGTTTTGGAACCAATAAAGGCGCAGGAACATCATTTGTATATTCTCCGGCTTTAGGTTATGCATGGAGCAATGGATTAGATCTTGGGGTTAAATATGAAGGTTTAGCCAGAGACGGTGGAAGCACAGGTTATGTTGGTTTACGTCTGGCCTACGGATTTAGCTTGTAATAAATATAACATTTATACAGAGCCCCGCACATGTGCGGGGCTTTTTTTATTTCAGGACATTTTGAAAAAAATGAAAATTAATAAATCTGATTGATACCATTCTGCGTAAGTATGATAAACCTAATAATTAAATAACATATCGAATATGAAAAACATTACTAAATTCTTTGCAACAGCAGCAACGGCAGTTGCAATTTTCGCAAGCTCAAATTTACAGGCTCAAACCATGGAAACACCAGCTGCAGGAAGTGGCATGGCATTCAAAGTAGGTGTTGGCGTAAATTATGGCTTATTTCCTGATCGTTCGGAAATGGATTATGGTTATGGAGCAGACTTAAGATTACAGTATGACTTAAGTCCTTTTGTGGCCGTTACTGCATCTGGTGGTTACACCCGTTTAAAATGGAAAGGCAGTCCGTTGAAATTTGAATTCATCCCTTTATTAGGTGGTGTTAGAGTATTTCCAATTGAGAGGATGTACCTGGCTACCGAGCTTGGATCAGGCTTGGCAGTTAAAGATGGCGCCAATATGAACTTCATCTACACTGGTGGTTTAGGATACGAATGGAAAAATGGTTTAGATCTTGGCGTTAAATACGAAGGATATGTGAATAACAGTTCATCAGATTTGTATTTCATGAAAACAGGTCAGTTTAATTTGAGATTAGCTTATAATTTCAAATTATAATTAAAACATCATTTAATCGGGAAGCCCTGCAGTTTGCAGGGCTTTTTTTATTGATTTAATATTATAATTGCTATTTTGAGCCGAAAACCAAATACAATGAAAAAAATATTCGGCATTGCCATTTTAGCCACTTTACTTGCCTGTAATCAATCAGAAAAAAAATCAGAAAGCATTACAGATTCTACCACTAAATCAGCTACGGCAAATCGGGATGTTTTAATAAGGGACGCACAAAAGAATACGATCCTATCTCAATATTTCGACCTAAAAAATGCGCTAGTAAAATCGGATTCCTCAAAGGCACAGTCGGCAGCACAAAGTCTTGAAAAAAGTTTAGCGGGTTACGCTGGCTGTGAGCCTACGGCATTAATTGCCGGAAAGATTGCTTCAAAAGCTGACCTTACTGCGCAACGTAAAGATTTCACCACACTTAGCGCGGATATCATTGCACTGGTTAAAAGTAGTCAGCTTGAAAAAGGCACAGTCTATGTACAACATTGTCCGATGGCAAACAAAGGGGATGGCGGCGACTGGTTATCTTCGGAAAAGGAAATCAGAAATCCTTACTACGGTGATGAGATGCTGGAATGTGGCAGCGTAGTAGAGGAGATTAAAACCAAATAAGAAAACAGCAGAAAATCTTAATCAAATCATGATTGTTACGTCACACCGACTTAATTTTCATATTAAATTAACAGATTTGTTATGCCCGTATATTAATTTTATATAATTTAGAAAGCTATAAACACAATACAATAATATGTCAGATATTGCAGAGATCAAAGTTGATGGTAAGACAATAGAATTGCCAGTAATAACAGGAACAGAAGACGAAAAAGCCATCGATATTTCTAAGTTAAGAGATCAAACAGGCTTTGTCACTTTAGATACTGGTTTTAAAAATACTGGTTCGACAAAAAGTAAAATCACATTTTTAGATGGAGAAAAAGGTATCCTGAAATACAGGGGATATTCAATCGAAGAGCTTGCAGAAAAATCAAGCTTCCTTGAGGTTATCTACCTGATTATCTATGGTGATCTTCCAACACAAGAACAAGTAGAAAATTTACAGACTGAGATCAACAAACATACTTTGATTCATGAGGATATGAAGAAGTTTTTTGACGGCTATCCTTCCAAATCTCACCCAATGGGTCAGCTGGGCTCACTAATTTTCTCTCTATCTACATTTTACCCTGAGTGTTTAAAGCCGAATCAAACTGCTGAAGAGCAAAATTTAACCATCATTAAGTTACTGGCTAAATTACCAACTATCGTATCTTTCATCTATAAGAAGTCATTAGGCAACCCGCTTATCTATCCTAAAAACAAATACGATTACGTAACCAATTTCCTTTGGATGACTTTCGGACAGCGCACCGAAGATTATGAAGTAAATCCGATTGTGGTTAATGCCATGAACAAGTTATTGATCCTGCATGCCGATCACGAGCAGAACTGTTCAGCATCAACTGTACGTATTGTTGGTTCATCAGATTGTAATTTATATGCATCAGTAGCAGCAGGTATAGCAGCATTATGGGGTCCGCTTCATGGCGGTGCCAATCAGGCTGTAATCGACATGCTTGAACTGATTAAAGCTGACGGTGGTGATACGGAGAAATGGATCGCAAAAGCGAAAGATAAAAACGATCCGTTCCGGATGATGGGATTTGGTCACCGCGTGTATAAGAACTTTGATCCACGTGCTAAAATCATTAAAAAGGCTTGCGATGATATTCTGGAAAACCTGGGCATCAATGATCCCGTATTAGAGATTGCCAAAAAACTGGAAGAAGCGGCCTTAACCGATCAGTATTTCATCGACAGAAAATTATATCCAAACGTAGATTTCTATTCAGGTATCATTTACAGGGCATTAGGTTTCCCTTCAGAAATGTTTACCGTATTGTTTGCATTGGGCCGTTTACCGGGATGGATTGCACAATGGAAAGAAATGCACGAAAACAAAGAGCCAATTGGCCGTCCGCGCCAGATTTATGTTGGTGAAACTGACAGACCTTTTGTAAATATCAAAGACAGAAAGTAAGCTAAATACAGATAATATGTTAAGCCACAGGTTCATGGAGCCTGTGGCTTTTTTGTTTTTTAATACTTTTTTACACAATTGCAAACGTATTGCAGGGTACCCCCCAATTACTGCCTTGGCGGGGGCTCTGCAGGGGATTTATAGGAGGGTGGTAGGGGGTTAGTAGGGGCATTTCCGTACTAACCCCCCTTCAAATCCGGGTTAAGTCCCTGTAAATCAACTTGCAGATATTATTCCTAATTGCTATGATTGTATAAAAAAAACAGATTATGGGAATTTTAGACAAGGGCTTCAACGGAGGATTCAGAGGAAAACTCGGAAAAGTAGTAAGCTACCCTTTATTTGGGCAGCAGGTGATTCGTACAGTAGGAGAAAGGCATACCCCTTTTTCAGAAAAGGAACTCGCAAATCAGCGTAAGTTTGCATATGTTCAGCAATGGTTCGACCCCTTAACAGAATTTCTGCGGGTGGGGTTCCAGGGCTATGCACAAACCTATCAGGGGTTTTTAGCAGCAAAATCCTACAATTCAAAAAATGCATTGATCACAGATGATGCAGGATTTTACATGGACCCTGCCAAGGTATTGCTAAGTTATGGACAGCAATCCATGGCAGCGGAGTTTGAAGTAAGCAGCAATGAAAAAGGTTCAGTTACTTTTAACTGGAGTAAAGAAGGGCCTTATAGATACGATGACCGGGTGATGCTGGTAATCTACAATCCGGAACAGCGTAAAGCGAAATTTGAAACTGCCGGGTGCCGACGTCAGGTTGGAACAGCAACGCTAAATGCAGGCGAGCGTTTTTCGGGTATAAAAGTTCATGCTTACATCGCGTTCGTATCAGAAGACCGCAAAAGTAGAAGCAATAGCAAATACCTGGGTGAAATAAAAATACTGTAAGGCATAGAAGTGGTGCAATCGCAAAAGGGAGATTACACCGCTACATAGTAGATGAGATTGAGCATGATCATTTCGGTTAAGCGGAAGGCCACATAGTACAGGATAAAAATCATAAGCATTTTACCCACTACTTTCTGGCGTTGATAGAAGACCTTAAGTGCATTAAACATATACCAGCAAATCCATACGACTACACCTATTTTTATTATTGTAGATATGATGGAGTCTGTACCGAAAATGTATTTGATAATTGGCTGGGTAAAAATGGAGATGATAAAATAAGCCGTCATCCCGTGTATGGTAAAAATCAGGTGGTCAAGGTAGTAAATGTGGTTACGGCGGAAATTCCACATGATGAATAGGGCAAGTAAGGGCATGAGCAGGAAGTATTGCTTAGGCCTGTTGTGCTCCAGGGTTTCTTCAATCACTTCTGACTTTGCGCCAAGGGTAATCGAGCGCTTTTTGATCATGCGCTCAAACCAGTTGTCTTTTTCCAAAAGGGGCAAACGCTTTTGCCTGTTAAGGTAAGCTTCGTAGGTAGAATCATTACGTTCATCATGAATTACACTGAACTTTGTAATAATGCGGGCAAGTGAATCAGAGCGGCTGGCTTTGTTTTGCTTTTTTAAATCAGCAAGCACAGCGCTTTGCTGATTAAAAGTCATGCTTTTAAAAGTACCCTTATCAATGTCTTCTTTAATGCCTTGTCTTACATCGCTGGCAATGCCCGGGGCATGCTTAAGAATACCAGCGGCGCCTAAGCGTTTGTCTACAGAATCTAAAGCCGCTTTCTGCTTGTTTTGTGTCTCTACGCTCACATGTTCCTTCTCTTTAGATTTATGTTCAGGTGAATAAGCCACCAAAAAATAAACAATGGAAACAAAAATGTACATGCTCACCGGATTGATGTAACGTGCACGTTTACCGGCGAGGTAATCTAGCGTTACCTGCCCAGGCTGAGTAAGCAGGGGAGTTAAAGTCTGGAAGAACTTATTGTCGAAATGAAAATAGTGGGCGATACTGTGGCTGATAAAGCCCCAGAAGCTTTCCTTAAGTTCTAAATTAGGCTGACCACAGTCGCTGCAATAATGTTTTTCTACATGCGATCCACAGTTTAGGCAATTGTGTTCTTTTCTATATTTTCCGGCAGACATGAGCGTATTTCGAGATAAAAAATTTTAATGGCTAATGGCATCAATGGCTTTTTCTTCGGCGATGGTGTGTTTGTGTTTGAACATCAGCGCAAAAAGAATGGTAATCAATAAAGCATATATGGTGAACGACAGCCAGATATGGTGCCAGTCTTTCATGTGGATGGCTTTATCAAAGGAGCCGTCTGCAAGGATGCTAACGCCCTGACTTTTTACAAAATCAATGAGGTGGCTATTGGTACTTTCAGCACCTACAAATTCTGATGTGGCTTGTATGTTTGAAAATGATCTGGTAAAATATTTATCAATCATCCATCCTGAAACCAGACTACCGAAAACTGCACCGAATCCGTTGGTCATCATCATAAACATGCCCTGGGCTGAAGATCTGGTTTTAGGGGTAGTGGAAGTTTCCACGAACAGCGAACCTGAGATGTTAAAGAAATCGAAGGCCATACCGTAAACTACACAGGATAGGATAATCATCCATAAATTGCCGGCCGGATCGCCATAGGCAAACAAACCAAAGCGGAACACCCAGGCAAGCATGGCGATAATCATCACTTTTTTTATTCCAAAACGCTTTAAAAAGAACGGAATCGCCAGAATGAAGAGGGTTTCTGATACCTGAGATATCGACATGATGATGGTAGAATAGCGTACCACAAAAGAATCTACATATCTTGGAAAGTGTTTAAACTCATCCAGGAATACGTCGCCGTAGGCATTGGTGAGCTGTAATGCACCACCCAGAAACATGGAAAAGATAAAGAACAAAGCCATTTTGTAGTTTGCAAAAAGCTTGAAGGCCTCCAGACCTAAAGTTTGCATCAGTGAAGCTTTCTCGGATATCAGTTTACTTGGTTTGCATTTAGGCAAGCTGAAGCTGTAAATACCCAATAATAATGCGCCCGTACCTGCAATGTAGAACTGATTTGCACTTGCTTTACTACCACTCAGGTTGGTAATCCACATGGCTGCAATGAAACCTACCGTTCCCCATACGCGGATGGGTGGAAAGTCTTTAACCACGTCAAGGTTACCCGATTTCAAAGTGGTGTATGATATTGAATTACTTAATGATATGGTAGGCATGTAAAAGCACATGGCTATCAAGATGGTCCAGAAAAAGGCATTCGGACTTTCCACCTGCGGAAGATAAAAGAGTACAGCTGCGTATAAGATATGAAGGATACCATATAATACTTCTGCATTTACCCATTTATCTGCTATGATTCCTGTTAAGGTAGGCATGAACAAGGATGCAAATCCCATGGTCGCGAATATGGCACCAAACTGTGTACCATCCCATTGTTTTGTTCCGAACCAATAATTTGCAATTGTAATTAACCAGGCGCCCCATACAAAAAACTGCATAAAGCTCATCAGCGTTAAGCGAAACTTAACATTCATCATATCGTGTTGTTTGATTTTTGAAAGTAAAGGTTGAATATAGAACTATTTTAAAAGATATTTAAAAAAAGGCCCAAATTATTTTAAACAATTTGGGCCTGTTCTATTTATGGCTGTATTTTATCGGTTGTTTTCATTAAAAAAGATGAAAATTCACCCGGTTTTATGATTTTCCCCGTTTATTCAGTTCATCTCTAAGCCTTGCAGCTTTTTCATAAGCTTCATCGGCAATAGCTTCCTGTAATTTTTGCTGCAACTCTTCAGTGGTTAAATCCCCAAATCCCTGTTGCGCGGTGGCTGTCATGCTTTCTGCTTCAGGTTCTTTGGCAATAGAGTCCATATTTTCCAGAAAAAGAAAATCATTACCTTCAATTACAATCCCTGCCGAAGCAAGAATAAACTCATAGGTATAAATCATGGCATCGAAGCGCACGGCGAGAGCAATCGCATCAGATGTGCGGGCATCAATTTCATGCGTATTTTTCCCGTCGCTACAAATCAGTTTGGCATAAAAAACACCGTCTACCAGATTATAAATAATGATTTCCTGAATATTGATGTGAAAAGTATCGGCCATCGATTTAAACAAATCGTGAGTTAAGGGCCTGCTTGGGGTCATTTTCTCAATTTCGATGGCAATGGCCTGCGCCTCAAAGGCACCTATAATAATTGGGAGGCGCCTGCGTCCGTTTACTTCACCTAAAACCAGGGCATAAGCGCCGGATTGTGTCTGACTGTAAGATAAACCTACAATATCTAACTTAACTTTTTTCATATATAAACGAAGACCTTACAGGTTTTGAAAACCCATAAGGTCTTATCAGTCTTACCCTTTATGTGCTTTTAAAGCTTCAATTAATTTAGGAACAACTTCAAAAGCATCGCCCACGATGCCATAATCTGCAACCTTAAAGAAAGGTGCTTCAGGATCTTTATTGATAACAACAATCACTTTTGAGGAGCTTACACCCGCTAAATGCTGGATCGCTCCTGAAATTCCGATTGCAATATACAAATTAGGACTGATAGCAATCCCGGTTTGTCCAACGTGTTCTGAGTGAGGTCTCCAATCGGCATCAGAAACCGGCTTAGAACAAGCGGTTGCAGCACCCAATAAGCCTGCAAGCTCTTCAATCATTCCCCAGTTTTCCGGGCCTTTCAATCCTCTCCCTGCCGAAACCACCAGTTCAGCATCAGGTAATGATACCTTATCCGAAGCACGAACGATATCTTTGATCACCGTACCTAAATCGGATTGTTTTACATCAGCAGCAAAATTTTCGATGGCGATGTCTGTGGCATTTTCTTTTACTCCAAATGCATTCGGATTCAATGCGATGACTTTATTGGCAGATGTCAATTCGGTAATGGCAAAAGCTTTTCCAGAATAGGCTGTTTTTTTAATGGCAAACTTTCCGTCAGTGCTTGGAAGCTCAACGGCCCCGTCTGCTAAACCGGCCTGGAGTTTTACCGCAATACGTGGCGCCAAACCTTTACCTGAGAAAGAGTTGGAAAGCACGATGATATCTGCGCCTTCTTTTTCAGCTGCAGCAGCAATTACGCTGGCATAAGCCTGGTTAACAAAGGTTTTCAACTGCTCAGCACTTACATTCAACACTTTCGATGCACCGTATTTACCTAATTCTTTTAATTCGATTTCGGCCACATCGCCAATGGAGATGGCAGTTAAACCAGTTGACTGCTGATCGGCAATTGCTTTGGCATAGGAAATTGCTTCAAAAACAGACTTTTTAAATTTACCTTCAGCTTGCTCTACATATACTAATACTGACATATATTTATTTCTTGATCCTTAAAAAAGGATGGTGTAACGATTGGATAATTAATATTTCCCTTCAGGAAATCCGGATTAGATTACTTTAGCTTCGCTGTGTAATAGTCCGATTAAAGATTCAGCCTGATCTGCAGCGATTAATTTTACAGCACCACGTGGGGCAGGAGTTTCATATTTGGTTACTTTGGTCACGGCATCAATTGCAACCGCCTCTACAACAGTTAAAGGTTTTGTTCTGGCACTCATGATACCACGCATGTTCGGGATTTTAGGTTCAGCAACACCTTCAGCGCAGCTGGCTACAAATTTTCCTGTAACCGTTAACACTTCTTTTCCGCCTTCAATTTCTCTTTCGATGGTTGCTGTGCTTCCGTCATAATCGAGTTTCTTGATGATGGAAACAGAAGGGATGTCTAAAAACTCGCCAACCATAGCGGCAACCTGGTTTCCATTGAAGTCGATGGATTCCCGGCCGGTTAATATCACATCAAAATCTTTATCTGTAGCGTAAGAAGCAATTTGCTTTGCTACAAAATAGGCATCGCGTGGAGCAGCATTTACACGTACCGCATCATCGGCACCAATGGCTAGTGCCTTTCTGATGGTTGGATCGTTAGCTGCCTCGCCAACGTTGATCACCGTTACGGTGCCTTTACCACCTTCAGTTAGTTCAATAGCCTTTGATAATGCAATTTCATCATAAGGATTAACAATATACTGAACTCCGGCAGTATTGAATTCGGTATTATCGTTGGTAAAAGTTATTTTTGTCGTCGTGTCGGGCACGTTACTGATACAAACTAATATTTTCATATGTTAAATTGATTTTTAAGTGATATGAATCTGAACAAGCAATAAAGATGCCTATAAATGTTTCATATTTGTTTTGAATTATATATAAGGTCTGTTGCAAATTTAATTAAAAAAGCAAGGAAATAAAATGTCATCTACACGTTTAGCCAAGTTATTGGAGTTTTTAGAAAGTGATCCTAACGATCCGTTTATATTATATGCCTTAGCCACAGAGTATAACGCTCAGGATGATAAGGAAAAAGCCTATTCTTTTTACCTTAAGTTAACTGATGAGCACCCGGATTATGTAGGCACGTACTATCACCTTGGCAAGTTGCTGGAAAAAGACAATCAGAAAGAGAAGGCGATTGAAGTTTACCAGAAAGGGATGGTGGTAGCCCGGAACAAGCGGGATATGCATGCATTCTCGGAGTTACAAGGCGCTTACAATACCGCAGCAGGCCTGGATTACGAAGATGATTAGTCCGGCAAAACCTATAGCCGCCAAGAGGCAGTGGCTTTTCATCAGAAATGTTATCTTTTTTACGTTTACCTCCTTTGGTGGTGCGCAGGCACATCTGGCACTTCTTTTAAAATACTTTGTGCAGGGTACCAAGTTCATTTCAGAGGAGGAGTTATTAGAATTAAATGCATTGGCTCAGGTACTTCCGGGGCCGGCCTCTACGCAAACTTTAGTTGGTATTGCCTGGAAAGTAGGTAAGCTTAAACTGGCTGTTATCACCTTTCTAATCTGGATTTTGCCTACGGCAGCGGTCATGACTTTTGCCGCCATCAGTTATGCCTTATTGGATCAGAAGCAGAAGTTTAATGATATATTAGAATACATTCAGCCCATTGCGCTGGGAATTGTGGCCTATGGTGCCTGGCAACTGGGCAAAAAAGTACTCACTTCGCAGGTATCTGTATTTCTGGCTGTCGGTGCAGTGGTGGCTACATTTGTATTACGCAACGCTTATGTTTTTCCGCTGGCCATTCTGGTAGGGGGAATTATTTCTTCGGCTATTGAAACACCGAAAGAAGAAACCGAGCTCCGGGTAAAGTTATTCTCCAACATCAACCCGAGAAAAATGATTTACTTTCTGGGTGCGCTGCTGCTGTTTGCGATGGTTGGTGCGGTAATTAACAGAACATCTCCTTTCAGTTTGCCTATACGTTTACTGGAAAACTTTTACCGTAACGGGATCCTGGTGTTTGGTGGCGGGCAGGTATTGGTGCCACTGATGTTTACCGAGTTTGTAGAGATGAAGCACTACCTGAGCTCTTCCGGTTTTTTATCGGGGTTTGCCTTACAGCAAGCACTGCCGGGCCCTACGTTTTCTTTCACCAGTTATCTGGGTGCCCTGAGCATGAGAAATTTTGGCTATGGCATGACCGGACAAATACTGGGCGGTTTAATTGGGGTGATCGGGATTAACCTGCCGGGATTAATCCTGGTGCTGTTTATTGTTCCGTTCTGGGATGATTTAAAAAAGATATCCAGAATCCGTCATAGTTTATCTGGTATCAATGCCGTAAGTGTAGGCTTTATCATTGCGGCATTTATCCTTTTATTAATCCCCATGAGCCTTAACTGGCTTTTTATGGGCATTATGGTGGCTACTTTTCTGCTGTTGAATTTCACTAAAATCAGTCCGCCGGTTATTGTGCTGATCGGGATTTTGATCGGGTATTTGTTTTAAGCTTTTCGAAGCATAACCAAATCCATTAGCCCAGGCTGTTGGTGAACCTCATTTTAATCCCGCTTTGGAAATTCTGAATGGTTTTAAAAATTTCGATCAGGGTAACCTTATCAATTTTAGTGAGGCTGTTGATTTCGATGAAATTATTGGGGGCGGCACGTGCATCAATAATTTGTCGCGACTGATTTTTCAAACGCAAGCCCATCAGGTAGTAGTAAGACTGCATCAGCTCGTTGAATTGTGTATCATTAAATACGCCCATGTCTTTCAATGCCCTCAGGCGTTCGCCGGTATTTTCTTTCTGAAAGATCCGATTTTGCAGCGCATACACGCGCACCAGATCCACAATCGGCGTCATGGCTGTTTTGATATCAAAAACCTCTTTACTTGCTATTTTCTGTGTTCTGATGTTTCTAAAATAGGTGAGGGGTGGCTCATACAGCAAAGCATTTTTGGCCAGGTATACATAGAATTTCTCTATCGGTTTTTTAAGCTCATCATCAACGAACAGCCGCAGCTCCTGCATAATACTATAGTCGCCATAAATGGCCCGGCAATCAAAGAAAGCGGCAAACTTCACGGCAGCTTCGGGTAAGGCCTCTTCAATCCAGTTTTTGTAATTGTATTTCCAGTGCGACAGGGAGTGGGTCCAGTTGGGGTTGGTGGCCATATAATCTCCATCGCAGTATACGAAACCAACGTAGTTTAACTTATCAGAAACCTGCGTGGCAAAATCAAGAAAATAGGTCCGTACCATTGCCCTGTTCTCTTCAGGTGTGTCCTCATAAATAATGGCGTTATCCTGATCGGTTTTAAGCGTAAGTTCTTTTCGTCCTTCGCTACCCAATACCATAAAAACAAATTTAGCTGGTGGAGGACCGAGTTTAGCAATCACATCCTCAATGATTTTATTGGAAATGGCATCAGCAATGGTTGTTACCACCTCGTTTACAATTTCGGCATGTACGCCACGGGCGAGCAGCTGGGCAACGATGCCGGGCACTTTGCGCCATTTGGACCTTAAATCGGTGGTATTGGCTGCTGATTTCACCGACTGGATGAAGACCAGAGGAGATTGGGCCTGTTCACTTAATAACCTGTTTTTACTGAGAAAACCTACATATTCATGTCCGTTTTTAACGAGCAGGTAGCGCGATTTGGTATTAAACATGAGCAGGAGTGCTTCATACACATATACATCACTGGCTATGCTCACAATATTTTCGTCCATTATGTTACTGATGGGCGATTGCGAATCCAGTTGGGTGGCAATTACCCGATCGCGAAGCGTAATATCGGTCACGAAGCCTAAATATTCGTGATTGTGATTTCTGATGAAAAGACAGCTGGTTTTATTGGCGGCCATCTGTTGTGCCGCCAGATATATTGGGGTTTCAGGCAGGCAACTGATGATCTTTTTATAGGCGAGATCGTTGATCCTGGTATTATAAAGCTGATCAGCAAGTAAATAATTACTGGATACGGCAGTTTGATCGCTCACGGCTGCTACCAGTGAGGCGGCGACGTCTTCCTGTGATTTGCTGAAGTTTTCATCCATAGATTAAAATGAAAATAACCGGCTGATAAAACTTTTAGCAGTTTCCGGTTTTGAGCCTTTATGGTTAATGGTAAAATTATTATTCTGTTTAGTAATGCTTTCCGCTGTCACTTTACCCATTCTTTTAAGCTCGAAAAAAATACGCGAGGTATTAAATGCATCGGCAAGGGCCTGATGAAAAGCTTCAGGCTCTTCATTAAATAAGGCCTCGTAAAACTCATTAAGCTTTAAAAGCTCTTTTGAGGGGTTTGTTACAAAGGGTGCACTCGCTTTCATGGTACAAAACAACGGTAAATGGTTCAATTCAGTCGGTTTCCCGATGCGCTGATGCTCGGCGTTGACCATGTGGTAATCGAACTCCATAAAATGGCCGACAACCAATGGCTGATAACTGATCAGGTCCTGATTTAAAGCTTCGAGTGCCACCTCACGCGAACCACCATTGATCATCAGAAATGCTTCTGTAATATGGTGTATTTTCTGTGATGACTTTTCAATTTTAAAATCGCTACACTTGATAAAATAATTAGCGCGCTTAACCTCCCGGTATTCCTGATCAAAAATCACCCAGGCTAACTGTATAATATAGGGCCAATTCTTTTCCTTATCGTAGGGAGCCGACCAGTTTTTTGGCAAACCGGAAGTTTCAGTATCGATAAATAAGAAAAAATCTTGCACTATATTTGGATTAGCTGTTGAGATCAGATTAACATTGATCACCTGATTCCAAAGATAGCGATTTTGCTGAGAATTGGAAGTCGCCGAGATAGCCATTGGCCACCTCGTGGAATTGCTGCACCTGAGCTTGTTCCCAGGCCTGGTCGAACTGAAAAACGGTAGCCATAAGTTTAGCGACGGTGGGAGCCATCTCTTTTGCAGCTTTCGCATCTACAAATAGTACTCTTAGCCTGCGCGCTAGTATGTCCTCCACCGTTTCAGCCATTTCATGTTGCGCGATCCATACCACCTCTGCCTGCACGTGGGGGAAACCGGGATGAAGATTCTGATTTAGTGCAGGATTCTCCATGATCAGTTGCTCTATCTTTAGCCGGTCGGTACCATAGATATTCAGATAGTGACAGTCAGTCGCTTCCGTTGAACCGTGAATGGTGAGGTTGTGGGTGACACAAGTCCTGGATTGCAGCTCTGCGCGGCTGACGGCCAGTTCTACGGTTTCCTCTGCCATTTTTCTATAGGTAGTCCATTTACCTCCAGTGATGGTGATCAGGTTTTGGGGCGATACAACCAGCTTATGGTCTCTGCTGATTTCCTTTGTGCTTTTCTTTGCGGAGTTGGTAGTTGCCGCCAATGGCCGGAGTCCGGAAAATACGCTGAGTATATCTTCAGCCAATGGCTTTTGTGTAAGGTATAATCCTGCGGTTTTTAAAATAAAATCAATCTCTTCCTGAAGTGCCCGGGGCTCCAGAAGATGTTCCCTTAAAGGGGTATCGGTAGTGCCCACCAAAACATGACCATGCCAGGGAACAGCAAATAAAACCCTGCCATCAGAGGTTTTGGGAATCATGAGCGCTGCCTCAGTGTTCAGGAAGTGCTTGTGCAGTACAATATGTACTCCCTGACTGGGGCGAACCATTGGCCGGGCCTGCGCACTACTCATTTTGATGATATCATCCACAAACACACCCGTGGCATTGATCACAACCCTGGCGCTGAAGATTGATTTACTACCTGTAATCACATCCTCCGTTACCACACCATTGATGTTTCCGCTACTGGCTGTGGTTAATCCGGTAACTTTGGTATATGTAAGCAATGTCGCATCGTATCGCACGGCCGTTTGCGCCAGATTAACGGCCAGGCGGGCATCGTCAAATTTCCCGTCATAGTATCTGATACATCCCTTTAAGCCCTTTTCTTTTATACCAGGCATTTTGGCTATACTCTTTTTTCGGGAAAAGTATTTCGACTTTCCAAAACTGTATTTCCCTGCGAGCCAGTCGTATAATGTGAGTCCGGCAAGGTATTTAATTACCGAAAACCAGCTGTAACAAGGGATCAGAAACTCTTCTTTACTGACAAGGTGCCGGGCATTGTGACACAGAAGGCCACGTTCTTTTAAGGCATGTTTTACGAGATCGACATCACCCTGTGCCAGGTAGCGCACCCCTCCATGAACCAGTTTGGTACTTCTGCTGGAGGTGCCTTTGGCAAAATCAGATTGCTCGACCAGAAGGGTATTAAATCCTCTGGAGGCCGCATCTAAAGCAGTTCCTAATCCGGTTGCACCACCGCCAATGATGATGATATCGAAAACTGTACCGGGTGGAATATGTGATTGATGGAACCTCTTCATTAACAAAATGCAACAAAACGAAACAATGGGTAATTATATAAAATAAAAATCACAAGCATACAAGGCACAGGATTAAAAAATCATTAAATAATGATGTAAAATATTTGTGAGAATGTTTTTATTGCTATTTTGCACCAAGTTAATTATATATATCTATGATGAATTTGGCTGAAAGGCACCAGTTTATTTTGAGTCGTTTACAACGTGACCAGTACATTAATGTTGTTGATTTGTGTAAGGAGTTGAAAGTTTCGTCGGTTACAATAAGAAAGGATTTAAAACTTCTGGAGGATAAGAGCTTACTTTTTAGAACACACGGGGGCGCCACCGTTAACAATCCGTACACTGTTGACCGCCCGGTAAATGAGAAAGAGAAGATACAATCATCTGAAAAAAACAAGATAGGAGCGGCGGCGGCGGCGCTGTTAAACGATAATGATTCCATTGCCATTGCATCAGGTACAACAGTCCTTTATTTTGCAAAAAACATTACACCAACAGCAAATTTAACTGTTGTTACTTCGGCATTGAACGTAGCGCTTGAACTGCAAAGGGAACCAAATGTTGAAGTTATTCAACTGGGCGGGATTTTACGTAAAAGTTCATCGTCAGTTTTAGGTCCTTATGCAGACATGATCCTGCAGGATTTTTATTTTAACAAACTGTTTTTAGGTGTGGATGGAATAGACCTGGATTTTGGTTTAACCACTACCAATGCCATGGAGGCCCATTTGAACAGGAAGATGATCAGTGTGTCGCAGAAGACGATTGTACTGGCTGATTCTACTAAATTCGGTAAAAGGGGATTTGGAAAGATCTGCGGACTGGAAGAAATAGATCACATTATCACAGATAAAGGAATTTCTGAACAAATTGTAAAACATTTAGAGGGTTTAGGTGTTACTGTTACTATCGTATAGAAACCAACCCTATTCGAATTAACCCAAACGTATAATTGAGAAATGGAAAAAAAGAGAATACACATCCTTGAAGATGATCAGGAAATTAGAAATGTAATTCAGATTTTATTAGAGGAAGAAGGCTTTGAACTTCAGCTTTCATCATCATTTGCAGAATTGAAACAAAACATTCAGGATGCCATGCCTGATCTTTTCTTATTGGATGTGATGTTACCAGATGGTAACGGCGCAGAGATTTGCGAGGATTTAAAAACAGATATATTTACTAAACACATTCCGATTATTGTGATGTCGGCACAGAATAACAGTGAGCAGAAGGCAATAGATGCGTTCGCTGACGATTATATCAGTAAACCATTCGACATTTACGATGTATTGGACCGCATCAATGCACAGATTAAAAAGAGCGAATCGAAAAGCGCTACGAAAGCATAAAGAGATTTAACACCACCTATATTGAAAAAGGGTTGGCCATTGAAATGGCTAACCCTTTTTCTTTTTCTCAGGATTTCTCCTCATCCATTCGCTAGAATGGCAGCTTGTATTGATGATCATTTGCACCATATTGTAACATTTTTGGGTGATTTAAGCAGCGGATGCCCTTAACACATTCGTTTTCAAGAGCTTTAAGTTGATTGGACATTTAATCTTTCTTATTTGGATCAAGTCTAAATAACCCCTATATTTGCGACATAAAAAAAATGCCACACGGTTTCGGACCCGTGTGGCTAACCGGAAACCGGCTCACCTTTAATCTCTGTTAAAAGTCATGCAAATTAAGAAAATTTTGCTAACGGGTATACTATGTGCCTACGTAATTTTCAGCTACGCCCAAAATTTAACCGCCACTGTTTCAGGAGTTGTTAAAGGGGATAATGGCGACCCCATTCCAGGGGCCACCATCAAAATTCAAAAATTAAACTATGGAACAATCTCGGATGCTAACGGCGTTTTCCGTATCACGAACATTGCACCCGGTGCTTACAGCATTCACATCAGCGCAATAGGCTTCAAAATACAAAAGAGGGACATCAGACTGAATGCGGGACAGGACTTCAAACTGAACGTGACTATTGCTGAAGATGCAGCTCAAATGGAAACAGTAAACGTACTGGGCCGCACGAAAGCGCAGGAGGTAAACCGCCAGGCATTTAATGTTACGGCTATCGATGCGACAAAACTTTACAACACCACGCTGGATATTTCGGGTGCGCTGGATAAGGTTGCCGGTGTACGTGTACGCGAAACCGGTGGAGTAGGATCGAGCTTCAATGTTTCGTTGAATGGCTTCTCCGGAAATCATATCCGCTATTTTATTGACGGGATCCCGATGGATAATTTCGGATCTTCTTTCCAGATCAATAATATTCCAATTAATGTGGCAGAAAGGGTAGAGGTATACAAAGGCGTAGTGCCGATGTGGCTGGGCTCAGATGCGTTGGGCGGTGCGGTAAACATTGTAACCGGGAACACTAAAAGGAATTATATCGATGCATCGTATTCGTATGGAAGCTTCAACACCCACCGTTCGGTGGTTAATGCTGCTGCAACTACAAAATCGGGGGTTACTTTTCAACTGAGTGCGTTTCAGAATTATTCGGATAATGATTATAAGACAGATTTACCGCAGCGCTTGCTTGCAAACGTTCAGGGAACTACGGCAACTTCTTTAAGGAGGTTCAATGATACCTACCATAACGAAACGCTGATTGCAAATGTTGGCCTGGTAGGTAAAAAGTTTGCTGATAATCTTCTGCTGGGCATTACGCTGGGACAAAACTACAAGGAGATACAAACAGGGGCAAGGCCTGATGCTGTTTTCGGCCAGCTGCACAGGCGCGGAACGATAATTATGCCATCATTAAAATACAAAAAATCCAATTTGGTTAAGGGTTTAGATGTAACGCTAAATGCCAACTATAATCTGGGTTTCGAAAAAACGATTGATACGGCCTATGCGAAATATGACTGGGATGGTATACGTGATCCAAAGGCCACCATGGGGGAGCGCGAAGGTGGTCAGCTTTCCAAGTTTACCAATAACAATGGTCTGGCTACAGCAATGGTCAGCTATCAGATTGCGCCTCATCATTCTGTAGCTGTAAACAATGTATTTTCCACTTTTAACCGCAAAACGGACAATATTCTCTATCCGGCTAACAACGCTTTAGATCCGGCTAAAAAAGTGAACAAAAATGTACTGGGTTTCGGTTATAGCTATGCTGTAGATAACAAATGGAGCAGCAGTGTTTTCGGGAAATATATCTATCAGAATAATGTGATTGGCAGTAGAGGCATCTCGTCTTCGACCGAGAAGTTGGGTTACGGACTTGCTTTAGCTTACTTCTTCAACCGGAATGTACAGCTCAGAACTTCTTACGAACTCACGAACAGAATGCCTGAGGCAACCGAAATTTTTGGTGACCTTGAAAATCAGGAAGCTAATCCTGCATTAAAGCCTGAGAGAAGTGATAATCTGAATGTAGGTTTAATTTATAATTTTCAGGTTAACGAAATCAACCGCTTTTCGGTAACTGCTAATGGTGTTTACCGTTATTCTGCCGATTTTATTTATAACAGGCTTAACAATAACCAGACTAAAACGATTGCAGATAACAGGGAAGGCGTTCGTACCCTTGGAGCAGATGCAGAAATACGATACTCTTATAAGAACTGGTTATCTGCAGGAACAACCATTACCTATCAGTATTTGCAGAACTTACAGCAATACGAGCCGGGTTACAATGGCGAAAGTCCAGTTTACCTTGACCAGATGCCAAATATCCCATATCTCTTTGGTAATACCGATGTAAGTACCACCTTGACCGATTTCGGCAAAAAAGGCAACAACTTAACGATAGGCTATAATTTACTATACGTCCATGCATTCTGGCTATACTGGCCAAGTCTGGGAAGCAAAGAGGCGAGCGCAGATAAAAAAGTGATTCCTATGCAATTGGCTCATGATCTAAATTTCGTGTACAGCATGAAAAACGGCCGCTACAACATATCATTTGAAGCGAGAAATATTACCGACAAACCGCTGTTCGACAATTTCAGCTTGCAAAAACCTGGTCGTGGTTTTTACCTCAACCTTCGGTACTTCATTAATAAATCTTAATCATTTAAAAAAACCAATATGAAATCAACAATTACAAAAGCGCTGGTAGCGCTGGCATTTACGGCTGCATTTAGTGCGTGTAAAAAAAGCAATGATGACGTTCCTGAAAATCCGGGCAACTATGTACTTGCAGTTACTCCTGTAGCTTCGACAGGCGTTGCCGACTATCTGGTAACGGCAAGCAACCTTGAATCGGGATCAGTTTCTATTATCGGTAATGGTGTAGAACAAGATGGTACATACCGCTACTATGTAACTCTGGGCAATAAGTTTTTCAGTATGTTATACGGTCAGGGAAATCCTGGTGCTGTAACCGTTTACGGGGTTCAAAGTGGTAAACTGACCAAACTAAATGATTTTACAGCTGCCACTGTTCAGGCCTTTGCGCCTGTAAACAATGATATCCTGATGGTTAAGGTTCCCAGAACTTATGCTGCTACAGGGGCAACTCTGGCTAACTGGTATATTGTGAGTTCGGAAACGAACAAACAAACCGCTGAGGGTACTTTAGATGCTGTTGTACCATCTGGTAATGGCGAAATTGCTCACTTTAGCTGGTTGACTCAGGTTGGCACGAAGGTGTTTGCGCCATTCTTCTCCATCACCGGCCGTACTTTTGAAACCGAGTACCCGGATTATGCAGGTATTGCAGTTTATTCATATCCTTCAATGACCTACGAAAAAACCATTAAGGACACCCGAACAAGTTTTATTGGCAGGTACTTTACTGATGGCTTAGGCGTAGTTGAAAATGGCGATACATATGCGTTTTCATCATCTGTGGCTGTTAAGGGTGGTGTATATACTTCTACGAAACCATCTGCAATTACCAGGATTAAATCTGGAACTACTGAGTTTGATCAAACTTACTACATGGATTTTGAAGCCGCTTCAAACGGTTATGTAATTACCAACTGGTTATATGTTGGTGCGAATAAATTTATAGCCAATGTTGAACCAAAGGCGACTAAAGGTGCTTATACCACAGGTAAAAGACTTGCAGTTGTGGACGTATCTGCTAAAACAGTAAACCTGGTAAGCGGCTTTCCTGATGCAGCAAGCGTTGCCAGCATTACAACTACTAATTATTCGCCAAAAGATGGAACAACAGGATACGTTGGGGTAAACTTAACTGATGGTACTACCTGGGTTTACAAGATAAATGCGTCAACACGCACAGCAACGAGAGGATTAAAAGTTGAAGGTGGATTAATCACAGCGATCCAGCATGTAAATTAATTATCCTGGGGGACCACTACTTTGTAAGGTCTGTAGTTAGTTTGTACAGGAATTAAGAAAAGGATGTTCATTGATGATGGGCATCCTTTTTTTGTGGGAGGGATGCTGTCCTCTTGAGTTCGTTGGCCAGTTGACTCGAGGTTATCCCGGAACTAACCGCAGGTTGGTGTAGATTGGACGTAGAGAAAAGGTGGAGTTGAGGTAGACATTAGGTGGATTGAAAAAAACGAAAGCCCGACTATCGTCGGGCTTTCGTTTTTTGTGCGGAAAGCGAGGGATTCGAACCCCCGGACCTGTTACAGTCAACAGTTTTCAAGACTGCCGCATTCGACCACTCTGCCAGCTTTCCGGAGGCAAAAGTACGAACTCTGGTTAAATCTGCAAACTGCGGAGGTCTTTTTTTTATATTAAATTGATAATTACTTAACAATGAGGAGGAAAAAATTATTTCTTATGCAAATCATCCTCGATAGGAGCTGATTTTTTGAATAAATTGAAGGTGGGCCGGATAATCTTCACGCTTCTTTTACTCACATCAACACTCGCATTCAGCTCAAAACCAATCAGCAGAATGAGGGAGTTGAGGTACAACCAGATCATAATCACGATTAAAGTACCTATGGATCCGTAAACTTTATTGTATGAAGCAAAGTGATTAATATAAAAAGAAAAGCCCCAGATGGTCACAAATGCCAGGAGGGTAGCTAACCAGGCACCGGCACTAAATAACTTCCATTTTTTGGTATGTGATGGCCCATAACGGTATAAAATGGAGATGGTGGTGAAATACAACACGGCCAGAATTGCCCAACGCGAAAACTGAATGATGTAAACCAGTAAGCCTGCTTTGATGTGTAACTCATCCTTAATACTCGTTAACAGTACCTCACCAATAGCCATGGCGCTGATGCACACGATAATAGAGAAGCAGATAACACAAGTAAGAATAAAGGCAATGAGGCGCTGCCTGAGCCAGCTCCGCGTTTCGATGATCAGGGACGACTTGTTGAAAGCTTTCATCAGGTTTTTAACGCCATTGGTAGCAAAAAATATAGCTGATAAAAATCCGAAAGATAGTAATCCTGTATTCTGGTTTTTAACAATATCTTTTAGTGTTGTTTCAAAGGCTTCGTAGGCATTGCGGGGCAACACCAGCTGAATTAAGTTCAGCAGCTGATCCTGGAATCCATTGATCGGGATAAATGGGATGAGTGTAAAGAGGAAGATAATCCCTGGAAAAATGGCCAGCATAAAGCTGTACGCCAGTGAAGAGGATTTATTTACCAGGGTGTCTTTTCCTATTTCCCGAAAAAAGAAAGTGGCAACTGTATACAGTGGAAGCGGGCTAAATCCGGGTAATATGCATCCTTTAGTCCATTCGATAAACCTCGAATAGAACTTAAGATGTAATAATTGCCGGTGTAACCATTCCATTGAATTAACTAAAAGTATTGACTAACATGCTCCATAAAACTTTTTGGCGGATGGCAAGGTCTTCTTGTTACCTTGTCTACGAAAACCAGTGTGGTTGAAGCGATATTAATCAACTCGTTTGACTCATTATATATCTCGTAATCGACCTTTAGCCGTACGGTCGGCAAACCTTTTACAATCGATTTTACTGTTAACACCTGATTATATAAAGCAGGCTTCAAAAACTTCGAGGTCATTTCGAGAATAGGGAGCATAACCCCTTCAGCTTCCATTGATTCGTAGGACATGCCTGAACAGGCTTCAAAGCATTCCGTTCGGGCAATTTCATAATATTGAGCGTAGTTACCGTGGTGTACTACACCCATTTGATCGGTTTCAGCATAGCGAACCCTCACTTTAGTTTCGTAAGTAAACATTATCTGAAGATATTTCTTTTATTTAAAGCTTCGCGATATTTCCTGGCGTTAATTTCATGTTGTGCTTTGGTTTCGGCAAAATTGTGGTATCCTGAAAAATCTTCTTTGGCACACATGTAAATATAATTGTTCTGATCACGGTTTAATACGGCATCGATGGCTTTGATGCTTGGCATCATGATCGGGCCCGGAGGCAAACCTGCATATTTGTAAGTATTGTAAAGCGATTGCACCTGAAGCAACTTACCGGTTACCCTTTTTACGGTGAAATCGTTATTGGCAAAAATTACAGTAGGATCTGCCTGCAATAAAATACCTTTGTTTAACCTGTTCAGATATAAACCGGCAATGATGGGCATTTCTTTATCGTAAAGTGCTTCGGAATCTACTATGGATGCAAGGGTGTAGACCTGCGCCGGTGTCAGATTTAAACTGGCTGCCTTCTGTTTGCGCTCAGCATTCCAGAAGGAATCATATTCCTTGTGCATACGTTCAAAGAATTCAACAGGCGAGATATTCCAGTACATTTCATAGGTGTTTGGAATAAACATCGCATAGATATTATCCTGATTGAAGCCATATTTACTAATGAGTGCAGTGGAGTCCAGCACCTGAATAAAGCTGAGGGAATCGGCTTCAAGATTGCTGGCCAGATAGGCTGCAAAGTTTTCTTTTTTACGGATATTTTGAAACTTCAGCTTAACGGGATCCTGGTTGCCTGCTTTAATCATATTGATCAGCGTTCTGTTCGTCATGCCATGTGTTAAGCGGTAGCGGCCCGGCTTTACATTATTTGCCAGGTTCATTTTTCCGGCCGCAGCGGTGAAGGCTGAGATACTTTTTACGATGTCTTTTTGTTTCAGGTTAGCCACCAGCTGATCGTAACTACTCCCGGTTTTAATATATAAATATTTCTGGTTCTCAGTAATGTTAGGGGCAAAGTACAGGCGGTACAGGTTTAACGCAAAATAACCCGCCACCAGTACAATGATCAGGGCGATGGTTATCGAAACTTTTTTTCCAGTACTCATGGTCTTTTTTTCTGTATCAGTCATTTCTCTTTAACGGAAAGTTATGGTTGTTTATTAGATAAGGTAATATTAATTTTTGTTCCGATGGCTACCTTGGTTAAGGAATCGGCAGGCATAGGATCTTGCCTGGTGATTACTGCATTTGCGCTGTCGGTGATGGCGCCTTCGTAGATGATATTGCCCAAAGTTAAATTGGAACCTTTCAAGCTGAATTTAGCTTCATCTACGGTTAAGCCCACCAGCTGTGGTACATCTACTTCTTCGTTACCTCTGCCATCACCCAGTACCAGATTAATTCTTGATCCTACGGGGATGATGTCTCCGGGTTGGATGGGTGCGCCGCCAAAAGAGGCTTCCAATACTACATCTCTGCTTACGTCGGGTTTGTAGGTGGTATCACCCAGTTTTAACCGGGAACTTTCAATAATGGCCTGTGCTTCCCTCAATGTTTTAAATGCAATATCAGGGAATTTGGTATTTGGTATTTTACCCGCATTGATGGTCAGGTAAATGGTTCTGTTATCTTTAACAAAAGTATTAGGATCGGGATCCTGATCAATCACAATGCCTGCAGGCTGGTCCATGATGAAAACAGAATCAACTTCATATTTTAAACCCGCCTCTTCCAGTTTCTGAACAGCCTGTTCAAAAGACAAACCTTTTACTGTTGGTACGTTTAGTCCCTGACCGTGTTTAGTGTAATATCTCAGACTGAAAAATGCAATCAGCAAAAGGCCAATCACGGTTAATACTGCGGCTAATAGATTGCTTCTGAAAGACTTGGTTTTTAAATAATCTATAAATTTAGACATGAATGGTAAATGCTGGGGTTTATTCGTATAAAATCAAATGTACTTATTTAATTTTTCAATAGTCATCAATGAATGGTTTGCGATTCAATAACCGCAAATACGATACCATCAATTTCTATTTCTGTTGCTCAAAATTAAATAAAGCACAAAGATATTTATATTTTTGAGGATATATTTACTTATCAATTTCTATTTATATAAAGGATTTTCATCATGAAAAAGACTATTGCATTGTTAACAGGCGGCACTACAGGCGAATGGGTAGTTTCGGTAAAAAGTGCGGCTACGATTGCGCAAAATATCGACTCCGACTTGTACGATGTTTATAAGATTATGCTCAATGATAAGGGCTGGTTTTACGAGCCTGCAGATTCGGTGAAGATAGCAGTTGATAAGAACGATTTTTCGATTACACTGGAAGGTCGCAAAATAAAGTTTGAAGGCGTTTTCATTGCCATCCACGGTGCTCCGGGTGAAGATGGTAAACTTCAGGGCTACTTTGATATGCTCAATATCCCTTATACTACCTGCGATGCGCTTACCTCGTCCATCACGATGAATAAAGGTTATACAAAAGCCATTGTGGATGGTATTCCAAATTTAAACGTTGCCAGATCGGTACAGATTTTTAAGGGGGGAGATTATAGTGTTAGCCAAATCAAAGCAGATTTAAAGCTACCTTATTTCGTAAAACCAAATAGTGGCGGCAGCAGTATCGGGATGACCAAAGTTAAACATGCCGACGACCTGGATGAAGCGATTGAAAAAGCATTTAAAGAAGATAATCAGATCTTAATAGAAGAATTTGTGAGCGGAAGGGAGTTTTCCATTGGTGTATTTAAGGCCAACGGAGAGATTACCGTTTTGCCAACCACCGAAGTAATTCCTTCGAATGAATTTTTCGATTTTGAGGCCAAATATACCCCGGGGGCAACTAAGGAAATTACACCCGGCGATATGAACGATGAGGAATACGCCAGGGTGCACCAGATTATTAAAGATATTTATGTTAAATTGAACTGCAGGGGTGTTGTCCGTGTAGACTATTTTCTGGAAGAAGGTACAGGTAAATTTTATTTTATCGAGATTAATACCATCCCTGGCCAAACGGCAACCAGTTTTATTCCGCAGCAGGTGGCTGCAATGGGCATTAGCCTGAAACAGTTTTATACGAACTTAATGAAAGAAACCTTAGGTTAAGGGTACACGCATTTATGGGTATTCAGCACATCATTAATAAAGGCTTTATGCCTAAGGAATATCCAAAGGATGCGGTAATTTACGAGCCGGGCGCGCTTCCACGTTATGTGTATTTCATTAAGTCGGGTGAAGTGCGGATGGTTACGGTTAGTGAAGATGGCAAGGAGTTTATTCAGGGCATTTTTAAAACTGGCCAATACTTCGGTGAGCCTGCGCTGATTTTAAACCGCCGTTACCTGGCTTACACCATCGCAAGTAAAGATTCGGAGATTGTTCGTGTGGACAGGGAACAGTTTTTCGGCCTGATTGGAAATGAACCTAATTTCAGTCTGGAGCTGATCCACACGTTAAGCAACAGGTTGTTTTATAAATCGATGATGCTGGAGGAGCTTGCCAGTGAAAAAGCTGAACACCGGCTGCTCACCATGATCAATTATCTATTGGCGGATATGAAACCGGGTGACCACCTGAAGGTTACGCGACAGGATCTGGCTGATATGACCGGACTGAGGGTTGAAACCGTAATCAGGGGCGTAAAATTGCTTGCAGAAAAAGGGAAGATCCAAACCATTAAAGGGAAAATAGTAAAACCTTAGTCTTTAAAATATTGTTCAAAACATGATATAGGTCATAATGCAGGGCGTTTTAAAAACCTACATTTGTACTATAAATAAATACATCATGGCAGAGCTATCTAAATTTCAGGCTTTTATTCAGTGCAAATGTCCACGTTGCCGTAAAGGAGAAATTTTTTCCGGGAACGCGTATTCTTTCAGACTTCAGAAAACGAATGTAAACTGTCCGCACTGCAATCTTAAATTTGAGCGGGAGCCCGGCTTTTTTTATGTTGCCATGTTTGTGAGTTACGCGATGAACGTGGCCGAAATCATTACTATAGGAGTGGCATCGTATGTACTGGGACTGGATTTGGTTTATGAAAATCTGTGGTACTATGTGGGCTTGATTTTATTCGGTGTGCTGTTATGTTCGCCTTTTAATTACCGGTACTCGAGAGTGATTTTACTTCACTACCTTACCCCGGGACTTCATTTCATACCGGGAAGCGGAGATCAGGCAAAAGCCTGATTGCTCAGGAATTCGAAAATGATTGAATTACGTTAACCAGGGCTTCGACTTTTTCGGGCGATGTTAGCTCATACTGGTATTCATCATCGATGGTTCCCATTTTTGCCGACTCATTTCTGAAAACCATTTTACTGCCCACGAAAGTTTTGGCTGAAGCATGAAACTGAGTTGCACCCGTTCGCTGAATTAGTTCAGTGATATTATTTTCATTGATTCCGGCACCGGGCATAATGCTAATTCTACCATGTGCTTGTGCAACCAACCTGGCTAAGGTTTCTGCGCCCTTGGATGCAGTGGTTTCTCCACCGGAGCTTAACACCCTTACAATCCCCAGTTCAATCAGATCTTCAAGCGCCTTTTCCATGTTGTTGGTCATGTCAAACGCCCGGTGAAAAGCAACGGGGAGGGGCCTGGCCAGTTCTATTAATTCGGCAGTACGTACTTTATCAATGCTACCATCCGCATTCAATAAACCAGTGACTATTCCATCACAATTTAATGCCTTACAGTTTTTTACATCCTCTTTCATCAAGTTAAACTCAATATCAGAGTATAAAAAATCTCCTCCTCTGGGACGAATAATCGGCCAGATTTCGATATCAAGATTTCTCTTGGCCAGGGCAAGCTGACCATAACTCGGGGTGGTACCGCCTTCAGCGAGATTATCGCAAAACTCCACACGGATAGCTCCGCCTTGCTGTGCAGCCAGCGCTGATTCATAGCCGTTTGCACAAACTTCCAGTGCCCAGACTCCCTTTGAATTTGATTGAAACTGATTCATTTGATGAGGTGGTAAGCCGCAGTTGTACAGATCAATTCATCATTAATACTCATCACCTGCGGCAAGATATTTTAATAATAACTTTTTCCTTTAATTAACAGGTCCTGTTTTTCGGCATTACAAACAGCATAGCTAAAGCCTTGCTGGATGGCATAAGCGCCATACTCACCTTTTTTATTGATGGCCAGGAAGCCGACCTGAATATTTTTTGCTGTTTCTGGTTTCTTTTTTATGATCCGCATAACGGCTTCTTTACAAGCGGCTTCTGGAGTATATCCCTGACGCATGAGTTCAACTACAAGAAAGGAGCCTACGTTACGCACTACTTCTTCACCAACACCTGTTGACGTTGCGCCGCCAACCTCGTTATCGACATACAAGCCGGCACCGATAATCGGGCTATCGCCAATTCTGCCATGCAGTTTATAGGCCATGCCACTGGTAGTACAGGCACCTGAAATATTTCCCTGGGCATCTATTGCCAGCATTCCGATGGTATCGTGATTGTATTGATTCCCCGGTAGTTTCTGTGGGGCAGCTTTTTCGTACATTTTATTTTCAATATTCATTACAGGCTCGTACTTTGCTGTTTTGAGCCATTCTTTCCATGCCTTTTCGCTTGAAGGGGTTAGCAGGTTTTCTTTTTTGAAACCCTGTTCTAAAGCAAACTGAAGGGCACCATCACCTGCAAGCATGACGTGAGGTGTTTTTTCCATTACCTTACGGGCTACAGATATCGGGTGTTTGATGTGTTCGAGGGCGAGTACGGCACCGCAATTGCCTTGTTCATCCATGATGCAGGCATCCAGGGTAACCTTTCCGTCACGATCGGGCAGACCACCATAACCCACTGACTGGTTTTTTTCATCAGCTTCGGGTACCCAGACGCCTTGCTCTACGGCATCCAGGGCTTTTCCACCTTTTGAAAGTACTTTCCATGCATCGGCATTGGCGGCAATACCGAAGTCCCATGTTGAAATGACAATGGGTAGATTGGCTTTGATGGCTGTTGATCCGGGAAGGGCATCAGCGATACTGGTTTTGTCAATAGCCAGTAATCCTGCTGAAAGGGCAGAGGCCTTTATAAATTTGCGGCGGTTAAACATTGGTGTTATGATAGGGTTTGTTTGTTGTTTTTCGGTTCAATAATTCATTACTTAGTTTGCTGAACTGGTTAATCGTTTAACTAGTCAGACCCATAATCGTTAGGCTAGTGAGTGGTTAATCGTTGGTTTGATCAGAATTACTTAACTGATGGTGAAATGATCTGCATCTTTTAAGAAAGGAAACTGTCGCCTTACCTTTACCAATTCCTCATAATTAATACTGAAGGTATAGAGATCTTCATCTTCAGGTTTATAATAGATGGTACTTCCATAAGGATCGATACACATGGAATGGCCACTGTGGTATATCTGGTTGCCATCGTGCCCTACGCGGTTAACGCCAATTACGTAGCTCTGGTTTTCGATCGCCCTTGCGGGGATCAGTGCTTTCCAGTGTGATGAACGCTTATCAGGCCAGCTGGCAATGAGTAAGAGAATGTCATATTCCTCATTTTGATTTCGTAACCATACCGGGAAACGCAAATCGTAGCAAATTGCCAGTCTTATTTTCCAGCCTTTGAGGGTTACAATCAGTTTATCATGCCCTGCGCTAAAGTTCTCGTCTTCTTCACCCATCCCAAATAAATGGTGCTTATCATATTTCTGATATTCGCCATTTTGCTCCATCCAGATCATCCGGTTATAGTATTGTCCGTTTTCCTTAATAATCAGGCTTCCGGTGACTACGCAATTGTACTGATGGGCCATTTTTTGCATCCACTGCATGGTAAAGCCACCCATCTCTTCGGCGAGGGTTTCGGCGTTCATGCTGAAGCCGCTGTTAAACATTTCAGGTAAAACAATCAGATCCGTTTTTTCACGCACGCCCATAGATAAACGAAGAGTGAGGTTTTGTAAATTCTTCTCGATGTTTTCCCAAAACAGGTAAGCCTGAAAAACAGTAACTTTCAGATTCTCTATTTGAGTGTAAAGAGGTGCTTCCATATGTTTATTTTAACGGGATGAGTTAAACATTCTTTAATTTTTCTGCCGCCTGCAGAAGGGTTGAGTTTTCTTTGGCGAAACAAAATCTTATAATTTTGTGGTCGGTTGATTTCTGGTAAAATGCTGAAACCGGGATGGTGGCCACACCAAATTCTTTGATCAGCCTGATGCTGAAGTCTGTATCTTTTTCATCGCTGAAGTGCGCGTAACTTGCACTCTGAAAATAGGAACCATGGCAGGGCAATAGGTCAAAACGACTTGCGGCCAGCAATCCCCTAAAGTAATTTCGTTTCTCCTCAAAAAATGAAGTGATGCCTGTATAATTTTCCGGATCCTGAAGGTATTCGGCAATGGCTTGCTGCATGGGACTATTAACGCTGAAAACGTTAAATTGGTGTACTTTCCTAAATTCTTTGGTCAGTTTTTCGGGTGCAAGGCAATATCCTAGCTTCCAGCCAGTGGCGTGCAAAAGTTTTCCAAAAGAGGCAACGATGAAACTTCTCTCCCTTAATTCAGGATAAAGCATTACACTTTTGTGCTGCTGGCCATCATAAATCAGGTGTTCATACACTTCATCGCTCAGGATCAAAATGTCTGTTCCGCTGACAAGTTTGATCAGCGCCTGCATATCATCATCAGATAATATGCTACCGGATGGGTTTTGCGGAGAATTCAGAATGATCATCCTGGTATTTGCCGTGAAAAGCTTCTTCACCATATCCCAGTCGATACCATAAGCCGGTGGGGTAAGTTCGTAGGTTTTCACCAGACCTCCGAAAAGTCTTATGGTGGGTGCGTAACAATCGTAGGCAGGCTCAAATATAATGACCTCGTCTCCAGGGTTGATGATAGTGGCAAGGGCGGTAAAAATAGCCTGGGTGCCACCGGCAGTTACAGTCACTTCGGTATCGGGATTATAGCTGATGCCGTACATGTTGTGCACCTTTTGGGTGATAGTCTCCTTCAAAAGGATATTACCTGGCATTGGTGCATATTGATTGAAACCGTCCTTCATGGCTTTATGAACCAGCTCAGTCAATTTGGGGTCGCTGGGGTAATCGGGAAAACCCTGTGATAGATTTATGGCTTTGTGTTCTGCCGCGAGTTTCGACATCACCGAGAAAATGGTGGTGCCTACACCAGGAAGTTTTGATTGTATGTTCAACATGTTATAAGCGAAAGTAGTAAAAAAAGAGAAAGAAGTGGTAGGATGGGGCGCATTTTCACCACCTGAGACATTTTAGAAAACCAAAGATTAGCTTAAAATGACTATTGGGGCAGAAACAGATTAATGACCAACAACGGCTGCATCAGCTGAGGCTGCGACTTCATTTTTGATAAATCTTCTGCCGATGAGAAAACACAATAGAGCAGTGAAAGCAGCAATAGTCATCACCAAGGGCATGGGCACCACTGAATGTTCACTAAATAAACTGACTATTACGGATGCTAAAGCGCCTAAACCCATTTGTGTAGCGCCCATTAAAGCTGATGCGCTACCGGCGTTTTTAGTGAACGGCGCCAGAGACAATGCTGCAGCATTTGGATTAATGAAACCCAAGCAACATAAAAACAGCGCGATAAAGCCAATGGTTGAATATAGGGTTAACCAGTTATTGAAGGCAAAAACCAGGAAAATTAAACTGAAAACACATTGAGCCAATAGTGCCCAGGTTACAATCTGTTTACTGCTGAACCATTTCAAAATCATGCTGTTCAGCTGACTTGAACCGATAAATGCAACAGACAGCAGAGCAAAGATCCAGCCATAGCCCGTTTTACTTACCTCATATATCTTCATGAAAACCGTTGGCGATGAAGAAACATAGGCAAACAAACCAGAGAAGGTAATGGAGCTGATGAGTGCGTAAGTGGAAAACTGTGGCTCCTTTAAAACAGACAAAAAGCTATTGATGATCGGCCTGGGTTTTAAGGAGTAATTTGGATCGGGCTTGTAGCTTTCGGGAAGTTTAAATTTGGAGGCCAGCAGAATAACAATGGCCATAAAGCCGAGAAATACGAATACATATTTCCAACCCAGGGCTGAGATAAGATATCCACCCGCAGTTGGCGCAAGCATAGGGGAAACGGCAATCACGAGCATAAGCGATGCAAAGACCTTTGGACTGTCTTCTACAGAGAAAAGATCGCGAACCATAGCCACAGACGCAACGGCAGTAGCACAACTCCCGATGGCCTGCACAAATCTCAATATGATCAGCTGGTTTACATCGGTAACCGCCAGACACAGAAAAGAAGCGACAATGTATAAGGCCAATCCGAAATATAAGGGTTTCTTCCTTCCATATTTATCTAAAAGGGGTCCATATAGGAGCTGGCCTGCCGATATACCGATAAAAAAACTGGACAGGGACAAGGCAACTATAGATTCTGTACTTTTTAAATCGTTGGCAATGTCGACGAAGCCAGGCAAATACATATCGATAGAAAAAGGACCGAGTGCTGCCAGTGAACCTAATATGAGAATGAGGAAGAAATGTTTTTTCTGAGCCATGTTTGCTAGTTTTGAGCGGCGCAAAGATTGGGAGATTTAACTTCTTAACCTATTTTTATAGTCGAACGATTGTAAAAAGGTCATTGCTTTTAAAAATTAACATTTAAAACCTGAGAATTGAAACGATTTATCTTTAGATTTATGGGCTATGACTTTTAAAACTAAAGAAAGCCGTTTACTTCTCATCCTGGGGAGTTTTTTTGTGGCCAATGCGATCTTATCAGAATTTATTGGCGTCAAATTATTCAGTGTAGAAGAAACCCTTGGTTTTAAAAAGTTCGATATCAACTTATTCGGCGTACCGAATCTTTCGTTTGTAATGTCTGCAGGTGTTTTAACCTGGCCAATCATTTTCATTATGACGGATATTATCAATGAATATTTCGGTGTGAAACAGGTGAGGTTTCTTTCTATACTTACATCAGTGCTGATTGCCTTCGCATTTATAGTGGTTTGGGGATCTATGCATTTAAGTGCTGCAGATTTTTGGGTACACCAGAAAATAAATGGTGAGGACCTGAACATGAACAACGCATTTGCAGGAATTTTTGGTCAGGGGATGTGGATCATTGTTGGGTCGATTATAGCCTTTATTGTTGGGCAACTGGCGGATGTTTTAATTTTTCATAGAATTAAAAGGATAACAGGGGAGCGGGCTTTATGGTTACGGGCAACAGGTTCTACATTGGTATCTCAGCTTATTGATAGCTTTGTGGTTATATTTATTGCTTTCTATCTGAACCCGCAATATCATTACAGCTGGCAAATGGTGGCTGCTATAGGCCTGGTAAACTATACCTACAAATTTATAGTTGCCATCTTAATGACTCCGATCCTATATATTGTTCATGCCATAATTGATGGTTACCTGGGAAAAGATTTAGCCCGGAAATTAATGGATATGGCTGGTCGGGGCTAAGGTATATTTCTATTTAGACAAAAGAAGAAGTAAAAGATATTTGGCGAAAATCAATAGTAGAATATTATTTTGTGCATTTATTTATACTACTATGATCCAGCAGATTAAGAAAAGTCATTTAAAGTATTTTTAGAGAATATTGAATGGCGTTACAACCTTTAATAGCCCTAATCGCAGAATAATATTTTGAACACCAGAATTAAAAACTGAAAATCAGGTAGTTAAAATTGATTACATCTAAAATTGATGTCTTTTATAAGCCGCCGTAAAGTCAGTCCGCATTAATTTAAACCGTTCAATTACCGTGGCAATAAATTCTTCGTCAAGAATCTCGAATACATCATTTACACCGCCACCACTCAGATCAAGTTTGGCTAGTTTGTAGCTTTGCTCAAAAGTACCCTGTTCAAACTTAATGATGAATTTCTGGTTCATGGAAAAGATGGAAATCTTACATTCGGGATGCGGAAGTTCGGCGATGACTCTCATAGTGTTTGATATTGAATTATTGATTGAGTGAATTTGTGAATGGATTTAACTTATTGATTGACCATTTAGCGTACCTGTGCTTTCTATGATAGCAAAACGGGCAAAGAGTTCTTCACTGTACCATTTACGGTCTCTGGTCAGTTTGATCACATCGGAATGATCGAATGATTGATAAGCGTACTTCTTCATGGCTTCTGGGCTTTCCCAAATGGAAAAAGTTGCCTGATCTAAAAATGGGTTTTCACCTATACCGGCAGAAAGTACGAAACCATCAGCTTTACGCATGGCTTCAGCCGCCCTTTTGACGTTACTTCTGAATTCTTTAACCTTCCCCAAATGAATGGCTGCACGGGTGATGACTGCTATTTGACCGGACATCTTCTCTTGATTTTTATCAAATATAAACGGCTGTTTTCCTGACCATTTACCATGAGAAGATAAAGGCTTGAGTAATATCGTAAACTCTTCTGCACCAAATTTACGGAACCATTTAACAGGGAAAGCATGCTGATAAAATTGATCGCAATCGCCGCGGTTCGCCCAGGTGGTGAGCAATGCCCAATGTTTGAAATCGGGCCCGAGATCTACCTGCGCATTTTTACCACTTCCCATGAGTTTCCAAAAACCACATTTACCATTAAGCCACAGTGGCAAACGCAGCAGCGCCATCCCCATGAAAGCAAAGGGTATATAATGGCTTTTGAATCTAGTTATGGTTAATGCTACGATCATATAAGAAATGGAATAAGCGGTCAAAACTAAACAAATTAAGCAGGATAGCAAACTCCCGGTTATTTCTTAACTTTGATGATTATGGCAGAAGATTTAATCATAAACAGAAATACAACAAAAGCGGCGCAATATGAGTCGTTGCTTCCGCAAATTGAGGGACTGCTGCATGGCGAAACGGATTTTGTAGCCAACCTGGCTAACGTTACCGCTGCACTGAAGGAGCAGTTCGGCTGGTTTTGGGTAGGATTTTACCTGGTTAAAGCGGACGAGCTGGTATTGGGTCCGTTTCAGGGGCCCGTGGCCTGTACGAGGATCCAAAAAGGTAAAGGAGTTTGCGGCTCGTCGTGGAATGAGGCTAAAACACTAATCGTTCCAGATGTTGATCTGTTCCCGGGGCATATTGCCTGCGCATCGGCATCAAGATCTGAAATTGTTCTACCGCTTATTAAAGGTCATGAAGTAATCGGCGTGCTGGATGTGGACAGTCAGTTCCTGAACCATTTTGATGAAACAGATCAGACTTATCTTGAACAGGTTATCTCCATTTTACTAAAGTAAAACTATATCAATTGAAACTTTCTGCAGACTATTATTTGAATGAGGATGCTGTAGGTGTAGCGCAGGATTTACTGGGTAAGGTGCTTTTTACGAATATCGATGGTCAGGTTTCTGCCGGAGTTATCGTTGAAACAGAAGCTTATCTTGGAATCCATGACAAAGCTTCACATGCCTACGGTGGGCGTAGAACTAACCGTACAGAAACCATGTATCAAAGCGGAGGAATAGCCTATGTATACCTTTGCTATGGGATGCACCATCTATTCAATGTGATAACGTCAATTGAAGGAGATCCGCACGCGGTTTTGATCAGGGCAATTGAGCCGCTGATTGGCAAGGAATTTATGGAGGAGCGGAGGAATATGCCTGCAACCAAAGCAGCAATATCGTCAGGACCCGGATCGGCAGCTAAAGCATTGGGTATCGACAGGACCTT
The DNA here is from genome assembly GCF_059693705.1 of Pedobacter sp. A2324. Lineage (NCBI taxonomy): Bacteria > Pseudomonadati > Bacteroidota > Sphingobacteriia > Sphingobacteriales > Sphingobacteriaceae > Pedobacter > Pedobacter sp. A2324. The sequence continues at coordinate 409,428 of NZ_JCASSK010000005.1, read as the reverse complement.
TAACAAAAAAGATTTATCTGGGGCGGAAGTATGGATTGAAGATCATCAGATTGAATATGGGGAGGAAGATATTGCTGCAACACCACGTGTGGGCATTGCCTATGCGAAAGAGCATGCACTACTGCCCTGGAGATTCTTTGTAAAAGGCAATAAGTTTGTAAGCAAGCCGAATAAGGTTTAGGATCAAACATTTCCTATCCACTCTTGTTATTCATTTAAATACCTCATAAAATGAAAAACGAGAAAAACATATCAATTTTAAAAGAAATGGCAGAGGGTGTCCGCACCTGCATGTTTACTACATTTTCTACTAAAGATGAGTTTGGCAGCAGACCAATGGGCACAGCGAAAATAGAAGACGACGGCAGTATCTGGTTTTATACAAATGAATACTCCCTAAAATCGAAGGAAATTTCTAAAGACAACAACGTGCTGCTCGCCTATAGCGAACCCTCTAAAAACACTTATCTTACCGTAAAAGGGAAAGCTGAGCTGGTGGACGATAAAGTGCGTAAGGAAGCTTATTTCTCGCCTTTTATCAAAGCCTGGTTTCCTGACGGAATTGAAGATCCACGAATGATCTTAATTAAGGTTACCCCCGAAGAAGCAGAATACTGGGATGCATCGTCATCCAAAATCGTGGTTTTATTTAGCATACTAAAAGCAGTAGTCACCGGCGATACCCCGGACATGGGAAAACATGACACATTAAAGTTTTAAACAAAAGATACCCTTTGAAAAGCAGGATTGGCAACAATACCTGCTTTTTTTGTATTATTGGGGCGATGAATTTAGAAAACAATCTGGCCTTTGCCAGAAGCCTGGACCAGGCTGATATATTAAGCGCATTCCGGGACCAGTTTTTATTTCCGAAACAGAAGGGAAAGGATTTTATCTACCTATGCGGTAATTCTTTAGGGCTTCAACCTAAAGTATCTAAAGATGTTTTAGTCAAGCAACTTGACAATTGGGCAAACTACGCGGTTGAAGGCTGGTTTGACGGCGATGAACCCTGGATGTTTTACCACAAAGCACTGAAAAAACTGATGGCGCCGATTGTTGGAGCTTTACCTGCTGAAGTATGTCCGATGAATACGTTGACAGTGAATCTACACTTACTGATGGTCAGTTTTTATCGTCCTACCCAGAAACGTTTCAAGATTATAATGGAGGGTGGTGCTTTTCCATCCGATCAATACGCTATTGAAAGTCAGGTGAGATTTCACGGATTTGACCCGAAAGAAGCGATTATAGAGGTATTTCCAAGGGAAGGCGAGGATAACCTTAGAACAGAAGATATTGTAACGCAAGTCAAAGCGAATGGCAAGGAAATTGCCCTTGTGCTTTTTGGTGGCATAAATTACTACACTGGTCAATGGTATGACATGGAGACTATCACAAAGGCGGGACATTCGGTTGGTGCAATTGTAGGATGGGACCTTGCGCATGCCGCAGGAAATGTACCTGTTAAACTGCATGACTGGGATGTGGATTTCGCCTGCTGGTGTTCATACAAATACCAGAACTCAGGCCCCGGGGGAATCAGCGGGATATTTGTTCATGAGAAGCACTTTGGCAACACGGAACTGAACCGTTTTGCAGGATGGTGGGGATACCAGGAAAATACGCGTTTTAAAATGACCAAAGGTTTTATTCCTGAAGCCGGAGCCGACGGCTGGCAGGTGAGCTGTACCCAGGTGATGCCGATGGCGCTCTACCATGCATCTCTGCAAATTTTTGAGCATGCAGGGTTTATAGCACCATTAAGAACTAAAAGTATTGCTTTAACCCAATATCTAGAATTCATTATAGAACAGGTTAATACAGCAATTGGAACGGAGCAATATAAAATTATCACTCCGAAAGACAGCAGTGCCCGGGGGGCGCAGCTATCCATCATTGCAAAGCAAAAAGGGAAAATGATTTTTGACGGACTGGTTGAAAATCATATTCTGGGAGACTGGCGGGAGCCGGATGTGATTCGTTTAAGCCCAATTCCCCTGTACAATTCTTTTGAGGATATTTACCTGACGGGAGAGGCACTGCTTGCCGTAACAAAAAAAGTATTGAATCTTCAATAACACAAGATGATCAACTATAATCCGAAAGACTGGTTTAATTTTATCTTCCATATCCATAAAGCGGATACTTTCAGAAAACTGTGGCCGCTGATGCTGAGTGTAGCGGCCTTTTCGGGGGTGATTTCGTTTCTGGAACTTCATGTTTTTAAATTATCCAAAAGCGACTACGTAAGCAATATCGGCATGATGCACAGCCTGCTTGGCTTTGTAATTTCGATGCTCTTGGTTTTCAGAACCAATACCTCATATGATCGTTGGTGGGATGGCCGTAAGCTCCTGGGCGCACTAACCAATGTGAGCAGGAATTTTGCGATGAAAATCAAAGCGCTGAAACTTCCTGAAGAGGATACGCGCTTTTTTGAATATGGTATACCCAAATATGCTTTTGCTTTAAAGGAACACTTGCGTGAAAAGAAATACTTTGGAAAGAACAGTTTTCTGATTGAGGTAACTGAAGGGAAACATATCCCTAACCAGATTGCGAGCAGCATGATATCCAGGCTTTACGATTTGACTGCTGCAGGTCACATTTCGCAGGAGCAGCTAATTGTTTTGACTGCTGATGTGAATCAGTTCACGGATATATGTGGTGGCTGTGAACGAATTAAAAATACACCAATCCCTTTTTCTTACAGTGCATTTATCAAGAAATTTATTTTCATTTATGTGCTTACCATTCCAATCGGATGGGTATTCAGTCTGGGTTATTACCTGGTATTAATTGTGCCTTTTATCCTCTATGTATTAGCTAGTTTGGAGCTGATAGCTGAAGAAATAGAAGATCCGTTTGGATACGATGCAAATGACCTGCCTGTGGACACCATTTGCAACAATATTGAGAAACACGTGGAGGAGATTTTAAGTTAATGATTAAGATTGCCTGGCATCCCATTTACGCGCATCCGCTTCCTGAGGGGCATCGGTTTCCGATGTTAAAGTATGAGCTGATTCCTGAACAATTGCTGCATGAGGGAACCGTATCACAGGCACATTTGTTTCAGCCGGGACTTGTTGATGAGGCAACGATCCTGTTGACGCACGAAAAAAACTATTGGGAGCAGCTTCGTGATTTAACATTATCACCTAAAGACCAGCGCAGAACCGGCTTTCCCTTGAGCGCCAAGCTGGTGGAAAGGGAGCTGATGATTGCACAGGGTACGATTGAGGGAGCGAGGTATGCTATGGAAGCTGGAATTGCTTTTAATGTTGCGGGTGGCACCCACCATGCCGGCAGCAATTGGGGTGAGGGATTTTGTTTGCTTAACGACCAGGCAATTGCAGCTAATTACCTGCTGGATAAAAATTTAGCCAAGCGAATCTTAATTATCGATTTAGATGTACATCAGGGAAACGGGACTGCAGAGATCTTTACCACAGAGCCCCGTGTTTTTACGTTTTCCGTACATGGCGACAAAAATTTTCCATTTAGAAAAGAGGTTTCAGATCTGGATGTTCCAATGAATGATGGTATTGAGGATGAGGAATATCTCTCGATTATGGAATGTAATTTGAAAAAAGCATTCGAGCGATCAAAACCGGATTTCGTCTTCTACCTTTCAGGCGTTGATGTGCTGGCCACCGATAAGCTGGGCAAACTCTCGCTAAGCCGAAATGGTTGTAAGGAGCGGGACCGGATTGTTCTTCAGTACTGTAAAACGAAGGGGCTGCCCATGCAAATCAGTATGGGTGGTGGTTATTCGCAAGATATCAAAGATATTGTGGATGCGCACTGTAACACGTACCGGCTGGCTTTTGATTTATTTGAGTAGACTTGATCCCCAAAATATGATTATCTTCGCGGCATGTTGGAAATCGTTTATCAGGATGAGCATTTAATCGCTATTAATAAACCACACGGGCTACTGGTGCATAAATCCTCCATAGCAAAAGACGCTACGGAATTTGCGCTTCAAATGCTACGTGACCAGGTTGGAAGGCATGTTAACCCCACTCACCGAATAGACCGGAAGACGAGCGGGATTTTATTGTTTGCTTTTGATAAAGAAACCGAAATTGCTGTGCAACAGCAATTTATGAATACACAGACGAATAAGAAATATCTGGCCATACTTCGGGGCTACGCACCTGAGGCAATGGATATTGATCATCCGCTGGCGAAGGAGAATGGGACGATGCAAGAGGCATTTACGGCATTTAAAACCTTGCAGCGGGCCGAGATTGATGTTCCCATGGGTAAACATCCCACATCCAGATATTCTCTTGTGGAAGCCAACCCTAAAACCGGCAGAATGCACCAGTTGAGAAGGCATTTTAGTCATATTTTCCATCCCATAATTGGCGACCGAACGCATGGGTGCAATAAGCAAAACAAACTGTTCCTGGAAAAGTGGGACATGACGACGATGTTGCTGCATGCTTCAGAGTTGAGTTTTCTCCATCCGAAGACAGGAGATCAGGTACATATCCAGGCTGATCTTCATGATGAATTTAAAAGGGTGATGGATTTGATGAAAATGAAACTTTAGCACAATTTTTCTCTCGAAATGCTGTTTATAAAACATCTATGAATAAATACTTACGTTTCGCTATTCCGGTATTAGCGCTTTTTGCTTCGGGTTGTTCTTCCGTTTACATGCCCAATGTTCCAAATACACCGATGCTTAGCAAGCAAGGTGAATTTAGTGGTGGCGGACACATTTCATTAAAAGGAAATGCCAGTATTAATGGGGCATATGCTATCTCTGATCATATCGGAATACTTGCCAGTGGCTCTACTATGCAAAGTGAGCGCAGAAGTAAAGATTTTAGCCACAAGCTGATTGAAATTGGCGGAGGTTATTTTGACACCTTTGGGCCGGACAACAACCGGATTATTGAAATTTATGGTGGTGTGGGAAAAGGGTGGAGTGATATTACTAACCGGGACTTTAAAAATGATGTGCTGGTGAGTTCTGAGCTTCAGGAAGTAGACTACCGCAAATCATTTCTGCAGGTGAACTACAGCTCAAAACGTAAAAACAATCTACATCTTTTCGGCAAGGATTTTCCCATCAATTACGGCACAGCTTTAAGGATCAGCCATGTGAAGATGGACAGGTTTTTCGTGAATGGAATTGTACAGCCGAAGGAAGACAATATTTTCTTTGAGCCGATTTTCTTTACCAGAATGGGCCTGAGCAAAAACATTCAGCTACAATATACTACCAGTAGTAATATAGGCCTTAAAAACAGGGATTATATGACTGCAGGTAATTCAATTTTTACAGTTGGTGTAGTGGTTAATGTTGGGGGAAAATAATGGTGTTGCCATTAAGCATTCTTGTTTTATTTTGAAACCTTAGAAAGAGGAGTACCGATGCGGTTAATAATCCTATTGTTAAACCATACCAGATTCCGTTAACGCCTAGTCCAAATTTCAAACCTAACAGGTAACCTACGGGAATACCCACGACCCAATAAGCCAGAAAAGTAATTATTGTTGGGACATTTACGTCTCCGATACCGCGGAGTACACCCAAACCCACAACCTGGGTACCATCGAAAAGCTGAAAGAAACCTGCAATAATGAGCAGTTGTGCTGCAATTTTCACCACACTCAGATCTTCGGTGTATATGAACGGTAAAACCTGATGCGCCAAAACGAATATGATGGCTGTACAGCTCATAAAAAGGAGAATGACATGATAACTTGCAATTGCCGATTTCCGAAGATCGGCGAAATTCTTCTTCCCAAAATTATTCCCGGTTTTGATGGTGGCCGCTGACGCAATGCCGCTTGCGATCATATAAGTCATTGCAGCGAGACTGATGGCAATCTGATGTGCTGCCTGCTCCACTGCACCGATTGTACCGATTAACACGGCAGCGCCGCTAAAAGCGCTAATCTCGAAAGAATACTGCATCGCTACAGGAGCACCAATTTTAATAATCTTCATTGCCCTTAATTTATCAATGAATGTAATTTTAAAACCAGCAAGGTATTTTTTGAAATGTTTTGACCTTAATACATAAATGGCCATTACCGTTGCCATTAAAAGTCTGTCGATTAGCGTACTCAAACCTACACCACTAACGCCCATAGGTTTGATGCCGAACATTCCTTTTACAAATACGATCCCGAGGATAATGTTTACTGCATTACCCCATATAGATACGAACATGGCCTGTTTGGTAAATCCTAGTCCCTCTGCGAATTGCTTAAAAGTCTGGAAAACCAATAGAGGAATAATGGAAACGGAGAGCAGCCCCAGGTAAGGTTTCGCATAAGTAACCACGGCAGGTGTTTGGCCCAGGTGATCGATGATTAGCAGCACTCCAAAGTGGACAAGCATGTAGAGTATAATGCCAACAAATACATTAATGATTAAACTATTGGAAAGCAATCTGCCACATTCCTCATCATTCTGGCGGCCATGTTCCTGGGCAATAAGCGGAGTTAAGCCATAGGAGATCCCTAATCCAATTACCATAATGAGGATGAAAATACTATTTACGAGCGATACGGCAGCAAGCTGTGTTGTATCGGTAAAGTGCCCTACGATAACGCTATCGGCCATATGCACAAGGGTGTGTCCCACTTGTGAGCCGACGATTGGTAGGGCTAAATGTAGATTTTCTTTATAATAAGGTTTATATCTGGAATAGAATTTTGCTAACATAAGCCTGCAAAGGTCGGTTTTTTAAGTATCAAAAAAGGCAGACAGATGTAAGTAAGTTACATTATGGATTATTTTACAGCCGTAAAATACTCTTCTTTTTCTGTAGTGTGGGTTTTAATTACGTTGGTTAAAACGAGGTTGACGAGAATTTTCTGGGCTTTCCTGTATGATAAGCGAAGTAGTTTACTAAACTCCTTCAGCGTGATTTGCTCATTTTTATCCAGGTACTCCAACAATTTCTTTTCGTTTTCAGAGTAGGAGATGAGTACCCCATTGTCTTTATGTTCATTTTTGAGCACCTCGACTATAATTTTGCTTGCCAGCACGCTTTTATCATCAATGCGGATATATGCCCACCATTTTTTTTGATCATCTATTGCATAATGCGGCTTGGTGTCACTTTCGGGAATATTAACGACCAAAACGAGTTTATCATCAACGTAAATCTCTTCAAAAGATGGCTCAATTGCAGGCTTACAACACTGGTGTGCAGCGGTTAGGATCATGTATTTTTCTTCTTCCTCGGATTTTACACCTTTTATCGATCCATCATCAGCCACCCCGATGAGCAATTTACCTCCCTTATTATTGGAAAAGGCAACTAAGCTTTTGGCAATTTTTTCGGTGTTGGTTATGGTTTTCTTAAAATCAAGCCTGACACCTTCGCCCTGCAGAATCAAACTTTTAATACTCGGCATAATTACATATCAATAAGCAACCCTTGGCTCTTCGCCCTGATGCAGGTTCCTGACATAAACTTCGTTCATAACGGTGGCACAAAGCTCACCATTCTTATTTGTGATTTCCATTGGGTAAGCCTTGACAAACTTTCCAACGGTTTTTAAAGCTTCTTCAGCTTCAGCGACCATTGCATCGGTAAGGCGAATGGTAAAGTAAAGATTAGAGCGGCCTGGCTTGAGGTATTGAATGGAAGCGCTTTTGAGCCATACTCTAACTTTAAAACCCCTGCGCTGCATAAGTTGATCGAATAAAAGTGCATAGAAAGGATCTGTAGCAGCATAAATTGTTCCTCCAAAAATAGAGCCGTTGTAGTTTTTATTTAAGAAGCTTTTGCTGATTTTTACTGTACAGCTTCGAAAATCTTCATCAAACTTCTGCACCCAAATGCGCTGAAAGAATAATGGCGGATACAAACGCATTACCCATTTGAGTGTTTTTTGAGAAATCATCATACTTACTAATATCAGAAAGTTTTATCACCTTTTAAAGTTTTGGGGATGATGTTTATGTCATATTTATCGTTCGACTTTATGTCGCAGTTTTATTACCGGATGAACAAAAAATTAAAACCAAATGACACTTAGGTTGTTAAGCAATACAGATAACAATAAAAACTATGAAAAAAATAATTTTAAGTCTTGCTTTTGCTGGTACTTTAATGATTGCCACATCAGCATGCAATTCGTCTAAAAATATGGCTGGTTCATCAGACAGTACTATGACGGATTCGACCACTACCACACCGATGGATACGACAAAAACGACAACGCCTCCTGACACGTCGAAGACGATGCCACCAGACACAACTAAGAAAATGCCTCCAATGTAGGAAATACGAAAACCACTCCCAACCAGGAGTGGTTTTTTATTTTAATAATCTATTTTAAATATTTGCGCTAATTCGTACTTTCAGCGGTTAAACCAAGTATTTAAATGAATTCCAAAACCACCAGCCGAAACGTCATTTTCTTAGTTATTGTAGCCGCCCTTGGTTACTTCGTAGATATCTATGATTTAGTATTATTTTCTGTAGTCAGACTAAAAAGTTTTGCAGACATCGGTGTTTCTCCAGAACAGATGCGAACAGACGGAGAGTATGTAATTAATATGCAGATGTTTGGCCTTTTATTAGGCGGACTATTGTGGGGCATTATCGGTGATAAGTTCGGCCGTATCAAAGTACTTTTTGGTTCTATTTTAATGTATTCGCTGGCGAACATCGCTAATGGTTTTGCTACTGATGTACACAGTTATGCGATTATCCGGTTCATCGCTGGTATCGGCCTTGCGGGTGAGCTGGGTGCCGGTATTACGCTGGTAACGGAAACCATGGACAAAGAAAAAAGGGGATACGGTACGATGGTTGTGGCAGGGATAGGCTTGCTTGGTGCGGCAGCGGCAGCTACAATAGGCAGGCACTTTACCTGGCAAACCTCTTATTTTGTTGGAGGTGGAATGGGATTACTGCTGCTGCTTTTGCGTGTTGGCACCTTTGAATCAGGCATGTTTAAACACGCAGAGCAGAATGAAAACGTATCCAAAGGCAACTTCTTTATGCTTTTTTCTGATCGCAAGCGGTTTTTGAAGTACCTGGCCTGTATATGCCTGGGTTTACCGCTTTGGTTTATTGTAGGTATCCTGGTTACTCAAAGCCCGGAAATAGGCAAAGCGTTGGGTGCGAAAGATGTGCTGAATGCCGGCACCGGTATCATGTACACCTATTTTGGCATCGCTGTTGGCGATGTTGTTTGTGGTTTCCTTGCACAACTACTGAAGTCGCGTAAAAAGACAGTTTTAATTTTCCAGACGCTATCGGTGTTAACCGTTATATTATACCTTACCAGTAAAGACCTTACCGAAAGCAACTTTATTTTGATTTGTTTAGTTATGGGCTTCGCCGTTGGCTATTGGGCCACCTTCGTAACTATTGCTGCCGAGCAGTTTGGAACCAATATCCGTTCGACCGTTACCACAACCGCCCCGAACTTCGTGCGTGGCGCGTTAATTCCGATAACAGTCTTATTCGAATTTTTCGTTCATCAGTATAATATTGTCATTGCCGGCTTTATTTTAATGGCGATCGTAACCGTTATCGCCATGATTTCGGTGGTATCTTTGAAAGAAAGTTTCAATAAAGATTTAAATTACCTGGAAGAATAGGTTTTTATGCGCAATTGGAGATAGTCAACTAAAATTTACCTGTTTGCGAGGCAGTTATTGCTGTGTCAATTAAATGTACTATCTAAATATAAATGAAATTTGGTAGTGGAATAGCTTTAGATTTGTTTTCAGATAGAAGATCAGCGATGTTTAAAGAAGAAGTTGCAGCACGTTACAGGCAAATTCAGGATGAAATTTGCAGAGGATTAGAAATTGCCGACGGCACGGGTAAATTCGAAGAAGAATTATGGGAGAGAACTGGTGGGGGAGGCGGCCGCACCCGTATCATGCAAAACGGGTCAATTATCGAAAAAGGCGGAGTTAATTTTTCAGCTGTTTACGGAAAGCTGCCAGAGGCGATTAAAAAATCTTTTAACGTAACTGAAGACGACTTTTTTGCGACGGGAGTATCCATTGTGATTCACCCAAACCATCCATTGGTGCCGATTATTCACATGAATATTCGGTATTTTGAATTAAATGAGGAAACCCGCTGGTTTGGTGGCGGCATCGATTTAACACCTCATTACGTTTTCGAAAATGATGCACGTTTTTTCCATCACAAATTAAAAAATGCCTGTGACGAATTCAATCCAGATTTCTATCCTAAATTCAAGCAGCATGCTGATGATTATTTTTATATTAAACACCGTGAGGAAACCCGGGGCATTGGTGGAATTTTTTACGACCGGTTAAAACCTGAGCAAACCAATTTATCCTGGGAAGAAATTCTGGATTTTTCTGTCAATATCGGAGAAACATTTTTGCCTATTTATACTGAGCTTATTGATCGAAACCGCGACAAATCGTTTACTGAGATTCAAAAAGACTGGCAATATCAGCGGCGAAGCCGCTATGTGGAATTTAATCTGGTGTATGATTCAGGTACTAAATTTGGACTTGAAACCAATGGCCGGATTGAATCGATTTTAATGAGTTTGCCGCCGCAAGCCAATTGGGGTTACAATGTACAACCAGCTGTTGCTTCTGAAGAATACAAAACACTGCAACTGCTTAAAAAGGGAATCAACTGGATTTAAGTTTGCAATAAGAATATACACGAAACAGCCGGTTAACGATTATGTGGTAGCCGGCTGTTTGTATTTTATGGCGAAAGCCCTCCTTTCATATAATATATTATAAGGACTCATAATTAACATTATGTTAAGTTGATTACTATCAACCCCACTCTTTTGAGTCGGTGAGTTTAATTAAATTTAAAGTTCCTGTAATTTCCGGTTAAGCTCCTGCACTTTATCGGTAGCTTTTTTCCTGGTATAGATTTCGATAAGCAACTGAACAGTTTTCTTATCGTTGGGATTGATTTCATTGGCACGTTGCAAAGCATATTGTGCCTGATCAATGAGTCCGTTGTATTTTGTAGCCTTGTCAGCTTCGCTTTTCTTTAGCGTTTCATTAGCTGAATTGATATACGCCAGGCTTAACTGGTATAGCGCGTCAAAATAATTCTGATCACTGGATAAAGCTTTATCATAAGCCAATATTGCGGTGGAGTTGTTTCCTCCGTACTGTTGCAGGTAACCATACAAGAAATAAAGCAGTTTATTTCCTTTTTCTACTTTTAAGTTATTTTCAATTAAACCCTGGGCTTTACTGAAATTTTCGGTATCCAATAACAAATTAATGTAATCATTGGTAAGTAAACGGTTGTAAGAGTTTAGGGCCAGGCCGTCTTCCAGTGTTCTGATTGCAGTTTCATTTTCAGACTTAACTACATACATTTGTGCCATTTTCTGGAATACCGTTGCGTTTCTTATTCCATTTTCTTTAGCTCTTTTGAAGTAATTTAATGCTTCATCGTAAGCCTGTATCTGATACGCACAGATTGCGGTATTTAAAGCCAGAGTTGTATCTGCTGGAAAGCTATCACTTACCTCTTTTAAATCGGTAAATGCCTCTTTAAAGTCGTTTGCAAAATAGGACTCATTGGCCTTATATTGCTTTTTAATGAGGATATTATGGCGAGAGGCTTTAATGAGTCCAGAATTGTCGTCGAATTTATCTAAAGATTTTGCTTTATTAATGGCCTCGATTGCGGCATCGTAGAATTTGTTTGAGTTGGCTGCATCAGTATCAATTAGTGCGGCAAATGATGTTAAGTAAGATTTGATAGACCACGTTTCAGACCACTTCATTGTTTTACTGTCCTTCTCTGCAGATTCAATTGCTTTCAATCCATCTGAAACAATACTGAGCTGTTTTTTTGAATCTTCCTTATTGGCGATAGATGCCTGTAGTTTGCCCACTGAGTTTCGTGCAATAAGAATCTGGCTCTTTTGAGCCATCACTGCCTGGGAGGATAAAAATAAGACTGCCGCAACTGCTGTTTTAAAGGAATTTTGCATATCGTACTGAAATAGGTAAAATCTTAATAAACTATAAAAATAGACATAAAAAAAAGAGCTCCGAAATTTCGGAGCTCTTTTTTTGACTGATCAGTTTAATTATTGTTTAGGAAGTGCGTCTAAACGTTTTTTGATGTCATCGTAGTTTTTAGTATCATTTCTGAAAGCGTAGATGGTTTTAAGTGTTTCCAATGCGCCCTGATTTTTACCGTCGATATCTAATGCTTTTTTGTAGAAAGGTAAAGATTTATCTAATAAAGCGTTCATTTTAACGGTTACTTCATTGAACTCTTTTACTTTCTTTTGATCGATTTTATTTCTTTCGTTTTGTAATTTCAACGCCTGAGAGAAATAAATATTTCCTAATAGTACCTGATAATTAGGATTATTAGGTTCTTTCGCAGCTAAAGCAATAAGCATTTGCTCTGATTTGGCAGCATCTCCCCTGTCGATATAAATCTGGGTTTCCGTTTTGATCCAATCCGTATTATCAGGGAATTTTGCGGTAGCTTCTTTAATTAAAGCTAATCCAGCGGTTGTATCTTTTTGTTTACTTAATACGGTGCTGATGATTTCTGAATACAAATCTTTCGACTGCGGAGAATTTAACGCGATTACTTTCTTGAACTGCGTAATCATTCCCGGATAATCTTCGATGTTTCTGGCAGCGATACCAGCATTTAAATACATAGAAGTATCTTGAGGATTGATCACGGTTGCTGCAACAAATTTCTCGTAAGCCGTTTTGTAATCTTTTTTGTTATATGCCACTACCCCACCGTTTCTGATCGCATTGGTCACATTAGTTTCAGCTAAAGCGATATTGTCTTTTTCTGAACCTTTTGCATCTAACTTTTTAGCTTGCTCGATGGCTTCCTGAGCGATTTTGATGTTGGCATCGGCATTTGCTGTACTGGTAGAATCAATGATTGCGGCAGATGACGCGAATAACGCACGGTACGACCATGCTTCTGGCATTACTTTCGATTTTTCGTCAGCAATTGCTTTGTCAGTATGTGCTAAACCAGTTTTAATAGACTCCAATTTCTTATCTAGAGGGCCTTTTTGGTTTTGCAACATGAACTGAGTGATACCCCAATTGCTTTTTGCTGCATTAACTTCACTTTTCTGAGCAAATGCAGAACTTACCGTTCCTGCTAAAATTATACCTAGAAATACTCTTTTCATAATTTTTATTCTAATCTTAATTTAGTTAATTTTCTTCTTCCGTTTCGTCATCGGCCTCAGATTCGTCATCAGTTTCATCTGCTTCTGTGGTATCCGCCTCTACCTCTTCCCCATCTTGTACCAACACGCCTTCTAAATCTATTGTTTCCTCTTCATCCTCTTCGTGATCGATTTTGGTTACTGAAGCAATTTCATCATCACCTTTTAATGATATTAAGCGTACACCCTGAGTGGCGCGGCCCATAACCCTTAAAGCTGAAACAGGGATTCTAATTACAATACCTGAACGGTTGATGATCATTAAATCTTCACTGTCAGTAACGTCTTTAATTGAAACTAATTGTCCCGTTTTGTCTGTAACGTTAATGGTTTTTACTCCTTTACCACCACGGTTTGTAACGCGATAATCTTCAATATCTGTACGTTTACCATATCCCTTTTCTGAAACTACCAATACAGTTACCTCGGGACTGTTAACAGCAATCATGCCAACAACTTCATCCTGCTCATTTGCTAATCTAACCCCACGCACTCCTGTCGCCGTTCTACCCATAGGGCGAACAGTTTTTTCGTTGAAACGAATGGCTCTGCCTGAGCGTAAGGCCATTACAATCTCGCTTTCACCGGTGGTTAAGCATGCTTCTAATAAAACATCACCATCATTAATATTAATTGCATTAATACCATTTACCCGTGGGCGTGAATAAGCTTCTAAAGAAGTTTTCTTGATGGTACCTTTTTTAGTACACATGATTATGAAGTTGTTTTCCAGGTATTCCTGGTCTTTAAGGTTCTTAACTTTAATGTAAGCCTTGATTTTCTCATCTTTTGGAATATTGATGATGTTCTGAATGGCTCTCCCCTTACTTGTTCTTGATCCTTCAGGAATTTCATAAACCCTAAGCCAGAAACATCTTCCTGCTTCGGTAAAGAAGAGCATGTAGTTATGGGCTGTAGCCACGAGCATGTGCTCGATAAAATCTTCGTTTCTTGAAGTACTGCCTTTAGAGCCCTTACCTCCTCTACCCTGCGCTTTAAATTCAGTAGCTGGGGTACGTTTTACATATCCTTCGTGAGAAATGGTAATCACTACCTCTTCATCATCGATGAAATCTTCCATACTCATGTCTTCGGCAGAGTGAACAATGGTTGTTCTACGTTCGTCGCCAAACTTCTGCTTCACTTCTTCGAGCTCATCTTTAATAATCTGCATACGCAAACCTTCGTCGGCCAGTACAGATTTTAAATAATCGATGGTTTTCATGAGTTCAGCATATTCTTCTTTGATCTTATCACGTTCCAGTCCTGTTAAACGACGAAGCGTCATATCCAGAATGGCACGGGCCTGCAGATCGCTCAAACCAAACTTCTCCATCAAGCCTAAGCGGGCTTCATCAGGTGTTTCCGATGCACGAATTAATTTGATTACTTCGTCTAAATGATCTAAAGCGATTAAATACCCTTCTAAGATATGCGCGCGTTTCTCTGCTTCAGCTAATTCAAATTTGGTACGACGAATGACTACTTCATGGCGGTGATCAACGAAGTGAGTAATCAAATCTTTCAGATTCAATAACTGCGGGCGACCTTTTACCAGTGCAATGTTGTTTACACTGAAAGAGGTTTGAAGGGCTGTATACTTATATAGGTTATTTAAAACGATTGAGGCGTTTGCATCGCGTTTAATTTCGTAAACGATGCGGATACCATCTTTATTTGATTCATCTTTAATGTTTGAAATACCTTCCAGTTTCTTCTCGCCTACCAATTCAGCTGTACGCTCAATCATCTGGGCTTTGTTTACCTGATAAGGGATTTCAGTAACAATGATGACCTCGCGATCTTTAATGCTTTCGATTTCAGCCTTGGCGCGCATAACAATTCTTCCGCGGCCCGTTTCAAAGGCTTCTTTCACACCATTATAACCGTAGATAATACCGCCGGTAGGAAAGTCAGGTGCTTTAACAAACTTCATCAGTTCCTCAACAGTGATGTCGCGGTTATCGATGTAGTTCACAACGCCATTAATGGCTTCGGTAAGGTTGTGAGGGGCCATATTGGTGGCCATCCCTACTGCAATACCTGAAGATCCGTTAACCAGTAGGTTAGGGATTTTTGAAGGCAACACTGTAGGCTCTTGTTCCGTATCATCGAAGTTGAACTGGAAATCAACGGTATCTTTATTGATATCGGCAACCATTTCTTCGGCAAGTTTACTGAACCTTGCTTCTGTATAACGCATTGCTGCCGGCGAATCACCATCAATGTGACCAAAGTTACCTTGTCCATCGACCATTGGGTATCGTAAACTCCAATCCTGAGCCATACGAACCATAGTAAAGTATACTGAGGCATCACCATGAGGGTGATACTTACCTAAAACTTCACCAACGATACGAGCGGACTTTTTGTAAGGCTTACCACTGGTAACACCTAAGCCCAACATGCCATATAGCACACGGCGGTGTACAGGTTTCAATCCATCGCGTACATCAGGCAGAGCCCTTGATACGATTACCGACATTGAATAATCAATGTAGGCCGACTTCATCTGTTCCTCTATATTAATTTGAATGATTTTGTCGTTTTGTTGATTCTCTAAATCTTCTGCCATAAATTATTATTCTCGTGTTTGAAGACGACTTTTAAAAAAGGGTATTATATAACCTTGCGAATTTAGCAAAAATATAGCGGAATAAGGCATTGTGGAAAAGTTTTGGCCTTCGATATAGGTTTTTCAACTCCGGCAAAATTTTAATTTACTGAAGGCCAGTTTAAGGCGTTTCGTATTCTAAAAAAACTGGATGACGTGAAGACCGGGTTGATAATAAAGGTAGATTTCAGGTTAGGCATACCAGTAAGCTTAAATAGGGTTTATGGAACTAAAATTTACAATTTAAACTATTTCTGATACTTTTGTTTCAAACCTTTACGATAATGGCAAAAGAAACGAAATCTGCAATGAGCTTTATTATGGTAACCCTCCTGATTGATTTCACGGGGTTCGGGATTATCATTCCGGTTTTGCCAAAACTTATACAAGATTTTACGGGCGGAGGCTTTGGATTGGCTGCTGAGTATGGCGGCTGGCTTACTCTGGCTTATGCGTCAGTTCAATTTATCTTTTCTCCTATTATAGGTGCGTTGAGTGATCGCTTTGGCAGACGCCCGGTTTTGTTGAGCTCTTTATTTGGACTGGGCATCGATTATATTTTCCTGGCCTTCGCACCTTCTATTATATGGTTGTTTGTGGGCAGAATCATCGCCGGGATTACCGGTGCGAGTTTCACCACTGCCCAGGCATATATTGCAGATGTGTCGGCACCTGAAAAGCGGGCACAGAATTTCGGTCTGGTTGGTGCTGCTTTTGGAGTAGGGTTTATTTTAGGACCGGTTTTAGGGGGCGCCTTTAGTCATTTTGGTACCAGGGTGCCTTTCATGGTTGCAGCAGCACTGTCTCTGATTAACTGGCTGTATGGGTATTTTATATTACCTGAATCTTTACCTGTTGAAAAACGGAGACCTTTTGAATGGAAAAGGGCAAATCCAATTGGCTCATTAAGGAGTATCGGAAAGTATCCGGCATTACTGGGACTGATGATTACTTTGTTTCTGCTTTACTTCGCCAGTCATTCCGTACAATCGAACTGGACATTCTACACTATGGAAAAATTCAACTGGGATGCTTCATGGGTGGGTTACTCCCTCGGCTTTGTTGGTTTGGTGATTGGTGTTGTTCAGGGTGGATTGATCAGGATCATTTTGCCTAAAATCGGAGATAAAAAAGCGGTTTATTTTGGTTTGATATTATACGTGATCGGCTTTGTGGCTTTTGCTTTTGCAACGAAAGGTTGGATGATGTTTGCCTTTATGCTTCCGTATGGGCTTGCTGGAATCGGCGGACCGGCCATGCAGGGTTTAATATCGAACCAGATTCCGGCAAATGCACAAGGCGAAATGCAAGGTGTTTTAACGGGTTTGCAAAGTCTCGCTGCAATATTTGCACCCTGGGCAATGACACATATTTTTGCCTATTTTATAGAAGGTAAGGCGCGGGTGTATTTTCCGGGCGCACCATTTATACTAAGTGCTGTATTGACTTTAATCGGATTATTCATAGCCCTTAGGTCGTTAAGAAAATATCATTAAAGCAAGGCATTAGCTAGGTTAGCCAATTCGCTTCTTTCACCTTTTTGCAAGGTGATGTGTGCATATAGCGGATGGTTCTTGGCATTTTCAATCAGGTAAGAAAGTCCGTTACTTTCCGCATCCAGGTATGGCGTGTCGATTTGATAGATATCACCTGTAAATACGATTTTTGTATTTTCCCCTGCCCGGGAGATAATGGTTTTCACCTCGTGTGGTGTCAGGTTTTGTGCTTCGTCAACAATGAAGAATATTTTGGTTAGGGTTCGTCCACGGATGAATGCCAGCGGTGCAATGGCTATTTTTTCTGAAGAAATAAGCTCATCAATTTTCCCAGACATCTTATCGTCGCCAATAAACTGTTCCTTAATGAAGCGTAAATTATCCCAGATGGGAGCCATAAAAGGATCTGTTTTTGATTTTGCATCTCCTGGCAAAAAGCCAATGTCTTTGTTGCTTAATGAAACGATTGGGCGGGTTACAAATATTTGCCTGAAGTGTTTACGCTGCTCTAGTGCGCTGGCGATAGCGAGCAACGTTTTTCCTGTTCCGGCATTGCCCTGAATGCTTACCAGGCTAATATCCGGATCGAGCAGTGCGTGAATGGCAAATGCCTGTTCGATATTTTTTGGCTTAATCCTGAAGATGGCATCAGTTGAAACGGAAGAGAATGTTTTTAACTGATGGTTATAGAAAACATTTGCTGATTTACGCTTATTCTTCAGTATATAAAAGTGATTTCCAATTTTAAGGGACAGTGCGTTATCGGGCACTTCAATTACCTTATCTTGTTTTAGCTGATCAATAATATCAATATCGAAGTTCAGTAACTCTGTTTTACCGGCGTATAGCTCATCAACATTCTTGATTTTGCCTGTTTCGTAATCTTCTGCAAATAAATCGAGGGCTTTGGCTTTCAGCCGCAGGCAAATATCTTTCGAAACCAGTACAACTTTTTTATCAGGGTTTTCTTCTCTTAAACTTAAAGCCGCATTTAGAATTTTATGATCGGTTTTGCCTTTTCCATAAATCTGTTCTGCATCAATTTTTAGAGGTGTTTCATTCAGGATGACTTTAAATTTTCCAGAACCGTAAGCACCCATTGAGATCCAATCGCTGATGAGTTTTTCTTTTGACGTTTTATCGATCAGTCTTATAAAGCTGCGTGCTTCAAAGTTTCGGGTATCGTTACCGCTCTTAAAATTGTCCAGTTCTTCGAGAACCTGAATGGGTATGGCAACATCGTGCTCCTGAAAATTATTTAGCGCATTGTGATCGTAAAGAATAACGGAAGTGTCCAGTACAAAAATCTTTTTAGCGGATTTAGAATCTGATTTACTTTTTTTAGCCATAAGTAAATTTAGTGATTTACAGAGAGAATTACCTGTGATATAATAGAATTAAGTTATCATCAGTTCTGTAAATGGCTACGGATTTTCACAACCCTCGGCATCATGCGATCGAAGTGCTATGGAGAGCGACGAAATGCTTTATAAATAAAAAACGGGGCCTATTTTCTTTCGATTCAGTTTCCCCGTTTTTAACCTCAATGTAAGCCATAGCTTCGATTAAGGCATCAAATTTTAAATACGCTGATCTTTCCGTTATCGTTAGGCTTAAAGCTTTTGCGATACGTGAAAATTTATCTCCGTCTATTAAGTCCTTAAACTGCTTAGCTTTCGATAATCTCTGTTTAGGCCTGTGCAATCTCTAATATGCTTTTCCGAAGATAAGCCATATGCTGTTAATGGTTTGACCCATTTCAGTTGATTGTTTTCCTATGTAAACTGTCCGAGATAGGGGCCTTTCGGCTCTTTATTTCTTTTGGACGTTTTCAGAATTCAAAGTACTTCGTTTTTGATATGATCTAATTTAGTACACTTGCTGTAGAAAAGCAAATAAAAAAGCATTTGTTTTATAAACAATTTTATTTACCAATATTTGCTGTTTATCAACACTTTAAACAAAAAAAAACCGGCCATCAATCCTTTTAAACCAACATCAGCTCTGTTGTTCACATTTCTGGATCTTTGGGTTACTAACAAATTTTATCAACATGACAATCAGCGCTTTAACAGTTTTCTGCTTAAAAACTGAGAATTCAGTAAAAAGTTAAATTTTTGCGCCAACAAAAAGCGATGGTATTATGTTATTTTTGTACCATGCAGATCAGGCAACCCATTAGAAATATACAAGATTTTTTATTGAGTACGTATTTCGCAGATGGGCTGCGCATTACGATTGGTGTGCTGCTACCTTCATTAATTCTGGCTCAGTTTGGAATGCTTAAATATGGCATGACACTTTCCCTGGGTGCCCTATGTGTGAGTGTTGTTGACACTCCGGGGCCAATGGTTCACAGACGCAATGCAATGCTGGTTACAACGGTTCTGATTTTTGTATTCTCCATTTTAACAGGCTTAACCAATAAAAACCATTATTTCATTGCAGCGTTACTGGCAGCCTCGAGTTTTATCTTCTCGATGTTCTATATTTACGGTGTAAGAGCGGCATCTGTTGGTACGGCCGTGTTACTGATTATTGTATTAAGCATCGATGATATCAGACCCTGGCAAGACGTGATCAGGCACTCCTTTCTGGTATTGGCCGGAAGCGTGTGGTATACTGGCTTAAGTTATTTTGTTTACAGGCTACGCCCCTTCCGTTTACTTCAGCAATCATTAAGCGATTCAATATGGGAAGTAGCGGAATTTTTAAGGGAAAAGGCGAAGTTTTACCATCAAAACACCAATTATGACAAGACCTATGCTGATTTGCTTCAGCTGCAGGTTTCTGTACATGAGAAACAGGATGCTGTAAGGGAGCTATTATTCAGAACGCGGGAAATTGTAAGGGATTCAAGTCCTGAAGGGCGTTTTCTACTCCTGGTATTTGTAGATATGGTTGATTTGTTTGAGCAGGTAATGTCGACATATTACAATTACCAGCAGCTTCACGAACAATTTGACAAAGCTGGTATTCTGAAGGATTATGAGATGGCGATTAAGCGGATATCTTATGCACTTGATGATATTGCCTTTGCACTTAAAAGTGGCGGAAAGCCCAATCTTTCAAAACGGTTGTTAATTGAAATTGAGCGATTAAAGATTAAGATTAATCAGCTTGAGCGAGAGAATACTGACCAGAAATATAGTACAATAGGCATCATCGCCCTTAAAAACATTGAAGTAAATATTGAAAATATTCTAGCCAGGGTTAAAACCATTTACAGTTATTTTAAAATCAGAACCAGCAAGGATATTCGTCAGGCTGAAGTTGACAGAGATAAGTTTGTTACCCGGCAAAAATTTGATATTGATCTTTTTAAAGACAACCTGACTTATAGTTCGTCTACCTTCAGGCACTCGCTAAGGGTAACAGTTGTTATGATGCTCGGTTTTATTGTGGCAGAGGTATTGAATTTCTCGCACAGTTACTGGATTTTACTTACGATTCTTGTGATTTCCAAACCGGGTTTCAGCCTCACAAAAGAGCGCAATTATCAGCGACTTATCGGCACAACCATTGGGGCGTTTGTAGGTATGGGTGTACTTACCTATATCGACGATCGCCATACCTTGTTTGTCATTTTACTGATCTGCATGATCGGAAGTTACAGTTTCCAGCGAAAAAACTACGTGGTGAGTGTGCTTTTCATGACCCCTTATATCCTGATCTTATTTGATTTTTTGGGTATGGGGTCCATTGCACTGGCGCGGGAAAGAATATATGACACGTTTATCGGATCTGGTATTGCGCTGCTGGCGAGCTACTCACTGTTTCCAACCTGGGAACATGAGAAACTGAAGGAAGCAATGATCAATATACTGAAAGCCAATAAAGCCTATTATGAGCAGGTAGCCAGATTGTACTTTGAGAAAAATTATAACAGAACGGAATACAAGCTGGCGAGAAAGGAAGTTTACGTAAGCACAGCCAATCTGGCTTCCTTATTTCAAAGAATGTTTTCTGAACCTAAGAGCAAACAGTTGTTCATTAAAGAAGTGCATCAATTCACTACTCTAAATCATTTGTTGTCGTCTTATATTGCTACCCTATCGCTGTACAATAAAGAGCATGAATTTATTTTCGATAATTTTGATGCCCTAAAACCAATGTCGGGAAATACAGACTATCTGTTTGACATGGCCATCGAGAACCTGAACCTCAATAAAACTACAACAGATAATGTTCCTTTAATCAGAATAAGTGATAGCGGGCTCATGATCAAAAAGGGTGAAGATTTAGTGCCTGAACAATTTGATTTGATTCAGAAGGTGGCTTACGACCTCTATAAATTATCGGCTAAGATCAAGATTTAGGTTTTGTAAGCAATGCATTACACCAGTTGAACGGTAAAGTGTACGAAATACCATTATCGAGCTTAAAAACAATCCGGGATTGACAGTCCAGCTTATTCTCTAACAGGTTATCTATATCAAAAGCTACCGGATAAAATTTCTGTTCGGGATTATCAGATTTAACTACTTCATCCCTTTGTCTGAATTTAAGTTTAATCTCCACATCACCAGCCACAATGTAAATCTTCTCTATTTTTTTGAATGCAGCATTTGTGGTGAAATTAAGCATTACTTGATTGTCGGGACTGCCTGAGTAGCGGAATAAATCGTATGCGTAATAATTTTTAACATCGCGAAAATACTGGTAGTCGATACTTATTTTGCGCTGTTGAGCATTCGCAATTGTACCAGATAATATTAATAAAAGTATATATAGGGTATTTTTCATCATTTAGAATTTTGGGCAGGGAACTTTAAAACCCTTGAAATTATTGTGACGGTAAATGAAAGAAAGTTCATAGGTACGCGGTGTAGCACTGAGCAGCTTGTTTCCATAAACAGTATAGTTTATTCCGGCGCTAATGTTGCCCATCCCTACCCCAA
The DNA here is from genome assembly GCF_059693705.1 of Pedobacter sp. A2324. Taxonomy (NCBI): domain Bacteria; kingdom Pseudomonadati; phylum Bacteroidota; class Sphingobacteriia; order Sphingobacteriales; family Sphingobacteriaceae; genus Pedobacter; species Pedobacter sp. A2324. Next base: position 387,223 of record NZ_JCASSK010000005.1, on the reverse strand, counting down.
GATAAGGATAGAACGAAGCCTCATTAAATTTATACCACAGGCCAAAATTAAGCTTCATCTTAGTGTCCTCATTAGGTTTTAGTCCGATTACGGTTCCCATGATTGCATCATTGTTGTTCTTTTGAACGTTATAAACACCTGTGAGGTTAAGATCAATGTTATTATTTAACAGATAAAGCATGCTTGCCGTAGCCGTTTTCCTCGAAGCGACAAGCTCGCTACCGCTGGTTAGTAAGCTTTCCTGAGGCTTGTTCAAGTGATACTGCGCATATCCGAAAGCAAAGCTTGTGCGCTCGAAATTCGCAGAAAAATTAGCGCCTATAGCCAGGTCAAAATAACTGGTTTTATCATTCTTAATATCCAGGTAATTCGGCATGGACTGATCGAATCCACCGTCGCTATATTGTGATGCGAAAGTGAGTTTATTGTAGTCGAGATACCTGGATACATAGGATACCTGCGGCGCGAGGCCAAACTTAAATTTATGCTCAACATCAAGATACTGGTAATAAGAAAAGCTGGCACTGATATACTGTGATTTCAGCACTTTGTTAAAAGATTCGTCAAACAACCCACTTAATCCTAAACTGAAGACACTATTGGTAAAGTTTTCATCTTCAACTAGCTTTACATCTCCGGAAACGCTGTACGTATTATAAGGATCTCCTAAATTTCCCCATTGCTGACGGGTGTTTGCAGCTATACGGTATTCGCCATCAAAAAAGCCCGTGTATGCTGGATTTAAGGTTAATGGCGCTGCGAAGTACTGCGAAAACTTTGGATCCTGAGCCGTGCAACATAATGTTGCGAAAGAAATTAATAAAATAAGTACCGCTCTTTTCATTATAATATTAATATGGTTTTTCCTGTCGATTGAACTTTACCTCCAAACGTGTCTACCCCTTCTGCAAACCAGGAGAAGGTTTCCAAGGGTTGCATTTTACTTTTAAACTGACCATCCCATCCTCCGTTTGCCAATGTTTCAGTTTGATATACCAAGATTCCCCATTTATTAAAGACCTTAAAGCTGGTTAGTTTCTGAACACTCACCAAAAAAGGATATAGTCTGTTGTTCGTTTCCTTATAGGGAGTAAACGCTGTAGGCACAATGATTTTAGGTGTTGGAAGAATGTCGAGTTCTATTGGTGCAGAAACTATACATCCCTTTTCATTCTGAAGTGCAATGTAGTAAATGCCTGCCTTATTAACTTTAGATGGATTTGACAATGGATGTCTTAAAGAGGCATCTTCAAAGTAGCTCACTTTTTCGAAATCTTTACTTCCTTTAATAATGTTCGCGGCGGTCAAGTCGACAAATTCCGAATCAAAGATTGGTTTGGGCTTATTTAAAACTATGGTTGGTGGGGTATTTATTGTTACGTGAATACTTCCTGTAGCATAACATCCTGAAGCGTTAACCGCTTTGATGTAATAAACTCCGCTTTGGCTTATCGCCCTTGGATTTCCGATTTTGTTCAGCAGTGCTTCATCATAGTAATAACTGTAGTTTAGTTTTTCAGTACTTCCGTTGTACAAGCTGGCATCTGTGATATCAAGTTTCTCCGGAAAGCAAACTGCGCCTGGATCTTTGACTGAAAGCACCGGCAACTCGTTAATGATCACCACAATTTTACCGCTAACCATACATCCTCTGGAATTTATTGCTTTTACATAATAATTACCGCCTTTGGTTATGCTCTTGCTTTCTGTTAACGGAATAGAGAGGTTTTCATCCTGATAGAAGCTGTAACTAAAAGTATTGTCGCTCCCCTCAAAAACACTGTTGTTGGTAATATCAACAACCGAAGGGAAACAAACTGCAGCAGGATTTGTGATTTTAAGAACAGGAATAGGGTTAATGTTCACTTGAACCGGTAATATTTTGCTACAGCCCATGTTGGTTGTCAGCTTCACGTAGTAGGTACCTGATGTTTTGATGTGCTTAGGATCCTCGATTGGTTTTAAGGCTTCTTTATCTGCAAAATAACTCCGTGTGATTTCTGATGACTTTGAATATAACCCATCGAGCGTAATGTCTACAGTTTCATTATAACAGACAGGATCGGGGTTTTTTACGGTGATATCGGCCATATCAAACACGGAAATAAGAATGGGGCTCACGCTTTCACACCCGCTAAAATTGGTTGCTTTGATATAGAAGGTACTGTTTTGAGAGATTTTGGTGGAACCCGTCAATTGCTGTGTTAAATCTTTATCGGCGTAGGCCAGATAGGTAAAGCTGGCAAGTTTATTCAGGATAAAAGATGAACTGGTGAGATCAATTTCAGCATTTTGACAAACCCTGTTTTGTGCCGATACCTGAACTTGATAATCGACACTATGGATGACTGTACTTATGGAGCTTGGGCAACCAAAACCGGTATAGGGAACAACATCAAGAATAACTTTGGAACCTTCGGCTGGGGTGGGCTTTATCGTAATGGATTGTCCTGATCCATATCTAACAGAACGGTCTTCGTTATACCAGGTATAGGTTTGAAAACCACTTGGTCCGGACATGCTCAATTCCTCTGTTCTTTTGCAATAAGTATTTCCTACGATTAATTCCCCGCAAAGGTTATTGACATCGACATAGGCATATCCAAAATGGCCACCAAGTGTACAATCGGAAGTTATGAACTCAATCAGCAACTGTTTTCCCTGGTAACCGGAAAGGTTGATGGTTACCGGGGTCCATTCCTTATATATCACCGTTGCGTTAGACTTCGCCTTCTGGAATCCGGGAAGATCTGAGGTGGCGACATATTCAAATGAAGCACACGGTATGTATTGATTGGTTTCGAGATCTTTTACCCGTGCTATAAAACGGGGTTGTTCTTCGTTTAAATGATTAGGATCCTCCAGTACTACAGCGTATTGGTAGGTTAACGTGAATTCTGGCCTGTTGGCAGGAATATTTATGAGATAAGAGATTTGATCAACCTGACCGCCGGTACCATTGTTCCCCAGCTTAACCGAAAAGTTCCCTCCATTTTCAGGTACCAGTTTAAATCCACCATATATGTCTCTTGCATCTTTATCTGTGACAATATTCTCCCTTCCCGACACCGGATTGTCAATCTGATTAATCGTCATGACACCTTTGTCGTTTGTAAAACCCGCATAGATTTTCCAATTCTGAAAATTTCCATATTCAAAACCAATGTTCTCCGGACAGGATTGCGCATACATTTTGGTCACCATCGCTATACAGGCAACGAGTAACACTAAAAAAACTCTTTTAATCAACGGGAACGATTTAAATAGTTATAATGTAAAAATATTATTTTAGTATATCGAGCGTGTTAGCGTCAATAGAAGACCGATATTTTTTACACCAAATGATATATTACAATATCGATGTTATGAAAAATCAACTCCCTATAAATGCAACTTACACAAAACAACCTACTGACTTACAGAATCCTATGAGTTATCCTTCTTTAAAGTATCACTCATTTATGATTACCGAGACTGCTGTACCGAATATCACTTTTTTACATGAAATACTTATAAAATGAAGTGAACACTGAAGGCATAGGTCAAAAACTAAACAATGCAGGCGCCGGTTTGTTATTGACTATGCATTAAAAAATTAAAGAAAATTATGGAAAAGCTATATACGGCTGAAGTAACAGCTACGGGTGGAAGAGATGGTCATGTTAAGTCGGGAGACGGGATTTTAGATTTCGAACTTCGAAAACCGAAAGAACTCGGAGGTCAGGGTGGCGCTACGAATCCTGAAGAATTATTCGCAGCCGCATGGGGTCCCTGCTATCTGGGCGCCTTAGGTTCAGTTGCTGAACGTGATGGTGTAGATGTTAGTGAAGCCTCAGTTAAAGTACTTGTATCCTTCAATAAAGATGGAAATTCATTTGTGTTATCAGCAGATCTGGATGTTCATATACCAGGTATATCGCATGAAGAAGCGCAACAACTTGCAGATAAGGCGCACAGAGCCTGCCCCTATTCAAAAGCCGTTAAGGGAAATATAGAGGTTCGGGTTACGGCAGTATAATAAAAAAAGGAACGCTGAGAATTATTGGCGTTCCTTTTCTACAAAACTTGAATATAATTTTTTAGGATAGCCCTTTTTTGTTCTTCCAGGTCATTTTAGCTTTCATGCCAGCACTATAATTATAGTCTTTAAGGTTACTGGCCTTTTTATCATGAAAAGCTGCTCCACGATCGGAAGTATCTTCTTCACCATGTTTCTTTTTATTTGTCTTTGGAGCCACATCCGCTATTTTAAGTGTTTCTGGCAACTCCATTACCTCCATGCGCTCACCTACTGCCTGTTCTATCTTCTTCACCTCGATTAATTCAATGTCTGTTGAAAAAGCGATGGCTACGACTTCATCGTCTCCTTGTTTAACTATGCGATGAATTAGCACTTCTTTTTGCTCAGGTAAATCAAAGTGGAGAATAATCGGAATTCCGGATATATCCAGTTCGCCGGCATTTTCATTGGCTACGATTAATACTCTTGACTGGTCATTGTCCTTGAAATCCTCAATTTCGTCAAATCCAAAATCATCAAAGAACAAAGGGCGATAAATACTCACAGCGTTTTCAAGTTTGTTTTCGAAGTTTTTGAAAACAGTCTGTGCTGTTAAACGCGTATTTACGAATACAACAACTTTATCGAACACATCCTTATCATCGAGTAAAATGGTAAGGAGATTAAGCTTGGTTCTGAAATTTGGGACCTGATATAACATCTGAGGGTAAACCTCTGCCTGTTTTTCACCAATATCATCAACTTCTATTGTTGTCGCAGAATCTTTCATGAATGGTGAAATCATGTGCTCAAGTTTTGAATGCATCAGTTCTGTAAATACAAGATGTTGAGATTTATATGCGCTGTTAGCCAATTCTACAACCGGCAACTGTAAACCTTTTTTAACGATCAGCTCAGCATTATCTACAATAAACAACTGAATTTTATTGGTGTTTAATGCCAATTTGAGATATAGGGCACGTGCACGGTCCGGTACTCCAACAATAATATCACATCCATCTGTGATTTCATTCATTTGATTGTCTATGGTTCCACGACTGTCAATCCCTAAAATTCTGAAGGTGCTGTTCCTGTTCAGTAACTTGAATTGATCCAGTACATGGTCAACATGCTCAATATCAGGAACAAGAATCAAAGCTCTTGGCGCTTCCTCGAAAGCATACTTTAACTTCATCAATGTTGCTAAAACATAAGTTGTTGTTTTCCCTGCTCCTTCCGGCCCAATTGCAATTACATCATGACCGCCTAAAATTCTGGACATTGATTTTGCCTGAATTTCCTTAGGAGCCAGAAATCCTGCTTCAGTCATTGAAGCAACAAGCGACTTACTTAGTTTTAATTTATCTAATGACACGTGTACTATGTTAATGTTTTAAAATGCAAATATCCTTAAAATAATTAGCTTTTCAGAAAATGAATTGAATGTGAAGAAAAGAATAGTGAGAAACAGCCTGAATATCAATCTTATTAGCCATAATTCGTTATCATGAAAAAGCCATTTCAGAAGATTTGCGACCTCAATTTCAGCGATAAATACGGATTTGGAGACACCTACAAAAAAATAATGCACTGATAAACAGTAAATTACAAAATTTACTCAACATTAGACTACTAAATAGGTAGATATTATATTCTTATTTATATATTTGCTGAACCTTAATCAATAACTAAATCATATGTTAAACAATTAAACGCAGGAGATCATGTCAATCTATTTTCAATACCCGGCAATTGAGGAGTATCCAATTTTTGCAAATTCTGTCAAAGATTTGGATATCGAGCGAAATGAGCGTGGAGCACTCGAAGATGAAGATACGATTATTCGGGAGGAGATTATAGAACTGAAAGATTTTTTATCGCTTAAACCTGTTTAGCATGCACGGCCAGTTGACCGATTGGAAGGTTGAAGTTTCATAAACTTTTACACAATGGTTCGAATCCATTACTAGGCCACTAAGTGTTTTCATATCACTTTCCCTGATTTCTGCTCAAAGTCAGGTAAGATTTGGTTATCTTATATTTGTTTTGTTGTTAGCAAAGGCTATCCGCGAGGGATAGCCTTAACTTTTTTCAACTTTTGTCAAATTTTTCTGAAATGTTAAAACTTTTTTTTTGAATCCTGGTTACTTATATAATTCACATTATACTAATCTTTTACAGATTAATTTGTTTGGTTTAAAAAAGGGATTTATGGATATAAATCCCTTTTCTCTTGGTCCATAAAATTTAATCTTATATTAGCTTAAATTAATCCTTTTTGATTAGAATGAAAAGAAAACATTTCCTTTCTTCGTTTATTGCATCTGTGATTCTCTTTCCTAATTTTAAAATACTGGCCCGCACGAATGCAGAAGAAAGCTCAGCTTTTAAGGTTCCTTCATACCTCAAAAATGGAGATGAAATAGGAATCAGCAGTCCCGCGGGATACATATCGCCAGAAGAGATTCAGCCTTCAGTTTTGCAGATGCAAAGCTGGGGTTTTAATATAAAGATAGGTAAAACCATTGGCAAGCGCGACTATACTTATGGCGGAACTGATGAAGAGCGAATGTCGGATTTTCAGACTATGCTTGATGACCCTAACCTAAAAGCGATTATGTGTGCCCGTGGAGGGTACGGTTTTGTGAGGATTATTGACCGACTGGACTTCTCTTCATTCAGAAAAAATCCCAAATGGATTATCGGATTCAGTGATATCACGGTTCTTCACTGCCATCTGGCAAAAAATTATGGAATAGCATCTATCCATTCTAAAATGTGCAATAGCTTCCCAAGTGATTGGGTGAAGGCGGAGCCGATACAAATTGAAACTATTCTTTCAATAAAAAATGCTTTATCAGGAGCTCAAATGCACTATAACGCACCTGCTCACTCCAAAAACCGCTACGGAAAGGCTGAAGGGATTCTGGTTGGAGGAAATTTAAGCATTATTGAGACACTGGCAGGAAGCAACTCAGATTTAGATACGAAGAATAAAATTCTTTTCATTGAAGATACCGGGGAATACCTTTACAGTATTGACAGAATGCTATGGAATTTAAAGCGAAGCGGCAAGTTGGAAAACCTTCGCGGACTGATTATTGGTGGGTTCAAAGTGAAACCTGATGACGCCGGCGAGGAGTTCGGTAAAGACGTTTACGACATCGTTCTTGAAAAAGTTAAGGAATACAACTATCCAATTGCTTTTGACTTTCCGGTTGGACATCAAAGAAACAACTTTGCATTAAGGTGTGGATTGAAGCATAGTTTAACTGTTAATGGATCCGGGACGCAATTGCTTTCGCTTTAAGTAAGTGCTATTCGAACCACTAGATCAACCATTTCAAATCTTCGTCTAAAGCCTGTCTTAAGCCGTGCATGCCAATGACACTTGAATTCAGGTGGACAACTATTAAAACATCCAAAACTGAAATCTCTTAACTCCAATTATACAAAAATCGCTCACCCTAACGAATAAGAGTACAGCAAAGAGATGTACATCATCATTCCGATATCTCATAATTTTAGACTTACGTCTCAACAATTCGTCCCTGTGTCTCATTTGAAAAACTGACATGCTTTGAGGATATATTTTTGTGTTAATCAGATCATAAAACGACACAAAATTTATTCGCCATGAGCAAATACATTAAATATATTATTATACTTACGCTCCTTGCTGTCGCGTACATAACGAAGGCGCAGGAAGTTCCAAAAGTATGGGATTTAAAAACGGCTATTGAATACGCAAAGGAAAAAAATATCAGCATCAATACGCTAAAGTTAACAGCACAAACTGCAGGGCAAAGTTTAATCGCATCCAAATCTGCTGTTCTTCCAAATCTGACTGGTAATGTATCCCAGGCGATAACGAATTATAAATCCGGGTTGCAGAACACCAGTGGCTTAGGGCTAAGCTCAGATTTAACGTTATATAATGGAAGCTATTTAAAAAATGATATTAAAGCAAAAGAACTAAGTGTACAAACGGCGAACTTATCTGTTGAGGCGGCAAAGAACGACATTACCATATCCATCACGCAAGCCTATTTAAATATTCTTCTGGCGAGAGAAAATATCACTTACCTTAAGGATCTACTTTCGACAAGTGAAGCACAGGTAAAACAATCAGCGCAACAATTTAAATTTGGCACGATCGCGAAGAAAGACCTTTTACAATTACAAGCTACTTATGCAAATGATAAATATACTTTAGTTGCAGCTCAGAACACTTTGCAACAAAATATCTTAACACTGAAACAATTGCTGCAAATTCCCACTTCAGAAGCGTTTGAAGTCAGTGCCGATTCTGTACAAACACCACAGGTTTTAGATAACCTGGCGTCGGCACAGGATAAAGCATTGAGAACGCGACCTGAAATCAAAAGCGGAGAACTAAACATTCAGCTTCAGAATATTGAACTGGCAAAAGCCAAATCGACCTTAAGGCCAACATTGAGCCTGGGCGGTTCACTGTATACCGGATATAGCAACAATAGTGCAGGTAGTTATTCGTATCAGCTTAACAACAATTTTTATCAGAATCTGGGGCTGACATTATCTATACCGATTTTCGATAGAAGAGTAACAAAGACCAATGTGGCGAAAGCGAATATTAATATTGAACAGGCTCGTTTGTCGCTATTAGATTCAAAAACCACGCTCACGCAGAATGTGGAGCGGGCTTACATTAATGTACAAAACGCCAATAGCCAGTTTGCGGCTGCTCAGGAACAGTTCACCTATACCAGTGAAGCGCTGCGAATTTCAAATGCGGCTTTAAAGGAAGGCACTAATAACATCGTTGAGAATCTCCAGCAGAAGAATTTATATGTGCAGGCGTTGCAGGCTTTCGTTCAGGCAAAATATACGGCCAGTTTATACACCAAAATATATAATTTTTATACAGGAGTTCCAATAACTAATTAAAACATGGTAATGGCTATTGCCGGATCAATTTAATATTTAATCATGAAGAAGAAAACCATATTTATCATCATCGGCATAGCAATAGCAGCTTTTGCCGTCTGGTACTTCGCCCTCCGAAAAACGGAGCAGGTTGTTGTGCTTCAAACAGAAAAACCAAGTATAGGTTATATCTCTGAAAACGTTACAGCAACAGGTAAAGTTCAGCCAGTTGATACCGTCGCGGTGGGTACCCAGGTATCAGGAACAATTAAAACGCTATATGCCGATTTCAACTCAAAGGTAAAAAAAGGGCAACTACTGGCTGAACTTGATAAAACGCTGTTCGAAGCATCAGTAAATCAATACCAGGCTAATCTGGTGAGCGCACAGAGTGCCTTGGTTTATCAACAAGGTAACTTTAGCCGACAAAGCAACTTATACAAGGTTGGTGCGGTTAGTAAGGCAGATTATGACAATGCTTTATATACCATTAACGCCGCTAAAGCCTCAGTAAACAGTATTAAAGCGCAGCTGGCTTCAGCACAGAAAAACTTGTCACTTGCCAGTATCTACTCTCCTATTGATGGAACTGTACTATCCAGAAGCGTAAGTGAAGGTACAACGGTTGCAGCCAGTTTTAGTACGCCTACCATCTTTAGCATCGCCAAAGATTTGACCAAGATGCAGGTTGAAGCGTCGGTAGATGAGGCCGATGTAGGTAATATTGCTAAAGGTGAGCGTTCGACTTTTACGGTAGACGCTTTTTTGAATGACACCTTTAAAGGAACTATTGAGGAAATCAGGTTAAACCCGACTATATCATCCAATGTGGTTACTTATACAACTATCATTAATACCTCTAATAATGATAATAAGCTGAAGCCCGGAATGACTGCGAACATTACCATCTTCACTAAAGAAGTAAATAATGCGTTGCTTATATCAGCTAAGGCAGCTAAATATAGTCCCGATTCAACTTTGAATGCCAAGTACAAAATGACCTGGGTTAATGCGGATAAAAAGCCTGCCGCTGCAGATGAAGCCTATGTTTGGGTGCAGAAAAGCGCAGACGAATTGGTTCAGAAAAAGATTAAAACAGGTTTAAATGATAATACTCACATTGAAGTTATATCAGGTTTAACATCATCGGATATTATTATTACGGGTTCACAAGCCATGGGCAAAAGCGAAGCAGCAAGTCAGGCTCAATCGAGTCCTTTCATGCCCAAACGTCCGGGCGGCAACAGGAAAAAATAATGGAACAAAAAATATTAGATATAAAGGATTTGAAGCGTGAGTTTGTGATGGGCGACCAAACGGTGCGGGCGCTGAAAGGTATCACTTTCGATATCAAGGCGGGCGAGTTTGTAACCATCATGGGCAGCAGCGGATCGGGTAAGACGACACTCCTGAACATTCTAGGTTGTTTGGATAAACCGAGCGATGGCGATTATCTGCTTGACGGTGTTGACGTAAAGAGTTTAAACCGTGATGAACTTGCCGGATTAAGAAACACAAAAATTGGTTTCGTATTCCAGGCTTACAATCTTTTGCCCAGAACTTCGGCTTTGGAAAATGTAGAATTGCCATTATTTTACAATAAAAGCATCTCTGCAGAAGAAAGAAAAAACAGGGCGATAAAATCACTCGAATCGGTAAAGCTAGCAGAGCGCTTTGATCATACGCCAAGTCAGCTTTCGGGTGGACAACAGCAACGGGTGGCGATAGCAAGGGCATTGGTTAATCATCCGGTGATGATACTGGCTGATGAAGCAACGGGAAACCTGGATACCCGTACGTCATACGAAATTATGGCATTGATGCAAGAATTGAATAAGGAAGGAAAGACTATCGTTTTTGTCACACACGAGCCTGATATTGCCGCATTCAGCACCAGAACAATTATGCTGAGAGATGGAAAAATACAAAAGGACAGTATAAATACCAATCAGCGCTCGGCAAGGGAAGCTTTAGACAGTTTACCGGAGTCAGATGATTATTAATTAATGAAAACATGGCCATTTTAAATTTATTAAGAATTGCTTTCTTAGCATTGCAGCGAAACAAACTCCGTGCATTCTTAACCATGCTGGGCATAATCATCGGGGTTGCAGCGGTAATTGCCATGATGGCAATTGGTGAAGGTTCGAAGCAAAGCATCAGGTCGTCACTTTCGGGAATGGGTTCCAATACGATCACCATTATGCCGCAAAGTAACGAGCCCGGAGGCGTTCGTTTACAGGGAAGCAGCATACAGACTTTGAAGATGGAAGATGTCACCGCCATTGAAAAACTACAGTCAAAAAACATCAATGGTTTATCTCCTGTAGTATCTACCAGCGGGCAGGCGATTAAAGGTGCGTATAACTGGCCTACTACCATCACCGGGGTAAGCACTGATTATATCAATATCCGGCAGTTGAAGTTGAACGACGGAATTTTGTTTTCAGATAAAGATGTAAAGCGCTTCGCAAAGGTTTGTATCCTGGGGCAAACAGTTATTGATAACCTTTTCCCTGATGGAAGTAATCCGATTGGCCAGATTATCCGGTTCAAAAGCATTCCTTTTCAGGTGATCGGCGTTCTGGAGGCAAAGGGACAAAGTAACTTTGGTCAAGACCAGGATGATATTATCCTGGCCCCTTATACCACAGTTCAAAAAAGAATTACAGCAACAAACTATCTGCAAAGCATTTACGCATCGGCAACTACTGAAGCCAGCAGTGACGCTGCTACAACCGAAATATCTGATGCGGTTAGAGAAAGTCATAGATTAACGGAAGCAGAAAGTGATGATTTCCAAGTACGTACACAGGCTGAACTGATCAGTACCATCAGCTCGACAAGTAGTATGTTAACGGTCTTGTTGACTGCAATTGCGGGTATATCACTTTTGATAGGTGGTATAGGCATAATGAATATTATGTACGTATCGGTTACAGAGCGTACCAGGGAAATCGGTTTACGTATGTCAATCGGTGCCCGGGGACAAGATGTTTTAATGCAGTTTTTAATAGAGGCAATTTTAATCAGTATCACCGGCGGTATTATAGGGGTAATTCTGGGCGTAAGTTCTGCTTACCTCATTTCTTTCTTCCTGAACTGGCCAATCCTCATTTCCGAATCCTCAATTGTTATTTCCTTTATTGTATGTGCCGTTACCGGTATTTTCTTCGGCTATTATCCAGCTAAGAAAGCATCAAATCTAGATCCGATCGATGCATTAAGATACGAGTAGCAATCCAGTATCGGGGCTTGTAGGTTGAGAGATTACTTGTTCCGATACACTACTCCGTTGCTATGGCAAGAGTGGTCAAAGGAAATTATTTCATATCCCAAATCATCATTAAAAGAGAATAAATAATAACTTAGCCATGCAGACTGCCAGACCAAAAACAATGACCATTAACTTTTCAAACAAATGGATGAAATTGACATTGCACATTTTAGTATGGGTAGTGCTGATTACACTACCGTATATTCTAAATGTAAACAGGGGACGGCCTCCCCGTTCGCTTACTCATTATGAAGAAACCCAATTTATAAGACTTAATTTCATCAGTTACTTCTACTGGATAGCCATTTTCTATCTGAACAGCATGATTCTGATTCCAGCTTTTTTTTACAGAAAAAAGTACCTGCTGTATGCTTTATTTTTCGTTGCCTCATTGCTGATGGCGATAACAATCCATGCCCTCTTGTTTCGTAACTTATTACCTGATTTAGACTTTAACCTAGGTAGAACCCTTTGGTTTAATACGCCAACTTTCTTGTTAACAATTGCCGCCAGTACGGCGTTTACCATGGTTTCTGACCGAATCAGCGAAGAAAAACGTGTTTTGCAGCGTGAACAGGAAAACATGAAAACTGAGCTATCCTTTCTTCGTTCACAAATTAGCCCGCATTTTATTTTTAACGTATTAAACAACATTGTAGCATTGGTACGCTTAAAAAGCAATGAACTGGAACCCACAGTGATGAAACTATCCGGGCTGATGCAGTATATGCTTTATGAGACAGATGAGGAAAAAGTTGCTATTAAAACAGAAACAGAGTACCTGCAGGCTTATATTGATTTGCAAAAACAACGATTTGGGAAGAAAGTGTCTATTGAAACAAATATTGCTATTAAAAGTGACTTTGACGAAATTGAGCCCATGTTGTTAATTCCTTTTATCGAAAATGCATTTAAGCATGGGGTAGGCATGATCCAAAATCCCCAGATTTTTATTGACTTGAAAACCGAAGACGAAAAATTGACTTTTGTGGTTCGAAATAAGTACAGTCTGGATGAACACGAGGTAAAAGATGGGGCATCCGGTATAGGGTTAGCAAATGTATCACGGAGGCTCAATTTATTGTATGGAAATAACCACCACCTGGCTGTTGAGAAAAATGATGGATGGTTCAATGTAAACTTAACTTTAAAATTAGCGATATGATAAGATGCCTGGCCATTGATGATGAACCATTAGCGCTGCAACTACTGGCAGATAACATTAGTCGTATCCCTTTTCTGGAGTTAGTAGCAAGTTGTGATGATGCCTTTGCTGCAAATAAGATCATGCAGGAACAGCCCATCGATTTGATTTTTATCGACATCCAGATGCCAGGAATTACCGGCCTTCAATTTATTCAAAGCCTCGTTAATAAGCCCATGGTTATCATTGTTACTGCCTATAAACAATATGCCCTTGATGGATTTGCGCTCGACGTTATAGACTACCTCATGAAACCAGTATCGTTAGATCGTTTTATGAAAGCCTGTAATAAGGCCAGGGATTTGTTTGAGCTTAAGCAGCCTGTCACGCAACATCATCAGCCTAAGCAAGATTATATGTTTGTTAATGTTGGATACAGCTTAATGAAGGTAAATTTTGCCGAAATCACTTATATAGAAGGTTTAAAGGATTATATTCAGATTCATACTTTTACAAGTCCGAAGGCTGCTATAGTTCGCATGAGTATGAAAGCCATTGAAGAAGAGTTACCGGGTAATTTTGAAAGAATTCACAAATCCTTTATTGTGAATATTGAAAAGATAACCGCCATACGTAAAAATGCGGTTTTTGTAGGCGAAAAAGAGCTTCCCGTTAGCGATAGCTTCAAAGGTGTAATTGAACGTCTAATAAAATAAACTGCCTTAACCCACTGGGCATCACTTGCATACTGTTAAGACGAATACTCCGAATTGTTACACCGTTTTTACTTCATCTTCGCTGTAATCTTTGATATCAGTAATGTAGCCGTTTATCAGTAAGAAATCAAATAATGGTTTGGCTTCGGGTGTAATGGGCATATTTGCCGTTGTAATTACTTCGTTGGTTTTTTTATCCAGGAAAGGGTAAGCAAAGAGGCGTACATTGGTATTAAACATATCATTCACATAACTTAAAAGCTGTCCGGAATAATTTTCGCCCTTGAAGTTGGTAGAATTAAACACAAATTTAAGGTTATTGATGTTTGTGGCTAGCCCCACACTTTTCGGCTTACAACGGGCCAAATATTTCGCCAGTCTGTTATGGCGGGTAAAGTTAGATACAATCACAATATTCCCCGTGTCACACATGTCTTGGGTACGTTTGGCCACCGCTTCCAGATCGATATCATCTGGCGTCTCCTGATCATCTGTTAAAACATTTGTTAATAACACTTCAATCATAACGGCCAGATTAGTATCCTCAACTTTATTGGTACGTTTAAACTGATCTGTAGCTTTATTAAATAAATTAAAGTTTGGCAATGATTTCTGTCCATACTTGGTCCTCAGAATCATGATATCTTTTTTATATAATAAATCTTTAGCCTGACGCGGATGTGCGTCTGCATCGAAGATTGCTGCTGCTGAGAAATCCTTCATAATCATGTACAAATTAAGAAGTATATTGTCAACACCAGGAAATGCAGGACCTTTAACTGAAATCAGGTCAATTTCAACTGAGCCAATGGTGAGGTTATCGGCCAGCGATTCCACCATTAGCTTGGGATCCTGATTGTGGTAAAATGCGGCATAAAGTAAATTTACACCAATGATGCCCAACACCCGTTGTTGCATACTCACATCTGTATCTAATAAACGAACGTGGAAGTAAATTTCATTCGGCGCTCCGCCAGGTTCATTTTGAAAACGAAGTCCAACCCACCCATGTGGCTCATTGGTACGTTTATAATTTAAAGTAGTAACCGTATCGGCAAAAGCAAAAAACGTTCTGCTTTCGTACTTTTCACCAGATAATCGTTCATTGAGCAGTCCGAATTCGTGATCGAGCATTTGCAGCAGTCTGTTCTGACTTACATAGCGGCCGCTTGCTTCGGCGCCGTAAATTGCATCACTGAAAGTCATATCGTAGGCAGACATGGTTTTGGCTACCGTTCCAGATGCTGCGCCAGCATTAAAAAAGTTCCTTGAAACCTCTTGTCCTGCCCCAATCTCGGCGAAAGTACCATAAATTCTAGGGTCAAGATTAATTTTTAATGCTTTGCGTTTAGTATCCAGAATTTCTCTTTCCATGCGGCAAAAGTACAAAATTTTGATGTTAAGGCAGTTTTAAGAATTCAACTTAAAATCAGTCTAAATACTGCAGGCAAAAAAATAAGGTTGATATCATCCGATACCAACCTTATAAACCTAAACCTCAATAATTGTGAAACCTAAGGGCAATTCTACACCACTTATCTCTCCTTCGGCCCTTCCAGGATCCACAATAAAAACCTAAACTATTATGAAAATCCCCTCATGGAATATCTTATTTACGATACCACAATTTCTTTGTGCAGTGATGCGGTATTGTCCTTTTTGCTAATATTGATGCTTAAGATACCATCTTTATATTCAGCAGTAATTTTATCTCCGTCAGCTTGCTCTGGTAGATTAAACGACCTTGCGAAAGAACTGTAGTCAAATTCTTTACGGGTAAAATCTTTTGCAACCTGGGATTCATCCTTTTTAACTTCTGCCCAAACTGAAAGTGTATCTTTTTTCAGGTTGATTTGAAAATCTTCTTTTTTCAAACCAGGAGCGGCCAACTCAATTACATAAGCACTCCCGTTTTCATGTATGTTTACATTGGGCGATTTATCAACCATTTTATTTTTAGTGATCGCATCGCTAAACAATGAATCGAAAACATTGTTAAAATAAGGAGCTGTGTTGCGTGTTCTGTTGTTAAAATTTACTAGTGTCATATCTCTTTTTTTTTATTTTTTAATTTGATATTAACCTTTATTCAACTTACATACCAAACCAAATATTTATGATTTTTAAGACATTTTGGCAAAACAAATCAAAATCAAAAGACAATTTGTCATACATAAGAGCCTTTTCGGACAAATTTAACTTCAAAACGAACATTCATTTACGCTTCATTGATTTTGATATGATGGGACATGTAAACAATTCTGTTTATTTCACCTACCTTGAAATTGCCAGAACAAAGTATTGGGAAGAGGTTATTCATTGGGATTGGAAGAAAACTGGAATTGTAATTGCCCATGCCGAACTTGATTATATTTCACCAGTGGTTATGCATGATAAAATAGCTATTCATGTGAAGACATCCAGAATTGGAAATACCAGTTTCGATCTCGAATACCAGATTGTCAAGATAAGAGGGACCGAAGAAGAGATTTGCAGCAAAGGTAAAACAGTATGCATTGCCATCGACTATGCAACAGGTAAGCCAACAACTATTCCAGAGGCTGAAAAGAGAAAGATGCTCGGATTCGAGCAGCTAGAATCATAAGATATTGATTAAAAGGACTGCACACAGATCTTCTGCATGTGTGCAGTCTTCATAATCAGTTGGTATCCGGCATGATTTTACCTGGATTTAATATTCCATTCGGATCAAACACACGCTTAATACCACGCATTAAATTCAAGTGAATTTCGGAGTATTTAATTGGCATGAAGTCTTTCTGAACCAACCCAATGCCATGTTCACCTGATAAGGTACCTCCCAGTGCGGCAGTGAGTTCAAAAATTTCTGCAATACCAAAGCTTAATTTATCTTTCCAGTCTTCATCGCTCATTCCGGCTTTAATAATATTTACATGTAGATTACCATCACCTGCATGCCCGTAACAAACACTTTCAAATCCATATTTAGTTCCTATTTCTTTGATGCCGCCGATCAGCTTTGGTAACGCTGCACGCGGAACAACAGTGTCTTCTTCTTTATATACGGAGTTCGCCTTTACAGATTCGGCCATTGTCCGGCGCATTCTCCAAAGCTCTTCTTTTTGTGTGGCGGTATCAGCAAATAACACTTCTGTACAATGATGCTCTTCCAACACCACGTTGGTTTTTTCACAGTTCTTAAAAATATCATCTAAATCATCACCATCAAATTCGATCATCAGTAAAGCGGCTACCCCATCCTTCAAATCAAATTTGATGTCATCGAATTTGATCACCCACTCTACTCCTTTTCGCTCCATAAATTCCAATGCGGAGGGCGTTACCCCAGCCCTAAAAATAGCGGAGACCGCAGCACAGGCATCCTCGTTGGTACTAAAGGAGCCCATCATTAAAACGGATTGAGTAGGCTTGGGTAAAAGCTTGGTCACAATTTTTGTAACAACACCTAAGGTACCTTCAGAGCCTATCATTAGCTGCGTGATATTATAGCCAGAAGCATATTTCAGGGTATTGGCACCAGTCCAGATGATTTCTCCGTTAGGTAAAACCACTTCCAGGTTAAGTATATATTCCCGAATAGTACCGTATTTTACTACTCTCGGTCCACCGGAACCATGTGCAACATTTCCACCAATAAAACATGAACCCTTGCTACTCGGATCAACGGGGTAAAGCAGACCTTTTTCTGCTACGGCGTTTATGAAATCTTCTGTAATTACACCGGGTTCAACGGTAGCTTGTAAGTTATTAATATCAATTTCAATGATTGATTTAAACTTTTCCATTGACAAAGACACACCTCCATAAATTGGTAATGCGCCACCACTTAATCCTGTCCCCCCTCCACGCGGAGTTACCGGAACATTGTGGCTGTTACAGATCTTCAACAGCTGCGATACATCCTCAACCGAAACAGGTTTCACCACAATTTCCGGCTGATAACGCAAATCTTCCGTCTCATCATGACTATACTGGTCCAGACTATCTGCATCGGTAAATACCTTTTCTATGCCTAAAGCCAGCTGAATCTCGGCTAAAATTTCAGTATTAATTTTGGTGAAGCTCATTTTCTAAATGTCTGAGGTGTAGGATAATTTAACAAAAGAATGGCCGATTTGTCCTGGCATTGGTGGATTTAATTTTTTGATACTTACATCCACCCCATCAACAAAGGGATAACGGTCAACAACTTTTGAGATGATATTATTGAGAACGGTCTCCAAAAGCTTTTGTGTATTCTCCATTTCTGCACATATAATGGCATTAAGATCCTCATAATTTACCGTTTCACTCAGATCGTCGTCGAAGCCCTGCGGATTGAAACGGGTTTCCAGATCCACAATAAAGTGATTTCCAGTCAGCTGTTCTTCTGGATAATAGCCGTGCAATGCGAAGCATTTCACGTCTTTTAAAGCAACAATTTGTTCCAGTTTCGCCATTTGTATTTTGTATGCCGCTAAATTAAATTTTTATTAATGAATTTCATGCCCAATGTTGTAAATTGTTACCTTTGAAATGAACCCGATTGAATAACCAGATTAGAAAACGAAGATGAGCAAATCAGTAAAAAAAGACCTTTACGAGGCGCCAGACTATTATTTATTGGACGAGTTATTAACAGAAGAACATAAATTGATTCGTGCAACAGCCAGAGAATGGGTTAAAAGAGAGGTTAGCCCTGTAATAGAAGATTATGCCCAGAAAGCTGAATTTCCTAAACATCTGATTAAAGGATTAGCAGATTTGGGTGCTTTCGGCCCGACTATTCCTGTTGAATATGGCGGTGCGGGTCTGGATTACATATCATATGGCATATTGATGCAGGAAATTGAACGAGGAGATTCTGGTATTCGTTCTACGGCATCGGTACAGGGCTCTTTAGTGATGTATCCGATTTATGCGTATGGAAGTGAGGAACAACGCAAAAAGTATCTGCCAAAATTAGCAAGTGGCGATCTTATGGGTTGTTTTGGTTTAACTGAACCAGATCATGGATCGAATCCCGGGGGAATGGCTACGAATATTAAAGATGTGGGGACACATTACTTATTGAATGGGGCTAAAATGTGGATCAGTAATGCGCCCTTTGCTGACATCGCGGTGGTTTGGGCTAAAGATGAAGCCGGTAAAATACGCGGGTTGGTTGTAGAACGCGGTATGGAAGGCTTTTCTACACCCGAAACTCACAACAAATGGAGTTTACGTGCATCGGCAACCGGTGAACTTGTTTTTGATAATGTTAAGATTCCAAAAGAAAACATGTTCCCCGAAATTAGTGGACTAAAAGGTCCCTTAGGTTGTTTAAATCAAGCGCGATATGGTATTGCATGGGGTGCGCTTGGCGCTGCTATGGATTGCTATGATACGGCATTACGCTATTCAAAGGAACGAGTACAGTTTGGTAAACCGATTGGTGGGTTTCAACTACAACAGAAGAAACTTGCAGAAATGATTACAGAAATAACCAAAGGTCAGCTTTTGGCGTGGCGACTGGGTACATTAAAAAGTGAAAACAGAGCTACTGCCGAACAAATTTCCATGGCAAAACGAAATAGCGTAGAAATTGCTTTAGATATCGCCAGAAATGCGAGGCAAATGTTGGGCGGCATGGGGATTACTGGCGAATACTCCATTATGCGTCACATGATGAACTTAGAATCAGTGGTTACATATGAAGGGACTCATGACATACACTTGTTAATTACCGGTATGGATGTAACCGGATTAAATGCTTTTAAGTAGTATCGCTTATATTTGCAATCGCTAGCTTTTACCAAATATTAAATTTACATTATATAATAAATTTTGCACATCGCTCATGGATTTTAAAAAATACACCTACATCCCTGCACCTCCTGAAGAAGTTTATCTGGCGCTTACAAAAGATTTAAGTATCAAGCTGTGGACAGGTGCGGAGGTAGAATTTGAGGAAAAACCAGGTACAGAGTTCTCTTTCTGGGATGGAGACATCGTTGGAAAAAATATTGAATTTGAACCAAATAAAAAAATTGTACAACAATGGTATTTTGGCGAGGATGGTGAGCCATCAATCGTAACCATTAAACTTCATGAGGATAAGAAAGGCACATCACTTGAGTTTAAACAAACCAATATTCCTGATGAAGATTATAAAGATTTTACGGAAGGTATTGAAGAATACTACCTCGGAGGATTAGTAGATTTCTTTGATGAATAGATATTAATTACGTTCAATCAAAGCAATTTATCATCTAGCTATCGGGCATTTCAATTGCTATATGCAGAACAGCCCTGATCAATTTTGCCCGAAATATTTTAGTAGGCCAGTCATTTTAAAACAATCTAAAACGTATAATTGTTCATGAAATAAAAACTATGAACAGAACTATAGGCCTCATATTAATCGTAATTGGCATTGCCATGTTGGTGTGGACAGGTTTCAGCTATACAAAAAAGGAAAAGATTGTGGACGCTGGCCCAATACAGATATCTGCTGACCGAGAGAAAAGCGTAAACTGGCCACCTTATGCCGGGGGAATTATACTGATAGCCGGGGTTGTTGTATTTGTTACTTCGAGAAAGAAATAGCAAAAGGCCATCTGACAAATCAGATGGCCTTCTCTTAATATTACTATTTATGTATTGTATTCTTAGCAGCGTTTGTTATGCTTTACTCTGTTCTCTGTCTCACAGCCTCATATAAAATTACACCGGCAGAAACAGAGACGTTGAGCGACTCAATTTTCCCATTCATAGGAATTTTGGCTAAATGATCTGCTACCCGAAGTAACTCATTTGAAATCCCTTCATCTTCAGAACCCATTACAATTGCAGTTGGCATGGTATAATCAGGTGCATAAATCAAATCATTTGTTTTCTCTGTGCAGGCTACGATCTGTAATCCACTATCCTGTAAAAACAAACAAGTTTTATGAAGATTGGAATGTCTGCAAATCGGGATGCTAAACAGTGCACCAGCCGATGTTTTTATGGCATCAGCATTGATCTGAGCTGCATTTTTCAACGGAACAACAATGGCGTGCACACCTACACACGCAGCGGTACGTGCAATAGCCCCCATATTTCTCACATCGGTTACACTATCCAGAACCAAAATTAGTGGAACCTCCCCTTTTTCGAAAATGGCTGGAACGATATCTTCAATATTCTGGTAGGTGATCGGAGAGATAACAGCAATCACCCCCTGATGATTTTTGGTTGACATTCTGTTCAGCTTCTCTACTGGTACAGAATTCAGCGGAATCAGCGTGTCTTTTAAAAGTGCTTTAAGCTCAAGAAACAGTTCGCCGCCTAAACCGCGTTGCTGATAAATGGTTTCAATATCTCTACCTGCTTTTACGGCTTCAATTACGGCTCTGATACCAAATACAAATTCATTATTTTCTTTTGCTCTCTGCGGTCTTCTAAAATTATTCATGTTTCAAAATATTTTACAAAAGTATTCAATTTAATGCTTCAGGCATAATCTATATCCCCTTTATTAACGATTTATAGCTCACAAAGTGTTGAGCGATGGAAAACCCTATAAACAAATCTTATTCGCGATCAATTTGTTAACAAACAGCTAGTAACTTGTTCAGCCAATCGCGTCAAAATTTAACTACTTTTGTAAAATGAGTATGGATAACGAACAAGGCGGAAAAAATAGCATATCAGCGCGCAAAGCAAGACTAAGCAAAACGGTAAGCTCAATGGGAAAATTACCTCCCCAGGCACTGGATTTGGAAGAAGCGGTGTTAGGTGCGCTGATGCTTGAAAAAGATGCCCTATCAGCTGTAATCGATGTTCTGAAACCTGAGGTGTTTTATCATGAGGCCCATCAGAAGATTTTTGCAGCTATACATATGCTGTTTGAGAAATCAAAACCGGTAGACATCTTAACGGTGACATCGGAATTACGTCAAATGGGTGCACTTGAAATGGTTGGCGGCGCATATTACATCACCAATCTTACAAATCGTGTAGCCTCTGCAGCTAACATTGAATTTCATGCCCGTATCATTTCCCAGAAATATATACAGCGTGAACTGATCCGGATTTCTACGGACATCATTACGAACGCTTACGAAGATACAACTGATATCTTCGATCTTCTTGATCACGCAGAAAAAGGACTTTTTGATATTGCCCAAAACAACCTCCGCAGGGATACTCAGAAAATGGAGGATATCATCAAGCAATCTCTTGCAAATCTGGAAGAACTAAGAACCAAGACTGATGGATTAACTGGAGTGCCTACGGGCTTTACCGGATTGGACAGAATTACAGGTGGATGGCAAAAACAGGATTTAGTGATCATAGCAGCCCGTCCTGCGATGGGAAAAACCGCTTTTGTACTTACCTGTGCAAGAAATGCCACTGTGGATTTCCAGAAGCCCTGCGTGGTGTTTTCATTGGAGATGTCATCAGTCCAGCTGGTGAATCGTTTAATTGCCGGAGAGGCAGAAATTGAACAGGAAAAAATAAGAAAGGGAAATTTACAGGAATGGGAATGGCAGCAGCTACATAGTAAAATCGGCAGGTTAACGGAAGCTCCGCTGCTTATCGACGATACCCCTGCTTTGAATATTTTCGAGTTCAGGGCAAAGTGCAGAAGATTAAAGTCTCAGTATGATATTCAATTGGTTATTGTCGATTACCTTCAGCTCATGCATGGAAAAGGTGAAGGCGGTAAAGGTGGCGGTAATCGTGAGCAGGAGATCGGTAGTATTTCAAGGGCACTAAAATCTGTAGCCAAGGAGCTAGATGTTCCTGTGCTTGCTTTATCGCAGTTGAGTCGTGCTGTAGAAAGCAGACCCGGACTGCAAGGTAAACGCCCCATGCTATCCGATTTACGTGAATCGGGATCTATTGAGCAGGATGCCGATATGGTACTTTTCCTTTATCGTCCGGAATATTATGGTATTACCGAAGACGAGCAGGGCCGCTCACAAGCCGGTATAGGTGAAGTAATCATTGCTAAACACCGTAATGGTGAAACTGGCATTGTGCCCTTACGATTCATTGGTAAGTTTGTAAAGTTTGCCGATTTAGAAGAAGATTTTGCTGCTCCTACTTCATTTGCAGCTGCTGATCCGTCGGCGGGCATGTATCCCTCTCAGGATTTTGAGAAACAAAGTAATGTGATTATCCGTCCTTCAAAAATGGACGAATATAATGATGATGATCCACCGTTTTAATACCCAGCTGGTATTATAACAAAAAAGGAAAAGCTAAAACTTTTCCTTTTTTTATGATTTTTTAAGCTCCTTTCTTTGCTCCTAAACTTTGCATCAACTGCTCGTAAAGATCATCACCCGATGCTTTCTGTGGTTTCATTTTCTTAACTGTGGCGCGCTTACCTTTTGCTTTAGCTTTGATAATTTTAAGTAACTCATCACTATAGTCGTCTTTGAACGCACTAAGGTCAAATTTCGAGGTATACTGCTTAATCAAAGCCAATCCTACATCCATTTCTTTTTTAGTGATGGTGATGTCTTCTACCTTTTCAATCTCCGATAAATTTCTGATTTCCTGTTCAAATCTGATCTTCGTGACTACAATAACGCCTTGCATGGGATGAATAACACACAAGTTTTCAGTATTACGCAACACAAACCTCGCAATACCGGCTTTACCGGATTTTTCAAGTGCCTTCAGTAACAATGCATAAGCCTTTCTACCTTGTTTTTCAGGTTCGGTGTAATAGGAAGTTTCATAGTAAACAGGATTAATTTCTTTCATGTCAACAAAATTTTCCAGTTCAATCATCTTCGTCTTCTCTGGCGAAGCTTCTTCAAAATCATGTTTATCCAGAATAACATACCTGTCTTTTAGAAAGTAACCCTTTACAATTTTATCAAAAGGAACCTCTTTGTGGGTTTTCTCGTTTACCCGCTGGAATCTGATCTTTTCATGATCGCGTTCATCCAACATGTCCAAATCCAGATGACTACCCTGTACACCGGAAAATAATTTAACCGGAATATTTACCAAACCAAAGCCAATTGAACCTTTCCAAATCGATCTCATGAGCTAATATATTTAAATGTGCATGAATAACATGTACTTAAAACATATTGTTTTACTCTTATTTTGATTAAAAAGCGTATTTTAAAACCATTTACCCAATAAATATGTTATTAATGTGCATTTAATCTATAAAAGTACATATGAAGATCGCCTATATTTCCACCTACCCGCCACGTGAATGTGGATTAGCCACATTTAATCAGAATTTAGTTAATGCTTTAAGTTTAAATCCTTCCTATGAAGCCAGCGAAAGTTTTGTTGTTGCATTGAACGAATCTGAAAGTCTTGATGAACATGCATACCCGGAAGAAGTTAAATTTGTAATCAGACAACAGAATCAACAGGATTATATAGAAGCCGCAGATTTTATCAATAACAGTCAGATTGATACCTGTATCATCGAACATGAATTTGGTATATATGGTGGCAATAGCGGCGTATTTTTATTGTCGTTTATCAACAGATTGAAGAAGCCATTTATTACGGTTTTACATACGGTTTTAAAAGAACCGAATTTTATGCAGCAAACTATTATCAAAGAAATTGCTGCAAAATCCTCGAAAATAGTGGTGATGAGTAAAAAGGCAGTTTTATTCCTGACTAGCATCTATCAGATTCCGAAAACTGCTATTAAATTAATTGAGCACGGCGTTCCGGATTTAGAACCGTTAATGGATAATGAAGTTTCACGAAGCGAGTTATTTAAAGGAAGGAAAGTGCTATTTACTTTTGGTCTAATCAGCCGAAATAAAGGCCTGGAAACTGTTATTAAAGCCCTTCCAAGTATCGTCCAGCAACATCCAGAAGTATTATATGTGATTCTCGGCAACACACATCCAGGGGTGGTAAGGCACAATGGAGAAGAATACCGCGATAGCCTTAAAACACTTGCTAAAGATCTGGGAGTAGAGAAAAACATCGCTTTTGTTAATAAATTTGTATCTGAGGATGAATTACATCAATACCTTACCGCTTGTTATCTGTACATTACCCCTTACTTAAATGAGGCACAAATTACCAGCGGAACTTTATCATATGCGGTTGGTGCCGGTGCAGCTGTTGTTTCTACACCATACTGGCATGCACAGGAATTACTTGCAGATGATAGAGGGAGATTGTTTGACTTTAAAAATGATAAGCAGCTTGCCGAAATCCTGAAGGAACTGTTGAATGACGAACAAAAGCACCTTAAACTGAAAAATAACGCCTACCAATATGGCTTGAATTTACGTTGGCCACAAATTGGAAATGTATATTTGGAAACACTTGAAAGTGCACTTACAGATGACAGGAAACCTAAGCGTTCCATCCCTCCTATTATCGATGTGGAAAGAATGCCTGCATTGAACCTGAACCATATTTCATTGCTAACAGATGATACCGGGATCATTCAGCATGCACGTTTTGGCATTCCCAATTTGAAAGAGGGATATTGTATAGATGACAATGCAAGGGCGTTAATTATGACGTTGATGGCCTACGAGCAAGATAAAAACCAAAAGGCTGTGAAACTAATGCCTGTATATCTGAGTTTTATCCAGTATATGCAGTGTGAAGATGGTAATTTTAGAAATTTTTTAAGTTTCAATCGAAATTACCTGGATGAAGTGGGCTCTGAGGATTCTTTTGGAAGAACAATCTGGTCGCTGGGATACCTGATATCTGCAGCTCCAAATAATTCTTACCGGGAGTTCGGAAGGGAATTATTCTCGCACTCCATTATGCATTTTAAGGATCTGAAATATTTGCGTGGCATGGCGAATACCATTATAGGATTGGCTCATTATTTATCTGTACACCGAGGCGATGAGTTGCTAATCGGAGAAATAAACAGATTGGCAAATTCTTTGAAAGAAGCCTACGCTAAAAATAAAGATGGAGAATGGCATTGGTATGAAGATATCCTGACTTATGATAATGCCATTCTGCCACTGGCACTTTTATATCATTCGGAAGCTACTGGTGATGTTGAATCTTATCGTATTGCAATGGAAAGTATTGCTTTCTTAAATACTTTTTCATTTGAAAACGGATATTTAAATCCGGTCGGCAATGCCGGTTGGATGAAAAAACATGGTAAAAATCCAATCTACGATCAGCAGGCAATTGAAACCATGGCGATGGTACTACTTTACGCAAAAACTTTTGAGATCACCAAAGATGATCAGTATTTAAGCTTCATGCACACCAGTTATGAATGGTTTCTAGGCAATAATAGTTTACACATCCCTTTATATGACTTTGAAACAAATGGCTGTGCTGATGGTCTTCAATTCAATAGCGTAAATAGAAATCAGGGAGCAGAGAGTACACTGGCTTACTTTATATCTCACCTGGCGGTGTTAAAAGCAGCTGAATCAGAATACCAAACGCTGTCTTCCCCCCTGGTAGAGCAAGGGAAAGTTAGTTAAAAGAATATTACTATTTAAGCCTGTCTCGCCTACGTAAGACAGGCTTTTTTATTTATTTTGGTTTGCAGGCTGTGTTTATTCTGATTGAATAATCTGCATTTAATGGCTCGTTTGTTTGAGCCAGTCGCTGTGACCCTGTATTCGCAGGGCAGGCAATGTCGCCCGCTGCATCATATATAATTTTCTGCCCATTTGCCATTAGCTCTTTAGGTACATATACCTGAACTTTTGTGATTGCATATCCTGAGGGAAAATATCGAATATAATATCCATCCGGATGTTTTGTCCAGATACCGCTTGGGACGTCGGATCTGGGAGGCGCCATACCTGCAACAATTGCATATTTCTCCAGATCGGCATAGGTATAGTTGCCAGATGAAACCAGTTGGCGAATGTTATTTTCTGCCTCAAAAACGGTGCGAACACCCGATGGAAGCTGATCTTTTGCTTTTTCCATCACATCAAAAGGCAATATCCCGAGTGCTCCACCCTCTAATTGGGTAAGCTGCTTTGTGCTGAGCAGTTGAAGTGCGGTAACTTTTACCGATCCCGAGTAGTCAGCAAACATAGTTCTGGCGATGATAGTCCATAACAGTGACTGAATATCATGTTGGTTTACCTCAGGATGTTTTTCTGCGCTTTTCAAAATGGCTACAACAACTTCTTCTTTTGGTCCTAGTACAGGTGCAAACATGTATCCATCGCCTTTTGATGGTGCAAATGTTCCTGCTTTCAAGCAATAGCTTTTATTGGTCATCTCATAAAAGCCTTCGCATAAAACGTATCCTCCTTCAGAATTTTTTGGCAATAAATATAAAGGTTGAAATTTTACCCCTGAGTTGAACTCCGGCAATTTTTCCCCTTCCCTATCTACATCTTCAAAAGAAGTTGTAATTGCTGCAGGTTGCTTTAATAGCTGATCTACGCCCAAAGCTTTAGCACCTTTAGCAGCTCCCATTTGTAACAACTTGTCTTTTAAACCACCGAACTGAGCATTAGATTTACTGAATCCTGCCACCATAAAGAGGATGGTAAAACAAATATTTTTAGTGTTTTTCATAATGAATAGATTATAGGTAACACAAACATAGTATTTTAACTATTAATTTTTTGTTAACACTGGAACAGTGAGGTTGAAAGCACCTCAACAATCTGCAACTGATCATATGAATGAATAATTTTCAGAATTTAATTTTGTCATTTAATTTTTAATTCTGATATTTGAAATATTATTTGGCAGACGAGCTAAATAAAAGTCAATCTTAATCGGATTGATTTATAAAGAAGTGGCGAGAGACTGGCTCAGAGACCCACTGGCAACCCTCAGAAAGAGAAGGTGCCAATTCCAGACCAATTAACATGGTGTTATTTGGAAATATAAATTTTAACTGATGAAAACATTATATCTTCAATCGCAGGGCGAATCTAAGTTAAGTAAATCATACATTACCGCTTTCTCTTTGCTTTGCAGTACCCCTAGAATGAGTACTTGTATGTGCTGTTGCATGCAGTAAGTTTATAAATCTTCCCTTTTTGTATCTGTTTCAAACTGGAAGGTCCTGGCATACCAGGATACGCAACCTGACTGGATTAAGCATAATGATCTTTACTGATCAAATCATTATCCACCTCCTTTAAATTAAATACTCACTCATTCAAACAATTCAGAAATGTCAACTCCATATAAATTCGAAACATTACAAATTCACGCAGGACAGGAAATAGATCCGACAACCGGGTCCAGAGCTGTTCCTATCTATCAAACCACCTCTTACGGTTTTAAAAGTGCCGAGCATGGTGCTAACTTATTTGCGTTAAAAGAATTTGGTAATATCTACAGCAGGATTATGAATCCGACTAACGATGTTTTTGAAAAACGTATTGCCGCATTAGAGGGAGGCGTTGCCGCTTTAGCGGTAGCATCCGGCCAGGCAGCGCAGTTTATTGCATTGAATAATATTTTGGAAGCTGGCGATAGCCTGGTTTCCTCATCACATATCTACGGTGGCACCTACAACCAGTTTAAGATTGCTTTTAAACGCCTGGGAATCCAGGTAGACTTTGCTAATCCAGACAGACCTGAAGAATTCGAAGAAAAAATTACGGAAAAGACAAAAGCAATTTATTTAGAAACCATTGGTAATCCTGCATTCAGTGTGCCTGATTTCGAACAAATTGCCGCAATAGCTAGAAAATATGAATTACCTTTGGTCGTTGATAATACCTTTGGAGCCGCAGGCTATCTATTTAAACCTTTGGAGCATGGTGCAAATATCGTGGTCGAATCTGCCACTAAATGGATAGGCGGACATGGGACAAGTATTGGCGGAGTGATTATAGACGGAGGTAATTATAACTGGGGGAATGGAAAATTTCCTCAGTTCAGTGAGCCATCCGAAGGATATCATGGCTTGGTTTTCAGCGATGTGTTTGGTGTTGATGGTCCATTTGGAAATATTCAGTTCATCATCCGTGCACGCGTAGAAGGACTAAGAGATCTTGGTCCGGCGCTTTCCCCATTTAATTCATTTCTTCTTTTACAAGGTCTGGAAACATTGTCCCTTCGTGTTCAGCGGCATGTTGATAATGCCCTTGAACTGGCTATATGGCTGGAAAACCATCCTGCAGTTAAAGAAGTCTCCTACCCCGGCCTGCCTAGCAGCAAATACAATAATCTGGCAAAAAAATACCTGAGTAATGGTTTTGGCGCAGTTTTATCTTTCGAGCTAAACGGATCAAAGGAAACGGCAACAGCATTAATTAATAGTTTAAAGCTGGTTACACACCTTGCTAATGTTGGCGATGCCAAAACGCTAATTATTCAGCCCTCAGCCACTACCCATCAACAATTACGTGAAGAAGAACAGTTAGCCGCGGGGGTTAAACCTAATGCCCTAAGGATTTCTGTAGGTATTGAACACATCGACGATATCAAATCTGATTTTGAACAGGCATTTGCTGCGATAAACATCAATTTATCATCTGATTCATTACAGGCCTAGTTAAAGTTTCTCATATCACATTTTACAATGAGCACAGTTTCAACATATCATTACGACAAAGCATTCAAATTAGAAAACGGCAAGAAAATCCGGAATCTGCAAATCGCTTATCAAACTTATGGCAAATTAAACAGCAATAAGGATAATGTCATCTGGGTTTGCCATGCATTAACAGCTAATGCCGATGTTTTTGAATGGTGGGAAGGCTTGTTTGGTCAAAACGCCTTGTTTAATCCGAATGACCACTACATCATTTGCGCCAACGTATTGGGTTCCAACTATGGCACCACAAACCCGCTAAGTATAAACCCTTCCACCGGATTACCATATTATCTGTCATTTCCGCAGTTTACCATCAGGGACTTTGTATCAGCACATCAGTTACTTGCTTTACACCTGGGCATCGAAGATATTAAACTCCTAATCGGGGGCTCGCTGGGCGGACAGCAATCCGTAGAATGGGCCATTTCTGAACCCGCTAGAATGGAGAACCTGATTTTGGTTGCCACAAACGCAGTGCATTCTCCCTGGGGAATTGCTTTCAATGAAAGTCAGCGCCTGGCCATTACCAGCGATAGGACCTTTTATGCTAATCAGCCGGGCGGTGGCTTGAAAGGGTTAAAAACAGCAAGGAGTATTGCATTACTGAGCTATAGAACCTATAATGCATATGGAAGTACACAGGTTGAAAGTGTAAATGAGAAAACCGATCACTTCCGTGCATCATCTTACCAGAATTACCAGGGTGAAAAATTAACCAACCGCTTTAATGCCTATAGCTATTACTATCTCACAAAGGCAATGGACAGCCACAATGTTGGGCGCAACAGGAAGAGTATCGCTGAAGCATTGAAACAAATCAAATCAAACACCTTAGTAATCGGTATCGAGAACGACTTTTTGTTTCCGATTTCTGAGCAAAAATACCTGGCTGATCATATTGAAAATGCGGAGTTCGCCGCCATCAGTTCTCAATATGGACATGACGGCTTTTTAATTGAAACAAATGCCTTAACCAATATCATCGGGACATTTATTAAAGAAAGCAGAAACAAGAAAATCATTAAGCTGCAACACACCGCTTAAATCAATAAACAGGCGATTAAAATAGAAAATTATAACCATAAATTAAACAAAAAAACATTTCAGCGGCATACCAGTCAAATGATCAAGGTACTCTCGAGTTGGATGCCCGCTATCTGATACAATAAAACAACATGAGTAAGAATTTAAAAATAGGTTTATTTGGTTTTGGAGTTGTAGGACAGGGTTTACTGGATATTATCCAGAGCCAGAACCTGAACCTGGAAATCATTAAAATTGCAATCAAAGACCCGAAGAAGAAGCGCACCCTAAATAAGGATTTATTTACAACAGATCGGAATGAGATTTTAAATAATTCAGAAATTAACACCATTGTCGAACTGATCAATGATGCAGACGCTGCATATGAAATTGTAACTACTGCTTTAAAGAATGGCAAGAACGTGGTTTCGGCTAACAAGAAGATGATCGCTACACACCTGGAAGAATTAGTCGCCTTACAGCAAGAACACGGAACATCTTTACTTTACGAAGGTGCAGTTTGCGGCAGTATACCAATTATCAGAAACCTGGAAGAATATTATGATAACGAATTGTTCCATGCATTGAGTGGCATTTTTAACGGATCATCGAATTACATTCTTTCGAAAATTTTTAATGAAAATCAAAGTTATGACGCAGCATTAAAAGAAGCTCAGGATTTAGGTTTTGCTGAAACAGATCCTATTCTTGACGTGGGTGGATATGATCCGAAGTACAAATTAGCCATTGCCACCTCACATGCATATGGTCTATTTATAAATCCAGATGCTATCTTAAACATAGGCATTCAAAACCTTTCCCAGCACGACATCAAGTATGCCCGGGAGAAAAACTTTAAAATTAAACTGGTACCTACTGCACGTAAAGTGAATACCCGCGATGTAGTTACCTACGTTCTTCCTAAGCTCGTAGCCAAAGACGATTTCCTCTATAATGTTGAAAATGAATATAATGCTGTAACGGTACAGGCAGCATTTGCCGACAAACAATTTTTCTTCGGCAAGGGAGCGGGCGGACATCCAACAGGTGCTGCAGTTCTTTCAGACATTGCAGCATTAAGGTATGATTATCGTTATGAGTATAAAAAATATCACTCGGAAAATAAGGTCAATCATACGGAAGATATCTTACTGGAAATTTATCTACGTTATGCAGACGAAGCGCTGGTACATTTGCTTGAGTTTGATGACATTAGTGAGCGATATGCTGCAAATGAATACAAATATATTATCGGAACAGTAAGCCTGGGAAGCCTGATTAAAAATCGGGACCTTTTATTAGATAAAACCACGTTTGTAGCTTATACTGGCAGACAAATCTATAAGCAAGAGCAAGTTGCTGAAAATGTATTTTCAGCCGAACTGGCTTCGATATAATTTTTTAAGGTTAATTTTTTTATTTGTTTTGTTGTTAAGCATAAAGGTCGGAGCGATTCCGACCTTTTGCGTATAGCTAAACTGAAATAACGGTATCATGTACCACAACGCGATACCAGTTTTTCGAAAATGCTTCAACTGCATCCAGGTGAACCTTATCTTCCTGATAGGCGTTGTGATCTGCAATAGAATCAAAAGTTAATGTAAGTGAATAGGTAAATGAATTATCTGTTACCGGACGAACTGGTGTATTTGCTGCTAACCCGTAACTAAAAGTTTTGATGAGTTCAATTGGTTTCAGACGTTCAAAAAAATTCGCGAATTCAAGCACTTCTGTCTTGCTCAACTGTGGCTTTAACCAAAACATTACAAAATGCTGGATTTTCCCTTTATCGTTTAGATCTTCTATCATCTGTATTAAATATATCCTAAATATAAAAATGATTGCCGAAAAAAAAAGCAGTATTCTAAAATACTGCTTTAAGATAATATTATAAATAGTTACCCTTAAGGATTAAAACTTATCCTTCAACCGTATCCATGTCAATTACAAAACGATACTTCACATCACTGCTCAATACCCTTTCATAAGCTTCATTTACATAATTGATATTAATGACTTCTACTTCTGAAACAATATCATGTTCAGCACAAAAATCCAGCATCTCCTGAGTTTCAGCTATTCCACCAATACTCGATGCAGTAAGCGCTCTGTTGCCATGCATTAATGCCGAACCTGGGAATTTTAAAGGCTCTGGAGGTAAACCGACACAAATATGTACACCATTCACGTTTAAAAGTTTCAGATACATCTCATAGTCGTGAGGTGCGGATACCGAATCGATAATAAAATCAAAATGCTTAGCATATTTTTTCAGTTCTTCGGGGTCTTTAGTGATCACAAAATGATGCGCACCCAGTTTTTTGGCATCCTGTTCTTTAGAAGGAGATGTGCTCAGTACCGTAACGTCTGCGCCAAAAGCAACAGCAAACTTCACAGCCATGTGACCTAATCCGCCCAAACCAAGAACGGCAACTTTATGACCTTTAGTAATGCCCCATCGTTTGATCGGTGAATAGGTTGTAATCCCTGCACAAAGCAACGGCGCTACACCAGCCAACGGCAACGTATCGGCAACACTTACTACAAACTCCTCTGTGCAAACAATCTTATTCGAGTACCCACCATATGTAGGTGTTTTTTTATCTCTTTCTACACTGTTGTAAGTCCATACCGTTTCACCTTTCTCACAAAATTGTTCCTGACCACCTTTGCAAGTCGGACATTCTTTACAGCTGTCTACCATACACCCAATCCCCGCCAGCTGTCCGACCTTGAATTTAGTTACTTCAGCGCCAACGTCAGCTATCCGGCCAACAATTTCATGCCCTGGAACCATCGGGTAACGTGCCGGCCCCCATTCGCTACGAACCTGGTGGATATCGGAATGACAAATTCCGCTATATAAAATATCAATTAAAACATCTTTAGGCCCTACATTTCTTCTTTCGAAATTCCATGGAGCCAATTTATCGGTTTGGCTGTGAACAGCGTATCCTTTTGCAGCTATCATATTATTAAAATTTGGCCAAAGCTAAAGGATAACGGCCTAAGCTTCGTCATATCTGATTCATTTAAGACATCTTTCAGGAAGATGTCAAAATCTTATCAGGGGTAATTGGCAAAGTCCTGATTCTTTTTCCTGTGGCATTAAATACGGCATTTGCAACAGCCGCAGAAAAACCGATGAGGGCAATTTCCCCCATTCCTTTGGCACCCATGGGATTAATATAAGGATCAGGTTTATTGATAAAGTGCACTTCTATCTCCGGGATATCGGCATTAACGGGAACGTGATAATCAGCGAAATTATTATTGATATATCTCCCATAACGATGATCTATCACGGATTCCTCCGTAAGCGCCATACCTACGCCACCTACCGCTCCGCCTACCATCTGGCTACGCGCTGTTTTCGGACTTACAATGGTTCCTGAATCGCCAACAGAAACAATTTTATCTACCTTAACTACCCCCGTTAAGCTATGCACTTTTACTTTTATAAAGTGAATAGAAAAAGAATACATGGAATATTCGTCGCGTTCCTTTCCTGCCTGACTTTGTTTAGTGACCTCGATAGATGGCAGATTATTCTTTTTTAATACATCAACGAAATTTGCAGTAGCATCCATGTTGGAATTGGCCGCAAGTTCAGCGATAGTTGATTTGAGGGAAACACAGGCATCATTTACTGCCGACCCTACAGTAGAAAGCGTGGCCGAACCTCCCTGACTTGGTGCAGGAGGTAATGAGGAATCTCCTAGCTCAAACTTAATCTTTTCTACCGGTATAGATAGTATTTTACTAGCAATCAGCGACATGCCAGTTCCAGTTCCCGGTCCAATATCACTCGTTGCACTCTGCATCAATAAGGTTCCATCTGACTTTAGTATCGCTTTGACACTGGCTCTGCCTCTGTTGGCATTAAATACACCAATGCTAACCCCAAAGCCTGCTTTCCATTGACCATTAACCAGGCTTCCGGGTTTATTCTTCCGTTCGCTCCAACCAATCTTTTCTGCACCAACCCGGTAAGCTTCTTTAATATTTTTATCTGAGAATGGCTTATTTCTTTGCTGATCTTTCTCAGGATCATTTTTGATCCGAAACTCAAGCGGATCCATATCCAGGGCATGCGCCATTTCATCAATGGCACTTTCCAAAGCAAATGCGCCCGTAGCCTCACCTGGTCCTCTCATCCAGATAGGTACACCTAAATCAACCGGAACAACAGTATATTGAGTGTTCACATGATCACACTGGTACATGAATTTAGCCATATTAACAACGCCCTCTGTAAAGTTTTCATAGGCAGATGTTTCACCAAATGCACGATGAGTAATGCCTGTTAAAGTCCCGTCTTTTTTGGCACCTAAACCAATGGTTTGAATCGCGGCCGGACGGTTACCAACCATGGTAAACATTTGCATACGGGTAATCACTACTTTTACCGGCCTGGCAATATGCTTTGACGCCATAACAGTGGCGATTTCAAGGGGCCAGGTACGCAAAGCCATACCAAAGCCGCCGCCAACAAATTCAGAATTTACCTGAATATTTTCTACAGGTATTTTAAAAACATTGGCTATCGCTCCCTGAGTGGCCTTTACGCCCTGGGTTTTGGCATATACAGTGAGCTGATTATTAGGGCGCCAATCAGCAATAATGCCGTGCAACTCCATCGGGTTGTGCGTTTCAATTGGCAAATGATAGTTCGCTTCAATTTTTACCTCAGCAGTTTTATATGCATTCTCTGTTCCACGTTTATAATCAGGCTGACCCTGAAGTTTCTTTGCTTTCGTATTGCTTACAGCCTTTTCGAAATCAGTGTTAAAATCTTCCTTTTCGTATCCTACTTTAACTAATGAAGCAGCATAAGTTGCCCTTTCAAATGTATTTGCTACTACGATAGCGATGGGTTGTCCGTTAAAGAATATTTTATCTGTATAAAAAATCTTCATTGCCGGTCCCCCGTCCTGTTCATAAGCCGGGGCAGATGGCTTATTCAGGTGAGAAATCACCGATATTACCCCAGGTGCTTTTTCTGCAGCCCTGGTATCAAATGAGCTGATTTTTCCTTTTGTAATTGTGCTGGTAACCAGCACACCATAGGTTAGGCCAGGCAAGTTATATTCGGCAAAATATTTCGCCCTTCCCATAACTTTATCAATGCCGTCGACGCGATCGTTCTGATCTTTCAAAATAGCTGTTTGCATAGTTAAACTTTAGATTTTGCAAGGGTTAACGCTTCAATAATTGTATTGGGTGCCATCACCAGCTTAAAATCATTCTCTCCAAAACTTTTTGCATCTTTCATGGCTATTTTTGCTGCCTGTTCAAAATTTTCGAGCGATGCTTCTTTACCTCTTAAAAAATCCTCCGAAGCAGTTAGCCTCCAGGGCTTATGGGCAACACCTCCCATAGCCAAACGAACATCATTTACAATATGATTGGCTATTTCCAATCCTGCAGCTACCGAAACCAGCGCAAAAGCATATGATGCCCTATCTCTTACTTTTAGATAATGCGAATTCCTGCCTTTACTGTTCAAAGGAATTTCCAGCCGCACAATCATTTCATTTGCCTTTAAATTATTGTCTAACTGAGGCGTATCTCCTGCCAGGCGATGAAAGTCTTTAAACAATATCTTATGTTCTCCTTTAGGGCCGGCAATTACTACTGTGGCATCGAGGGCTGTTAAGGCAACGCACATATCGCTAGGATGAACGGCTATGCACTTATCTGAAGTCCCAAAAATAGCATGCATCCTATTGAACCCACCAACAGCACCACATCCCGAACCTGGCTGCCTTTTATTACAGGGCATCTCAGTATCATAAAAATAGCCACAACGGGTGCGCTGCATCATATTACCACCTACAGTAGCAACATTGCGCAACTGTGCCGATGCGCCTGCGTTTAAAGCCATGGCCAATAGCGGCAAATGATCTTTAATAATTTCATGTTCTGCAACAGCAGTATTAGATGCCAGGGCGCCAATGATGATCATGTCTTTGTGCATCTCGATCTGTTTTAAGGGCACGTGATTGATATCCACCAGTTTCTCAGGGGAAGATACCCCCCTTTTCATCAAATCGATTAGATTGGTTCCACCTGCAATAAACTTTGAGTTCTGGTCCTTTGCGATCAGGCTCAAAGCCGATTTCGCTGAGGTAGTACGTAGATACTGGAAATTGATCATGGTTTCGAACCTCCTTTCACCACATCGATAATGGCATCAACAATGTTGGGATAAGCGCCACATCTGCAAATATTTCCACTCATATATTCGCTTATCTCTGCCCGGGTACCGGTATGTCCTTCATTTACACAGGCAACTGCCGACATAATCTGACCGGGTGTACAATATCCGCATTGAAATCCATCGTGCTTAATGAATGCAGCCTGCATAGGGTGCAGTTCCTCGCCATTGGCCAAACCTTCGATTGTCGTGATTTTTTTTCCCTCATTCATTACGGCTAAACTTAAGCAAGAATTTACACGTTCGCCATCTATATGAACTGTGCATGCACCACATTGACCGTGATCACAGCCTTTCTTCGTACCGGTTAAGTGAAGTTCTTCCCTAAGGTAATCCAGCAGCGTTACCCTCGGCTCAATAGAAGTTTTAAAAGCCTTATTATTAACCGTTATATTCAATGGAATTTTTTCAAACAGTTCAGCGAAACGTTCATCTGCCTGGCTTTCTGCGGCTTTAACCGCTACAGCAGGAGTTAGCGCAATCGCTGTAATTAATGAGCTCTTCTTGAGAAAATCCCGCCGGCTATCGCCGGGATTAAATTCCTTATCAGATGGTTGCATAGATAAAAATGTTTTGTTGAGATGTTGTTTGTTTTAAAGTTCGTCAATCCATGTGATAAAAAAGGCTGATTGATGAATTTAGAATAATTCTACTGTGTAATATTTATGAAACTCACCATCCATTTTTTGATAAAATTAATTTCGGGATTCGGCTTCTTTATATATTTTTATCGAATGGAAGATATTAAGCCGCTACCTGACTTATCAGCAGAAGAACAACGCGTATTAGGGTCATTGATTGAGAAAAGCAGAACCACTCCCGATTATTACCCAATGACATTAAATAGCTTAACCGCCGCGTGTAATCAGAAAAGCTCGCGAAACCCGGTTGTAAACTACGATGAAGAAACCGTAACATTAACCTTAAATTCGCTTAAGATCAAAGGCCTCATTTCCACAGCAACCGGCGGTTCAAGCAGGGTAATCAAATACAAACATAATATGGGTATCGTCTATCCGCTTGTGCCCTCAGAACTGTCAATACTTTGTCTGCTACTTTTGCGGGGGCCGCTCACGCCCGGTGAAATCAACAGTAATTCAGGTCGCTTACACGAGTTTGAGAGCATCGAGGAAATCGTGGAGCAGTTACAGAAATTAACAGAAGAGGAACCTGCATTTGCAAAGCTGCTTCCGAAAAAAGCAGGGCAAAAAGAAGCCAGGTTTACACATCTGCTTGGAGAACAGGGCGAAATTCAGGAGACTGAGCAGGAAGGCTTTCAAACAGCAATTTTCCAGCCCAATGAAGAACTGGAAAATCGTATTTTAAAATTAGAGCAAGAATTAGAGGAATTAAAAGAAGTAGTTAATCTTTTAATGGACAAATAATCAAGCTTCGTATTTCTTAAAAATTGTACTGGCAACATGCCCGCCGAAACCAAAGGTATTGTTAAGAACATAATTGATTTCCTTTTTAATCGGTTTTCCAAGAATAATGTTAAGTCCTTCGGGAATTTTTTCATCCAGCTGTTGCGTATTGATTGTTGGAGGGATTATTCCATCTCTTATCGCCAGAATACTAATCAGGCTTTCAACGGCACCCGCTGCACCGAGTAAATGCCCGGTCATAGATTTTGATGCCCCAACAACAACAGGCAAATCGCCGAAAACATTTTTAACAGCTACAAGTTCACTAATATCGCCTAAACCCGTAGATGTTGCATGCGCATTAATGTAATCGATTTTATCAGCTGATATTCCTGCGTCACTTAAGGCTTTTTTCATCCCCAGGGTTGCGCCAATTCCATCCGGAGGGGTTCCTGTTAAGTGATAAGCGTCGGCAGCCATCCCACCGCCTACAATTTCTCCGTAGATATTTGCTCCGCGGTTTAAAGCATGATCGAGCTCTTCAAGAATCAATGCTCCTGCCCCTTCACCCATTACAAATCCATCACGTGTAACATCAAATGGTCGTGATGCGGTTTCAGGACTGTCATTGCGTTTTGAAAGTGCCTGTGCTGCATTAAAGCCCCCCACAGAAGCCTCTGTGATTGCCGCTTCAGAACCTCCGGCAACCATAACATTTGCTTTACCCAAACGGATGGTATCAAAAGCACTGATGATAGCCGTGTTCGAAGAAGCACATGCTGATACGGTGCAGTAATTCGGACCACGAAGTTTATGGCGAATAGATACTACTCCAGCCGCAATGTCCACTATCATTTTTGGAATGAAGTATGGATTAAATCTTGGCGTTTTATCGCCCTGGTGAAATTCCGCCAGCTGTTGCTCAAAGGTAGAGATACCTCCATTTCCCGTTGCCCAAATCACACCAACTTCAGCAAGCTCATCATCTGACATTGCAGCGAAGTCTAAACCCGCATCTGCAATGGCCTGATCAGTTGAAGCGATGGCATACTGGGTAAACAGATCGTACTTTTTTAATTCCTTTTTATCAATGAAAGAAGCTGCGTCAAAATCTTTCACTTCAGCAGCAAAATTGGTTTTATATTTACTGGTATCGAATTTAGTGATGGGCCCGACGCCACTTTTACCATCTAAAATATTCTTCCAAAAGTTTTCTACTGTGTTTCCAAGCGGGGTTATAGCCCCCAATCCAGTTACGACTACTCGTTTCATTTTATTATTTTTAATTTTCTCCTGCGTGCAGGCTATGCATCAATTTAAACCCAATGCATTTTACTTATCGCCGCAAAGGTGCCAATTCCTATCCTTATTATCGCATAATTAGGACAAAACTTCTCCCTACCGGCATAATCAAATTAGGTTGCATTAATTAAATACCTTTACAGGTGTACCTTCCAAACTCAATCTTAAAGATGTAGTGTAAGAGTGAAGCGCCGCATTACTTGCAGCATAGCTTGGCAAGGTCAAGGCTGTTGATGTACTTTTTTAAAGAATCCATAATCAGGCTCCAATAATCTGCTTTATTCGTTAATCTTGATATCATGATACCACCTTCTATCATTGCAATGATCGTCAACGCAATTTGTTCAGGATCATGCGCTTCGTCGATTTCCTTACTAATTATCCCTTCATCTACCAATGCAATAATTCTTTTTTTCCACGCCAATATTGCTTTAATAGCCCGCTCACGCAAGGCGGGATGGGTATCATCTGCGTCGGTGGCGGTGTTCAAAATCGGGCAACCCCCTATTGAAATCCCACTAAATAAAAAGCGCTCATAGATACTTACGTATGCCAATAGTTTCCCTTTGGTTGTTCCCTTATTACTCATTTCCGATTCAATATTTGAAACGTTATTAGCGAAATTGTAGTCAAATGCAGCAAGTGCTACTTCGTCTTTATTCGCAAAGTTGCCGTAAATACTGCCTTTCGTTAAGCCGGTTGCTGCAGTAATATCATTCAGCGAAGTACCTGCGTAACCTTTCGTATTAAAGATCGATGCTGTTTTTTCAACAATGAAATTTATGGTCTGCTCTGCCTTTGTCATCATGTTTAATTTGATTCGACAATCATATACCGATCGGTATATTACATGCAAATTAATTTATCATTGTAATCTCCTTTTTAATTTCAGAGTTGAACTGGCGTAAGTATTCTATTCAGATGCTCTACAAATTTTTTCTGCAGGTAGTGCCTTTTTTATTATTAGTTTGAATTTTGTAACTTTGAATGATGAGTACAATTGAAAGCCTTGCAGACTTCTACCAGAAGAAATTTGATTTCCTTCCAGACACTTTACAAAAAGATATTGGACACTTTAATGTTTTCAGAATGGAAGACTGCCTTGGCGATGATAAACCTCCAATGAACTACAGCAGGCGGGATTTCTATAAAATCGCGTTGAATCGCGGACATAAT
Organism: Pedobacter sp. A2324; assembly: GCF_059693705.1. Taxonomy (NCBI): domain Bacteria; kingdom Pseudomonadati; phylum Bacteroidota; class Sphingobacteriia; order Sphingobacteriales; family Sphingobacteriaceae; genus Pedobacter; species Pedobacter sp. A2324. The sequence continues at coordinate 346,624 of NZ_JCASSK010000005.1, read as the reverse complement.
ATTTATCACTACGCCGACAAAAGCGTGGAGATAAATGGCACTGCCCTTATGTTTTTTAATCCGTTGGTACCCTATACCTGGGAACTGGCGAGCGGCAAAATTACCGACGTCCGTGGCTATTTCTGTATTTTCACAGAAGCTTTTTTCAATGAAAAGATACGGGGAAAGATTGGCGACTTGCCTATGTTTGCCTTGGGCGGCAAACCAGCGTACGTTCTGGATGATGAACAGGACGCACACATTTCGGCGATATTTTCAAAAATGCTGGATGAAATTAACAGCGATTACATCTATAAATACGATTTGCTGAGAAATTACACAACTGAAATTACGCACTTTGCATTAAAGACTAACCCATCGGAAGTACTTTACAAACATCCTGACGCAAATTCGCGTATCACCTCAGTGTTTACCGAACTACTCGAACGCCAGTTTCCAATTGAAAATCCTTCCCAGCGCTTCACCATGCGATCGGCAAAGGATTATGCCGCTCAACTTTCTGTTCACGTAAATCACCTCAACCGGGCTATCAAAGAGACTACAGGAAAGACCACAACACACTATATAACAGAACGTTTATTAAGCGAAGCCAAAGCGCTGCTTAAGCATACAGACTGGAACATTTCAGAAATCGGTTATTGCCTCGGCTTCGAAGAACCTACCCACTTCAACAACTTTTTCAAAAAGTTAACCAGCCATACCCCTACATCATACCGGATTGTTTGAATTTCGTAAGCATCAGTTTGATTGACGTAATAACTGTCTTCAAATTCTGTCCTAATTTTGTCTTAACAAAAAGGATAAAATTATGGGACTTAAAAAAGTTTGGTTTATAACCGGAGCCTCCAAAGGGTTAGGCTTAAGTTTGGTTAACCAGTTGTTAAAAGCAGGTCAAGCTGTTGCTGCGACTTCCAGAAATCTGCCTGATCTGGCTAGCGCCGTAAATGCTGATTCTAACCATTTTCTTCCCTTGGCGGTAGACCTTGCTGACGAAGCAAGCGTTGAACATGCCATAAACGCAGCTGTTGCCCGGTTTGGAAGAATTGATGTAGTGATAAACAATGCTGGCTACGGCATTGGGGGCAGTATCGAAGAGCTTACTAACGAAGAAACGAGGAACAGCTTTAATATTAATGTTTTCGGCACTATTAACGTCATCAGAAAGGTAAGTAAACAACTAAGATTACAAGGCTCAGGTCATATCATCAATATTGCTTCCATTGCCGGCATCGCTGGTGCAACGGGTTGGTCGGTATATGCAGCTACAAAAGCAGCAGTAATAGCCTTATCTGAAGTACTAGCTGAAGACCTTAAAGCTTTCGGCATTAAAGTAACCGTCGTTGCTCCAGGGGCATTCAGAACCAGTTTCCTAACAGAAGAATCGCTCCTACTGGCAAAGAACCCTATTGAAGCTTATGATGACGTACGCAAGATGCATGCGAAATACCTGCAAATGAATGGCAATCAGGCCGGTGATCCCGAAAAAGCTGCTGCAGCGATGATCTCACTAGCCAGTATGCCGCACCCGCCTGTACATTTACTCCTGGGGAATGATGCTTTACAAAGGGCAAACGCTAAAATCGATACACTAAAAAAGGAGTATCAGGATTGGAAGGCAATTACCATATCTACCGATTATTAAAAATGCCACATATTAAGGTTGTGACATGTGCAAACCTTTTTAATCAAAATAAAATCATTTAAAAACATTTTAAACAAGAATCATGGAAAATATAAAAGTATGGTTTGTTACGGGTGCCTCAAAGGGACTTGGACTAACGCTGGTAAAAAAATTATTAATTATCGGAGAACGTGTAGCCGCAACGTCAAGAAGCATAGCTGATTTGGAAAAGGCAGTGGGTAAGCATGAAAACTTCTTGCCTCTTTCTGTTAATCTGGTTGAAGAAAGCAGTGTTGAAGAAGCCATTAGCCAAACCATTAGCAGATTCGGACAGCTCGATGTGGTGGTTAACAATGCTGGTTACGGAATGCTTGGGGCGCTGGAGGAACTCAGTGATCAGGAAGCTCGCGAAAATTTCGACATAAATGTTTTTGGTTCACTAAACGTGATCAGAAAGGCTTTGCCTCAAATGCGGAAGCAACAATCTGGACATATCTTCAACATTTCATCTATTGGCGGTTTCTCCGGAAACTTTCCTGGTTTTGGAATATATTGCGCTACCAAATTTGCGGTATCGGGTTTCACAGAATCGCTGGCTGCAGAGGTTAAGTCGCTGGGCATAAAAGCAACCGTTGTTGAACCAGGCTATTTCAGAACGGAGTTTCTTACATCGGGCTCCCTGGCAGTTCCGGCAAATCCGATTAATGCATACAAGGAAGTACGGGATTCGCAAGCTGCGCACCAAAACGACATTAATAACCAGCAACCAGGCGATCCGGCTAAAGCTGTTGATGTTATAATTGCCGCTGCAGCAAGTGAAACTGCTCCCTTACATCTTTTTCTAGGGCCGGATGCTTATGCTGTTGCGAATGCAAAAATCAGCGATGTACAAAATGATATGAAAAACTGGGAGTCGTTGGCTACTGCTACAAATTTTGACTAACGATAATATTATTGAAAAGGGATAAGTAATTATCCCTTTTCTTATTTTTGCTGGCGCAAACAGTCGTGTTAGGCGATCAAGCTGCTCTTCCCCTTGGATTAGCCCGCTGATCGCACTTTATAAAAGAATCTATAACGATCTGAACATTATAATTGGTTAATTAACTGAACCAGACTTTACCAGAACCTTTTGGTAAGCAGGTAGATTTAAATCATCAACAATCACTCCCCTGTTGGTACTTGCATGCACAAAAAAGCCACCGTTCAAATACACGCCAACATGATCAACATCATTGCCGCCGAAAGAAAAGAAAAGTAAATCCCCCTCTTTTAAACTGTCAACGTTTTTACGCTTGACAAAACTGGCCTGATCGCGCGAAATTCGGGGCAAGGTGACTCCATATATTTCTTTTTCCAGTAGAAAGGCAAAACCAGAACAATCAATACCATTCTTATCTAAGCCACCGAAACGGTACCGAACACCCGTCCACTCTGTAATAAACCTGTAGAGCTGTTTACTCTTTAAGTTAGCCATTGCGTCAGCTGCTTTAGCGGCTTTCGTATCGCTTTTAGCAATGTATTTGCGTGAACCACAAGAGGCTAGCACGACCACTAAAAATAAAACAATCCAATAACAGTAAAGCAATTTTGTCTTTATCATCACAATCTCTCTAAGCAATTTCTGCATTCCCTGATTAATTATACAGGAATCCGTTAATTTTTTATCAGGCGCTGTATTTCATCAAGCTTTAATAGCGCTTCAACGGGGGTAAGTGCATTAACATCTAAGTTATTCAGTGTATCACGAATCTTGACCAATACAGGATCGTCAACTGCGAACATCTGTAGCTGATAAGCCTGATTTTGAACCTTCTTAATGCTATCTTTGATGCTCTGCCCCTCAGTTCTGTCAATTTCCAGCTTTTTCAAAATCTCGTTTGCCCTACCGATCAGCTTCGGTGGCATGCCAGCCATTTTAGCTACATGAATACCAAAACTGTGCTCACTACCTCCCGGAACTAATTTTCTCAGAAAGATAACTTTATTCGTCATTTCTTTGACCGAAACGTTGAAGTTTTTAATGCGGGGCATTGTGTTGGCTAACTCATTCAGTTCATGATAATGGGTCGCAAAAAGTGTTTTCGGTCGGGATGTGGGATGTTGATGCAGAAATTCAGCAATTGCCCAAGCAATGGAAATACCATCGTAAGTACTTGTACCACGGCCAATTTCATCCAGGAGAATGAGGCTGTTATCCGATATATTATTTAGAATACTGGCCGTTTCATTCATTTCCACCATAAACGTACTTTCCCCTGAAGAAATGTTATCAGAGGCACCTACGCGTGTAAAGATTTTATCCACCAGGCCAACATCGGCGGCTTTTGCCGGTACAAAACTTCCCATTTGGGCCATCAGTACAATAAGGGCAGTTTGCCTTAAAATTGCTGACTTACCCGCCATGTTTGGCCCCGTGATCATGATAATCTGTTGCGATTCGGTATCCAGGTAAACATCATTTGTAATGTATTCCTGTCCAACAGGCAGCTGCTTTTCAATAACCGGGTGGCGGCCACCCTTAATATCCAGCACTTTTTCCTTATTTACACTGGGTTTAACGTAATGGTTTTTTTCTGCCAGTTGTGCAAAACAAAGCAGGCAGTCGAGCTGGGCAATTAGAAAAGAATCGAGCTGTATAGGTTTAATGTAACTCGCAGTTTCAAACATCAGCTCATTATACAAACGGATTTCTATAGCCTGGATCTTCTCTTCAGCACCTAAAATCTGCTCCTCATATTCTTTAAGTTCCGGGGTAATATAGCGCTCTGCATTAACCAGCGTCTGCTTACGGATCCAGCCTTCAGGCACTTTATCTTTATGTGTGTGGGTTACTTCCAAATAGTACCCAAAAACATTGTTAAAAGATATTTTGAGGGATGGAATGCCGGTAGCCTCAGCCTCCCGCTTTTGAATCTGCACCAGATAATCTTTACCACCAAAGGCAATTTTACGCAAACGGTCTAATTCTTCATCTATTCCATCATTAATCACATTACCTTTAATCAGCAAGGCCGGAGGTTCAGGCTGAATCTCTCTTTCAATTTTTTCCCGAATAGCAATACACGGATTCAGCTGGTCGGCAATTTTAATCAGAAAAGGATTTTTTGAATTAGCAGCCAGGTTTTTGACTGCATCAATATGAGTTAAAGCTCTTTTTAAAGCCACCAGCTCACGAGGTCCAACACGTTGTAAACCGACTTTAGAAATCAGTCGCTCAATATCGCCAATTTGCTTGATGTGTGTTAAAAATTCCTGCTGAACATCATGTTGCTGAACAAAAAAATTAACCATTCCCAATCGCTCCTGAATAGGTTTTAATTCTTTCAGTGGCATAATGATCCACTTCTGTAACAGGCGGGCACCCATTGGAGTACATGTATGATCAAGAATATCAAACAACGTTACTGCATTATCGTTAGCAGAATTTACCAATTCAAGATTGCGAATGGTAAACCTGTCCAGCCACATAAAACGATCTTCTTCAATCCGGCTAATAGAGGTAATATGTTGTAAATTCCGGTGCTCAGTTTCGCCAAGATAGTGCAATACAACTCCGGCAGCCACAATTCCACTTTGCAGTCGCTCGATGCCGAACCCTTTAAGCGATGCAACATCGAAATGCTTAGTTAACGTTTCTTCAGCATAATCTGAAGTATAAGGCCACTCATCAAGCCCAAAGGTATAGAACCTGTCGCCAAACTGTTCCATAAAAATCTGACGTTTCGATTTTTGAAAAATAACTTCCGTTGGTTTGAACCCTTGCAAAAGCTTATCTATATAATCGCTATTGCCCTGGGCAATCAGGAATTCACCTGTAGATATATCAAGAAAAGAAACGCCAATGTGAATTTTATCAAAGAAAATCGAAGCCAGGTAGTTGTTTGATTTTTGATTAACGATATTATCACCATAGGCTACCCCTGGTGTTACCAATTCTGTTACGCCACGTTTCACAATGGTCTTGGTCGCTTTCGGATCTTCCAGCTGATCGCAAATGGCTACCCGCTGGCCACCCCTCACAAGTTTGGATAAGTAATTATCAAGAGAGTGATGGGGAAAACCTGCCAGTTCAAGTGCCCCCCCATTGGGGCCAGTACCCCGTCTGGTGAGTACAATGCCTAAAATCTGGGCCGTTTTTATGGCATCTTCGCCAAAGGTTTCATAAAAATCTCCAACCCTAAAAAGTAAAAGTGCCCCCGGATACTTCGCCTTAATAGCGTTGTACTGTTGCATGAGCGGGGTTTCTTTATTCGTATCTTTAGCCAAAACTGAAATTAATTTGCAAAAGCTATAAAGATAGTACGATTAGCCATTTTATAGTTGTTTTGTTGAAAAGTTAAAAGTTTTTTTTAGACTGTTAAGTTTCCTATTTTTTCTCTGAAGAAACAAAGAATCAGTCAGATTAAATAGCATAGCTGATCTTGAAAGAAATCTCTGTATTTATCTTGATTATGGTAAAGATATGCACAGAGACTGATAATTTCTTTCAAATCAACACCTGCAAAAAATTGAGCTCAAGATCAGTTAATTAGCGGTAAAGGCTGGAATTTCAAAACGTTTCCGCCAGTTGTCTGTTATCAGATATAATTTAACCTAATATTTTTATGATGACGATTCAATTAAATACCGACAAAAATTTAACAATACATCAGGAATACGAAGATAAAATTCAAACCCAGATTACAGATACCTTAAGCCGTTTTGCCGACTTAATCACCCGTTTAGAAGTACATTTATCTGACGAGAATGGCAGTAAAGATGGATTAGATGACAAGCGTTGTTTGATTGAAGCTAAAATTACAGGAAAGGAACCAATTGCTGTAACTAACCTTGGAAATAACTACGATTTAGCAATAGCAGGCGCTTTAACAAAATTAAAGAGCAAATTAGAAACCATCAGCGGAAAGTTGAAATCACATTAAAATAAATGCCCCAAAGTACAGTATTACTTCTGGGGCATTTCTGTGCTGAAGATTTCGTGAGGATTAAACTTTCTCTTTCTCAAGTTCTTGAATAAAAGAAAGAAACATGTTCAATGCTTTTTTTCGGTCATCGGTCACTTCAAACTGAAGCTTATGGTACAGATAGTCTTCCAGATCGAAGTTATCGGTATGAGGAAGATCGTTCAGCACATCTTGTCTGTGTTCTAAACCAAGTTTTAATGCAGCATTAAATTCATCTTTAAATTCCTTTGGAATATCTTTATTAGCTACCCAAGCCGCATACATAAAGGGTAATCCCGTAAAATTTTTCCACTCTTCACCCATATCATAAACAAAAGGAAAATCATTTTTCTTACCAAAGGTACGGTCGCCAATTAAAACAATTGCATCTGTTTTCACGCTCGTATCTGTCGTAAATTCTACATCATGTTTCCAGTAAAACTTAAGCAGCACCTTGGCCAGATTATTTGATGTTCTGGAATGTGAATCCAGTCTTAGGGTTTTAATCGCTTCTACAGGCACATCACTGAAAATGAATACAGAATTCACAGCCCCGTCGCTGCCGATACAGTAATCTGCTACGATATTTGCATTAGGTACAAGAGGAATTGCCGCGACAGGCATTAACCCCATATCTACCTCACCACTAATTACTTTAGCTGCGCAATCTGAAGGAATATCTAAACTTAAATCAATTTTATTAATAATATCTGAGTGTTCAATTCCGTATATAAATGCTTTGGTGTTGGTGTAAGCAACAGCCGATATTTTTATTTTATCCAATGTTATAATTGTAATAATTCAAGACTTCTAACGTGTACCTATTCAATCACTAAACCATCCAAATGAACTGCACTGTTAAATTCAAGCACGCTAAATTTTCCGTTCTCGAAACCCATTTTGTACAAAACTGTATTTTGATGAGGAAACTCAGTCATTTCACTTAATGGTTTCCCAAGTAAAAGGCAAAGAAAAACCCGCATTGCCCTTCCGTGCATACAAAGCAGTACTGTTTTTTCTTCCGGTCTGGTTGATAAGATTTCCATCGGATGCTTCAGGCGCTCGTAAACATCCTGCACGCTTTCCCCACCTTCAAAATGAGCAGTATAGTCACCATTCTGCCAGGTCTCTAACATCTCACGAAAGGCATCACGGGAATCTTCCGTATTTGACTTGCCTTCCCAAACACCCCAGGCTAATTCGTCGAGTCCAGATAATCGCTCCCACGGTAAACCCGAATCGATAAATTTCTGAACCGTTTGCCATGTCCGCTTTAAATCTGAGGTGTAAATCTTATCGAATTGAATCTCTTTATAAGTATGATAAAAAGCCTCAGCCTGTGCCCTGCCGGTATCGTTTAAATCTGAATTTATACCCCTGCCTTGTACTATTCCTTGTCTGTTGAGTTCTGTTTCGCCGTGGCGGATGATGTAAATTTGCTTCATTTTCAATTTATTGACTGACTGATTCAATCATCTATCATTAATTAATTACCGGTAATTTATAATACTGTGGTTTTTTCTCTTCTTCAAATACCACATGTTCAAAGTCGGTTACCACGTTATACAAAGTATCACGTTCAATGGCTTTTCTGCCAACCTGTTTGATCAGGTTAACCAACTCATGTGTACTCATTGCCGGTGTTTGCTCTTCAGCACCTGCCATAGAGTAAATTTTTGTTGTATCGTCCAAAGTTCCGTCAATATCATCAACACCGTAATTAAGCGATAGCTGTGCAGTTTCGCGGCTAATCATAGCCCAGTAGGCCTTAATGTGATCAAAATTATCAAGATAAATACGGGCGATTGCGTAATTCCGGAGATCCTCAATCACTGATGATTCAGGAACATTGCTCATTTGGTTGTGCTGATTTCTGAACTTTAATGGTATAAAAGTCTGAAAACCTCCCGTTCTGTCCTGTAAATCACGTAGCTTATCCATGTGATCTACGCGATGGTGAAATTCCTCAATATGACCATAGAGCATGGTTGCATTGCTCCTCATCCCTAATTTATGCCACTCTTCATGTATAGCCAGCCACTGTTCCCCGGTACACTTGTCTTTAGCAATCTGATCCCTTACTTCCGGATGAAAGATCTCTGCACCTCCGCCAGGCATCGACTGCAAACCAGCCTCCTTCATCAACTTCATGCCTGCTGCATAGTCAATTTTAGCTTTCTTAAATATGTAATGATACTCAACAGGTGTTAATGCCTTAACATGTAAATCAGGGCGATGATCGCGGATTGCGCTAAACAAAGAGGTATAAAAAGCTACATCATACTGGGGTAAAACGCCGCCAACAATGTGCACTTCAGTAACTGGCTCATTGTCGTACTTTTTAACAATGTCAAGCATCTGATCCATGGTCAGAGCCCAGCCTTCTTCCTTTTGTTTAATTAAACGGGAATATGAGCAAAATTTGCAATCGTAAACGCAGAGATTTGTAGGCTCCAAATGGAAATTTCTATTAAAATAAGTATGATCGCCATGCTTTTCTTCACGGATGAAGTTGGACAACACGCCTAAATAACCTAATTCTGCATGTTCGTAAAGGTACACGCCTTCCTCAAATGTAATGCGTTCGTGATGGAGTACCTTGTGTGCTATGTTTTGTAGTTCAGTTGATAATGAAGTATCAGCTAATATTTTTTCAACCTGTTCAGTTGTATTCATTCCTGATTTATTTTGAACAAAAATACAATATTGAGGGGATTTGAAAATCATTTTCTTGTAACAAACATTAATAGTTCTTTGTATAGTAGTCGCTTCAATTGCATGAAGAACCTCACTCCTGGTTTTAAAATCAATACGGGTGACCGCTCGAACTGGAACAATCAATCCTTTAATAATGCAAAAAAAAACACCTCCTTCCGGAAGTGTTCTCGCTGTATGTTTTTCGTAGGTAATGCTTAGTTTGCGGCAGGAGAAAATGTCAGCACAATATTAGCTGTCTTTCCACCAAACTCGATAGGCGATTTCATCACCATACTTCCTTTAGAAAGTTGGGTAAGCACTAAACGATAACCTTCAGTAACGTTTTTCGCTTTATCGCCTTCATAGATTTTTTTAAATTGAAAAGTTTCATCTGCAGGGGTTGCTGACCAAAAAATAGTCTGCATTACCGAACCACATGCACTGGATGCAGGTAAGGTATAAGATCCGTTACCACTATTGGTTAACTTCCAGGTACTGCCCTGAAAACACTTGTATGATTTTTCTCCAAACAGCCCCTGAACTGCCTGATCAGGAAGGCCTTCTAAACTGACATTGTTCAATACCCAGGTACCCGTGATAGTACCTCTACCGCCATTAATACCTGTTGTAGCGTTTTTTGTTGAAGAACAACTTTGTAACATTACTAAAGTAGAACATGCTATCGCGATAGCTATAAATAATCTTTTCATTTTAGTTTAATTTTATTTTCGGGAAACTAATTACATAAATCTTGCCAAAACAATTAACAAGCTTAAATTAGCGCCAAATTATTAAATTGCATTTTTGCCAACCGATAAAAACGATAATCATCATGAAACCTGAAACCCTTGCTATTCACGCCTCTAATCTTGTTAAAAATGTTACAGGAGATGTTACCCCTCCAATAAATTTATCGACAACTTTTTTTCGCGATGAGCAGGGCGGTTATCCAGGCGGGCATATGTACAGTCGGGTAAGCAACCCTAACAGGTCTGCTTTAGAGAACACTGTTGCTAAATTAGAATACGGTGAAGATGCAGCAGCTTTCGCGTCGGGTAATAATTGTGGGCTAAGTTTATTTCAGGCATTAAAACCTGGAAGTCACATCATCGCGCCTGACGACATGTACTGGGGTATAAAAAAGCAGCTTCTAACTATATACAACGAAATCCTTAAATTCGATTTTGTTGATCAGACAGATCTGGAGCTGATAAAATCTAAAATTAAAGAAAACACCCAATTGATCTGGATTGAAACGCCTTCAAATCCCCTCTTAAAAATCACTGATATTGAGGAAATAGCAAAAATAGCACGTGCGAACCAGCTCAAACTTGTTTGCGACAGCACATTCGCCTCTCCAATACTGCAAAACCCCATTCTTCTTGGAGCCGATATTGTTTTGCACAGCAGCACAAAATATCTTGGCGGACACAGTGATGTTTTGGGTGGCATTTTAGTCACCGCAAAAAAAGATGATTTTTGGGAAAAGATCAAAAATATTCAGCAAACAGGCGGCGCCGTACCCTCCCCGTTTGATTGCTTTCTGCTTTGCAGAAGCATTAAAACTCTGGCATATCGCATCAAAGGTCACTGCGAAAACGCGAAGAAAGTTGCTCAGTATTTGGCCCATCATCCGCGGGTAGAGGCAGTATTTTACCCCGGACTGGAAACGCATCCGCAACATCAAATTGCTAAAAAACAGATGAAGGATTTTGGTGGAATGATGTCCTTTTTAGTAAAGGGAGATGTGGCCGCCACAAGTAAAGTAGTCAATAAAGTTCAGTTATTTGCCCAGGCTACGAGTTTGGGTGGGGTAGAAAGTTTAATAGAACACCGCTATTCGGTTGAAGGTCCTGACAGTGCTACGCCCAAAAACTTACTAAGAATTTCCATTGGCCTGGAGCATGTCGATGATATCATCGCCGATCTGAAACAGGCACTGGGCTAGAAACTATAAAAGTTGCTAACCCCGAAACGTTTTTCAGGGTTAGCAACCATAAACAAAGCCGGTAAGTTATTTTATGCCGATCCGTTTTCCAAAAGCTTGTTTAGCAACATTTCCAAATTAACAGTAGCAAACGATGAGCTGTAATCCGAAAGACCATAAGGAATAATCAATTCACCATTACTGATGATTGACCCGCAAGAATAAACCACATTCGGTACATAACCCTCGCGCTCATCGCCATTAGGTATAATGAGAGGCTCTTTCAAATGTCCGATTTCCTTACTTGGGTCTTCTAAGTCCAGCAGCACCACACTTATACAATATCTCCGCATCGGTCCAACACCGTGGGTCATCACCAGCCAGCCTTTATCAGTCTCAATAGGCGAGCCACAATTTCCGATCTGAACCAGTTCCCAATCATAACGTGGCTGTTTCAGCAGTATAGGATTCTCCCACACATTTACTTTATCCGAAAACATTAAATAGTTATTCCAGCCATCAATTCTGCTCATCATTACATATTTTCCTTTTATTTTACGGGGAAACAAAGCCAGATTTTTATTCTGAGCGCCATCACCATACAGCGGAATCACTTTAAACTCATAAAAATCTTCTGTTTGTACCAGTTTGGGAATAATCAGTGAACCATCAAAAGCTGTATAGGTGGCATAGTATAAAACTTTTCCATCGTCTTTAACAAACTTTACGAATCTCGCATCTTCAATACCTTTTCTTTCAAACTCGGAAATCGGAAAAATCACACGGTCTGATATATCTGTATCTTTTGAAAATGAAATGGTATGATAAGTATCCGATAACCAGAGAACTTTGTCATATTCAATCAGGCGTGAAGGATTTTCCTGATGTAAACTTTTTGAGTCTTTAATGATATTACTCAAGCTGGTATATTCAAACTTTTCGTCTAGTTTTGCTTCTATTTCTTCCAGAACCGAGGGGTCAATTTGCGCGTAAGCAGCTTTTTTGAGGAATAACTTTTTAACATAAATGGCATTTTTAACTACTTCAGCCTCATCAACATAATTTCCTACTGGTAAAACCTCAATATTGTTGTGCTTATCAATTAATGCCCTTCTGAAAACGATCGAAGAAATATGCCCTTCGCCTACTGCCCTAAAACTAATGATCACACGCTTTTCTCCCTCAACCAGGTCAGACTGATCCGGATCATCTACAATACTGGGATTGAAAAATGCTGCAGATTCAATAGAATATTCATGGGTAAAATATGCACCAATTAACAGTCTGGTATACTGATCTAAATCTTCCAGGTCCACATTCAGAATCGCTAACTGTTTTTTCAGCTTTTTACAATGCCTGTTTAAAATCTTGGTGATGTTACGGTGACGTTTAGAATATTCCTGCAATATCGGCGAAATGAGCGAAAAAACTTTTTCATCAGAAAACTCTAAAACTTTCCTGATTACCTCAAGGGCTCTTTCTTCTCCATTAAAAAAAAAACGGGCAATTACCCGTTTGGTATCAGGGTTAACCTTAACGGGTTTACGTTCAATGTATATCCTCATTATCTAAATATTTGGGTGCGTTTATGGTATACTTTTTACAACAAATTGCAATAGTATACTAACTAAATTTACTACTTAATTGTTTATATTATTTAGTGATTTAATGATATTATTTTACCTTTAAAGCCACTATCAATCAGTAGTCAATTATAATGGATATCAATCATACTTCAGTTAACAATGCTCCCAGCCAAGAAGAATTACGTTTGCAGAAATTAAATGATTACGATATAATAGATAGCCCAGCAGAACATTTTTTTGATCATATTGTAAATCTGTCTGCCGGGGTATTCAACGTTCCTAATGCCTTTATTGGATTTGCTGGCGAACGAGAGGTATTTTTAAAGTCGGTATTCGGATTCCCATTGCCAGCTGATCAAATCATGGAATTGTTTTCTCTCGCAAATGCAAATGAAAGCAACGCTTTACCGAACCAAACTTTAACTAATCAGTTTTTCATAACCCAAGCCCTCACATCTCCCGAAGGTTACCATATGGGTTTTATTGTCCTTTATGGAGAAAATGAAATAACAACAACTCTCCGTCAGCTTGAGATGTTGAGAAAACTCGCCGAAATGGTGATCAATCAACTCGAGACCAGGATGTCTGTTAGAAAAACCATGACTGCTCAGGATGATCGTTTGCATGTATTAATTCACGATTTAAAGAATCCGATGACAACGATTTCACTCCAGTCTGAACTTTTAGGTAGAATCCCCGAAATCAGTGAGAGAGCAGGTATTATTGCCGAAAAAATTAATCTGCAGTCGAAAAGAATGCTGCAGAATCTAAATGAAATTCTAACTGGTGCAAAAAAGGTAAAGGGTTCCTACAAGCCTCAAAAGTTAAAAATTGACATCAGAGAAATCCTTGCACTTGCGATCAATAACCTCAGGTTAGCGGCTGAAAACAAAAATCAAACCATAGTAGTTGACATTGAAAACCAAATGGAGATTTTTGGAGACCCCAATAAATTAAGTCACCTATTCTTTCATTTGCTGGATAATTCAATCAAATTCTCCCGTCAACATACCACCGTTACGATTACAGGCGAACGAACCGAAAACCTGATTACAATAGCCATAGCCGATCAGGGACAGGGCCTTTCTGAAGAAGACCTGGAACACCTCTTCATTAAATTTGCTCCCCTCAGCACAAAGCCAACAAATGGTGAGCCCTCAAATGGTTTGGGCCTTATTGCTGCGAAAATGTATGTGGAGATGCACAAGGGAAAACTTTGGGCAGAAAGCCTGGGAAAAAACCAGGGTACTACATTCTTTGTGGAGCTACCGGTTAAGTAGCTTCCATTAAATCTTCCAGCTTCATTTCTTCAAGTAATATCCGTTCCTGAGACCCGGTTTTATGAAACGACCACTTAATCAGGCGGATCAATCCTGATTCAATTTCAATTCCCGTGATGTCACCGTCACTGAAACAGCAACAGCCGCTATTAAAGTATCCGGGACTGTAAGCTTTAAATTCGGGCGCCTTATCCCCTTCTTTCACACGTTTTTTCAACTCCTCATTTAATGCCCTTATAGATGCCTGATCGTTGTCTGTTGTGGCTGCCTTCAGTTTAAGATAAATCCTTTCCAGATGAGTGAGCGAGGCGAACACGGGTTGATGGGTGTGTCCGGTGATGAGTGCAGTATGATGTTGCGCAGCCTGCCAGCTGTACATCAAATTATTGTGAACAGTTTTTAACTGATTATCATAAGCTGGTGTATTTGGATTAATCTGAAGGTATGATTGTAATGGAGCCCATATGGTACTCACAAACCATTTACTGAACCAGTTCCCATCACTCTGTAAATCCCCCTGATGTCCGTGTGTAAGAAAAATGCAAAGTATGTTATCCCCTATCTGGCTTTTCAAAATCAGGCCTTCGTATACCGAGATTTTTTTGCCATAAATCCGGTTTAAATTGAATCCGGCCAGGGGATCATTATCCCAATACAGGTCATGGTTACCAAATATTTTGGTAAAGGCATTCCGGTTAATAAACCATTTTTCATGCTCAAATGTCTCTTTATTATGCTTGATAACCGATTCCATCAAGTTTTCCCAAAGCTCTTCACTATCGCCCAGATTAACGTAATGAAAGCCCGCGGCATTGTAGTGTTTCAAAGCGGATAAATAATTTTTTTCCGACAAAGAGAAATCATCGGCAAAATCCCTTGCGCCTTTATGCTGATCGGAAAAGATAATATACTTGTTTTCCCGGGTCATTTCCAAAATCAAACCACGCTTACCGGGTTCTTCCTGTATGGTATTGAAAAGCTTTGTTAAAGCATCATGGATGCGTGCAGCATCAGGCCGTGAGCCGAATCTGTTCGACATTCGAATTACCCAGTCGCCCATTAAACGTTGTAAAAATTTGCGCATTTGCTTTTTATGTTAAACTTTATGTTGCAATCTGGGTCATACCAGGATTTGTACAAAGCATGGCTAAACTATAAATGAAAAAAGGTCGCAACCTGAGTCGCGACCTTGAACTATAGAACTATAAACTATCTTAAGCGTAAGCTACTGCATCTCTTGATGCCAGTTTAGTTACCCCCATCAAATATTCATCTACCTTACGCGCGGCTTCCCTGCCTTCCGAAATAGCCCACACCACTAGCGATTGACCACGTCTAACATCGCCTGCGGCGAAAATTTTGGCAATATTGGTTTGGTAGGTATGCTCTGATGCTTTTACATTACCCCTGTTGTCAAGTTCAACACCTAACTTCTCTATCAATCCTTCTTTTTGCGGATGCAGAAATCCCATTGCAAGAAAAACCAGTTCGCAAGGAAGATCTCTTTCTGTTCCGGCCACTTCCTTAAATGAAACAGGGCGTCCGGCAGCATCAATTTCCCATTCCACATCGACAACTTTTAAAGCTTTCAGATTTCCGTTTTCATCAGCAATAAAGTTTTTCGTATTTACCGACCAGGCTCTTTGAGCACCTTCCTCATGCGAAGAAGTATTTTTCAAAAGCATCGGGTAAGTAGGCCACGGCATATTTGCATTGCGTAACTGAGGTGGCATTGGCATAATTTCGAATTGCGTAACCGATTTAGCTCCCTGGCGGTTTGAAGTACCAATACAGTCAGAGCCTGTATCGCCACCACCAATAACAATTACATTCTTACCATTGGCTAAAATCTCTTCTGCAACAATTCCCCGATTTGCAACCCGTTTATTTTGCTGCTTCAGAAAATCCATTGCAAAGTGGACACCTTTAGCTTCACGACCGGGAATCGGCAAATCACGCGGGATGGTAGATCCTCCGGCGAGTACCACAGCATTGTAATCGCGAAGTACGGTACTGATTTCGATATTTTCACCAACATTGGCATTACACTTAAAAATAATACCTTCTTCTTTCATCAAATCAATGCGGCGATCTACCACATTTTTTTGCAATTTAAAATCGGGAATGCCATATCTCAATAATCCACCCGGAACATCATCACGCTCAAAAACAGTTACCTCATGCCCAACTTTATTTAACTGAGCTGCAGCAGCCAATCCGGCAGGGCCAGATCCAATAACAGCCACCTTCTTACCAGTTCTGATTAAAGGTGCTTTTGCTTTGATATACCCTTTTTCAAACGCAATTTCTATGATATGCTTTTCAATTTCCTCAATTGATACCGGAGGGCGGTTAATGCCTAATACACAGGCCGACTCGCATGGCGCCGGACAAATCCTACCCGTAAATTCAGGGAAATTATTGGTACTCAATAATATATTTGCAGCGAGTTCCCATTTTGCCTGGTAAACAGCTTCGTTAAATTCCGGGATCACGTTGCCCAGCGGGCAACCTGATTGACAAAATGGAACGCCGCAATCCATACAACGGGCAGCTTGTCTGTTTAATTCTTCTGATGGCAGTTCGTTCAGGAACTCGCCATAATGTTTTACACGTGTTGCAACCGCTTCTCTGGTGGGCGCAACTCTATCGTATTCTTGAAATCCTGTTACTTTTCCCATAACCTAGTGAGTTTTAACTTGTGATGCTCTTTTACTTAATACCGCTTTGTATTCTTTAGGGAATACTTTAACAAAATGATTAGACTGTGTTTTCCAGTCACTTAAGATAAATTCAGCTACCTTACTGTCTGTTAAACGAATATGGGTTTTTAGCAATGCTAAAATGCGCTCCTCATCTTCCGTCTGTAATGGATCAAGATCTACCATCTCTTTGTTACATCTGCGTGCAAATGTGGTATTTGGGTCGTATATCCAGGCTACACCACCACTCATTCCGGCAGCAAAGTTGCTTCCGGTATCACCAAGTATCAGTACCTCACCTCCAGTCATGTATTCACAGCCGTGGTCCCCTACACCTTCAACTACAGCCGTTGCACCAGAATTTCGTACGGCAAAGCGTTCTCCAGCCTTTCCGCGGGCAAATAATTCTCCTGATGTTGCGCCATATAGAGCAACGTTACCAATAATAATATTCTGTTCAGGAACAAATGTAGAATTGCTAAAAGGATAAATGGCCAGGCGCGCTCCCGATAAACCTTTACCAACGTAGTCATTCGCCTCACCCTCTAGAGATAAGGTAACGCCACGGGTATTAAATGCCCCGAAACTTTGCCCTGCCGAACCTACAAACTTGAAGTTGATGGTATCAGGCGGCAAACCTGCGCCTAAATGCACTTTTGAAATTTCATTAGATAACATGGTACCCAGTGAACGGTCGGTATTGATAACCTTAAAGCTTGCGAAAACAGGTTCATTATTCGTAATGGCAGGCTTCGCTGCTGCAATCAACTGATGGTCTAAAACATTTGCCAAACCATGATCCTGTTGTTCAGTATTATACAATGGTAAACCATTATTTTCAGCTTTGTACAAAATAGCCGATAAATCCAGGAATTTCAACTTCCAGTCTTCATCAGGTAATTCCCGCACTTTCAAAATATCAGCCTGACCAATCATTTCATTAATTGTTTTGAAACCAAGTTCAGCCATAATTTCACGTAGCTCTTCTGCCAGGAAGTGAAATAAATTCACAACATGGTCCGCATCACCGCTAAATAATTTCCGCAATTCAGGATCCTGTGTTGCAACGCCAACCGGACAAGTATTCAAATGGCATTTACGCATCATGATACAACCTGCCGTAACCAGAGCTGCCGTAGCAACACCCCATTCTTCAGCACCTAATAGAGCCGCAATAGCGATATCCCTGCCCGTTTTCAACTGACCGTCAGTTTGGAGCACAATACGGTTACGTAATTTATTTTTGACCAATGTCTGGTGAGCCTCAGCCAAACCAAGCTCCCAGGGTAAACCCGCGTGTTGTATGGAGGTAAGAGGAGAAGCTCCTGTTCCACCATCAAAGCCTGAAACCAGAATTACATCAGCATGAGCTTTTGCAACACCTGCGGCAATCGTTCCAACACCCGCCTTAGAAACCAGTTTAACATTGATTCGTGCAGCACGGTTAGCATTTTTTAAGTCATATATCAATTGAGCTAAATCTTCAATTGAATAAATATCATGGTGCGGTGGCGGCGAAATTAAACCTACACCAGGCGTAGAATGACGAACTTTTGCAATCCAGTCATCCACTTTGTCTCCCGGTAATTGCCCGCCTTCTCCTGGCTTAGCACCCTGAGCCATCTTAATCTGAAGTTCATCTGCATTCGTTAAATAGTAGCTGGTTACACCAAAACGTGCTGATGCAACTTGTTTAATGGCCGAACGCATGCTGTCGCCGTTAGCCATTTTGGTATAACGCATTTCATCTTCGCCACCTTCGCCGGTGTTGCTTTTTCCACCAATACGGTTCATTGCAATTGCCAGCGTTGAGTGTGCCTCATGAGAAATCGATCCGAATGACATCGCTCCTGTAGCAAAGCGCTTCAAAATTGATTCGGCTGATTCTACTTCCTGCAGGGATACAGAAGGGCGACAATAATTGAAATCAAATAATCCACGGATGGTATAAGCTTGCTGTGTTTGCTCATTTACCAGTTTGGAGTATTGTTTAAAAATATTATAATCGTTTTTACGTGTTGCATTTTGCAACAGGTGAATAGTTTGCGGGTTAAACAGGTGTGCCTCTCCACGACGGCGGTATTTGTAGGTCCCCCCTGCCGGCAACAGATTTTCTGTCTGTGTAATCGGCCCGAAGCTACGGTGATGTTTAATTAATGTTTCTTTCGCAATTTCATCCAGTCCTAATCCACCAATACGGGAAACAGCACCAGTAAAATAAGTATCAACAACTTTCTTATTCAGACCTAAAATCTCAAAAATCTGTGCACCCTGGTAAGACTGCAACGTTGAAATTCCCATTTTAGAGAATATTTTCAGCAAGCCATTATTTACAGCATAAATATAATTTTTCGTTAGTTTCTCTGCTGATAAGCCTGACTCTTTCTGGAATCCATTAATCGTTTCCAAAGCCAGATATGGATTAATGGCTGTAACACCAAATCCCAATAGGGTTGCAAAATGATGCACTTCCCAGATATCGCCAGCTTCAACCACAATACCTACAGCACCACGATAACCTTTACGGATCAGGTGATGGTGAACAGCAGAAACGGCAAGCAATGATGGCATTCCGGCATGCTCCGAATCAATAGCCCTGTCTGTAAGCACAATAACCTGAAAGCCATCTTCCACGGCATCTACCGCATAACGACACAAACGATCTAAAGCTTTAGCCATTGCACCAGGTTTTCCGTCAGCCCTAAAATAAGTCTGTAAGGTTTTCGCCTGGAATACACCTGTATCAATACTCCTTAGTTTTTCTAATTCCTGATTGGTTAATATCGGATGTTTTATGGCTACGCAGTGCGCCTGTTTTGGATTTTCGTCGAGCAAATTCCCGTTACTTCCCATAAAACTTGCCAGACTCATCACCACCTTCTCACGAATAGGATCGATAGGTGGATTGGTTACCTGTGCAAACAGCTGTTTGAAATAATTGGATAAATGCTGAGGGCGTTTAGATAAAACCGCAAGAGGCGTATCCGTACCCATCGAACCGATTGGCTCTTTAGCGTCGATCGCCATCGGCTTAAGCAACAAATCAACATCTTCCCTGCTGTAACCAAAAACCTGTTGATATTTAAATATAGATTCTTCCGATAAACCGGTAAACATTACACGTGGATCAGGCAATTCCTCCAGGCGGATCTGATATTGATTAATCCAGTCTGCATAAGGGCTTTTGCTACAAACCTGGGTTTTGATTTCTTCATCGCTAATAATCCTTCCCTGCTCCATGTCTACGACAAACATTTTACCCGGAGTTAAACGCCCTTTCTCAATAACAGTACTTTGATCAATTGCCAAAGCACCCGCTTCAGAACCCATAATTACCCTGTCATCAGAGGTAATGGCATAACGCGAAGGACGTAAACCGTTACGATCCAATGTTGCACCAATCAGCTTGCCATCGGTAAAGGCAATTGCAGCCGGCCCATCCCATGGTTCCATCAAGGTAGCGTGAAATTCGTAAAACGCACGCTTAACCGGATCCATATCTTCATTGCCATCCCAGGCTTCAGGCACCAGCATCATCAATACATGAGGCAGGGTTCTTCCTGCATGAAACAACAGTTCAATTACGTTATCCAGACAGCCTGAATCAGAATTGGTTTCATCGATTACCGGTAAAAGCATATCCAGTTCTTCCGGTGTAAAATAAGAAGATGCCAATGATTTTACGCCAGCTCTAAACCAGTTCAAATTACCTTGCAGGGTATTGATTTCCCCGTTGTGCGCAATAAAGCGGAACGGCTGAGCCAGTCTCCACGAAGGAAAGGTATTGGTAGCAAAACGCGAGTGAATCAGTCCTAATGCTGATACCACACGTTTATCACTTAAGTCGCGGAAATATGTACGAACCTGTAAAGAAGTTAACTGACCTTTATATATGATGGTTTGTGCCGATAACGACACAATATAAAAGTCTTTACCACCATGAACGGTATTGGTAATTAACTTAATCAGATAATTTTTAAAAATATAAAGTTTACGCTCGAAGTCTGCACCCGGATTAATCGCATACGGACGCGCAATAAATACCTGCTCAATTTCAGGCTCTACAGAAAGTGCCATGTTGCCAATGTCAGTGGTATCTACGTCAACCTTTCTGAATCCAAGTATTTCAAGCCCTAATTTCTCTGCAGCACGGTAAATCAGCTCTCTGCACTCTTCTCTCGACCGGATGTCTTTTGGCATAAACAGCTGACCCACACCATAATTGTTGGTTTCAGGTAGGCTAAAGCCAGCTTTTAAACATTCATCATAAAAAAATTCGTGAGGTAACTGAATCATAATACCGGCACCGTCACCTGTATTTGGTTCTGCTCCACATGCCCCTCTATGATCTAGGTTTTCTAAAATAGTAAGTGCATCGGAGATGATTTGATGCGATTTTCGCCCTTTCACATGCGCAACAAACCCAATGCCGCAGGCATCGTGTTCAAATTGCGCATCGTACAATCCACTGTTTGGTTCCATTCTTTGCTCGTTAGTTGTTAGTGTATAGGAAACACTAAGATACAAAAAACGATTATTAAATTACAGAGTTGCTATAATTTTTGGAAAACTTTTAGTTTTTAAACAATTTTTGATCTCATAATTAAAAATTAAGCAAATAATAACTTTTAAATTTACAATAATCATAATGATAATATCCTACAAAAATCAGTGTATTTTCGATCAATTTCTAACTAAACCGTTTTATTAATTTCTTTATTTACAAAAATTAAATTCACAAATAAATACTCATTAAGCAAAAAACCCGTCGTTACTGCCAGTTTGAAAGGATTTGCGATCAGCGCCGATAAATTTTATTAATTTAGGTATCAACAAGATAGCCATAATTATCGAAAAATACAATAAATGGGTTTTGCAGAACAACATCTTTTTCTACCTTTGTGCCGGGCAAGTCTTTTACGACCAGCTCCCTTTGAACTCCCCCAGGATGGGAACATAGCAAGGGTAGAAGGTTGTAGCGGTGCGATAGAAGGTGCTTGCCCTTTTTTTCTTTTCCCTTAATCCCCTGAAGGGGGAATTAAATTCTTCAGGGTTCAATCATCGAAACTCAAATATTTAAGAATTTATAAACATGAAATTTTTTATCGACACAGCAAATCTTGATCAAATCAAAGAGGCGCACGATCTTGGCATTTTAGACGGTGTAACCACTAACCCAAGCTTAATGGCTAAGGAAGGCATTACAGGCGACGAAAATGTTATTAATCACTATAAAGCAATCTGCGATATCGTTGAAGATAATGTAAGTGCAGAAGTAATTTCTACAACTTTCGACGAAATCATCAAAGAAGGTGAAGCATTAGCTGCTTTAAACCCGAAAATCGTAGTTAAGGTTCCGATGATTAAAGATGGTGTTAAAGCCATTAAATATTTCTCTTCAAAAGGGATCAAAACCAACTGTACATTAATTTTCTCAGCAGGGCAGGCATTGTTAGCAGCTAAGGCAGGTGCTACTTATGTATCTCCATTCTTAGGCCGTTTAGATGATATATCGAGCGATGGCTTGGTTTTAATTGAGGATATCAGAACGATTTTCGATAACTACGGATACGAAACCCAAATTTTAGCCGCTTCGATCCGTGGCCCGCTGCACATTGTAAATTGTGCAAAATTAGGTGCTGATGTGATTACTGCTCCTTTAGCTGCAATTGTGGGTTTATTAAAACACCCCTTAACTGATAGTGGTTTAGCAACTTTCTTAGCAGATCATGCTAAAGCAGCTGGAAAATAGAATTAAATGACTGAGTTTCACATTCAATCATTAGTAGAATTTAGATTAAAGGGTTTTAAATTAAGCGTATTGACTACCCTTAATTTAAAACCCTTTTTTGTGATATAGAATAATCTTTTAGATTTCGCGCAATCCGCTAAAAATTTTTCTCTCCTTCGAGCACTTCCTTCACCTTTTCATATACAATCTGTTCATCAGGCTCAATTAGAATACCCTTCACTCCTGCCCCATTTGCTGCTTCTACATCTCTTGGCTTATCGCCGATCATCACAGACTGCTCAGGATCAATATCGTACATATCAATCGCATCTAAAATCATTCCAGAGGCTGGCTTACGACATTTACATTCTCCTCCCACTGTTGGATGATGCGGGCAATAGTAAAACCCGGCAATGTCAGCACCCTTAGCTACAAAGGCATTTCTGAGCATCTGATGCATGATCGCCAGTTCTTGTTCAGAATAGCGTTTTAAAGCAATCCCCCCTTGATTGGTGATCACAATTAATAAATAGCCCTCATCAAAAAACCGCTTCAAAACAGGAATCTGATAATCTAAAATTTTAAAATCTTCAACACGACAGATATAGTCATAAATTTCGTGATTCAGCACGCCGTCACGATCAAGGAAAATAGCTTTATTCATAAATACGAAAAACGAATGAGGTAAAATGACACCATTAACACCCCTTCGGATTATTCGCCAAAATAAGCGAAAATTACTGGCAAAAGAAAACAAGCGAAATAAGGAAATAGTGAAGGCGCTACAATATTGTAGCGCCTGATGTCTTATCGTTAAGGAAACGGTTATTTTGAAATCAATGCTACCTTGTGCCCTTTAATTGCAAAATATAAGATATATAGGTAGCATGGCAACACCGTTAATAGGTAAGCCAGCTGAAAATGAACGTGTAGCTTTTCATTTAAAAACGCATACAAAAGTGGCATTAAAGCGCCTCCAGCAATCCCCATCACCATAATGGCCGAACCAATCTTAGTAAATTTCCCCAGGTGACTAATACCCAGTGGAAATATCGCAGGCCACATTAATGAGTTGGCAAGTCCAAGCAGGGCGACAAAAATTACAGCAAACCAGCTTGAAATGGCAAAGGATAAAACCGTAAAGACTATACCCAGAATGGCACAAATCCGCAGGGCTTTTTGTTGTGAGATGTATTTGGGAATCGTAACAATACCGATAATATAACCAATAAGCATACTAAACAGCGTGATAGATGTTAGCTTTCCGCTTATCTCAGTACTAATGCCCAATTCACGTCCGTAGATACCAATGATATCACCCGCCATGACTTCTGCTCCAACATACACAAAAATGCAAAATGCCCCCAGAAAAAGATGCGGAAACTGAAATATGCTGGTATGTGTTACTACAGCCCCTTTGCTTTCATCAATAATATCTTCTTTTACTTCCACTTCTGGTAAGCTGGTGAACTTTACAAAGAGCGCAAAAAGACAGAAAACAATAGCCAAAACAATGTAAGGCATATTTACACGACCCAAAACATCATTTAATAATTGTTCATGAACTATGCCTGTTGTGCTTTGAATTTGTTTTTCAACCTCTGAAGCGTTTTTAAGAAACAGACTGCCCATCACCAGCGGAACAATCATCCCGGCCACCTTATTGCAAATCCCGGCAATACTAATCCTTTTTGCCGCACTTTCTATCGGGCCAATAATCGCCAGATAAGGATTTGAGGCAGTCTGTAGTAAAGCAAGTGCTGCCCCCTGAACAAAAATCCCTGTCAAAAACAAACCAAAAGTCCGGGTTTGGGCAGCAGGAATAAATATCAGAGAACCTAAACCCAAAATAACAAGGCCTAATACTATGCCGTTTTTAAAACCCACTTTTTTAAGTATCCATGAGGATGGAAGCGCCAGAAAAAAGTAAGCCATATACGATGCGAACGTTACAAAGAATGCCTGCAGGTTAGATAGGCCAAATGATAACTTAAAAAAAGGAATCAGCGTTCCGTTAGCCCAGGTAACAAAGCCAAAAATAAAGAAGAGCGCACAGATAATAACGAGAGGGTTCGGACCTTTTCGATCCTGATTCGCAGTAATTGCCATAAAACGTTTGGTTTGATTGATTTGAAAGCACCAAACTATAAAAATATTTTAAGAATTTATTACGCAAACGTGTGTTTAATTTTTAATTTAACAGAATTAAGCTCCAAATTCTGCGCTTTTAGCGATAAAAAAAGCATCTAAATGAAAATATCACGTAAACAATATCAAAACATCAACTCAAACACCTACCTACCATACTAAAAGTGAATGCCCGAGGAAATTGGTAATCTATTAAATAAATTATTCGGTGCTGACACATCTGAAACCGGTATGTTCCAAACCTGTATCGATAGATGTCTTCATCCTGGAGGTTACCCGATAACCTTTACAATAAGATGCATTGCACATGAATGATCCCCCGCGCACAACTTTTTTTGGAACAGTAGGTTCCATAGGGTCGTAGCTGTCTTTCGGACCCTGCGGATTTTTAGCCAAGCCTTTTAAAGAAGCATAGTAATCCGGACGATACCAATCACTGCACCATTCCCAAACATTACCAGCCATATCATATAAGCCATAGCCGTTTGCAGCAAACTGTTTTACAGCAGCAAGACCAATAAACTTATCCCAATCCGTATTGGTGATTGGAAAATTCCCCTGCCAGGTATTGGCCTTAGCCTTTCCTTTTTCAATATCTTCGTTTCCCCAGGGATAAAGATTATTTTTCAGTCCCCCACGCGCTGCATACTCCCATTCAGCTTCCGTAGGCAGGCGTTTCCCCGCCCAACGGCAGTAAGCCATCGCATCATCCCACGAAATGTGTACCACGGGATAGTTTTCTTTTCCCTTAATGCTGCTTTTCGGTCCGTGTGGATGTTTCCAGTCTGCTCCCTTCACCCAACTCCACCATTGCGATGCATCGTTTAAACTGGTAATGGCTTTCGGCTGATGAAATACCAGAGAGGCCGCAACAAAAACACTGTCTGCCGGTTTAGGTGTGCCCGGTGGCAATTGCTTTTTCATTTCCTTCCAGTCTGGTTTCTTCTCCGCAGTGGTCACATAGCCCGTGCCATCCACAAAGCGCTTGAAATCCGCATTGGTCACTTCTGTTGCATCAATCCAAAATGAATTCAGTTTAACCTCATGTTTCGGATACTCATCATCTCTACCTTCTTTATCTGAAGCCCCCATCGTGAACGCTCCCCCCGGAATTAACACCATACCTTCATGGCTTACTTTGTTACTGGCAAAGCTTGATGTATCCCGAACCGAACCAAACCTGGCAGGCAGATTTTTTTCACACGACGCTAAAGAATCTTGCTTACGCTTCACTTCTTCACCGTTTTTCCTGTTCGAACAAGATACAACAACAGCAACTAAGGATATATATATTGGTATTTTTAATTTAATCATAGTTTAATATTGACTATTTCAGGTTGCTAAAATTATCAAATAACTTTAAAAAAGCCAGCACAAATAATTAATCCCCTTATAAATCAATACACTTAGCATTTTTTAGTTTTTTTTATTTGCAGGAGATGTATCAGAGCCCTATATTTGCATCACTTTAAAGGAAACGGACAACGTTTTTAAGCAAAGTAGATTCCGTAGCTCAGCTGGTAGAGCATTACACTTTTAATGTAGTGGTCCTGGGTTCGAATCCCAGCGGGATCACAAAAACCTCACAGAAATGTGAGGTTTTTTTTGTTTCTATACCCTTTTAAATGTAAAAATTGTCCCCTATTTAATTACACTTTTATTTAAGCCTTATTTAACAGCGGGTTCGATGGTTGAAAGGGAAAATACCGGTAATGAGACCATGGTCCATCCAGATAATGCCACAGATCCAGTCCTTCAATATTAATATTGAGCGGCTCGAAAGTCGGTTCTAACTTTGTTAACAAACTTTTGACCTTCTCCACACTTACTTTGTTTTGTATCGTGATATGCGGACGCAGTGTTTGCCTGTCCTGTGCGATTAGAATTGACTGGAATTGCTGTTGCAACTGCCGGTGCAGCAATTGTAATTCTTTGCTTTCGATAATATAAGCTACCCCGTTGCCGATACTCTTCAAAGCGTAAACACTGGCTTTGAAAGAACAATGAACAACATTTTCCAGCTGTAGCAGCACCTCCGGATCATCAGGAAGCTTATGAAAAAGCGTGAGATGGGCATTTAAAAAATTCCTTTCTGCTGGAAAGTATAGCTTTCTCCTATCATCAAAAAAAGTCTGGCTTTTTTTATCCAGTCTGGTGGTCAGAATGCAGGTATGCATCAAAGATTTGCTTTAATAATATTCTAAGATTGATCAGGCTGCTCGTCATCGTCATCAATGATGTCAGGATGCCTCAATTCCACAGCCTCACAAAGCTGATCCAGTAGATCTTCTCTGATATCACCTGGATTCTGACATATGTAGAGAAACCCCTGGCTGTTCGGAGCTAAAGCAGCCACTAATTTCTCTCCCTGGAAAACACTGTATCTACAAGTTGACTGTGCGTGATGGGGGTAGATATTGACATGAAAAGTATGCGTTTCGCCATCGCCCATCGCAATGGTATAAGCTTCTACTGCATCACTAACTACTGATTTTGCATCTGATTCTTCCATGATATTGGAACACTTACGAAATCAATTAGTTTTGCTACCAATGTTTTTAGTCCCCTATAAAACTATTAGATCTTTAGAATCCTAATCTTCATTCTTTTTGCTACGCTAAAACTGGGTGGAAATCTGTATTTGAAGAACATGGCGGTTATAGCGCCCGGTTTCCTCCTTTTGATACCAGTGTTGATAGCCCAATTCCGTATCAATGGCCTTATTCCAACGATAGCCAAAAGATAGAAATACCCGGTTCTGATCAAAAAAACTTCCGTTCACCTTACTTTTATTCATCACATTCAAAAACAATTCATCCTGCAAACCCATGTAAATTCCCCTTGAAAAATTCTGATTTGCAAGCAAGGGAATTTGTGCGCCAAGCATTCCCCTGGCACGTTGGGAAAACTGAACTTCATCAGCTTTGACCCAACGCTGTTCGAGCCTGCCGCGAAACATCAACTCTGTTTTATGCCATTTAAAATCGTAAATAAACTGCTCAAAAATCCGGTTTTCAAAACTATACGCCTTATCATCATTGTAGTCTTCCTTTTCCCAGTCGCCCTTGTATGCATACCCTAATGCGATGGAATGCTTTTTAGACAGGTCATACATTAATCCCGTGCGCAGCAACACCGTATTCAAATACTGATAGCGGTCGGCAGTGCGCAACTGGACATCTGCCAGTATTTTGAATGACTTTCCGATTTTTTGCTGATGTGTAATGAAAAGCCATCCCTGTGATTCGGGAGCCTGTCCGAAACTACAAAAAGAACAACACATGCTGATTGCAAAAAATAACAGCTTTCGTTTCAGGTAAATGCTTGCCGATGCCAAGCAG
Organism: Pedobacter sp. A2324; assembly: GCF_059693705.1. Classification (NCBI taxonomy): domain Bacteria; kingdom Pseudomonadati; phylum Bacteroidota; class Sphingobacteriia; order Sphingobacteriales; family Sphingobacteriaceae; genus Pedobacter; species Pedobacter sp. A2324. Next base: position 318,645 of record NZ_JCASSK010000005.1, on the reverse strand, counting down.
GTGTGAGTAGTATCCTCTGTGTTGTGGTTATCGGTAAGCGGTTTTCCCATTAATAGCTTCGTTTTATACATACAACCCGTGTATCAGTAAAACGTTTGGCATAATGAACAATTCAGGTATAAATCCTCAATTGTTATCCTAATACAACTCCTTTTTAAACCGTTTAGCTAGCCTCCCCGTTGCCAGGCTAATATCGATATCCCGGATAAGCAAGCCACTTTCGCCGTAATTTTGATAGGCGATGCAGTTACCATCGGGATCAATCAGCGATGTGGCAGATTCCTGATATTTCGAAGCGTAATTTACGCTGGCAAAATAGATTGTATTTTCAATCGACCTCATGAGCATTGCCTTTTCATAATAGGGGCTGTCCGGATCTCCCCAGCGGGTAATCACCTTTCCTGTTTCATCACTTCCCGTGAAATGTGGATGAAATACAATCGCTGCACCAGCTTGCGCAGCCCACCTTACCGACTCCGGGTATCTGAATCCTTCGTGGCAAATGGAAATACCAAACTTTACACCATTGATTTCAAACAATTGTCGTTCAGTTCCGGCTACCCACATCTCATCTTCCGATGGATCTAGCTGGTTTTTGCTTTGGTGGCCGATCACTTCCCCATCACTAGAAATCACGAAAGCTACGTTTTGCAGGCCACCTTCGCTGTGCCAATCCATAGGCACGATGATGGCTATTGAATTTTGCCTGGCAAGTGCAGTTACTTGCTCCAACGCCCTGGTGAGCGAAGGTGCACTCCGGTCACTTTCGCAGTATCCCATTCCGGGGTAACCTGGAAGATAGGATTCCGGAAAACAGATAATCTCCGCTTTGCTTTCAGCGGCCGATTTAACAAGTGCTGTAAGTGCGGTTAAAGCATTATCGAGAGATTTTGGAATGGGTGGCGAAGCAAGAGCTATTCTCATGAGTATGTAAGTAGAGTTTAAGGGTACAAGATAAAAACATTTCTCAATCCTGATAAAATCAGAGTTAAATCAGCTAAAAAAAAGCGTCTAAACTTTGTCCATAATATCTAATTTTATGCAATTTGCAAAAGTAAATTACTTCATTTCCCGCATGCCAGTTTAAATCCTATGCCTCCCGGTTAACGTTTAATCAGGCTATAAGAAAGAAGTAGTTAAAATGATAAACATGAAAAAACTGAAGTTGCTGTTCCGTATCCTATTTTTAGTTATTGCATCCATTGCCGCGGTAAATAGCGTTCACGCACAAAACGGCGATCAAATACTTGATGGTATTGGAGAAACGGGATTAAGCGCCCGGTATCAGTTCAATGGCGATGTAAAAGATTGGTCCAGAAATAATCACCATGGCAAAATTAATGGCACTGAAATCACTTTTGTTAAAGACGACCGCTTTGGCACAGTATTATCCATCAATGGCGGAAACAATTCCTTTCTAACCATTCCGGGCGAAGTGCTGACTGACCTTGAATCCTTAACGGTATGCGGATGGATTTACCTCCGGTCACAAAGCAATGGCCAGGCTTTATTTGATTTCGGGCAAACAGCACCAAAAAAATCTTTTGCAGCTTATCTGGGATCGAATAGCGGAAAAAATTTCACAGTGGCAATCCCCGGAAAAGATCAGAAAATTATGGAAATTGTCTCTTCTCCCATTGATGAAAATAAGTGGGTTTTCGTTTGCATTGTTGTTAATGTGCCTGCAAAATCGATGGTCACCTATATCAATGGCAAAGCTGCAGGAGAAATTAAAGGTGCGACGATTGACCTTACTGATACCTTCGGATCAACATCCGGAAAAAAGAAGCCGCTGTATATCGGTAAATCACAACCAACCGAATCAATGGCTTTAAACGGCATGATGCATGATTTTCGTATCTACCGCGTACCTTTAAGCATTAAGCAGGTTGAAGGTATTTTCATTAATGCAGAGCAAAGTACACAGGCCGCCACAGTGAATACCTCCTCCAAAAAAGAAGACGATTTACCCGCTTTCCTTTCAAATACTCCACAGCTTTACAATGCATACCTTAGTGCAGTCGGCGATGTGAAAGTAAGTACTGAAATTGGAAATCTACCCAGATTGCCAGCCTATGTTGCCGGCACCTACCGGAATAAAATCAAGGGTCCTAAAGTAAGGGTACTGTGGCCAGCTCCCACAGATAATACAACGGTTCTGAAATCTGGCCAATACACAATTACCGGGAAGGTTCCAGGAACGGATTTCCAGCCAAAAGCATTCGTAACAGTGTACGAACCAAACCATTCTAATTCTGTTGTTTCTAAATTGCAGCCCTTTCCCTTAAACCAGGTAAGCTTAAAACCAGATAAGCAAAACCACCAGACGAAATTTCTGGAAAACCGGGATAAGTTCATCAGAACGCTGGCTAATACTGACCCCAATTCTTTTTTATACATGTTTCGTCATGCTTTCGGACAAAAGCAACCTTCGGGAGCCATTCCTTTGGGCGTTTGGGATAGCGAGGACACCAAGCTCAGGGGGCATGCCACCGGGCACTATCTCACTGCAATTGCACAAGCCTATGCGGGCACTGGTTACGACAAAGCCCTCCATGAAAACTTTCGGAATAAAATGGAATACATGGTCAATACCTTGTATCAGCTTTCACAACTATCAGGAAAACCCGGGAAAACCGGCGAGGCCTTTGTAGCCGATCCGGCGGCCGTGTCTTTCGGGCCCGGAAAGTCAGCCTTCGATTCTGACCTTAGCGACGCAGGGATCAGAAACGATTACTGGAACTGGGGAACTGGCTTTATCAGCGCCTATCCTCCTGATCAGTTCATTATGCTGGAAAAAGGCGCCAAATACGGTGGTCAGAAAAATCAGATCTGGGCACCTTATTACACCTTACATAAAATACTGGCAGGCTTGATAGAAGTGTACGAGGTAAGCGGCAACAAGAAAGCACTCGCAATTGCTTCAGGGATGGGCGATTGGGTATATACCCGTTTAAGTACATTGCCTGCAGAAACCCGTATCAAAATGTGGAATACCTACATTGCCGGCGAATTCGGTGGTATGAATGAGTCCATGGCTCATCTGTACAGGATCACCGGCAAGGCAAAATACCTGAGCACAGCAACCCTGTTTGATAACATCAAAGTATTTTATGGTGATACCGCCCATACAAACGGATTGGCTAAAAATGTAGATATCTTCAGGGGACTTCATGCTAACCAGCACATTCCACAGATCGTGGGAAGCATCGAGATGTACAATGCCTCCAAAAACCCCGAATACTTTAAAATTGCCGATAACTTCTGGTATAAAATGGTAAACGATTACATATACAGCATCGGTGGCGTTGCGGGTGCACGTAACCCGGCCAATGCAGAATGCTTCGTTTCTCAACCATCTTCCCTTTATGAAAATGGATTTTCTGAAGGGGGCCAAAATGAAACCTGTGCTACATACAATATGCTGAAATTAACGGGCGACTTGTTTATGGTTAACCAAAATCCAGCATTTATGGATTATTATGAACGGGGTTTGTATAACCATATCCTGGCTTCAGTAGCCGAAGACAGTCCGGCGAATACCTACCATGTATCCCTGAGACCCGGATCTGTTAAACAATTTAGTAATGCTGACATGACTGGATTCACCTGCTGCAACGGTACAGCAATAGAAAGCAGCACCAAACTTCAAAATTCTATTTATTTCAAATCAGAAGACAATAAATCACTTTATGTTAACCTGTTTATCCCCTCTACCCTCAACTGGAATGAAAGAAAAGTAACATTAATACAATCCACAAATTTTCCAAATGAAGATCAAACCGCTCTGACTATCAATGGCAGCGGGAAGTTCAATATTTATGTGCGGGTACCTGAGTGGGCCACAAAAGGGTTTACGGTAAAAATTAATGGAATAGAGCAACAACTAATTGCCACACCCGGCACCTATATCAAGCTCAGCAGGTCATGGAAAAATGGCGATAAAATTGAACTTAAAATGCCCTTTCAGTTTCACCTTGATCGTGTAATGGATCAGCAAAACATTGCCAGTTTATTTTACGGCCCCATATTGCTCGCTGCGCAAGAACCAGAACCACGAAAAGAATGGCGCAAAATTACATTCGATGCTGCAGATATCGGCAAGTCGATATCAGGCGATCCGAAAACCTTAAATTTTAACGTGGGAGATGTTGCTTTTAAACCTTTTTACGAAACCTACGGCCGTCATTCGGTGTACCTGGACGTTACTTTGAAGTAGTAGAAAATGTACGGGATGCTACAATAAGACCTATTGCGCACTGAACTGTTTATACCAAACATTGAATGGTTTGGTATAAACAGTTGTGAATTTTAATACTCAACAACAATTTTTCCAATGGTAGCGCCACCTTCCAGTAATTGATGGGCTTTTTTAAAATTAGCCGTGGTGAAACCCTTGAGGGTTTCATTCAAAGTCGTTAATAACGTTCCGTTATCCAGCAAATCTGCTACCTGGTTCAAAATCCGATGCTGTTTAACCATATCTTCGGTTTGAAACATTGATCGGGTAAACATTAATTCCCAATGGAAACTCACACTCTTCCCTTTTAGCTGGCGAAGATTCACTGCAGCTGTCGGATCACTAATAGAACCAATGCTGCCCTGCGGTTTAATCAAATCTACAAAGGCATCCCAATATTGATTTACATCCACAAAATCAACGATAAAATCAACCTGATTGAAACCCGCATTACGCACTTCTGCAATCAGATTCTGGTGGTTGACGACAACATCAGCACCGTATTTTTTACACCAGTTAACGCTTTCAATACGGGATGCGGTAGCAATTACCCGTAACCCCAGCAGCTTCTTTGCAATTTGAATAGCTACAGAGCCTACACCACCGGCACCACCAATAATCAAAATGGACTTACCCTTATCTTTTTCATTGATGCGCAGGCGATCGAACAAAATTTCCCATGCCGTAAGCGCCGTCAAAGGTAAGGCAGCAGCTTCGGCAACTGATAAGTTTGCCGGTTTTTTACCTACAATACGCTCGTCGACCAGCTGATACTCAGCATTGCTGCCTGGCTTTGTAATATCACCTGCGTAAAAAACTTCGTCCCCAACTTTAAATAGCGATACCAGTTCACCCACAGCCTCTACCACACCCACGGCATCCCAGCCTATAATCTTAGGCGTGTCCAGTATTTTATCCTTTGCGCTGCTCTGTCGAACCTTAAAATCAACGGGATTTACAGAAACCGCATTGATTTTAACCAGCAAATCATGTCCCGCAGGCGACGGGTTTTCTGTTTCAAATTCAATAAAACTATCCTGCTCTGTTATTGGCAGCGATTTTTTAAATCCTATTGCTTTCATATTCATTTATATAGCTAATCATCAAACTCATTTCAATGCTACATTGAAGCGATCACGCTTCAAATGTAACTTCACGATCAAAGTTAATGTACAACATCGTATCATGTTGCAAGCAATCATTAAATGTATGTCATTTTTAAAGGGAAGTATTAACTTATTGCCGATGGGGAAAGCGCTTTCCGAAGCTTATCTCGTCACATATTATCAATCGACCGCTCACCTTTTTTCATGCCATTAAAAATTATAAATACCATAATAACGAAGATGGTAATATAACAGGCATAAACCACCTCTGTACTTTGTTGTTGATGATTTCTTACAGAAATGGCAAACAAAGCCCAGATTCCTACTGAGGCAAACTCACGGAGATTCCTCGATAGTATCATGATGATATTGACGAGCCCGGCAATTGCAATCATGATAACAGCCCAATTATTTTCAGAAATTCCCATGCCATCCCAGTTAATCTTAGTAAGGTAGGCAGAAACGTTTGCAATCAGGGCCACTGTTATCCATCCGGCATACAAAGCGAAGGGCCAATAGATCAAAACATATTCTTTGAGCGGATGCGCGTCGAGTTCCATCCTCGTGCGGCTGATGATGGCGATAAGACTTAGCAATAATACTATCATAATGACCACTGACGCCCCAATATAATCATTCAGCCAGGCCATCACCCAGAAAGAGTTTGCGGCACAGGAAAGTACAAATAACCAGCCTATCTTATTTAATATACTTTCAACTTCAGGCTGTTTTCTTTTGATTAATGAGTAGCAAACAAAACCCAGGAGTCCGAGATAAATTAGCCCCCAGATCGAAAACGCATACCCGGCTGGTGTAAAATAGTTGGCGTAACGGTCGGAAATTACTTTCATCGTATTTCCATTCAGCAATCCCGCGTTTGAAAAATAGTTTATCCCAATGGTCAGGATCAGTGAAATTAAGTTTGCAACAGGCAGATATTTGTTTAGGTGTTTCATCTGAATCAATGATGGTTGAAGTATAATCCTCAAATGATAAGTCTTAAAAACCAAAATTGTTTGCTTAGATTCAAGAATCTAATTATACTTCAATTAATTACCTTCCAGCACTGAAAGTGAAGTTTTTACAATATCTTCAAAAAAAGCTCTTTCCGTTCTGAATTTCGCATAAACGCGCAAACCAGAAACTGTATTGCAAAAAAAACGAGCAAGGGCGAGGGAATCTTTTGATTTACCGATTTCTCCATTTTGCTTCCCCTTCTCGAATGCCTGATACAGCGCATTTTCTATAAGAAGGTCGTCATCATATACCAGCTTATTTACCGCTTTATCCTGTGCGGCTACCTCCACTCCCGAATTCACTTTAAAGCATCCTTGCGGAAAAGTATCAACGTAGATATCGTCAACAACTCCGTTTAACAATGCACGAATACCGAGCTTCAAAGAAGGTGCCTCGCCAAGGGTTTTAATGATTTTGGCAGTACCACCATACTGATAAAGTTCAAGTGCCTTTAAGAACAGTGTATGCTTATCTCCAAAGGCGTGGTATATACTGGAACGTCCGATTCCCAACCCCTCTATCAGGTCGTGGATAGAAGTTGCATGATAGCCTTTTTCCCAGAAAATATTGATAGCTTTCCTCAGTATCTCTTCTTCATCAAAATCTTTGGTTCTCATAATGATCAATAGCTTTGCATCTGCATACAAAGCTATTGATTTATTTCATTAATCCGGAAAAACCGGGATGACCATAAATACTAACGCAATCCACCGCTTGCCGACACGATTTCCCCTGTCAGCCAACGGGCCTCGTCCGAAGCAAGAAACGAAGCAATTAATGCAATATCCTCTGGCATTCCAACACGCTGTAGCGGCGTCATCCCCACAAACATCTTTTCCATTTCACTTCCAATAAACCCACCTGCCCTTGATCCCTCCGTATCAACTATACCAGGATTTATAGAATTTACCCTAATGTTCTTTGATCCCAGTTCCTTGGAAAGTACCCTTGTTATAGAGTCTACAGCACTTTTTGTTGCCGTATAAACAGCACTCCCGGCCGGCTGAGATGTCGATACACCAGATCCGATGTTAATAATGTTACCGCCATTCTCTGCGAAATAACTTACCGCCGCCTGAGAGGCAAGAAGCAAACCCAACACATTGATATTAAACTGGCGATGAAACCCTTCAACAGAAACCGATTCAAGTGGACCCCATTCATAAACTCCAGCATTATTAACCAAAATATCAATTCTGCCAAATGCCTCCACGGTATCTGCCAAAATCCTTTTCACATCTTCTGCGATTGAAACATCACCCTGCACAGCAATTGCACTTCCACCTTTACCTCTAATGATCTCCACTACCTTTTCTGCGTCTCCCTTGGAGTAGGCGTAATTTACAACCACTGCTGCACCATCTTCAGCATACTGTTTCGCTATTGCTGCCCCGATTCCTTTCGAAGCGCCTGTTACCAGAGCAACCTTATTTTCTAATTTTTTCATATATTGTACCAATTGGTCGACAAACATAATAAGTTAATTAGACCGATCAGTACAATAAGGTAAGTTTGAGAATAATATGACATTTACCTATGCGGGCATGGCATCCAAAAATTAAGCTCCCAGTTTTTCAATCAAACCAAAACCATAAGCTACTTGCTGTTGTTTAAATCTCAGTATAGTTGCTAATTCACTATATCTTAACTGTTTTAACTTCAAAACAGCAACATGAAACAAAACAAAACACAGCTTACCCCTGAAGAACACAGGCTCTTCGGCGATCTAATGCCCGAAGAACTGGAAGAGGTCATTCAATCAGGTTTCAACCGACGCCACTTCGTCAAACTAATGGGCTTAGCCAGCGCCGGCTTATTGGCGAGTTATGCGTTAGGTGCCGAGCAGCTATTTGCCCGGGCAGTTGAAACAGATGAAATTCCCGACCTCATCCCCAATGCTATAGAAAATGGAATAAATATTACCTTCAAAGTCAATTCAAGCTCCAAAAGCATACTTATCGATTCCAGAATGACCCTACTCGATACCCTTCGGGAAAGAATAGGTCTCACAGGATCAAAAAAGGGATGCGATCATGGCCAGTGCGGTGCCTGCACGGTCATTGTCGATGGACAGCGGGTACTGTCATGCCTTACTTTAGCAGCCACTTGCCAGGGGAAATCAGTGATTACCATTGAAGGGCTAGCGAAGGAAAATGAGCTGAACCCCATGCAAGCCGCTTTTCTTAAGCACGATGGTTTTCAATGTGGATTTTGCACACCTGGACAAATCTGCTCAGCTGTAGCACTCATGAAAGAAGCAAAAGAAGGTCAGGCAAGCTTTGCTACAACGCACATCAGCGCTGATGCGAAACCTATCCTCCTTTCCGATGAAGAAATCGCAGAGCGGATGTCGGGAAATATTTGCCGCTGTGGCGCCTATCCCAATATTGTAGCAGCCATTAAAGAAGCTCAAACCGGTAAAAATGTTCCACAAAACTGGTTGTTTACCGATTAACCGCATACCATTATGAAACCATTTCACTTTATTTCGGCAACTAACCCAGGCGATGCGGTTGCAAGGCTTACTAAAAATTCAGAAGCTGCTTTTCTGGGCGGAGGAACCAACCTGCTCGATTTAATGAAAGAGCATGTATCCCTTCCCAATGAAATTATCGATATCGGAAACCTGTCGCTAAAAGAAATTAAAGCCACTGCCACCGGGTTTCATTTAGGCGCTTTGGCTAAAAATACAGAAACGGCTAATCATCCCCTGATACGTAAGCACTTACCATTACTTAGCAAAGCAATATTAGCCGGCGCCTCTGCACAAATCCGGAACATGGCCACTAATGGTGGAAACCTTTTGCAACGCACCCGATGCAGTTACTTCTATGATATCTCGATGCCCTGCAATAAGCGGGTGCCCGGAAGCGGATGCGCTGCTCTGGAGGGTTTCAATAGAATGCATGCGATCTTTGGCTGGTCGGAACATTGCGTGGCCGTATATCCATCCGATATGGCCGTAGCTTTATCGGCATTAAATGCGACGGTAAAAGTAAAAACCAATGATGCAGAACGTACCATAGCCTTCAAAGATTTTCACCTGCTTCCCGCTAACCATCCTGAAAAAGACAATAGCCTGGAGCATGGCGAACTCATAACGGGAATTGAAATTCCAAATAATAACCTTGCTGCACACTCAGCCTATGTGAAGGTAAGAGACCGGAATTCCTATGCCTTCGCGCTGGTTTCTGTTGCTGCAGGTTTAAACCTTAATGGAAACATCATTCAATCTGCCCACCTGGCTATGGGAGGAGTAGCACATAAGCCGTGGAGAGCGTTACAGGCAGAAGATTTTTTAAAGGGTAAACCAGCAACAAGCGCCAACTTTACCAAAGCCGCAGAACTGGAAATGACTGCAGCCAAAGCCTTATCCCACAACAAGTTTAAAATAGAAATGGGCAAAAAAACCCTGATCAATGCCCTTCAGTTAGCACTTATAGGATAAATTAACAATCAAACATGGAAAACAGCACCAAATCTATCGGTAAAGGTATCGACCGGATCGATGGTATACTCAAAATCACAGGTAAAGCCACTTATGCTACCGACTATCCGGCCAAAAACATAGCTTATGCCGTGTTGTTTAAAAGCACCATTGCCGCCGGTCAGATTACAAAAATCGACAGCAGCAAGGCTGAAACTTATCCTGGGGTACTTAAGGTAATTACCCATGAAAACGCACCACAGTTAAATGTAAAAGGTGGCCTGAGAGGCGGTGCATTGTTGCAAGGACCCGAAATTACTTTTCATGGTCAGCATATTGGAATGGTAGTAGCCGAAACTTTTGAGCAGGCAACAGCTGCCGCACACCTCATAAAAGTTGAATACAATCAGAAAGCAGAAAAAACAGATTTTGAAAAGCTGGCAGAAAATCCCGTAATGCCTAAAGGAAAAGAGCTGGCCGATCAGGTGCGGGGCGTAGGAAAATCGGCTATGGAAACCGCGGAAGTAACGGTGGAGGAACTATACGAAACCCCTATTGAGCACCACCATCCCATGGAGCCTCATTCTACCGTGGCCATTTGGGAAGGCGATAAACTCACACTATACAATGGTTCACAAATCATTAACGGCGCGCAAACGGCAGCAGCAGCTACATTGAACATGAAACCTGAGCAGGTACGTATCATCTCTCCTTTTATTGGCGGTGGTTTCGGTTCAAAGGGTGGTCAATGGGCAAACCTTGTACTTACCGCAGTGGCTGCTAAAATGGTAAACAGACCGGTAAAGTTAGCCCTAACCAGGCAACAGATGTTTAACTCTGTAGGATTGAGGCAGCGAAACATGCAGAAATTAAGTATTGGTGCAACAAAAGAAGGAAAACTGGTTGCACTTGCACATGAAATCATATCGCACACCGCAATAAATGATGAATACATTGAACCTTGTGGCGATTGTACAAAGATCATGTATGATGTTCCGAACAGCCTGATCACTTACCGGGTAGTGCCCATGAACATCATACTGCCAACCTATACCCGCGGACCCGGAAAATCTACCGGAAGCTTCGCTTTGGAATCTGCCATGGACGAGCTGGCTTACAAACTCAAAATGGATCCCATTGAATTAAGGATTAAAAATGAACCGTCCAAAGATCCGTCAAACGGAAAACCATGGTCATCCAGAACAACGGTAAAATGTTTACAAGAAGGCGCAAAAGCATTCGGTTGGGACGAACGAAAAGCTGAACCAGGCACCAATAAAATCGGTGATGATTGGATCGGCTATGGCGTGGCCTGCGGAACCTATCCTGCAAGACAGCGGGACAGTTCGGCGATCATTAAACTGACAATAAAAAATAAAATAGTATATGCCACAGTAGAAATTGCAGCATCCGATCTGGGTACAGGAACAAATACCATACTGGCACAAACCGCTGCCGACGGGTTAGGCGTACCCGTAAACCAGATAACCGTTAAACTTGGAGATTCCGATCTTCCCCCTGCTGCAGGTTCAGTTGGTTCTGTAGGCGCCTCCAGTTTCGCAAATGCCGTTAACGATGCCTGTATCAAAATCACCGACGTACTATTAGCTAAATCGGGCAAGCAGTTTTTTGTCCGCCCAACCGCAGCACAACTCATGGTTTCAGAAAACTTTCCTGATTTTCAAACCCGTTCTGATTCCAAAGCACCGTCCGAAGCCGATAAATACTCTGCACATAGTTTCAACGCTAATTTCGCCGAAGTAAGAGTAAACAGCATCACCGGAATGGTAAAGGTAACACGCTTCCTGGCCGTTACAGGCGCTGGAAAGATACTGAACCCAAAAACTGCCAGATCGCAAATTATCGGCGGAAACGTTTGGGGAATCGGCATGGCTTTAACAGAAGAATCAGTAATCGATCCCAGATACGGAAATTTTGCCACACGCTCCTTTGCTGATTACCACGTACCCACCAACTTAGATATCGGAAGCTTAGATGCCATGTTTATCAATGAGAAAGATTTAATCCCAAATAAAATGGGCGTAAAAGGAATTGGTGAAGTGGGGATCGTTGGGGTTGCTGCCGCAGTTGCCAACGCAGTTTTCAATGCGACAGGAAAAAGAATAAGGTCTCTACCTATTACACCAGATAAGTTGCTTTAATCTTATTTATCAGTTTTTTTTCTTAATGTCCCCTCTAATTTATTTACTTTTTCGCTTAATGATATAATGTGAAGTGTAAGCTCTTCAATTTTCTTCAAAAGGATTTTATTCATATCTCCCAACGAAACACCATTTTCTTCAGTGTCTTTTGCGGTTGGCACTTCAGGAAGATGGTTGTTGGTTTTAATGTAGGCTGCTAGTTCTGCTAAAGGCCTAAGTTCATATTCTTTTGCAAAAACGTAATCCGGCCAGTTCTGTGCGTCAACTTTGATTTCCTTTGAGCGAATAGTTCCATTAACTGATAAGGCCTCTTTAGGGCTTAGTGTTCCGATTCCCACTCTACCCCCTCCATCAATAACCAGGTCATCCCCATAATACCAGCTCAATCCTGCATTTACTTTGTTACTTAATCTTTTCGTACCAAGAATCATCTTGCCGGTTGCATCACTATTATGATCGTTACCTGGAACAGTTATAATTCGCCCTTGCCCATAGAAATTGCTTCCGTCACTGTTTGCCGGTATTACAAATTCAATTTGTGCACCCATGTTTTGAAAGCGCCCTCCGGTTTTTGCTTTAACTACCAGTCCTTCTGTACTCACCATGGCATTTGCATCCACAAGGGCGGCACCGCTAGTCACCTCTGCCCTGCCACCCTTTCCAACAGAAAACACTTCCGTATCGGAGACGTAAGCGCCACCACCACTGGAAAATACAGCCAAACGCTCCGCATCACTATTGATGTCGTTCATTTCCATCTTGAAACGCCTGGAGTTATCTGATGCATGAAAGCCAATCCTTGGCCGTTCATTTGCATCTGCACCAAATTGAACGCCTGTGAAATTCCCAAAATTACCGGTTTTGATATCGCCGCCAACAACGTTCAGGCGTGTCATTGGGGTGGATGTTCCAATACCAACAAATTGATTGTCAGAACGTATATGTAATAGCGCATCATGTTGAACACCTCCTGTACTGTTACTAATGGTAAAATCATTTCCTGAAAATGCGGAATATCCCATTGCCCAATTCCCTTCAAACTCCCCCGCTCCAGGATCGTTTCTAGCTAAACGAATACCCGACCATCCATTGGGCCTCACTATCACTATACCTTCTGCCCACGCCTCGCCTTTCGCCTGAATTTTTAAATTTCCATCTAAATAACTATTGCCCAGAACATGAAATGAGGTGATTGGGTTAGTGGTGCCAATTCCTACATAACCAGCGCTCGTAATTCTCATTCTTTCTGTCATACTTTCGGTGTTTAGACCGTTATTAGTTTCGAAAACAAGGTGTCCACCAAATCCGTTCATGCTATAAACATTCCCTAGCCTGGCTCCTATGTACCCATCGTAAGGGCGTTGAAACTGTAGATAAGTATTTGTCGGATCTGTGGAGGCTGCTAAAGAAATGTTTCCATTTACATGTAGCGCTGATTGGGCTTGGTTGGTTCCGATCCCAACCCGCCCATCGCTTTCGGTAACAATTTTTACCCAGGGTTGCTGTGCATTATTGTTAGTTTTCCTTAGAAAAAAGTTCTGATCAAAGAAACTTCCCGATAACTGCATGGCATAATTATTTCCTCTATTAGAGTGCCTGACGTCTAGTAAATGCCACCAGCTGGATGCACCTGCAGGAAAGTTTACTGGGTTTACAGTCTCGTAAAAGCCTGAAGTTGTTCCGATTTGCCCGGCGTCATCCCGGCTTTGAGTTTGGGCGATACTAAGCAATGGCAAAATCAGCGATACTATCGCTAATAAAATTCTTTTCATCATCGTGTTGTTTGGTCTGGCTTATATGTATTCGAAACCTGTTTGAAATCAACATTTAACCAATTAAAGATGAGCTAAAAGTTTTGGAAATAAAATGCAGTTTGATGAAACTCAACTATCTGTCACACGAACACTGGAAACCCTTTGACGAAACCGATTTTACTTATAAGATATATGGGTTTAAACGATCAAATAACTACCTCCAACCATCTGAGTTAAACAAGCGCTTACCCCAAATCCACAGAAATTTTGTTTATTTGAAGATTATTTAATGCTCTAATGATTCACCGGTATCTATACACTATTCTTGTTATGCTATTTTGCCTTGCCGGTTCCAGCTCCAGGGCACAGGCACCGGCAAATGATGATGTTAAAAATGCAACATTGCTTCCATCAGTTATGGGCTATTGTTCTGGTGAAACACAATATAGTAATATAGGCGCAACGGCAAGTGGTTTTAAAAAGTCAAACTTCTGGAATTCTGAGGGCAAGGACGTTTGGTATATCTTTACCGCGATTGCAACCGACGTTACGGTAACTATTACAGGTAAATCGACAGTTAACTCAGCATCGTTGCTTAATCCACTGGTTGCTTTTTACACTTATAAAAACAACTCCCTTACAGAACAGATTGGCGCAATGACCACCGGGAATAACATTACCACAGGCTATAAGGGCGGCCTGGAAATTGGTGAAACTTATTATATCCGGGTTAGTGCCGAGCAGGATGCGACAGGCACATTTAAGCTCTGTGCTAACAACTATTTTCCTCCAAAAAAGCCGGGGCAAGATTTCACTACAGCGGCATTACTTTGTGATACGAGGACTTTCACGGAGCAAAGGGTAAGTGGTGCAGGAGAAAATAATCGCGAAGCCCTGGGAAGTTGCCTCAGCACAGAATCTAATACAGCATGGTATACCTGGATTGCAGCCAATGATGGCGACCTTGGTTTCAGTATTACCCCAACTTCCATAACGGATGACATCGACTGGGTATTGTTTGATTTAGGACCGTCAAATACCGCGTTATTACCCAGCTCTACTAATATTTTGAGGTGTGCAGCAGGAAGCGGTGTTAATTGTGTGCCACGCTATTATGTTACAGGAATGAATAGCTCATCTACAGATCTTAGTGAACAACAAGGTTGTGTAGCCGGACAGGATGGCTTCGTGAAATCGATCGATATGATTACGGGTCATCAGTATGCTTTGTTAATCGATAATTTTTCCAATGGCAATAATGGTTTCACGCTAGCCTTCAATGGGAGCGGAACATTTATAGGACCTAAAGCAGCAGTAAACATGGAATTAGAGGCAGCCTGCACAACTGATCAGCGTTTTAAATTTACTGCAGAAGCAACCGGATATAATAGCCTGTTGTGGAATTTCGGCCCGGGCGCCAGTATCGCGACGGCTTCCACACCTGGGCCGTTCAGCCTCAGTTATAATAGTCCCGGTATAAAAACAGTAAGCCTCGAGGCCACAAGCCCGAGGGGATGTACCACTGTCAGTACATTTACTTTTGAGGTATCGGCCAAGCCTGAAACGCCTGCCATTCGGATAAATCAAGAAAGCTTTTGCCTGGGCTCGGTTATCGAATTGCAAACCACACCAGTTGAAGGCTTTCGTTATCACTGGACCGGACCTGACGGTTTCGAAGCCGATACGTCATATGTCCGTCTTCCTGTAAGTAACCTGTCCAAAGGGGGACATTACGAATTAACCGCCTTTTCTGGCAGCTGCGCCAGCGAAACTGCCTCCATATTTATTCCAAACATTGTCGTTAATCCCGTAGCTTCTTTTACTACAAATCCGGTTGTTCCCGGTAAATTTTCCGTTCCGGCGCCTATCGGTTTCATTAACCATTCCAAAAATGCTGATTATTATCTGTGGAATTTTGGGGATGGAGAGCATTCAGAAGAAGCTAACCCCAGTCATACCTTTACCAAACCAGGAAAATATCAAGTAACATTAACCGCCTTCACTACAAACGGGTGTGCACACAGTATAATTCTAAACGATCTGGTATTATTAGATGCTGCAGCACTGCTCATTCCAAATTCCTTTTCTCCCAATGGCGATGGAATAAATGACGAGTTGAATATCAACGTAACAAACCTCAAGCATTTTTCACTGAGGATATTTAATCGTTTAGGTAATCAGGTATTTTTCACACAAAATATTTTTGATTCATGGAAGGGAGACTTAAAGGGCAACCCGGTTCCGGTAGGTGCTTATTTTTATGTATTTGATGGAGTCGATCTTTTTGGAAAAGAAGTAAGGTATAAAGGTTCAATAACCCTCATCCGCTAAAACATTAATTACCAGTTACGTTGCGGACAAACCACTTTGTATACGTTATTCAGCAATAGGCCCAGGACTATTTCGTGACTCCCATTGCTCACACGGTTTATGCCAGAAGTAGTCGAATCGTATGAGTAGGTAACGTTAATCAGGTGACTCACATTTATACCAGCCATAACACTTAGTGCATCACCCTGTCGGTAACCTGTCCCTAACCAAATGCGCTTGTCAAACGTTAGTTTCACATTTAAATCAGCTGATAATGGGGTATTTGCTGCATATTTTAGCATTACTGAAGGAATGATATCTATATTTTCTCCCAGCGGCAACCGATAACCAGAAGTAAGGAAATAATGAGGGACCAAACGACCGGTATTGTAAAGTTCATCACCCGAGAAATTCAGTTTAGCAGGAATCAGTTGCTGTGCAGAAAAGCCGGCGAAGAAATCGCGACCATACAACCATAAACCAATTGATAGATCAGGATTGGTAACCGTTTTGCGTGCATTTGCCAAAGCAGGATCTGCAGGGTTTTCCATCATTAGCTTATTTACATCGATAGCGGTTAGGCTTGCACCGGCCGCAGCTCCGACGGCGAGGTTTAACCGCTGGCCAATCTGCATGTGATAGGAATAACTGAGGTTCATAATGGTCATATTAAGTTGCCCGGCTTTGTCACTAACAAGCGAGGCGCCAACTCCATGATGTGAAGGAGAGGCGCTGTAATCCTGAAGGTAGCTTCGGGATCTTGGGTCTTTACCATCATCACCCATCGAAAGTGGATTCTGCCACAAATATTCATCACCCAAAGCCCAGTGTATAGTAGCAAAAGATGTGTTGGGCGCATCCTCAAAACCACTCCACTGTTGCCTGTACCCTAGCTTTACATCAGTGTAATTTTCAATACCAGAAAGCGCCGGATTCAGCAGGTACTGATTAAGTAAATATTGGGTGTATTGTGGACGCTGCTGGGCCCAGGTAGGAGCAGCAAACCATGTCAATAAAATAAAGCCCAATAAAAACCATTTATTCATTTACCTGTTCCTCCTTTTGATACAACATGCTTTTCTAGTTGAAGCAGGCGTTCATTGGTTTTTTTATTGGCGTTCAGTAGCGAATTAATCTGTGTATCTTTCTCTATGAGGTACAGTGTGAGTTCCTCAATCTTTTTCAATAGTAGACTATTCATATCTCCAAGTGCGATCCCTTCTATCTCTACCTCTTTTGCTGAAGGCATTTCGGGCAGATGCTTATTAAGCTTGATATACTTTTCCAACTCGGCCAACCCGCCAATTTTAAAACCCTCTTCAAAAACATAATCAGGCCAGTTAGCAGAGGAAACTTTTACTTCACTAGAACGAATGGTGCCAAATACTGATAGTTTTTCCTGAGGATTTAATGTGCCAATACCTACATTTCCATTAGCAAGAACTCGCATTTTTTCGCTTTGCCCTGCGTACAGTGATAGCGCAGTATTATTACTATGTATATCTTCAGCAGTTCCCGAAATACCAGCCCATTTTTCTTCACCAAGATAACCAGTACTGAGCTTTAAACCATTAATAGAACCGGGACTAGCTGCGTTTGTTCTGCTGTTAATCGTCCAGCCCCCACTATACGATTCCAAATCCAGCATCGAGGAGCCACCATTCAGCGTCATAAATGTAAAGTTACGAGTCCCCCATCTGTGGGTTTCTGAGGTGGGGTCGCGATCCCACCAGGTGCGTGCATCTACTCCCGGTGTTAAAAATGAAACATCCACGCTAATTCCGTCGATTAATCTTGTGCTGGTCCATCCATCACCATAATAGCTTCTATACAACCATTTTTTATTCATAAAATGGTTGTTGGTGTACCCCGATACTTGTGAAATTTCGAGATAATTGCCTTGATTCAGTCCTAAATTTTGCGCTTCTAAATTTGTGCACCACCCTATTATCAAGGCTATACAAACGATAAGTCTATCTTTCATTGTTTCTTAAGTCTCTTGTTGAGTTTTTGGTCGAGAGTTGTCAGTTGGGCTGATTGCCTTACTAATAATTCGTGCTGAGCAGTCAGCTGCTTTTGCTGATCAATCAAATGTAAAGTTAGCTCCTCAATCTTTTTCAACAGCAGTTTATTCATCTCTCCAAGTGCGACACCTTCTTTCTCTACTTCTTTTGCTGAGGGAATTTCCGGTAGATGCTTATTTACTTTAATATAGTTTTCTAGGTCTATAAGGCTTTCAACTTTGAAATCCTCATTAAAAACATAATCAGGCCAGTCTGTTGCAGAGACTTTTACTTCTGTTGCTCTAATCCCACCGTAAACGGAGAGCTTTTCTTTTGGAAGCAAGGTTCCTATACCCACATTACCTGAACCATCGATTACAATGTCATCACCGTAATACCATTGTTGTCCGCTATGGAGTTTGTCGAACATTCTTCGTGTACCTAAGATCATTTTTCCTGTGGCATTTGTGTTATCTGGATTTCCGGCAACTGTAATAATCCTGCCTTGCCCCCAAGGGTTATCCCCTGCACTGCCTGCGGGTATCAAAAACTCGAGTTGGGCACCTGCTTCTATTTTCCGGCCTCCTGTTTTAGCCTCAATCACTAATCCATCGCCGTTATATGCATAGTTATTTCCGCCATCTTTTCCAGAACCGTCAGTAGTTAAATGCAAGCCAGACTGAGGGTTTTGTTCGCCGATGCCAATTTTACCAGTTTTATTGAAACTCATTAATTCTGTATCGCCTCCAGCCCCACCGTTGGTGGAGAAAACGCCTAAACGCTCATATGTACTGTTGATACCGTTTACTTCAAGTTTAAATCTCCTGGAATTATCCGAAACGTGGAACCCGATTCTTGGCCGTTCGGTGCTTTCTGCTCCGATTGAAATGCCTGTAGCGTGATCGTAATTATAGGCTTTGATATCACCACCTGCTACTTCCAGTTTATATACCGGATGATCCGTTCCAACCCCTACACTTCCCTCAAATAAGCCTTGTCCATCACCCCTGACACTAAACCGTCTTACCCCCGCCGAAAGCCCCTCGAAATAAGTGTTATTTAACCCACTGGGATTATCCATTTCGGCACGGAAGATACCATTCGGATAAGTATAGTTTGGCCCCGCCTGGTGACCAACATAAAAGCTCTGACCATTAGGGGTGCTCATATAAAGTTTTCCATTAAGAACGCCATTTGTCTCCGTAATCACTCGTGACCATTCACGGTTGGCCAGGTTATCAGTTTTTCTAAACCAAAGATTCTGATCATAAAAGCTACCCGCAAACTGCATGGAAAAATTATTATTTACATTGCCGTGCCTCACGTCGAGCCAATGCCACCAACCTGCTGCACCAACCGGAAAATTGATCGGATTGTAGGTTTCATAAAATCCGGCAATCCCTCCTTGCTGTCCAGCATCATCACGGATCTGGCTTTGTGCAAATAAAATCATCGGTTGGATTAGAAATAATCCAATACAGAGTATGCGTTTCATCCTAATTGTTTGTTTGATTCGGTTGGTCCATGTATCTCTTCTCACATTACAAAAAAATGCCGAAACACATCAAACCAATGTAAAATCCAAATTTATAATCATAAAAAAAACAGGGATTGACGAAAGTGAGGGTTCTGACACACGAATGGGGAAGACTTTTGGATGAAAGGGTTTGGAAGTTGTTAAATTCGAGATGGTATGCTCCCAGACAATTGCTCCAATGACCAACTAACTATCAACTTGAGTTTGAGTTATAAAATTATGCTTGAAGGTTTTTAATCGAAGGGATTTCTTCAGCTTGCTCAATTCCAGCTTCGCAATGACGTTCAGAACAGCCGTCGTTACTTCTGATACCCGCACCTTCTTTAAATAAAACACTAATTAAAGGATTAATCATTCCCTGACAATCAACATAGATATAAACATCAAGCGATGACGTACCGCAAATTCTACATATCATTTTTTGTTTACCACGTTTTGTCTTTCTATTTTTAATCAGGGAGATTCCATCGAAAATAGTATATTTCATATCGTTAGTAATTGTGTGATAAAGGTAGAAGGTTTAGGGTAAGGGCCTAAGCAAAATGCGCCAAATCCACTATCCGGATTGAGGTAACAAATAATAGCTTTCAGGCAACTTAATCATGATTTCTCCTTTACAATTTTAAGCAGAAAACATACCCCATTACAGATCACCAGTAATTCTGTAACAACAGATGAAAAAACCAGCACTTAGCGCCTGTAATTTAATCTAAAATAGAAAAGGTGGACAACCGCCCACCTTTAAATTGTTTTATTTAATACTCGATCAAAACTCAAAACAGCTTCTGAAGTATTTTGAGTGACCATCAGTAAATCTGTAACATTACCGCTATCGAGCTTTTTATTGGTACTAGTTAAAAGCACGCACCACCACAATTTATCTAATTGCAACGCTCGGACTAGCAGGGGGAGGAAAGTTACTTTAATTTAATCTCACCTATTTAAGTACCAGGAGGAAGTTTATTTATTTGTTTAATTATTTGAATGTTTAAATCCCAAAAAACCTCTGTATTTACTATTTCATAATTTTCAAACTCATCCTTGCCACCTAAAAACAAAGGTATTTTGTACCCCACACAACTTTCCAGTCCTATACATTTCACCCACTTTACCATCCATTTTTCAAAATCCATTTTTGCGAGGGCGTCATCTTCATATTCGACCAATTCTACATTATGAAATTCAAAAATATCATTACATGGTATATTAAACATTTCATTTGTTGCTATATCAAAAAAAGAAATTTGTCTTCCCTGATCTAATGAGATTCCAAATTGTCTACCTAGCCAATCATAACCAAAAATCCAGGTATTTGTTGCTTCGGGGTATGCGTCTTTGACAAGATCGGTCCACTGTTTCGAAGAAGCAAAAGAATGCACTTTATAAATCCCATTGTTAAAAGATTTTCCCCCGATATTTTCTAGCAAATAGAGTATATCCGCATTATTTACCATCTCATTAAATCCAGGTAAGTAAGTGTTATCTAATGACTCGTCATCAAAGTCAAAATGATTTAAAAAACTATTTATCATATATATAATATACTAATTTATTATGACTTTATCTACTTTCGTTCCCTTAGACAAATTTTTAATTGCATTATTTATCTGTTTACCTAAGCTTCTGTTAACAGAATTATTTAAGCCGTTTGTATTATTTAATGTGTAACCCTTCCTAAATATCGGACTGTTTAAGAGGCGAAAATTCGTAACTTTAAAACAGTAAGATGAAAAAGTCAAAAATCAGTGAAGCTCAGATCGTAGCAGCAATCAAAGAACATGAAGCAGGTAAAACAGCAGCTGATATCTGCCGTAGCCTTGGGGTACACCAGGCCACCTTCTACAACTGGAAGAAGAAATATTCAGGGATGGATAATCAGGAGCTTCGTCGGCTCAAGGAGCTTGAGGAGGAAAACCGGAGATTAAAACATATGTATGCTGAACTCGCCTTGGACAATAAAATCCTTAAGGATGTCTTGTCAAAAAAGTTCTAAAGCCCTGCCAGCGAAAGGATATGGCTGCTTATGTGATTGCTCAACATCATACAAGCATTTGCAGGGCTTGCAAGGTAATTTGCCTGCCTAAGTCCATGTATTATTATAAGAAAATCAAGGATGACAACGCAACGATTCTGAAGCTTCGGGAACTCGCGGAAAAGCGTCCAACTGAAGGGCAGGATTTGTATTATAGCCGTATCCGTAGGGAAGGCTTGATATGGAATTATAAACGGGTACGCCGCGTTTATCTGTTATTGGGCATGAACCGCCGCAGGAAAATTCGTAAGCAAATTCCCGGGCGTGTAAAACAACCATTGTTGCAGCCTGAAGGGCCAGGAGTAACCTGGTCCCTGGATTTTATGAGTGATGTATTAACCAACAAGCGAAAGTTTATTACATTTAATGTTATAGATGATTATAACCGAGAGGCCATTGCGGTGGAAATTGCCCATAGTATGCCCGCAACTACGGTAACCAGATTATTGGAAAGAATTACCAGGGAACAAGGGAAACCTAAGCGTATTAGGACAGATAATGGGCCAGAATTTATCAGTAAAGAATTTCGGGACTGGTGTGCGGGAAAAGATATTGAGATTCAATACATACAGCCGAGTAGGCCGATGGAGAATGGTTATATCGAGAGGTTCAATCGAACCTTCCGGGAAAATATTTTGGATGCCTATTTATTCGAGGACACCATGCAAGTACAGGTACTGGCCGAAGAATGGATGCATGACTACAACTATTGCAGACCGCATGAAGCGCTAAATGGTAAAACGCCCATGGAATATAAAGCCATGCCGGCGGCGTGTTCAAATTAATCCAACTTGAAAAAAGTTGGATTAATTTGAACAGATATTATAAATTTGAATTCTCGTCAACAGATCGGTTCGAAATCCGGGAGGGTTACACATAGGCATCTTATCAACATTAGAATAAATGCTTTGATTATTTTCAAAAGATTTTGAACAAGAATCTTGAAAAGAATTTCTTGAATCATTACTACAAGCTGATGTAAAGATCAAAGCTAACTCCGCTGGAGTCATTAGTGTTCCATCTTTTTTATTTAAATTAACTCCAATACTTTGATCTGAGGTTTGAGCAGAAATAATATACTTAGCATTTTTACCGTGATTTTTAATTGCAAGCTAAATACTAGGAATTACTCGCCCGACTTTATTTTGATCTCCTCCCTCAAAAGTAACTTCCCCTGTAACTTTTCCTCCAGATGAGTTTCGGAGTACTCTATTTAGTTCTGAACTAATTGCAGATTTATAATCATTGATTTTTTCTTCAGATAATTTCAAGCCCCCACTTAGGCTAAAGTCAACATTAACGGATACATTTGTCTGACCATTATTACCCGTCTTAGCCTTCCACTCTTTTCCTTCTAAGTCTATTCCATCAATAGGTCTATTTTCTGCAAAAGCGTAGCTTGAATTCCATGGGTAAGATTTGTATAAAGGGTCAACACTAAAGAATTTACCTAACCTACTATCATACATTCTATATTTGAATTCATAGGCATTATCAACTCCCTTGATATCGTTGTCTTTCTCTTGTCCGTTAAAACCATAACGGTAACCTGTAGCTCCGCTTAACACATAATTCCGGCCGTCCATCTGCCCGCCAAAGGCATAGTAGTCGCTTGCACTGCTTATGGCAGGTTTGTAGGTTCCACCATCGTTAACCCTTATATCTGTAATGGTGCTCATTACATTACCCAGGTGGTTAGTTAGCTCAAAGAACTTCAGGCCCCAGGTATTCCAGTTACCGGTACCGTTGCCAGAAGCTAAGTTAACATTAGGTGTTTATATTCCCAAACGGCTGGGGTGGAGATAGAAGGCTGAGGGTTGGAAGGCTGAAGACCGTTATGCCTAAGCAAAATGCTCAAAATTCTTTAGTGCTTTCGATCAATCCACTATCCCATTTGAGGCAACAAATAATTAGCTTTCTTGCCACTTAATTATAATTTCTCCTTGCAATTTTAATCAGAAAACACCATCCATTTTATCCCACCAGTAATTCTGTAACACTACATGAAAAAACCAGCATTTAGCATCCGTAATTTCATCTGAAATAGAAAAGGTGGACAACCGCCCACCTTAAATTTGTATTATTTAATACCCAATTGGAATTCCAAACCTCTTCTAAAGTACCATAGAGAGGCCATCAGTAAATCTGTAACATTACCGGTTTTTAGTTGTAGGAAATTTCCTGATACCGCTGTTCAGGCATTAAACTAGATAGCTCCCTTTTTCTTTTCCATTAGTCCAGTTGAGTGTATTTAATTTACTTTCTGATCTCAATTGCTGTTGCAAAAACAGAACTACAATCAATAGTTGACTCAAACTCCTTATTAATAAAAACTTCCGCTTGGAGGTCTTCCCTTATGTTAAATTCAATGATTTTTTTCTTTGGCAACGCAATAACTACCTTTGTTGATCCCTTTATTTGTAATGAATAATCGCTATCCAACAATATCCTAGGCGCCCATGCTTGCATAAAGGCATTATCGGACAAGCAAAAGGTTAGTATACCACTTTCAAAAATAACTTCTTCAACTTTCTGATAATTTTGTTTTAGGTTTTGTTTTTGGCCCCATATTGTTATCTTCTTAATTCTGCCAAAGTTTTTTCCCACTAGTTCAAAAGGTGTAATTGAAGTTTCTTCGAACTTTGAAAGTTCATTTCGGAAGACGGTTGGGGTACCCTCCTGCTCCAGATAGTTTTCCATCTTAGGAAAATCCAATTTAATCCATAAATAAAAATCCGTCAAGTCATTACACATAAGTACATGTTCGCCTCTATTCAGTCTTACAATGGAAACAGGTATTAAGGACTTGATATCTTTGAGTTTATGGTAAAGTAGATTCATTTCGGAAAAAGTATTTCCCTTATATAAGTCTAAGAGTCTATAATATTCCTCAACAAACAGTTGTTTCATTATTTTTTCGGTTTTATTGAGAGATCTATTTTTGTAGTTCCTTTTTTAATTTCATATCCTTCGCTTTTTAAAAACTCTACTTCTTTACCAAAAGTCGTTAAGGCTCCATCTTTGCCATTTAGAAAAATTGCTTTCGCATTGGTAGGATCTGAAACAAACCTGAGATCTTGGCCTTTTTCAATAGCTTTTTCCAAAAACGGAATATTAAACTCTTTAAAAAAATCCATGCTTTTTTCGGCAATCTTATTAGGCACATCTAAAAATCTCAGACCATGTTCTCTAAAAACACCACTTTCCTTAAGTCCATCTATTGCTCCAACGAATCTTCCTAATACAGTGGTAATCTTATCATTTCTTGCTATTATATCGCCACCAAATCCTGCAAACTTGACAACTTTTGAGATTGCTTGCGGAGCGACGCGGAACTGCTTGGCTAACTTAACCAAACTGCTACCGCTGACAAATGGGATCACTGCACCACCTATCGCAAATCCTTTATCCCAATTAGTTGCTTTTTGTCCATCAACATTGATCGCATTCCCACCTCTTGTTAACCAAGTTACTAATACAGCAGCATCGTTCACATCGGAGGCTGTCAACACTTGAACCAAGGCAGCTTTTCCACCATCTCTCTTTTCCTTTGTTGTGTAATCAGTCGGATTACTTTTATAATCCAAAACATACATCGGTTCGGCGCCATCTAGATCTATAGCTTGAATAGGAGTATTCCCTGCAAACTGATACGGAGTGTAAAAAGAGTAATCTTTTGCCAATGGGTCCACACTCAAGAACTTCGCAATCCTCGGGTCATAGATCCGCATGCCATAATCCTGCTGGTTACCCGCTCCTTTCACCTCATTATCATTTTCCTTGCCGTTAAAACCATAACGGTAGCCAGCACTCAGGCTTCTACCCGGCATCTGTCCGCCAAAAGCATAATAGTCGCTTGCACTGCTTATGGCAGGCTTGTAGGTTCCACCATCGTTAACCCTTATATCGGTAATGGTGCTCATTACATTACCCAGGTGGTTAGTTAGCTCAAAGAACTTCAGGCCCCAGGTATTCCAGTTACCGGTACCGTTGCCTGAGGCTAAGTTAACATTAGGTGTCCACATTCCCAAACGGCTGCTGCCATAAAGTGTTTGTTCCTTCCAGTTCGAAGTGCCGTTGGCATTGTCGTAAACAGCGAGGTTATTGCCTTGCGCATCACGAACGTACCATTCTGTTTTGGAAGTATTGGTCTCACCATTTACAAAATTTTTGCTTACACGGTTTCCTGATGGGTCGTAGCTGTAACTGATGATTCCCTTGCTACCTTTATTGATGGAAAGGATTTTTCCGTAAACAGACCAGTTAATGGCATGAATACCACTCTGGTTGTCGCCGGTCATATTGCCGATGTTATCATAACTGTAGTTGCCCGATATTTGTCCGGAAGGCAGGTCATAATCACCTGCACTGCCCCCCTGTGCATCACTTACCTGCATAAGCCTGTTGGTTTTTAACCGGCCTGCATTACGTTCGTAAACATAGCTCAGGTTATCCATCAGGTTGCCATTGCCATTGTTCCGCTGCAGCGAGAGGATATTTCCGTTGCCATCGTAACTAAAATCTTCCTGGTATTTATTGGTTGCGCTGCCCGGGTACCAGGTACCGTTACCCAGCTGGCCATGCTGCCTGAAACTCGTAATGCGGTTCAGCTGATCGTATCCATAACTGTAGCCAAAAGTTGCACCATCGTTTAACCCGGAAATGGCATAGGTACTGTTGCTGATGTTTCCATTAAACAGCTGGCTGCCCCACTGTCCGTTAGTACCTTCAAAAACATGGTCAAAAGCTGCCGGTGTACCCATAATAGGAGTATAATCCCCATTGTAGTAACCGAGGCTATAAGCCAGTGCATCACGCCCGATTTCGGAACCATCATGTCCCATATCCTTCGCAGGATCGTTTAACGAGGTTCCGTTTACGCCCTTGAGCCAGCCCTGCAGGGTATAGGCATAATCTACTCCCTGTACTTTTTCGCCCATCCGGCCCAGCTCCATCCGGGCCAGCGGACCGTGCAGGTAATAGCGGTAACTGGCATCAAGCCTTTTGTAGCTGTTGTTCAGCTCGCTGCCAAAACCATAGTTTTTGATATTGGCCTGCGTGCTTGTCCACGCTTCCAGCAACCGGTTTTCTGCATCATAAAAATACTGATAGTAAAACTGATCGGCGGCGCCATGCTGGTAGGCCAGCAGGTTCACCTTGCCACTTACAAGATCATATTCATAATCGAGGGTTTTTAATCCCAGTCCGGCTACCTGCTGATAGAGGCGCTTTACATTGCCCCCAATATCATAGCTGTAATAACTGGCATTAATGCCGGCATCGCTACGGCTGTTGCGGTACACACTGGCCGATACGCGTTTACGCAGGTTATCCTGTTGCAATGAATAATTAATGCCCGCATAACCCGGCGGGTTCTCATCATAGTAAGTTTGGGTAATCTGCTGGTCGTTAGCTGCCTGATATTGCAATATAGCACGATAAGTAGCATCGTCTAAATAGGGTACGGCAGGCCGATAGCTGCTGCTGGTAATATTTTTTTGGCCTACTTCGCTAATCCTGCCCAGGTTATCGTAAATGGTATAGCTATAATCATTATTTGGTTGCTGTTTTGCATTTTGAGAAAACACCAGGCGGCTCAGGTAATCGTACCAGAAGCTACTTTTACCAGCATCGGGTGTTTGCTGTTGCAACACCTGATTGGTGGCATTGTAGGCGTAAGTGGTAGTAAGTACATGCGCAGGGTACATGCCTGTGTACTGTGTTTCCTGTGTACTGTTTTCGGCCAGGAGTGTAGGGCTACCGGCTATTGGCAGGTTGAAGCGAAACCAGGCAATAGCATCTTCATTCACCGCAGCAAAACATGGGCTCCCGGCATTGGTGACAATTTCGCCCGCCGACATGAGCCTGTCGTGATAGGTACGGAGGTGTTTGATGTTAGTAAAGTTTCGTGGCATATTAATCGGATTGCTGGAAATGGCCCATCCACAACCTGCAGTTGGTGCTCCAGCAACCGGAGTAAACTGCTTTCCGTTTACCCATATTTGTAAAGCACCGTGTGAAAGGTCGGCACCCTGAACCACCACATGGGTCCATTGCGACAACGGAAGTAATCCGTTAACATCGGCCGTAACGTGGTTGCTAAGGGTAATGCTCACATTATCGGTAGCGGTTTGGTGCAATGTAAAAATATCTACATTAACCAGGTTACCATTCACACAGGCCTGAAGCATATACTTCATATCTGGTGTGGCCGCAACAAATTGTTTGCTACCATCAAGCCCCGAGTACAGCCACATTTCAACTGCATTATTACTGCTTTTTTGGAAAATATTACTCAGGTTCTGGAGTGCGGTATTCTGATCTGATTCGGGCTTATTGGGGGCATTATCGCATTCGGAGCTTTTGAACGCACGGTTACGTTTTACTGCTGCCAGGGCCTCCTCATTTTCGATCGGGCTTACCCCATCTGGCGGAACGGTACGAACCAGGTTACCCGCCAGATCATAATAATACAGCGTGTAGTGATAAGTTTGCTGTCTGGCATTAAGGGATACATTTGCACTGGCCGACGCACAGGTGGCAATGTACGAGTCCGTAAATTTACGACGTTCTTCTGCAATATAGGTATCATAAGTCCTGCTGCCCAGGCCATAAGCTGCCTGGATGGCTTCTTTAACACAGAAGTATGGGTCTTCAGCAACAGTATCATACGGCGTTACATTACAAAGAGTACCCTGTCTTGTTGCGAAAGCAGCATAGTCATCAAAGGTGAGCGAAAAACCAAACCTGTGGTTAAGAAAATTGGTTACAATAGTCTGGTAATTGCTCCAGCTGCTTTGAATATTGCCGTAAAAAGCTGCGTTAAGCTCCTGCATCGCCGTTATGTACTCAGTATAGGTAATACAGCCTTTGGTACCATCCTGCATAAACACTGGCAGTTTAATGTCTTTGTCGAGCAGGTAACGGCAGGTAGTAGTACCCTTAATCAACACCTGGAAGTCGTCCCACGACATGTCCATGGCAGCGCCATAGGTAGCTTTCAGGTTGTTGTAAAATACCTGATTATCAGCCGAGCTTCGCAACGATTCAATTTTAATCCGCAGGACCTCACTCACATTGGAAATTACCAGCGCTGTTGATTGCTGAAGCGGCTCATACGGATAAGGCGCATCAAGCAACCAGGGGTTGATAAGGTTATCGAAATGACTAACCGGGACTGAAAAACGGATAATATCAGCAAAACTCCTGACCTGATTTCCGTTTATACCAATTGAAGGTTGATCGGGAGCCAGCGTACTTGCACCAAAGGGGTGTTGTGTATCGGCAGCTTTGCTGCTTAAGGCAATCAGGTTTGCCCTTAACATGCTTCGGGTAGTCTCATCAACCCCTAAAGAATCAAGGCCCTTCTTTAACCTTTCCATCCACGTTTCCGAAAGATACTGGCTTGCTGTTGCTACCTGGTTGATAAGGGCTTGCTGCTGCTCGGCTTCGGCCTGATAGGGATTAGTATTAGTTTGGGTAACTACCGGGTCAAAATGACTTGTTTTCCCTGCGTATAGTGTACTGCAGTTAGCTGATGGAGTTCCTGGATCAACAGGTGGATCGACAGGTGGCGTACAATTGGTTGTACCACACGCAAACAAGAAGGCATTATTATCGAGGTACGGAGAATTAACAATTACAGCATAGTAACCTGCCGGAATAACGACAGTCGCATAAACGTAAGGCACTGAGTAGTCATCGGGGCTCACCCAAATATTAGCTGTGGCATCTTGAGCACATGAAAAACCAGATGCCATTGACACGGAGTAGGTAAAATTATCGATACGATCAACTACATAATCTGATTCACAGGAAATAACAGGTTGGGTACGCATAGCAGACGCAGTTCTCGCCGAATATTTCGATGCTAAAGGAATACTATCGCCGGATAAGTTATTACTTTTTGAAGCCACAGCAGAAGTGCTATAACTGGAAGCGAGGGCTTGCAAACTATCACGTTTTTTGATCAGCTTATCCTTAACCGAATTTTTCTGCGGGATATATTCTGCCACATAAACATTCCTGTAAATGCGGTAACTGTGTTTAGTATCTTTTACAACAAAATATGGTTTTAAAACATAATCACCAAAACGCTGGCGTTCTGTTTTAGCTGTCCGCGCAGCAGCTTTGGAAACTGTTGCAGGTTCAACTTCTTCTGTACTTATAGAAAAAATGGTTTTGCTGTTATAGTCTGCGACAGTTACGTCATTTTCACTTTTTGCAGCCTGCAATTGCATGGTTTCTTCACAAGGTTGAACCTCGTTCTGGTTCACATTATATTCTACGGCATTCGTTAAAGTATATACCGGCACGTCGCATGGATTTCCTCCGCCTCCAGGATTGGTATAAAGATTGGTCAGGCAAACATTTACCCAAACATTGGAATAATGTTGCTCTAGGCCGTTAAGGTATATGGTTACACAACCCCAGAATTGCGGAACCTCCCCGAAATTAGGACAAGACATGGGAGGCTGAGTATTTGCCGAATAACCTTCTACGATAGTATAATCATATCGGTATGGATAAGAATATGCATAATATTGATTAAGACCAGTGCTACCCTCTGCATAAATCGGGAGTTCTGAGCTACAACTTGCCGGAACCGGTTCTTTACAAATAATTTCCCAAACATTGTTGAATCTGGTTGTATTACCAGCAAGTACCACATCCACACATGTGCGGTAGCGCATACTTACAGTATTTGCGGCACAATAAGAATTTGCATTTGGTGGATTACCAATTGCTCCGGAAGCATAATAGTAGCTAATACGTGTATTAGAAACATAATCCACCTTCCTGTATTGGCCATAGGCGACTTGTGAAAACTGTGCATCCAGTGATTGTGTCACACAATTATTTGCATTACCTGTTACACCAGGTGTCGCATTTACGGATTGGCCTATCGGACAAGTGTTGCCGGCACAAGCAGTCTTCGAGTAAAGTTCCTGGTAGTATTTGTTTTTTAGATCCAGATATTTTGAAATATAAGATGCCCATTCCCGATTGCGAACCCTGCAGGAAGGAGATGGAAAACAATAATCCCATCCGTTCGGTTGAGGGGTGTAAAGATTTGTTGTGGCGTCCGAATCTGAACAATATAGCTGGTAGTCAATATAACTGATCAGCGATTTAGCATTGAGCTCCGAATGCTGCAAAACGTTACCGCTATAATTTCCGAGTTGGCTATTCATGGCAGGTGCGTATTCACTTCCCGAACCGGTAAAAAACGGATCATTTGCCGTGAGCCAGTTTGCTGCATTGTTTTCATTGTAACCTACGCTTTCCCACGTGGCCGTCTCCTTCATTTTTATATCCCATGCTTTACTTACCGACTGGGACTCGCAGAAATCGAGTTTACATTTCTCCGGATGGGATTGGAGGAATTCTTCGGCCCATTCCGGTTTCCAGTACAATAACAGATCGGTAATACTGAAATCTGCATCATAAGGAGAGCCCACAGTACCATCTGCACGGGTTATCAGCGAATTTTGATATATAGGGTCAGCGGTATTGCGCTGTAAAAAGGCATTGATATGATAATTAAGACTGATGACATTGATGCCCGGTTCGATCAGGTTTCCGATGCTATCGGTCATAGCATACTGGCCGCCAGGCGATACATCGGCCAGCATCGCATTCCGGATAGTGGCGCAGGGCGATAGCTGGGTACAGTGATCCATTACATATTGAACGCTATCTTTTAATTTTTCATAGGTACTGTGTATGGTCTGATTATAAGTTGTGCCGATATCAACCTGATCGTTGAGCTTTAACAATTCGGCTTTAAACATGGCAGTAAAAGCTTCCTCGGTACCCAGGCGGGTTTTTGCAGTTGCGCAATCTGAAAAACAATCTGAAAGCCTGTTTTTCAAAAGCTGTTCAATTACAAAATCGGCTTTTCTTTTAATAACAGAGGCATTTTGCCCGTTGTTAACAAAACGATCCGTAAACTGATCGATAACCCTTTTACTCAGGGCAAAATTAAATTTGATATAGTACTCTCCTATTCTGCTGAAAGCAATGTTCAGACTGTCGGGCAACTGACTGGTGTAATCACATTCTTCCCCTTCAATACCAATTTTTACAGGAACGGGCGACCGGTACAGGGCTGTAGTATCGCAATCATTATGCACAGTAATGGTTATTTCATAATAACAGCTGCTGCAGGGATGGAATGGCCCGCCCGAATAAGTATGGATAATTTTTTGCAGATCGAAACTCAGCGTAGCATTATCAGTAACCGAAGCCATATAAGTAGTGGTGGCAGTTAAACTGAGTGTACTGGCATCGAAGGTAAACTGTTCAGGTTTTAATATATTCAACCTGACTTTTTTCTCCTCAGGCTTATTGGCTAACGTACTTAGGTTTTGAGGTGTACTTCCTGTTAAGGCTGTGGCTATCGTTTTTCCACCTGCATTCAGATAACTAATACTGATCTGCCCGTTAGGATCAACCACCATATTTTTCAAGTAATGTTCTGCGTAGCCGACATCGTTTCCGAACAGCTTATCGAGTTCTTCCTGCTGGGGCTTACCATAATAATAACGGGTCGTATGTTGTTCTGGCTGTCCGGGCTGGAATATCTGGCCCACCCCACCCTGTAATTTAATTCTCCCGGTATTGTCGCTGGTGTATTCTGTTACCGAAAGGGGAAACCCATTGGCATTGGGTATATATTGGTTAAATGCCCTCGACTGACCCAAAGCATCCTGCAAAAAAGCGGATGAGTAGTACCGGGACGCACCCGAACTGGTTCCCAATGCAGCAGGCAAAGCCTCGCAACCGGTAAGATTAATATTATTCAGACTGTAGGGATTACCCTGTGGATCTTTGTTAAAGGCCGGAAAATAATGAAGATAGCTGCTTCCGTTACTTTCGCGTACCGGCGCGGGCAGAATGCTGGCAGTGGCTCGTCCAAACTGGTCGTACACGTTTTCCTGTACTATTGCCACATCATCACTGCTGTTGCGGGTAACCGATTGGCGGGCACGGAGTGAGCCGTCAAAGTAACTAATCACTTCTTTCTTTTTTCCCTCCTCAGCATAACTTGCTGAATATTCCCAGTTAAGGTTGGGTTCGTGCCACGAGAGCTCCCATGCTGCGTAAGTTGCGCCATCTTCTTTCAGATAGGACCAGCTCCCCTCATCTCTCAAACCATCAGGAGTATAACTCACCTGCCTGATGCGTACCACTATGTAGGCGGCATTATATATCAATGAAATGGTATCGGTTTGTTTGTGGGTAGTAATCCTGGTGGCGTTGTTCCTGAACATCGCTGCTATAGCAGCATCGTTGTAACCCCCTGTACCTTCTGCCAAAGCTTTAGCTATCAAGCCATTTTTGGTTCCGTTATCGGCACTTACCCATTCAATGTCATATTCCTGGGCACCTAAAACTGCCGACCAGCTGAGTGCCAGCTGCTGATTGTTATTGATGCGGGTACCACCGGTTACACGACGTACACCACTATTTCCTGCTAAATTGGTCTCGCCATTTAATCCGAGAAAAAGATAAGGTTTAAAGATGTAGGTCCGGTCGATATCGATATGACTGGTGAGCTGTAGTACCGGTGGAAGATTACTTCCGTACTCCGGACTTGAAATTGCAGTAATATATACCTTTACATAATAGCCGTTGGAAAAGCTGAAAATATCCCTTCCCTTGTAGGTAGCTCCCGAGGTTTTATCATAATTTACCTGAAGTGAGGCTGAATCAATGAGCGTAGGCTCTATTTGCCCGGGGCTGGTAAAATATGCAACCTTGAAAGTGACCTTACAGCTAAACGATTGACTGATTACCTGTTCATCGATCACTTGCAGACTGACGGCATTTTTTACAGAAATATTTGAAATTTCATTCCAGTTAAACGCTGGATTTTTAAACTTCTCGTCTTTTACCAAGAGGGAATCCCCCACTTTTATTCTGCCTTTCACGAAGTTTTCATAAGGTTCCACAGCTGCATTAGCAGACTGCTGAAATCCAATTGATAGAGTTAAAATGAATAAGAGTACACGGAGCGTTCTTAACATATCCTTGATATTTATATTTTTACCGGGCCGGAGCCTGTTTTATTTTCGGGTTTTTAAAAGCAATTCGATTTCAGTCATTCGCTTTTTTATGGCTTCAGTTTCTGCTAAAGTTACTTTTAGATGCAGCATTTCCTTGTGCTGGCTGATGAGGTGAAGGGTGAGTTCTTCAATCTTTTTAAGGAGCAGTTTATTCATTTCTCCCAATGCCAGCCCGTTGCGTTCGGCTTCTTCAGCCGATGGAACTTCGGGGAGGTGTTTATTGATCTTAAGGTAACTTTCCAGTTCATCAAGTGGAAGATTCAGGTATCCGGGCTCAAATACATAATCAGGTAACTGCTCCCCGTTTACTTTAACTTCATTGGCTTTAATCTTACCATTTACGGTAAGTTTATCAGATGGGTTATTCGTTCCCACACCAACATACCCGGAGCCATCTATTGTAATATCATCCCCATAATACCATGCCGCACCGGTCCCGTTTTTGTCGAACATTCTGCGGGTACCCAGTATCATTCTACCAGTTGCATTATAACTGGCGGCATTTGCAGCAACCGTAATGATTCGTCCCTGACTGTAAATGTTGCCCCCATCAGTATTTGCTGGAATGGCAAATTCAATCTGGGCGCCAGTGGTTTGAGAGCGTCCACCGGTATTAGCCTGAACTATAATGCCACTTTCAGATAACTGACCGCTGTTCCCCCCGTCTTTAGAAATTCCTCCATCAATAATGTGAAGCTTGCTTTTCGGACTTTGGGTACCAATACCAACATTACCTGATGACGTCCATAACCCCCCTGGCAAAGCGACAGATGGTCTTCCCCATCCCCCATCATACCCCAATTCCATCACACCTCCTCCTACCCGGATAAAATCTACCCTGTTTCCGGAATCATGAAAGCCTATTGTGGAATAATCCTGAGCATTAAGTAAAAGTGATGTTTGTCCACCCCAATTTTCCGTATTTGGCGTCGAATTGGTATTCATATTGCCAAGACTCAAAAACCCATCAGTGTTATGTGAAACAGTATTTGATCCAATCATCAACCCTCCATTTTTGATGTGCACCCGCGCCTCTGGTGCACTGGTGCCAAAACCTACCCTTCCTTCAGAATCAATGGCCATACCATTATCAAACTGGTTATTTCCAAAGAAAGCCTTACCCCAGTGCGAAGTCACAAAGGCTGTTCCGTTAATGTCATCACCTGTAACATTCAAATTTCCACCCCAAATATCTAATTTCTGTCGCGGCTGAGTTCCACCTATTCCAATATTTCCGTTTTGGGTAAGTACCATATTGGGAATGTGGCCCATCTGCTTGGAAAGAAATCCCAGCGAACGAGAATTGCCTTCCAATTGAATCGAAAACTTTTCGTCGCCTGTGTAACCAATATTATTACCTGATGTCGTTTCATTTTGTGCAAAAACTATGGAGTTCCGTGCATAGGTACCAAATTGCCAGCCATCATTATTATCTTGAAAACGACCGGTTAGCATTAGGGTGGTGCGCCCGTAATCGCCGGCATTGTTCGTGAGGAAAAGTTTTGTAGCTCCGTCAAAATGCGAATCGCCCTTTACCTGCAAATGGGCTACAGGCGTAAGGGTGTTTATGCCTGCAGGGCCTGTACCCGGAAAACTATTCTGGGCTTTTACGGAAATCGTTGTGCTAAATACAAAACCTGTCAAAAATAAAAATGTCCGCATATTATAAAATCGAAAGTACATGATAGGTTGAGTAGGTTGTTGAAGGGAGCCATTTTCCATCTGCTGCTTTTTTTACTATTCTCGAAATACTCAGTAACTCCATATGATCAGGAAAGTCTGAACTCTTGAAACGAAAATCAACTACCCGGTCTTTTTCCTTATTCAAAGGATCGTCAAAATTGCTTAGTCTGACCAATACCGCTACAGGTCTTAAAGACGCCTTCAGATAAGTAATCTTATATTCCTTGCAGGTAATATGATTTGGGTTTATCAGCGCTATTTCGGCCATATCTTCATTCAGGCTCTGCTCTTCAAGCTGATAATGCTCCGCTCCCATACTTTTGATCAGTGTTTCAATTGCCGGCAATGCAGGTGAACTGGTTATCGTTTTTGCAGGCCCGATAAGTATGCTCTTTTGTTGCTGATCAGTATAAATGTACAAGCCATCTGCATTCAACGTTTCAGAAGTTCCAAGTTTACTGTAGAAATTATTACCCTTTCTGATCAATTGATAAGGCAAGTCTTTTACATTTGCACTGCTATCACTTCCATCCATGATGGTTAGCTTTGCCGACAGGTTCATCTCCGGTGATTCGAACTTTAATACTTCAGCCAATTTTGCTAGCTTTTTCAGCTGAGTTGTATCAGGAATATATATATTTTCAGAAGCTTTTTCTGCTGCTCTTTCCTTATATTCTGCTTTGGGAGTACTCCATTTTATGGCGCCATAGGCAACGGCAAAAGTGAGTGATAAACCGATCAATCCGGCTGTCCATTTTCGATATTGGATTTTCATAGCTTTAGTTTTTATGGTAAGATGACCTGGTTTCTTTAATTGTGGCGATGCCCCGCTCGGTTTCTTTCTTCACCCTTACCAGCGAACCTTCGTCATCGTACTCATAGAAGGTGGCAAAAGCATTTTCATCAAGTTCGGCCATGAGTTTGAAGGTTTTATCATTATACACATAAGACTTTAAGTGGGCTGTTTTTGGAAATAAACGTATATCATCCAGAAATACACCCTGATTGGATTTGATGGTGATACCTAACTGCTGCCCACCCATTGTTGAGCTATTGAAGCTGCCTTCCAATAATTTCCAACCCTCCACAATGGCCTTACATCTTAACGTAACGTTTGATGCAGAACCAGAAGCATTCACAATAGCAAAATCCACATTGATCGTTTTATGTAACTTATCGTTATCTTTTACCCATGCGCTAATCATATAATCTTTGTAAGGCATAGGTTCAAAACCACCCGGATAAGTTCCCGGCCAGCGGACCAGAGAATATCCGTTACCTGTAAACTGCAGGTAATCCCCTTGCTTTTGTAATGTGTTATGCAGATGTGTATTCAGCAATATTCCGTCCCCATTGACATATATGCTATAGTTCCCGGAATGAGATTCTGTATTACGAAGCAGAAAGTTCAAGTCCTGTCCGTTAACAGGATTGAATAGCTCTCCAAAAATATTTTTAGTTGAAAATCCTTGTGGATCATCACTATTCCTAAACCTTAAGTCTTCAAATGAGTTTACATAAACTTCCCTGCTCATCGCATTCGAGGCTACCGAAGACGGTAGTTGACCATTAAAATCAAAGCTGGCAGAACTATAACGATTGAGTGCATCCTGATTTTCTAACTCATTACCATAGCGATCATAAAGTGTTATTCTATTGGCGGTCACCCAATCTTTTGAGTTACTTTCTGACCAGTCAGCCCCTGTCCGGGTCCAATAAGGAGTGAAAGCATTTAAATATCCGGACTGATTCAAACGCATCCCGCGTTTACCTGGTGTAAAACTATCATTGATCTTCCTCGTTTGTTGATAGACCTTACTTTGATAAGGCCTCCATTTACCAAGATAACCACTGATGTAAGGATTCTTAATTAAATCCTTACCTGAGAAGGGAGCGCATGGGTTTAGCATCTGTCCATATCCATCTGAATAATGATAGAGATAGCCCCAGTCACCAATATCTAACCAAACCATACTATATAGATTTTGTACTCCCTTGATGTTAGCGGTGGTAAAGACGCGCTGAATCCCCGACCCATACTGGTCGATATTTTTTAGCTCTTGAGGAGAATTCTTGTAAATCTCTACACCATTAACCCCTTCATAGTGAATAGGCCCTGACCAAAATTCTACACTTAATCTATGAATACCAGCAGTAAGGTATTTTTGCGTATTTGAAATATTCCAGGATACACCTCCTGTTCCATTCGTACTGCCATTACCCCAGATTTGCCCGTCGATATAAACAGTTGACCCAGAATATCTCCCCAGAGTATAATAACCACTTTCAGAAATATCCAGGCAGTAATCAAATCCAGTTTGATTATAATAATAATCAAAGCCCGGCTGATTATAAGCGCATATGCTTACATATTCAGCGAAAGATCTGGTATTCCAATATGCAGAGGCAACATATTCGGCTGTCGCGTATGGGTTTGGATCAGAGACCAAATAGGTAGCAAAGGTAGTATTCTGTGGATAGCTATAACTGCCATACACAAACCATGGGTTCTCTACGTATCCCCCAAGATCCTCCTTACCCGCTGACCATTTTTCATCGTAGATTGTTACGCTTGAAGATATTACTTTCAGTTTACCAAGATCTGATTCGGTGATAAAAACAAACTGATTACCGATAATTGGGTTTTCCATGCAAACTACATTGGTAGTACTAGCTGACAGTATGTTCCTAGCTCCAGACCGAACTACTTTAGCAATTGGCAGATCCACCTGTATAACTCTTCCATTAGATGCAATTAACTTTTTCACCCCATTAACTTCTATTACCCAAAACCTATTATTGATCATCTCGCCAGTACCTACCGATGCCCTTGCACTCACCGTAGTGTGGATGTAAGTATTTGATAAAATTTCATCACCCGCAGCTAAAAGGCTTGCGTAAGTTCCATTTAATATTGTTCCATCTGATCCTGTGCTCAGGTTACTCATCACACAGCCCATGTTCTGATATGCTCCTCCCATTCCTTTATATACCCAATAAGCCGGAAGATTAACAGTATAGTAATCCTGTTTAAACTCATTTTGTGTTTTGGTCACGAGTGCCTCACCAGTCACGCCATCGTATACTACATTCTCAACGGCAATGCTTGAACCGTTTTCCATCTTAACTACCCTTTTGATGAGTCCGCTACGCTGGATCACTTTAACACCACAGGCCGAACGGAAAAGCTTATATTCGTTGTTATTTCCTATAGGTAAATGAGGCAACCATAATGGAATGCCAAAGAATGGCAATGGAATCACATCCATTCCAATATTGATAGAGCGACCGGAGTTACTGGTTTCCTGCTCTCTGAAGTCGGTAAAAAATTCAATGTCGCGCCCAATGATGCCGGGCACTACAATTCCATTGTCGTTCACCACACTTACTGTATTGTTAAGAGTTTTTTCAACCGCAAAAGGATTATCTACCTGGTATTCGTAACTGGTAGAAGATATTTCTGCTCCTGCTTGATTAAATACCCTGTTGGTTTTAGCCTTTCCATGCATATCATTCAATTCAATCACATACCCTTGAGAAAGCACCATCTCCTGTACACTATTTGTACTAACAATGTTATAGCTTTGGCTAGGCCTTGGATTATAGCGCTGTATATCGAGCATCTTAACCTTCACAGGAAAATCTTTAGCCGTATAAAATTCATTTACAATACTTCCGGTTTTTGGCCGCTCATTTAACGGATATTCATTTCCATCTGCGTCAAGATCGCGTATAGTTACCTTGCTGTAGCCTACACCCGGCGAAGGGTATAATGATTCGCCGAACGGAGTTTCCAGCTCGAAGTAGTTATTAATGGTACCTTTAATTTTCTGTACATAGGGCACAGGAGTTCGGAGGGGATTTTCATCACTGCCAATTGAGGGCTCATAGCTGGCCACGCCGCTACTGATGGTTCTGCCCTGATCATTGGTGGTTGTGTAAGTGTAGCTTTGTCCATAATTGCTACTTCTGGCAGCACTTCCGCTGAGATTACTCCATTCATCATGAATAGCAATCTTCTTAACCCTTGCGCCTCCGCCAATTTTACCTTTTATGTTCACGCTAACCCTTGCGAATGATTTGGGCTGATCGATCTCTGTTCCATACCCTTTACGGTTAGCTTTCTGGTAGAAATTTTCCCTTAGCTCTTTCAGGTTAGAGGCTGCATTAAATACAGCTGAAATTGCTGCTTCCATGCCATTGCTGTGATTATCGCCAACTTTATTCTGATAACCCGGATAAGCAAAGCGGGGATACTCATTCTTAAGTTTCTGCCAGGCTGCAAAACGAAGGGCACTGGCAGGACTGCCCTGATCAATCTGCTCGAGTGTGAGGATGGCATTCTTTCCACTAAAATTAACAGTGGTTATCCGGCAATATGCGGATACAAAATCGTAACCTCCGTTTGCCGCAGGAGCGTTACTATTGCCCAGCTTAATCATTGACTTGATGTAGATGTATTCGCCACCATCGAGATAGTTATCACGGAACCACTGAAGTTTATTACCTGATGGCGGATCGAGATCGACCGGAACACTCACCACATCGGCCGCTCCGCTAACCACTGTAAGCGGAACCATTACAGCTGCCTTTTTATTTTGTACATAGGCGTAATCGTCGGCTTCATAATCTACATTAATCCGGCCACCAGATGGCAACTGAACCTGGCTGATACTCCATAAGCCTGCAGCCTGATCGGCATTTGACTTATTGCTATTCGAACTTCTCTGCTGATCTGAATAAGGATATTCTTCGTTATTGAGCCCGCCGGGGTTAGCAGCATCGAGCTTATAGGTACCCCAGCGATCGGTGCTCATCGATCCGTAACTAACCTCGTTGTTATTTAGTGTGGTATTATAGCTGAAATGATAAGGATGGTTGGCACCTTTATGGCTATCGGCATATTCAAACCACACGTCGGTAAGGGTGAGCTTTCTGCCATTTTGTGCTTCGGAGTTGGGTGTATCCTTGCATAAAAGGTAATCATATTTGAACTTAACCACCTTTATCGGCTGCGATGGATCAAGATTTTCCTTAGAATACAAACGGATTTCCACCAGTTTTTTTTGCTTCACTCCGGTGTTTCTGGAACCTTTCC
Source organism: Pedobacter sp. A2324 (assembly GCF_059693705.1). Taxonomy (NCBI): domain Bacteria; kingdom Pseudomonadati; phylum Bacteroidota; class Sphingobacteriia; order Sphingobacteriales; family Sphingobacteriaceae; genus Pedobacter; species Pedobacter sp. A2324. The sequence continues at coordinate 278,205 of NZ_JCASSK010000005.1, read as the reverse complement.
AATCCACCACACCAAGCGCATCATCCCGGTCTGCTGTAATAAAAAAAGCAATCTTCGTTTTTGATTCAATTGAATGCACGTAATAAATTTCCTTCTCACCATAAACGATTGATCCCTTGTCATCATCCGGATCGGCTAGCTGACCACGGTTGAGATTACTCTCCGGCATGTACACTCCATTATTGTATTTATTACCATAAGGCGTCCGCCATTTATAGTTATCGATACGGCTATAATTGAATTTTATGGCTGTGCCATCATCATCAGATGTAATTCCATTATTTTCCTTATCCACATAATCGGGCGACAATATTCCAGATATGAGATAGCTGTAGGCATAGGCTGGTTGCAGATCATGGTGATAATAATCGTCTACTCCTTTTCCTTTATACGCAATTTCATTAGCCTGCATGTCGATATCTTTGCGCCCGGTGCGGTTTGTAACTGTACCATTTACAGCAAAGGAGGTTTCTTCCTGCTTGATATTGTAAGCAGGCACCCCGTAAACAGTTCTACTCCCCGAGCCATCAGTTACTGTCAACTCGGATATATGGTGTTTCTTCCTGTAATTTCCAACCCTCGAAACTGCTGTTGCATGTGCCAACGTAGGCATAGATTGCGTGGGATCAAAACCCTGTGTGGACATGAACGGATAGGTAAATATATTTTGATCCAATCCCCCATTTTTTGCTTCTTCAGCAGTGAGGTAACTCACTACTGTACCCTGAGGTTGCCTTTTTGTTTTGGCAATTTCTGCCGAAACCGGGTTGATGTTACTGGTAAAACTATTAGTTGTCCTGAAGGCGCTACCAGCAGTTTTTCCTGAAGTATAAACTGCCAGTGGCTGTTCCTGCAAAAGCTTCTCCGACACAACAGCATCTTCAATATGGTGTTGTCCCATATCTTTAAAAAATACGTGTTGCCGTGTTGGAATTGTTGTGGATTCGTCCTGAAAATCGCCGTATTTCAAATAGTTATTGTTTCCGGTCCATTTTCTTGATGTATTGGTGGTATTTTGTTGAAAGAGGGAAACTCCTGCATGGGCATATCCTCCAATTCCAATATCGCCACCGGCACTCGTTGTTTTACTTTTATCAGTTACTTCGTTATCAAAATAAGCACCTGTTCCACCTCTATACAGCCTGAACTGTCCTGAACCTGACTGACTGTTATAACTGAATATATCAGGTGTTGCAATGGGTAAAGCAAGATTAGGCAATTCGGGAATAATAGGATTTTCTTTCTCCCTGATGAAATCGTGAAGTGCGTTTTTGAGATTCTTCCCCTTTTCTGCATAAAGGAAGCCGTATTCGCGGCTTTCCATTTTACCTGAATTAATGGTTTTGCGAATATTTCGGTAACCTGTTCCTCCTACACCTAAATAACCCCCAAACAAAGCCCCTCCAACATCAATGCTATATGAACTATAGGTTGATTCGTAAGGATATTGAATTTTCGGCAAAATAGGTTCGGTGTTAAAAGAAAAATTGTTGGAATTATTAGTCATGAGCAGGTTGTGACCAAAACTCAAAGATTTCATTCCTGATCTGGAATTATAGCCCAACGATGAGCTGAAAGAAGATGAAAGCACACCCTTTTCGCGCTTATTATCGAAAATGGATAGTGATACACTTGGTGTGATATCTACACCAGACGCTGTGCTGGATAGTACGCCCAGCCCCATTCCTGCAGTGAGCATACCTTCGTTAACTAACCCGAAAGACATTCCCGCATTGGCACCAATTTCAGCCCCTATTCCAGTATAATTGTCGCTAAAAATTCCGAAGCTGAACGAACCACTTATTTTAGCATCACCTAAAGTCTCTCCGCGGGCCGTCAATCTTCCACCCACGGTTACCTTATCTTTTGTATAATGTTGAGTAGAAAGTGTATCACCCATGAAATCATCTGGAATACCCCGGAGCTGCCGGTTAACAGCACCAACATTAAGATTCCATCCAAGGCCTACCCAACTGGCTTCATCTTCAATTCCAGTACCCGATTGATAATTAAGGTTAACAGGGAAACCATCAATATCCATTAGAGGAATATTATATTTAAAATCACCACTAAAAATATCGACCATATCAGATACCCCTGCCGGCTGAAACGACTGCGCTTCCGGTTGTGAAGGGCCTGATGTTAATGCATAGGAACTGAGCGGCTGGAAGATCTGAAAAATCCACAGAAGAATTAGAAATTTTGCAATAAACCTAATGCGTTTGCTGTATAAAAACTTCATATTATTGAATAGTGATCACGTATTTTTTCTTGTTAATATAAATATCCTGATAGATCATGGTTTGGACCTTTAATTCAGGAAGATCATTGAAGGCTACGATGAATTCATAGCAATCTTTAACCCCATTTGCCACTGGTTCTACATACAGTGGGAAGTATTCCTTACCCCGATCCAGTATTCTGAAACAGCTGTCAGAACGATAAATTACTGATTCTTTTGTCTTATCGTTCAGCATAGAGTTAACTCCGTTTTTAGGAAAAAGGCGTAACATAAATGTGTTTCCTGCAGCTTGCTTACGCTGGACGACAACCTCTAAATCTGCATCGGAGGCATAGCCGGTTCGTTTTTGATTACAAGCAATAAGCATCAAAAGGGCAATAAGGTATCTTTTCATTACTCTACGGTGTTATATGTAAATCTTAAACTTTTATGGGTTCCATCTGGAAGTTCAACCCGCATCACATACGAGTTGTAATTAACAAAAGCATTGTTCCTGGAAACATCTATACTGATTTTGTTCTCCCCCCGCTTCAAAGTTATTGTTGGTAGTCTTCTGACCTTTTTACCTGGATCATTCACGCAAATAATTGTGTAGCGTAGCTTCTGTTCGGCATAGGAATTTATTATAGAAAAGTTGATTAAACCATTCGATACATAAAAGTTACCTTTTGTTAGATCGGCAATGTCCCGATATCCCAGATCAACTGGCGCTTTGGTTACCGTCGTATCCGGGCAGTTCACCTCAAACGACCACACATCCGATCGGTTAATAATCGTTTGATCTTTATAGGCACTTACCTGCCAGGCATATTTTTTTCCGGCAATCAGCTCTTTTGCATTAGGTGGGTAAACCAGCAGGTTTGCCGGAATCCCCTTCTGATTCACAATTGGCAGGTTATAGTTGAGGGCCTCTACCGCATTCTGTTTATCTTTGATTTCCACCAGCATAAGTTGATAAAGCTGCCCGTCTACACTCGGCAATGAGGGCTGCCAGGTAAGCAGCGGACGTTTCTCACAAATCTCATCCTGATCATACGGTTCAATCAAATCAAGCGGCGCTGGTGGGGTTACTTCATGGTTAAAGGTCTGATCGACGATAACTTCCTCACTGGAGGAAGCCGAGATGATGTTGAAAGCATACTCATAATCACCCTGCGGAAAATATTGATTCCTCCTGATGAAATTGGCCGTGGCGTTCTGTGCGATTGCAATACTGGCCAAACGGGCTACACCAGATGGAATTATATTGCTCCCTGGTACGATTTGAAACGGTACTGTCTGGATTGTAGCAATCCGGCCTGCGCGGCTTTCACTTACTACAATATTCATCCTCACCGATTTTATCCCCGTGGAATTATAAATGGCTGCCCTGAACAACCCGTTTAAAGTAGTGCCCTGTACTTCTGGTACGAAAACAATTGTGGCCTGTCCCCATGCAAAATTTGCGTAGAAAGAAAGGCACGTTAAAAATATGTGTTTAAGCTTGATCATTTTCTGTCCAGGTAATAGTGAATAGATAACTCGCCCCTGTTGGTAGCAAAAAGGTCTGGGTAGGTCGGACTAATTAGATTCTTTCTCAAATCCACGTAAGCAGACACGTCGAAATGTTTGAGCAACATCAGCTGGATGCTTTGCTTAACCCCGGCCTGGCGGGCAAGATTCTGGTTATCCAGATAACTTAGACCGGTAGACATCGATACCGAGCGGAATAGCTGATACTGTACAGATGCATCTGAATTAAGCATATTGCCCAGGATGGTATTGGTATTCAGTTCACGGTTGTAAAAGAGGTTGCCTGAAAGCGAAAAGTTGTTGAAGTTTACACTTTGTACCATATTAACCTGCATAAGGCTGGAATTACCCAGTGATAAAGGATTTGCAATTTCCTGCTGACCGAAACTTAGATGGGTGAAGCTGCGCTGCCCCAACAATTTATAGCTGCTGTTGAGGTCGAACTGCAGTTTCCGGGCGCCATATACTGGTGTGTTGCCCTGTGTTACCTTATCCACACCATTACTGATATATTTTACACCAAGTGTAGAACTCCTGGAAATTTTCATTCTCGAATCGAATTGAATATTCCGGTTACTCCAATGGGCATTGTCGGATGCACTGATTGGCATATTTTTGAAGTCGCTTCGCAAGGCGAGGGTAAGTTTATTGTGGAAAAGCGTTTTACGGATGTTACCTCCAAAACGAAGATTGAGGTTACCGATTCCCTGCTGACCGGGATTTTGGAAACCTGATCCTGAATAGCTTACAAATACCGAACTTTTGAGTCCGATTTTTTTCGCATCAATTGCATGGTTAGCACCCAAAGACATGGTTTGTAACAGATCGTCACGGAAGTAGTTACCATTGGTGTAACGGTCAAGCATGAGCTGATCAGGGCCAAAACTGGCCAGTTCTTTATATTGAGTAGAAGATTTAGACACATCAAGCGTAACGGTCCCTGCAGATTTAAATTTAAAAGCCTGGCTCAGGGTAAATACCATGTTATTTCTGGGAAGAGTGTTTTGTACAGGAGCAAAGCCACCAGAAAACTGCCTGTCATAAGTGCCCACCCACGAGAGTTTTCCCGATCCGAAGGAAAAATTAGTTGTGGGTACACTCAGGTAGCTGTAAAGCTTTGGGATAGAAAAGCTGGAAGCATCAAAGCCCGCATCTTTTGCACTGTTTAGGTCTTTGGTGGTACTAATACCCACTTTAACTGGTCCCCTGGCGGTGCGTAGCGAGAGGTTAAATCCATTCAGAAAAAGATCCCGGTTCAGGAAACTACCCGGAAGCTGTGCACCAAAGTTACCGGCCTGCATTTCCCGCAGTTGCGAATAGCTCTTCTGTAGAAAACTACCTTGTTTAGACTTGGAAAGTTCTGCCACAAAAAAATCTTCCAGTTCTTTTTGGGAAATTTTACCATTAGCCACTTTCTCCATCAATGCCAGTTTTTCGGCATCAAGTCCACTTTCATTCACAGCAGTTTGTAGTTCACGGATTTCTTTATATAAAACATCTTTCTTTTCCATGTAGAGGTTAGTCAACGAATCTTTTTCCTTTTCACTTAGCGCTTTGCCCTGGCTTAAAACCTGTTGTTTGGCCTCATCTGTAAATTCGTTAATTTTGGTTTTAAGCTCCAGTTCATTCATCTGTAACAAACTGCGCATGCGCTCAGGGCTATTGAGGTAGGTTTGTAATTTTGGTACCTTGCTCAGGTCAATACTCCTCGCCAGGCGGTCCTGAATTTTTTTTCGCAATACAGATTCAACAGCCTGTCCGCTAAGTACATTTTTCTTTAACTGCTTATACTTATTGATATCGGCACTGAAGAAATCTCCAAAGCTTGGTCGCGGAATATCGAACTTGAATAAATTGCCTTGATCCAGCCTGAAATCCCGTATACCCGTAAAATTGTTTACAAGGGTTAAATCAACCGGGATTTGTTTCACCTTAAGCTCCCCATTAAAACTCAGGCTATTAAACAGGTTCTTGCTATTATTCGGTGTCTTTACCGGAATGTATTGCGTAGCGTTTTCTACCGAAAAATCACTAAGCTGAATCTTAGCGCCTTTTTTAACAGAATCTTTTTTGAACAGCTTAGCAATGTCTGACTGTTTCACACGCTCATTTACCTGAGTGGCAATATTTTTTTTAGCTGACTGAAATTTGTGGGCGGCTATCGAATCGACCCCGGCAAATTTCTTTTTGGCGGAATGGAGACTATCTGTAACAGCCTGCTTACTTACAGGTAGCTGTGCAAAAAGCCTGGCCGGGCACAGACAGCAGAAAAATAGTACAATCACTATTTTTAAGACATTGTTCATACAATTCATTTTTAGCATAGCACACTATTGCTCAACTCTTCAAGCGGTCGGTAATGGACGTGAAAAGGGGTAGTTAATAGTGTTTGTTTGGTTTTCCGAAGCAGTTAACTCCACTTCGAAGATCATTAAAAAAGTAGTGGCGTAAAAGGGCTGAAGGGGTTGTTTGGACGGAACACTCGTGGATGCAGACGAATGGCGGGAAATGCTTGATGAAACCCAAAATTTTGCAAGGGCTATTGGCGACGAAACTGCATAAGTTTTTTTTTATTCTGTCCTTTATGCTCCAACTTATCCACTTTCTTTCCCATTTCAATAAGTTGCAAGGTGAGCTCTTCGATCTTTCTGAGCAGTATTCGGTTCATTTCCCCAAGTTCAATTCCCTTTTCACTTGCCGTTTTTGCAGAAGGCACCTCAGGTAAATGTTTGTGTATTTTAATATAGTGTTCTGTATCATGAAGTGAACGAAGCGGATAATCCGGCTCAAAAACATAATCCGGCAGTCCACTCCCATCCACTTTGATTTCTTTGGCATGGATCTTCCCATCTACCGTCAATCTCTCGGCAGTAGCCTCAGTACCAATGCCAACATTCCCATCCAGCACATGGAGGTTACCAACATAAGTGTGACCATTATCTCTGATTTGGTTATAGGTCGTCACAAGGGCACCATTATCGGCCAAGTTGCTATCATTTTGCGAGCCCAGCTCCAGGGTTCCGGTCAATATTTTATTCACCCTGAACGTACCGAAATCTGCACCCGTAGCAGCTTTTACCCAGATTTGAGATTCGGCTCCAAAATTCAGAAGAGCAAAAGTTGGTTGGAGCCATTGGGCATACCCCATGCTATGATGCTCCTGAATGGCAAAATTTTGTGCATTGATAAACTGTATCTTCCCTGAAATCAAGGAGGGCGTATGTGCAGTAGTATGGAAATAGGTGTAGTCTATCTCGCTGTGCCGGCCACCAATTCTGGCCACCAGATACCATTTTCCGTCTGCCGGCAAACTAAAGTCCTGGGCAGCGACTTTGACAACAGGTAGTAGCAAAATCAGGAATAGCAATTTATTTTTCATTTTCTTTCTTTAAATCTTTAAGCTCATTGAGCGCCTTGGTCAGTTGTATTTGCTGCAATTCCAGCTGATGCTCATGATTGATCAGATGTAACGTCAGTTCTTCAATCTTTTTTAAAAGCAACCTGTTCATTTCACCAAGTTCGATACCGTTCTGATCAGCCTCTACTGCACTTGGTACTTCAGGCAAATGCTTGTTGAGGTTGATGTATTGCTCAATTTCCCGCAGCGACAAATTTTTATATCCTGCTTTGAATACATAATCAGGCATATTCTGTCCGCTTACTTTAATTTCCTGTGCACCAATCCTACCAGCTACAGTGAGCCTGTTCTCCGAACTGAATGTTCCGATTCCAACATGTCCGCCAGATCCGACCACCATTCGTGGCTGTAAGCCATCATGATCGCGCGTATAAATTTTTAGGCCTCCACGATCTACAAACTGCCCGCTACCATAAAAACCCTCCAGCCTCACATTCTCGATCCCAAAATCTGAATTGAAAAAACCCAGACGACCGTAGTCTGCATCTGCACCACTGTTATTGGGATTAGGCGTGCTGACATTGCTAAGGGAAATATTGGCATGGGTGTGGTTATCCCTATTAGTGACGCTGGCGAGCGTTTCACCCTGATCTTGAATTCCTAAAAACGTTCGCGGACTTTGCACATCCACATCATACACTATTCCGTTACCATTCACCCTGGCTACTGACTTATTTATATGATGAAGGTTTTTCGTAAGGCCCTTGATCACGGTGTCCCGGGTTCGGACAGATATGCTTCTACTCGCATACATTGGTAAATATTCCTGCTGGGCAGTAACCGTAAAACCAACGATGCATAGAAATAAGCCAATCCAAAGTTTCTTCATAAAAATATATTTAGCGTTTGTTCTTCTTCAACCGATTAATTTCCTTTCCCTGCAGCCTGATCTGTTTGTCTTGTTCGATAACGTGTAGGGTTAGTTCCTCAATCTTCTTAAGGAGCAGTTTACTCATCTCGCCCAATTCTAGTCCATTTTGCTGAAACTCCTGAGCAGATGGTATTCCGGGAAGGTGTTTATTAACTTGCAGGTATTTTTCAAGTTTGGGAAGTGGCATGTTCTGATATTTTTGTTCGAAAACATAATCCGGCATATTGCTGGCATCCACCCTGATTTCACGGGCTTTAACTTTGCCGTTCACTGTAAGGCGTTCGCTTGGGTTGGTAAGGCCAATCCCAACATTACCATCCGGATCAATACGCATTCGTTCGATGTTGTGGTAAGTACTGAATGTCAAATATCCACCCGTTACACTCCCACCACGATAGAAATTAATCGCACTATTGGTTACTCCATAAAAGTTATGTTCCAATGCAAAACTCTTATTCTGAAAAGCCTGGTTTTGTGTTTCGAACCCCCTTACACCCAGAAAGGTTCCTTCACCTGCATAATCACCTTCCTGTAAACGAGACATAACGGTTGCTAAACCGCCGGCGCTGACAAACTTAGCGTTATCAAATGGAGCACGGGGATTGCTGGTCGCAACTCCAACATTTCCTGCTGGGGAAATAGCTATGCCATTATTCAGGTACTCGCTGCCGAAATAACTTATACCTCCTGATGCGCCTAAAACAGCTGTTCCATTATAATCGTCGCCTGTCACAGATAATTTCCCTCCCCATAGGTCCAATTTGTTACGGGGATTTATTGTATTAATTCCAAGGTTGCCTTGTCCCCCAATAAATACCCGTGATGAACCTTGAGTAAAAAAATTTATACCAGAAAATGAAGATAAATATGCGTAAGGTGGCCAATTAATATCTTCGTTATACCAACCTAACCCATAATAGGCAACATCTTTTCCGCTATATACAAAGTGGTCAGCTGGATTAATCGCAACTGCAGCAGCATTGGCGCTGGTAAGATGTGTTTGTGCTAATAGCGTGATGCTAAAAGGCATTAATAGTAACGTAAGTCTAATTCTTGATATCATTTTTCTTTTGGTATCCCTCTAATTCATTCAGCCTTTCTTCGAATCGGTTCAACTGCTTATCTTTTTCAATAAGGTGTAAAGTGAGCTCCTCAATTTTTTTCAGGAGTAGCTTATTCATTTCTCCAAGCTCCAGGCCATTTTGTTCGGCGTCTTTAGCACTCGGGACTTCAGGAAGATGTTGATGTTTTTTGATATAGGCTTCAGTCTCTGGAAGCGACATATTTTGATAACCAGCCTTAAAAACATAATCTGGCATGCCATGTATATCAACTCTGATTTCGCGTGCTTTAATTTTACCGTTCACCGTGAGCCGTTCGGTTGGATTTTCTAAACCAATGCCCACGTTCCCTGAAGCATCCCAGATACCATTTGGAAGTTTAATGTGAGGCCTTCCCCAGCCGCCATCGTAGCCAAGCTCCATAATGCCATTGCCAACACGGATAAAATCGACGCGTAAACCCGAATCGTGGAATCCGATGGTCGAAAAGTCTTGAGCATTCAATAAAAGTGTACTGGATGAATGCCAATTCTGAGCATGAGGTGATGAATTTTCTAATATGTTACCGATACTCATATAACCGTCGCTATTGCCATTATTGACGCTGTTTGTTCCAACCATCATCGATCCGCCTTTTAAATGCAGCTTCACATCCGGGGAAGATGTACCGATGCCAATATTAGCATTGTTTACTGTAAGCCAGTCATTCATCACCGATATTTCTGGTCTGCCGGAAAACGAGGGAGATAATTTCAACACTTGTTCTTCCCGATCAGCATTATCAGTGCCTATGATGTCAAGATCAATGGCATTACCCCGATCCGTGGTTCTGAACTTCCAACGGTAAGCATTCTCATAGTTTGCAGATAATATTAGATTAGTAGAGGATGGATAACCACCAAAAATGTGCATTTGGTTACCGTTGACGGAAGTCGTATTTATTCCTAAACCTGGAAATACACCTAAACCGGAGCTATATAATTTGCCATCAAAAACCTCCATTCTTAATGAATAATCTGAGGTACCATCATTCGTATCATGAAAGTCAAAGAATCTTCCTACTTCCATAACGCCACTCGCCTCAATGAAAGGCGTCTTGTTAAAATGCTGAGCACTTGCCAAATTGGTAATGGAAAGAATCAAGAACAATAATAACAGTGCGTTTAAAAGTAGACCTGTTACTTTTGTGAATTTAAAAGGATGCTTACAGGAACTAAAAATAACCGCTAACCGAAGTAGAAATGTTGTTTGAATAAATCGCATATCGCTTACGTCCATATTAATTCTTTTTTAGTTTTTGTATTTCTCTAGCTTGCTGATCCAGGCGATCGGATTGCACATCCAATTTTTTGGACTGTTCAATCAAATGCAACGTTAGCTCCTCAATCTTTTTCAGGAGTAGCTTATTCATTTCTCCGAGCTCAAGGCCATTTTGTTCGGCATCTTTAGCACTCGGGACTTCAGGAAGATGTTGATGCTTTTTGATATAGGCTTCAGTCTCTGAGAGCGACATATTCTGATAACCAGGTTTAAAAACGTAATCTGGCATACCCTGTATATCAACTCGGATTTCGCGCGCTTTAACTTTACCGTTCACCGTGAGCCGTTCGGTTGGATTAGTAAGGCCGATACCTACATTCCCAACAACTGCATTCAGGTAACTATCACTGCTTCCTGTAAGGTTCGAATTGGTAGCACCATTGGCATAAAACAGCTTTACACTTGATCCGAGTCCTGTGCCTCCGGTAAGCACCGTACGGTCTACCCCTCCCTGTGCACCGACTGAGATATAATTGGTCACATCCAGATCGTAGGCAGGGTTCTCGGTACCTACTCCCACGTGGCCGTTGGAGCGGATAATCATGGCTGTCTTTTTATCATTGGCCAGGTCGCCGTTAGGTCCGTGAAGCATAAAACGCATGCCCATTTGCATAATACCTGGGTATCCGGCATCAGGATAACCGTTACAACAATACCAATCGGGATAAGATTCGATAGACGCTCCAAAATAATTAGGAATAATATCACGGAAGCCAGTGAACTGAATTCCTTTCGGCGCGCCGTTTGCCTCATAATTTCCTATCGTAATAAAACTCGCCTCCGGAAGCTGCAATTGCGTTTTTGGATTGAGTATGCCCAATCCCAACTTGCCTTTAATAAAGCTATTTCCTGTACCTCCATCCACCGAAAGAAGCGGAACAAAGCCTGACGACCAGAATGAAAATTGCTTATCTTCATTCATGTGTATTCCAAAACCCGGGCGTGCAATACCATTAGTGCCAGATCCTGTTTTGATCAAACCTTCATCCCATCCCAAGCTAGTGTTGCGGTACCAAACTACGTTTGGCCACTCCATCTGATCATTACTATTGAATGTACCAATTACCTGCTGCGCCTTTGATGATAGCGAACCTAAGAGGCTAACTACTAAAAGGCCTATGAAGCTGTTAAATACCATGTTCATATTTTTTTAACCTTTGTTTGCTAATTTTCTCGCAAGTGCTTCAATTTTTTGAGTCTGCTCCTGTATTACCTTATCACGATCGTCGTTGCGTTTATGCTCGCTGATCAGGTGTAAGGTTAGCTCTTCAATTTTCTTCAAGAGCAACTTATTCATTTCACCCAGCTCAAGGCCGTTCTTTTCAGCTTCTGCAGCGCTTGGTATTTCCGGAAGGTGCTTGTTGTCTTGTATAAACTTCTCAAGATCTTTCAAAGGCATATTTTTGTAGCCGTTGTCAAAAACGTAATCACCTAATCCGGATCCGTTCACTCTTATTTCCAGTGCCTTAATTTTACCATTAACGGTGAGTTTTTCGCTGGGGTTATTGGTTCCGATGCCTACCATACCTGCATGGTACACATTGCCTGATGCATCAAAAGAATGATATAAGTTGCCACTGTAGGTGCCGCAACCATAACCTCCCTGACAGGAATTTCCATAAATCCGGAAAGACTCATTTGCATCATCGTTCAACTGAAGTTCAAGCCAGTTTTCGTTGGAGCTGGATTGTACCTTCCGCAACCGGTATGGATCACTGTCATCTCCGCCATCGGCATTTCTGAAAGCAATTTCTGGTACGCTGATGGTGCCCCGTACATCCAGCCGCGTGGTCGGATTATCTGTACCGATGCCAATGTTTCCGTCTCCACGCATAAACATCAGCTGCGTATCAGTTCCTGCATTACTAAAATTATGGAAACCAAAACCTCCAATAACCCCTGCGCCCTGATTGGTAATAAAACTCGTCTCCCCTTTTCCCGCCGAGCGGTTGAGGCCAATCAGCAATTTACCTGTATTTGCCATATAGCCGAGTTGACCCGGGCCTCCTGCCGGATCAAGATTAGCGCCACCAAATAGTGCCGTCCCTAAAACTTCAAAATTACCCTGTGGTGTTTGGGTACCAACACCAAAGCCATTGGAACCAAAAAAAGTGGGGTGATGGCCGCCATTGGATAGCTGAATGGTAGTAGAACCACTTGCATTGCCATTGGTCAAATGAAGGCCATAACTGAATCTGTGGGTCGCCCAGCCGTCGTTCATGTCTATAATATCGCCATCATCAGATAATGTAATACCACCTCCGGTTGCATTACTCATTGAGACGTACAAATTTCCTGTTGCCCGCATCCCGCCATTCAGGTCAAGTTTGAAGACTGGATTCGGATTTCCAATACCAACCGATCCGGACGGCGACATAAATAATCCTTCAGCGGTATCATTACTCCCACCTGGCTGTAAACCGAAAGTGCTCGAATTGTTTAGAAAACCTAAACCATACACCATTTGTCCGCTTCGAATGAACGACAAGTGAAACTGATTACCTTGCTGCGGAGGCCGGACTACCTGGAGATAACCATAGCGATTTCCATCATACGAATCCCCTACATCGATAGATGTACTTCGAAGCCCTATGTTCGTGCTGTTTCCTCGTTCAGTAACCGTTTGCAATGTTTCTACCTGCGCTTGCGCTTGCAAAACACTAAATAAAAATACAACTGCGGAAAGCCACTTGAGCCGGGTTGAGGTGAAGCCAGATGTCTTGTATGTTGCCATATTAAAGAATGTTAATCAGTTTGTTTGATGATTCTTTTTACTTATAACCTAATCAATACCTTCCATCATCGCCGTAGTTTAAAATCATAAAAACAACCCGTTTTATACAAAACGGATTTTGCTTAGCACGCCACATGCACGCGGTTGCGACCAGATTTAATAAAATTATAAAACACGAGGTTCAGCTTGTTTAGTAGAAAAGAACTTCAGTCCGAAGTTCATTAAAATAAATCTGGTTCAGGGCCCTGCAAAATCTGAAATCCACAGAACATCCTTCCAGGTTGACGAAACCTAAAAATTGCTTGACGAAACAGGTAATTTGCGCAGATGGAAAAAACTTTTCCACAAAAGTCCGCACTTTTAGCCCCAAGTCACTTTTTAAGTGCTATTTTTTTTGACAATATTGTTACAAAATATATCTTTGTAACATAGTTGTTAACCCTCTCTAAAAATGAAGTTAAATTGTATTGCTGTCGATGATGATGCAGCGAACCTCGAAATATTATCTGATTACATCGAGACATTAGGTAATTACACCCTGCTTGAAAGCTTTACAGACCCCATTTCAGCAATGCATTACATCAAAAAAATGGATAATCTGGATATCGTATTTATGGATATTGAAATGCCAAAAATGTCAGGCATAGAGCTTTCAAGAATCATCAGATCGAAAACAAAACACTTGATCCTTACTACTGCACACCCTAAATATGCATTAGATGCGTTTGAGGTTGATGCTGATGATTTTCTCCTGAAACCCTTTTCATTAGGCAAGTTTGCTGGCGTTCTAAATAAACTAGCCAGCACTTCAGCCCCTGTAGAATCGCCGGCAAAGGCTGAAGATGACGCATTTTTCTTTATTAAAAGTAAGAATGATAAGTCGAGATTGGTGCGAATTCGCTTCGCAGATATTGTAGCTATTGAAAGTATACAAAATTATGTTTCTATCTACACCACAAATAAAACGATTGTAGCCCACATCACGTTAATTAAAATAAAAGAGATTTTAGCGCAGAAAAATTATTTTATACAGATCCACCGTTCATTTGTTATTTCCAAGAACTATCTGGAAGAGATAGAAAACAACATTATTAAAATGGCCAACGATCTTCGGATTTCGGTGGGTGACAGCTATCGTGATGAACTGACAGATTTTGTTAAGGAAAAGACTGTAAAAACCGGGAGAAGTTAAGCTTTCATAATAATAGCGTATAGCGATAATAAAAATAATACCCTAAACATAAGCGAAGGCTATTGAAACCAAAATATCGGGCGGTTTATCACCGCCCAATAAACAAAATTTTTCACTACACCGCCAACCCTAGCATAATCGCACCCCCTTTGATTAGCTTTTTCCAAATCACAAAAAATAATGAGCTATTTGAACGAGCTTGAAACAAAAATGGTTAATCCAAATTTGTAAGGCGATGGTCAAATTCTTGCCTTTTTGGTTATGCTGCAGGCATTTACCACCCAAAAAGGACCTTAATAGCTATGTGCAAGCGGTTTTCTATGCATTTATGGCTACCAAACCACTAGCAAACCACTATCAGACCACTAGCATACCACTACCTGTATTACGGTGATGTGCCTTTAATGGTAAACAATTCACCTGTTTGATGTCGAGACTTATTTACGGATGGCACATTTTGAAATGCTGTTCCATTCCACAAAGATATTTTGTATTGTGCTATAAAACACAATTCATCCGGCGCGAATAATTAACACAGAACATGGTGCCGCTTATGAAATAATTTTCGGAAAATTACCTATTAACACCGACTTTACAAATTTAAAAAAGTGTTCAGGACATAGTTATACCCTTTGTTTTCCGAAATTATCTTTTTTACCTTGCGCACCATGCCGTGTACAGAGAAAATGAATGATGAATAAGAACGCTCCTTTCGATTACAAGCTTTGCATTGCGGCACTCCTGGTCACGGCCAATGATATACAAACACAGTTTTACAATTTCTGTCTATACCTCACTTTTAAGAAAAGCTTAAAAAATTACGGCTACGACTTAACCAACCTGGATGAAGATAACCTGATTGGAGATGCAGATTTTTTCGAAACTGTTGATGACCCCTTCGTGGTACGCTCCTATGAAACCATGGGCATTTCCTTTCCGATAGCAGATGATATAGAACTAAGGCACGGATTAACAGTTATGGATTGCTATGCCGACCGGGAAGTTCAGCGCGAAGCCACCCGCTATCAGCCCATCATGCACGACGACCTGATTACCAAAAGTTATGCAAGGGTACTTTTTTATTACATCAACTTTTACGATTCTGTTTTACTAAGCCTTTATTACTATGCCTGCGCACTATCGGTAGGCAGTTATAAAATTCCGAATTTTATGCGAACACGGTTGGATTATTCTTTCACCGGCAGTTTCAAATACCTTAATTTAGATAACCAGGATGTGGTGATGGTATTGGAAGCCATGGAAAGTTTTCTCGAAGAACAACAAAAAGTAAAGGATCTAGTGAAGCAGCTAAAGCCTTATGTGAGTTGCCCAAAAGTTTGAAAACACCAGGTATTCTAAAAACCTGATAAAACTGGACCATTTTCTTATAATGAAAAGTTAGTTAGCTACCAATTATCTGTTGACGAATGTCAAATGCAATCTGCCTCCAAATGCTGCAAAGGCTGATATTCCTGCGTTTTTAACATTTTATTGTTAAAATTTAACAATAAAACCGATATTTGTATGATTAGGCATACGTTTTGCATACTAGATATAACTATCCCTATGAAAATATTAACTGAAAATAAAGATTTATACAAGAATCTGTTAAAACGTTTTAACAAACTCTTGAGTACACTCGATGTCAACAGTGATTTCCTGGAGATTTCGACTCACCACAATGGCGCCCAAATTCAGGTGCGGATATGTGGAAGGCCGGATGAAGCTAACAATCTCAGTTGGGATGTAGTGAGGGTAATTAATAATAGTATTGTGATACCGTCAGAACTACACACTTCAACACTGGAGAAATAGTTTTTCCAAAAATGACAATGACATTTAAAAACAATTAATAATGAGAAAAGGAAGAATAATTTCCATTGACAACATAGACCAAACGGGAATAATTATAGACGAGAATGAACAGGAAATTCCATTTCATGCTAATCCTAAAGGCCATAACCTTAAACTGAATGACAACGTTATATTTGAAATTGCATTTACCATTTCCGGATTATCAGCAATAATTACTGGCTTGTAAACCGGGTTTGGTGTCTGCACATTTTGTACTGAGCCAGCCAAATCTCATTTACTGCAAATGGCCTAAAGATTTTAAATCAGCCGGCGCACCCCTGCCTTGTGCGCCAGCGATATATCATTAATGTAACTAGGCATTTTCAAGAAAATGCATACAAAACTTTGCTAATACAGGCATATCAGGTTAACAACTCTCCCATCCCGAATAACGTTAAACCTTTCCCATATTCGCTTGCAACAGCCTGATTGGCGGCTTCAATAAATTCACCGGTGATGGGATCAACAACAGTTCTTAACGGCCTGTTGCCTTTTTCCTGATTGATCAGCTTCACAATGGCATCAGCCACATCCTGGGGATTGGGATTGCGCGCCTGAAACAGTCCGCCTATGGCTGCCATCATTTTGCCCGGCACATCTGCAATGGCACTATACCCTGCTGTAACCGAATCATCTGACCCAGGGTGATACTTTTGCGACATCTCCGTAGGGAAAGCACCCGGCTGAACAATCGCAACATCAACACCTAAAGGCCTTAATTCGTAATGAAGGCCTTCACTTAGTCCTTCAAGCGCAAACTTCGAAGCGCTGTACATCGTGGCAAAAGGAAAGGAAACCCGCCCAAATCCGCTGGTAACATTGATAATAAGGCCTTCGCCTTTCTGGCGCATGGCAGGCAGTACCTGTTTAATTAACCTCCAGGGCGAAAAGACGTTGATATCGAACAGCCCTTGTACATCATCTGAGGTAAAACTTTCCGCTACTCCGTTCATTGAATAACCGGCATTATTCACCAGTACATCAATCGATCCTTCCTGATCAATAATCTGATCAATGGCTCGTTTAACATCCGCATCATCGCCAATATTAACATCTATTACGGTAATATTCTCCACTGACGAAAGCAATTGTGCTTTCTCAGCATTTCTTCCGGTGGTATCTCGCATGGTAGCATAAACCTGATGCCCCAAAGCGGCAATGCTTTTTGCACTCAGCCAGCCAAAACCGCTATTTGTTCCTGTAATCAATACTGTTTTTCTGCTCATCTTTTTTTTGTTTAAATGAATGAAACAAATGTTGTGAACAGCGGGCGAAAAAAATTTACCATTTGGTAAAAAGTATACTAGCGAATGTTTCTCCGGATTCTGCTCAACGATTGCTGCGTGATTCCCAGATATGAAGCCACATGTGATAACGGGATTCGGTTTAGCAGTGCAGGAAACGCCTCAATGAAAGATAAATAGCGGGTTTTAGCATCTTCAGAAACCAGCGGACTTCTCCGTTCCATAGCCACCATTAAGCATTTTTTAACCACATTGGCTTTGATCATTTCAAAACCAATGATGGTATTAGATAAATCATCCCAGGCTTTCTTTGTAAACGCAAACAGCCTGGCATCGGTAACGGCCTGAACGTATTCGGAAGCCTCTACCTGCAGTTCAAATTTCTGATTATCTACTACAAAGTTCCCTTCATCAACAAAATAATTGGTGATTTCTTCGCCCTTATTGTTATAATAACAAAAGCGGAATACCCCTTCCAGAACAAATCCTACATGCCGGGGCACTTTTCCTGCTTCAGAAAAATATTCATCCTTTTTAAGCTCAATAATTTTGCCTTTGCTTAAAATAAGGTCGAGCTGTTGTTGATTGAGATCGCCAAATTGAAGAATGAAGTCAGTAAGTACTTTCATGGCCGAAATATAGGATTAACCATCTTGATTTCATTTACCAAATGGTAAAAATTCAGGCTTAGCCTTCCTTTAAACGAAAAACCTGGCAGGCAGATTTCGATGTTTTCACAATTTTTGGATCCTGTGCAATAACATTTTCTAAAAAGTCCCTGTTGGCATCCCCCCATTCATTTAAAGCATCTATAACAGGCATTAGCGACCAGCCAACCGGGGTTAATGAATACTCAACTTTGGGTGGTAACTGCGGGTAAATTTTCTTCTCCACCATACCATGGGTTTCCAGCTCTTTAAGCTGAACATTCAGCACCCGGCGTGTTGCACCTGGCAAGAGCCTCAACATCTCGCTCGGACGCTTCACATCCATAGAAATTGCATGAAGCAACGCAGGCTTCCATTTGCCGTTCAGCACTTCCCTGGTGAGGTGCAGACCGCAGTCGATTGTGAGGGGAATCTTTCTTTCGTACATACCGTTTCGTATGCTACAAAAATACACATTGTAACGGAACTGGTTATAGGGATAAAATTATCCCTATAACATTAGTTTGACCCATATTGCACTGCTGACACCAGTGCACGAACTTTGACATCAAAAAAAAGCAATGAAAAATACCCAACTGGCACAGCATACACAACCATTACTGGGAACCTACCAGATAGGCGGTTTAACATTAAAAAACAGAGTTGTAATGGCTTCCCTTACCCGGGGCCGCGCCACCAACGAAGGGATGGTACCTACACCCCTGATGGCCGATTATTATGCGCAGCGCGCCTCGGCAGGCCTGATCCTCAGTGAGGGCACCTGGGTTAACTCCAGGTCAATTGGTTTCATCAATGTACCAGGCATTTATACCCGCGAACAGATTGATGGCTGGAAGCTGGTGACCCAGGCGGTACATGAAAAAGGCGGACTGATTTTCTCCCAGCTGGGCCATATCGGTGCTGCTTCCCACCCGGATTTTTTCAACGGCGAATTGCCTGCAGGACCATCAGCCATCAATCCGCAAACCAGGTCTTTCACCCCCCAGGGCTTTAAAGATTCGCTCACACCAAGAGCATTTACGCTTGCTGAGATAAAACAAACCATCAGGGATTACAGGCAGGCAGCAAAAAATGCAAAAGAAGCAGGCTTTGATGGGGTCGAAATTCATGCACAAGCCGGTATGCTGATTCCACAATTTCTCAGCAAGGCTACTAATCAGCGAACCGACGAATACGGTGGCAGTATCGAAAACCGTGCGCGTTTGGTATTTGATATTCTCGACGCCGTAATAGAGATCTGGGACAGCACACGTGTGGCGATCAAATTTACCCCTGTTGCCATCAGCAATGTAGGGATTATGGTCCCTGATGAGGAAACCATCCCAACGTATAAATATATAGTAAACAAATTGAGCGACTACGATCTGGCTTATCTGCACATTGTAGCACCGGCTGAGGATTTAACGGGAACCCCTGTAGCCGAATTACAAGACGATTATTTCAGTCATTTCCGCAACAATTACAGCGGCAGGTTAATGGCGAATCTCGGTTTTACCAGGGAAAGTGGTAACGCAATATTGGAACAAGGAAAAGCAGACCTGATATCTTATGGTGCACCTTTTATTGCCAACCCTGATCTGGTTGAACGCTTCAGATACAACCTGCCACTTGCAACAGCCGATACCGGCACGTATTACAGCGGAGGCGAAAGCGGCTATGCAGATTACCCACCGGCACTTTAATCATTCAGCTGCTTCATGCATGGGTGATTTAAGCATTCTAAATCAAGGTTAACGGAAATGTGTTTTCGTTAACCTTCGTTCGTTTAAACTATTTTAGGCCTGATCACTTTTGTTAGAATAATTATCCAGCTCCAGTTTCATTTTCATCCGGTTCTTTGTTTGCTGGGTAACATCTGTAGCAATGATCATAATGGCCGAAGTATTGCCACGCGCATTGATCAGCGGTTCATAAATAAAATTGAAAAACACTTCTTCCATTCCGTTTTTAAGCTCAAGCATTACACTGGCCTCCTTCCCTACATATCGGGTACCTGATGTATAAACCTGATCCAGTATGTCAAGGTAAGGCTGACCGATTAACTCGGGCAATGCGATCGACATGGGTTTGCCGACGATGGATTTGTCTTTTCCCCAAAGGCTAAGAATCAGTTTGTTAGCCGTTTCAATTTTGAGCTGCCGGTGGCGGACAATCCCAAAGGCAATCGGAGCCTGATCCAGGAATGCTTTAACTTCAACCCGTAACCGGGAAAGATTTCGGTTGAGAAGCATACCAAGATTATACGACTCACTAAGCTCTTGCTGCGCAACATTCAGATCATCATAAGCCACATCGAGCTCTGCCTGAAAAAGGTCAAACTCCCCTTTAATCAGATCATAATCATCAGCCATTGAGGAAGAAAGCGCCATTGCATTTAACTGAACACCAAGCATTCTGGCAATGCCATCAAGCATAAGCTGATCCTGGTTTACACTGTGGCCGCCATACTGAATAATAATCACACCAAGAACATCCTGCTGATCCCCGGGGATTTCACTATAAATACTCCTTGCTTTTTGATCTGAAATACCATCATACATGGTGCCAAGCCTGATTTCCACCTCGTCAGTCGAAAATAGCTTCTTGATTAACAGGCTGGCCTCTTCGAGAATGGCTTCCCTGGCCTGAGTAAGTCTGATGCGGAAACGTTTAACATCTAAGGTTTCGCTGGATAATGACATATAGGTACTGTATTTAATACTTAAAAGATAGACGCTTGAACCACTGTTTCCGACGACAACATTCATGACCAGTTGACTGATCATCAAAACATTACACGCTTTGAAAGTACCTAAAAATACCCAGCTATTTCTATAAAATCAAAAAATGGGAAGGACTACGTGGGTTAAAACAGCAAAATCACGTATTTACCACGGGTGCTGAAGAGAATTTTTGAGATAAGCAATAAACAGAAACTGACCATGATGGCTAACAGAGGCGAGGTGATGACTGTGGGTATGCCCGATAAATATTTCAGGGAGTCCTTTGTTATTTCTTTGCAATTGTAAGCCCTTATGCCTCCCGTTAAAACGTGATATATAATCACTGGAATTCTGGCGCTGCAACACGCAGCACTGCTCCATATCAGAATTGGTTTTAAAACTTAGCGTATGCACATAATGCTTAGTGATTTCGCTATGAGTGATGAATTTTTCACTCCGGTAATCAACCGAACCTGTACACTTTGAATCCTGTATCTGAAAAGTGCAGTGGAAACCCTTTGGATCGTAAAACCGGATTCCGGTATTCCGGTTTACAATTTTATAGGCTGCTTCTTTCATGCTCCAGATCAGCCAAACCATCAGGTCGGGGCAATCCGAACCCTGAACCAGCTGCTGCTCATCCGGCGTAAATATCTTCGACAGATAGTTTGGTCTTCTCCAGCAATTCTCCATTCCGGCGAGCTGCAAATCAACCACATCATTTCCCAGCATTTTCAGCGAGTTTGTTTTCAATCACATCGACAGTGGCTTTCACATTCAGCATTTTAGCCATTGAATCATTATCAATGGTAATCTTAAACTTCTCCTCAATATCTAAAACGATGTCGACAAGATTTGCTGAATTGATTTTTAAATCGGCAATAAAATCTGTCTGTTCGCTAATGCTTTCCAACGCACCCTGTTCTTCACTGTAAAGCGAAACAATATCCCTCAAACCGCTAAGTATTTCTTGTTTATCCATTTTGGTATTTTTTAAAAATTAAACAGGCATTTACATCGCCAAAGCCAAAACTCGCCTTCGCTAAAATATTAAAGCTTTTTTCCAACCGTTTACGGGGAATCCTATCTTCATCAACTAATAAGGCAATTTCTGGATGCAAATCATCGCAATTTACATTAGGAAAAATAAAACCCTGATTCAACTGGAGAACAGCGGCCACACATTCTATACTTCCTGAAGCGCTGATGCAGTGACCAATCATCCCTTTAAGCGAATTGATGTAAGGAAAATCAGCATGAGTGCACTCCAGCGCAGCTTTCCAGTTTTCAATTTCAAAAGCATCTTTGCTGGTAGCGGTCAGGTGACCATTGATTACATCGATATCCCCGGCGTTAATATTGGCATCCTCAATTGCTTTTCCAATACAACGCTGCACAGCCCCGGCGTTTGGCGCCGTCATGGTACCACCCCCACGCTGCCCCCCTGAATTAACATGACCACCAATAATTTCTCCATAAATCCGGGCATTCCGCGCCAGGGCACTTTCAAGGGATTCCAGTACCAGTGCACCTGCCCCGCTCCCCGGAACAAAGCCGCTCGCCGTTGCACTCATGGGCCGGCTCCCGGATTCCGGAGCATCATTATGTTTAAATGTACAAACTTTCATGGCATCAAAACCGCCCCAGATATAGGGGCCACTATCGCTGGTGCTTCCTGCAAGCATCCTTTTTGCTTTTCCATACTTAATGTGCTCATAGGCCATCAGGATACTTTCCGTGCCGGTAGCGCAGGCCGCCGAATTGCTGCTCACACGGTTACCCAAACCCAGCTTACCACTAATAAAAGCACTAACGCCGCTGGCCATGGTTTGTGCCACTACGCTGCTGCCAAGCTTTCTGATTTCAAATACATCAATTTTGTTTATGGCCCACCTGAACTTATCTATTCCGGAAGTTCCGGCACCAAAAAAAGTGCCGCTGTCCCAATCCGGTTCATTAGAATCTGCACTTTCAAGGCCTGCATCCTGCCAGGCATCCAGCCCGGCAATTACGCCGTAAACGATGCCTGTGCTGTCCATGTTCCTGATTTCCAGTGGACTGAAATATTGTGCAATACGCTCCGGAGTTAGCTGAGGCTGACCAGCAATCTGACAGGAAAAGCCAAGCCTCTCCAGTTCGGGCTGATGCCTGATACCGGATATGCCATTTTCTATGGCGTATTGAAATTCGCCGACCGTGGTACCATTGGGTGCGCAAACGCCAAGGCCCGTAATCACTACCCTGTTTTCATTCATTTGGATTTGTCGTTAACATGCCTGATATTATTCCTTTACACACCGTGTCTCCTGCCGAATTTGCCATTGTCACTTTACAGGATAATTTGTTGAACCTGAAATAAACTTTCTCGCTCATTACTGTAACCTGCTCTCCGGGGTAAACAGGTTTTATAAAATCAATGCTGCTCGAGGTCATCGCCAGTCCCGGGCCTTTACCGGGAGGTGTTTCCCCAACCAGAAATATCCCCAGACAAACTAATCCGATCTGGGCCATGGTCTCAGTCAGTATCACAGCAGGGGTTACTGGAAAATCCTTAAAATGAGAGGGGTAAAACGGAAGCGCCCGATCAAAAGTATAGGTTCCTTTAGCGCCGTTTTCATCAACGTGCAAAAGCTCGCCAACAAATAAAAAGTCGCGGCCATAAGGGAGTTTACTTACAATTTCGGATCTGGTCATATTACCATTTTAATAGAATTCTCTGTGCCGAAAAACCCGGGCCGAAACTCAACATTAAGCCCCTGTCGCCCCGAGCAGGATTGCTTTCCATATATTGCTGCAGTACGTAAAGCACAGTGGCACTGCTCATGTTGCCGTATTGCCTCAATACGGCTTTGGTCTGGTCGATATTTTTACCCAGCTGGCCAAAAAGTTCTTCTACCACCTGAATAATCTTCTTTCCCCCCGGGTGAAAAATCAGGTGATCAATATCCGAAATATCTAATCCGTTTTTCGCCAGAAAGGGATGAATAATCTCAGGAAAATGGCTGGCAATGGTCTCCGGCACTTCCACATTGAGCACCATTTGAAGTCCGGTATCCGTAAGCTTAAAGCCCATCATATCTTCAGACTCGTAAAAATGATACATTTCCTCTGCCACCAGCTCTGGCCCCTGGTCTGATTCATCTGAACTTAATAACACGCATGCCGCCCCATCTCCAAAAATTGCGGCACTCACAATATTCGCCATAGAGAAATCATTGAGCTGAAATGTCGCCGTTGGTGATTCTACGGCAACTACAGCCGCTCTTTTTCCGGGGTTGGCCTTTAAAAAGTTTTTAGCATAAATCATTCCCGAAACACCTGCGGCGCAGCCCATTTCGGTTACCGGAAGACGAACAATATCCTGTTTTAAACCAAGGGCGTTAATCAGATAAGCATCCAGCGACGGGATCATGATTCCGGTACAGCTTACAGTAATGATATAATCCAGATCGCTAGGTTTCCACCTTGCCGCCTCCAGTGCATCGGAAAGACATTTTTTGCCAAGCTTGATGGATTCCCTGATGTAAATATCATTTCGCTTCTCAAAACTTAAATCAGAGAACACTTCTTCGGGTGCCATGATGGAGTAGCGTTTATCAACGGCAGCTCCTTCAAATATCTTTTTGACCTTTCTCACGAAACGCTCATCTTGTCCCGCTAACCATACATCCAGAAAAGGAAGGATTTCGGCGGTTGTTCTCGAAAATTCAGGTAAGGCTTTGCTTACTGTTTTTATTTTTACGCTCATCGTGTTTGTATAACCCATAAATACCTGAATGCCCATCGCCAGACAATACTTGAACTGAGGTTCAAAGCCGCTGTATAACGCTGTAAATCTTTCCGTTTAAACCCGCGGAGAATGGAAACCAGTCCATCTTCCCTCGACATGTGGTTAAGCCTGAATACAAAGCTCAGTGCGGTAAAAAGCCGGTAGGCAATACCACTCCGCTCCAGGTCATTTACAACAATACCTACGGATACGCCCTTGCTCAGGTTTTTCAACAGCGATATAATCTCGCGATCAGAAAAATGATGCAGGGTAAGTGTGAAAAGCAGGATATCGCAATCTTCGCCCGCTGCCGTTTCATCAAAAATATCACTGCACTGGTAGCGGATATCCGGATAATTCACTGAACAGCTGATGGCATGTTCAATGGTACATCTGTTTGCATCAATGCCTTTTAATTCGAAGTTAAGGCGATGTTTAGTTGCATAATCAGCCAGCATCCTAAGCATCGCCCCATTGCCGCAGCCCACATCCGTAATGCGTAGTGTGCCTGATTTATTTTTTTTCATTAACATCCTGATGCCCTCCAAAGTCACTTTATTGCCACCAAGTAATTTGTTGATGGCGGCGATTTTATCAAGTGCATCCGTCAGGATTTCACCTTCCATGGCAAAATCATCCATAATCTCTGGTGCAGTACTCCTGTATTTTGTATCTATTGGCATTTAGTTCGCTATTGATATTGGTTTTCCATGGGTCATTCTGATGGTGCCGGGGAGCAAAGCAGGCATTTTAGTCAAAGCGCCTATTGCCAGCCTTTGCATCGTGGTGTTGTTAAAAACAGCAGACAAAATTTTACCCGTCAGGAGTCTCCCGCGAAAAAGTTTTGTCCATTGCTGCGTATATTCTTTTTCAAAACCCGCGCGGGACATGGTTTTATCTTTTAAAAATGTCGTGATTAGCTCAGCTGCAATTTTTGCACCATGCATGGCCATTGCCATGCCGTTACCGCATAAAGGATGGATTAATGCCGCGCTATCGCCAATCATGATCACGTGGTCGAACACAGGCTCCTTTTCATCAAAGCAAATCTGACTGATGGTAAGTGGTGCATCAAAAATCATCTTTGAATTTTCCAGGATGTTTTTCAGCAGCTTATTCTGATACAGCACCTCCTCCTGGTAGTGATCGATATGCTTAAATCGCTTAAAAGTTTGATAGCTGGCCAGATAACAAATATTCAGTTTATGCTCCTCCACCTTTGACACGCCACAGTAGCCCCCTTTGAAATTGTGCAGAGCGACCAGACTGGATGGAAATGCCCCTTCATAATGTGCCTTTACGGCCAGATAAGGGGACTTATCACGAATAAAATCCCTGCCTAATGTTTTGTCAAGCGAAGATCGTTTGCCAAAAGCGCCAAGAACTTGTTTTGCGGTAATATGCTTCCCCTGGCTGGTTTCCACATCAAAATGGGTTTCATGAAAAACGACCCGGGTTACCGTATCTGCCAGTACCGAAACACCTCGCTCTATGAGTTTCTGGCAGAAAAAATCGTCCATTACATAACGGCTTAAACCGAATCCACCCAGTGGCAGCGTTGTGTTAATACAGTTGCCTGCAACCGAACTCACCTGCAAATTAGTGATTGAAGTTGGCTGCAGACTTTCTAATGAAATACCCAGCGAGGCTAAGTATGGCAGTACCTCATTGGAAACATATTCTCCGCATACTTTATGATGCGGATAGCTATTCTTTTCAATCAGGGTAACTTGAAACCCGTTTTTTTGCAGATGAAGCGCAGCGGTTAAGCCCGCCAGCCCGCCACCGATGATAAGGATTTCTGTTTCAATCTGCATATGCTGAAGTTAACAATTTCCCCGGCGTATTGTTCAATATATAAACTTAAAATCAATGCGGATAAAACTTTTGTATATCACCCAAATATTTATTTCGAAAGGTTAGGTTAGGGCTGGTGATTCTGTAAATGTAAAGCCCATCAAGATGCGAATTTTCCGTCTTCATCCGGTCAATACAAACGACCTGGTTGCCAAAATCTTTAACTTTTTCCAGCCCGATCCTGCTCAGGTAAAGCACCGTTTCCGCTCTGAGGTTCTCGGGCGAATAAAGCAAAAAGCTATTGTGTGCAGAAATCACCGGGGGCATAGCTGCATTACCATAATATTTCAGTGCACCAGCGATGGCGTAGTCTTCGGTAAGGATGCTTAGTCCGCCCTTTGGATACGGAAAGCTGTTGGATATCTTCAGCACCTCTCCGGCGAATTGCTTCCAGCCAGTCATGTCTGCAAAAAACTGGGGGATATCGCCAGCTCTTCCATCTTCATAGCGCAGAGGTCGCGAAAAACTGGTATATCGAACCATGTGCCGGATGTAGATTTTGCAAACGGTAACCGGAAGCACCGGAATAACAACAGGCAAACTTAAAAGTGCAAAAAGGTATAGCATTCCAACAAAAACAATACGTGAAGGTAACTTTAAACGATTGAGCAGAATCTCCCAGCACTGCCCTCCCGCTGCAAAGAAAATTGGAAATATGCCCAATCCATAGTATAGCTTGCCTTTAAGCAAGGCCAGTATAAAAATGAGCAGTAAAAAGGTCATGCACCATATCCTTCGCCGCTCATCGGTTCTTTTGTTAATCATCAATAAGAGGAAACCCGCCGACCACACCGCAACGCCTGCCCCATGGAAAAAGAAAAGCTGAAACAGATAATCTGGTATATCAAATGAAAGCATGGATGAACCCACGGAATAAACATAGTGGAAAGCTGGAAAACCGTGGATCAGCTGCCAGATAAGGTTTGGCGTAATGAGCAGAATAAACAAGAGCGATGGCCGGATCAGTTTTGGAAACATTCTTCCAAATTGTTTGAAGGAAATGATTAAAAAAGTAAAAGTGAGCAAACCAAAATACAGCAGAATACTGTATTTATTGAGTACACCCAAACCAAGTGCAACCCCGGCCAGGTACAGATATTTTTGAAGCTTTGTTTTTTCGTAGGCGACAATGCTAAAGGTTAACAGGGTCCAGAAGAAAACATCAAAGACTGCGGGTTGAAGTAAATATGACGTAGCCAGATAGGCCGGTGAACAGATCATAGCCGAACAGGCAATAACAATGGCTAACTTACCACCACCTAAATATCGGGTAATGTAGCCCGTCAACATAACGGTAAGCGCCGAAATCAAACAAGGCAAAATACGAAAGCCAATCGTGCATGATCCAAAACAAAATTCAGAGAGTCGCGCTACCCACACAACAAATGGGGAGATATCAAGGTAACCCCACTCAAAATGTTTACCTAATTCGATGTAGTATAATTCATCAGCATGGAATCCATATTCACCGAGACCTATAGAATGGATAAATAATTTTAGAAGACCAAAAAATAGAATGAGAAAAAAAATATTGTCTGCTTTTATTTGCTTGCTAATTAATAACATTAACTATGGTAACAGGCTTAAAGCGAAATAGATTTGGGTATTTTTAAATGAGCGATTAAAGTTGCCTGGGGCACAATATCTTATTTTCATTGCTAAATTTAAATTTTACCAAACAAAATGAATCGCGCTGCGTTTATAATCTGATCCCGGGGTGGTTTCCGGGCATTCATTAGTTTGGTTGGTTTAAATGGGGAACATCTTTGATGGTCCCCATTTCTTTTTCAGCAGGAACTAATCCTGATGCGGCTTCAAACCAATAAGTAATAGTTTGGGTAGAGAATGTTAGGCTACTTTTACGTTCACTGCATTGATGCCTTTTTTGCCATCCTGAGTATCAAAAGTTACCTTATCATTTTCCCTGATCTGATCTTTTAATCCGCTCACGTGCACAAAAATTTGCTCACCGGTACTATCATCGATTATAAAACCAAATCCTTTGGTTTCATTAAAAAATTTTACTGTTCCTGTTTTCATTTCATTTAATTATAAAGGCCTAAGATACAGAAATTAGCGTAGTTAATTGCGGCGAAAACAGAAAGTAGTTAGAAATAATTATCCATACATCAACGTCTTCGAAAAAGGCTATTCCTTAAACCGACTTAGGGTATATGGATAGAGTGACTTACAGGTTGCGTTATTAAAGTTCATAACAAGGCACATGCATACACCAATAAGGCATGCATGTGCTTTGTGAAATTCTAGACGCATTTCGCAGCGACTATACCTGCGGTAATTTCCCGGCGCGGAGATCTTCGGTTACTGCCTTGGCTTTCTCAATATATTCCGGAACCTGCTCCTTGATTTTCTCAAAATTTGAAGTTCCTAATACATCCTTTTTGGTCAGGTACTTAATACCTTCAAATATTGCGATGCCGATAATGGCGTTTCTAATAAATCCCATAGCTTTATGTTTTCTAATGTAACCCCTCTTATCCGCGAATGTTTTAGTAATTGTATATTTTTAACGCACCAGCACGATCTTCCCGGTATGCATGCTGCGTTCAAGCGCCCGATGTGCTTCAGCAGCATCGTTAAACAAAAAGGTCTCAAAGATGACAGGCTTAAACTTCCCGGCTTCAATTAGTGGCCAGATATTTCGTTTAATCTGTGCGGTAAGTTTTTGTTTGAATGCATATTCCCTGCTCCTGAGTGTACTTCCCGTAATGGTTAAACGCTTCATCATTACTTTCCAGATATCGAGTTCAACGTGCCGGCCATTCACAGCGTTGATGTGCACCAACCTGCCTTCCGGTTTCAGGATATTGATGTTTTTACTCAGATAATCTCCGCCAACCATGTCCAGGACTACGTCAACACCCGTGTCTTTAAGTTCAGTTTCAAAATCCTGTGTTTTGTAGTTGATATATGAATCAGCGCCAAGCTCAACACAGTTCACACCTTTTTCATCCGATCCCACCGTAACCACCACCGGCGAACCAAGTGCTTTAGCCAGCTGAATAGCTGTAATGCCAATGCCACTACTCCCGCCATGAACCAACAAACGTTCACCAGGTTGAAGTGCAGCTCTTTGAAATACGTTCGACCATACTGTGTATATAGTTTCCGGCAAACTTGCAGCTTCTGCAAAGCTCAGACCTGCCGGTATTGGCAAACATTGTCCCTCACCTACGGCTACATATTCTGCATATCCGCCACCGGCCAGAAGCGCACATACCTCATCGCCTACCTGAAAGCCTTTCACGTCAGGCCCGCATGCTGTTACAATACCCGAAACTTCCAGACCAGGAATTTCAGCAGAAACTCCTGATGGAGGGGGATAATTCCCCTCGCGCTGAGCCACATCGGAACGGTTTAAACCGGCAGCTTTAACTGCAATTAATACCTGATCTCCCTCAATTGATGGTGTGGGCTCCTCACGTTCCTGCAGCACTTCAGGCCCGCCATATGCTGTAATCACTATTGCTTTCATTGCTGTTTATTTAATTGAAGTGTTTCAACACCTTAATATTCTGCCATTTCATCGTCGATATAGCAATACAACCACCTTTCCCCGGGTTCAGATGAAATAACCACAGGATGTTTGGTATTGCTACAATGGTGCGACATGTGTTGCATGGGCGACGAGTCACAACATAACGTAATGCCACAGGTTTGGCAGGTTCGCAGATGCACCCAATCGCTTCCATCTTTCACACATTGCTCACAAACCGTTTCCTTTGCAGTTTTTAATTCTTTGATAGCCACAATGTGGCTGCATACCTGGTGATGTTCCATCTTTATAATTTTGATAAATATTGGTGAACCTGGGTAACCGCCATCGCACCTTCTCCAACAGCAGAGGCGACCCTTTTTACAGAATTGAACCGTACATCTCCTGCAGCGAACGAGCCCGGTACGCTGGTCTCCAGATGATAAGGAGGCCGGTCTGCGGCCCAGCACATTTTATACTGATCCAGATTAACCAGATCATTTCCGGTATAAAGATAGCCATTCTTATCCCTGCAAATTGCCGTTTCCGAAGCCCATTCTGTATTCGGCTTTCCACCGATGCAAATAAAGAGCTTTGAAGTGTCGTGCCAGGTTTCTGTTCCCTCCTTCTTGTTTACAATTTTAATACGCTGTAAATAATCATCCCCTTCCAGTTCAGCTACTTCTGCATGGTACAACACAAAGATATTACTGATGGCTGCAATCCGTTGAATTAAATATTCGGAAAGGGTTTCTGCCAGATTCCCCTTTCTGATCACCATAAAAACACGTTTCGCAAAGCCCGAAAAATAAGTAGCGGCCTGACCGGCAGAGTTTCCGCCGCCAACGATATACAAGTCTTTATCCTGACAAAAAAAAGCTTCGCTGGCACCAGCCCCGTAATAAACACCCTTATGGAAAAACCTTTCCTCATCCGGAAGGTTCAATCGCGCATACTCTACTCCGGTTGCACAAATATTGGCTTTGGCCACCAGCTGCTCACCCGTCGCAAAATCAACGTGTATCCTATTGTTGTAGAAAGTACCTTTGATACCTTCCTTCAAAAGCAAAATTTCAACGCCAAACTTGAGGGCCTGCTGCCTTGCCCTTTCGGCTAAGTTAGCGCCAGAAATGCCTTCAGGAAAACCTAAATAATTTTCGATCAGGGAACTGGTACCCGCCTGTCCGCCTATGGCCTCACGCTCAATAAGTATGGTTTTTAATCCTTCGGATGCAGCGTAAACCGCAGCGCTTAACCCCGCCGGACCAGCACCATAAATCGACAAATCGTATTC
Organism: Pedobacter sp. A2324; assembly: GCF_059693705.1. Classification (NCBI taxonomy): domain Bacteria; kingdom Pseudomonadati; phylum Bacteroidota; class Sphingobacteriia; order Sphingobacteriales; family Sphingobacteriaceae; genus Pedobacter; species Pedobacter sp. A2324. The sequence goes on along the minus strand of NZ_JCASSK010000005.1, from coordinate 246,971 downwards.
TGTATATTTAGGTTCGGTGATCCAGCCCAGATTACAGGCAATTTCTTCAAGGCTGGGGTTTACAATGACTTTACCATCCGGAAATTCTATAACCGGATGTTTATCGGAATTATTAAAAGAGGTAATGCCCTGCCCCCATCCCAAATCATCGTGGCTAATGTCAATCCATTCGAAATCAACAACGCTCCTTTTCAAAAAATCCCTGATCGGATAGATTTCAGGAGACTCTGGTGTACCGTAAAGCTTTAATTTATTCATACCAGTTAATTACTTATTTTAAACTTTTAAGATATCCTTCTGCCTCTTTAACCGCCCCCCTGCAAATCATTTCAAGTGCTGAAATCAATTGTTCAAAATGCCTTTTATCATTTTCCGGAAATTCCAGCTGATCTAAAACCTGAACGGTTCGTTCCAAAAGTCCCATGATCGCAAGTGTAGTACGCAAACTATGGGCAATTTGTTTGATTTTTCCATAATCTTCTGCCCTGAGCGCCTGCTGCAAACTGATCATGTCTTGCGGAACCCTGTTCACGAAATGCCCGGTAACTTTCCTTTCATAAGATACGTTCCCTTTACCCATGTCTTTCATGTACGTTAAATCCAGGTAAATGAACTGTTCATTAAACAATTCATCCCCGGTATGTGGCAACGTTACTTTTTCAATAAGCGCCAGAAGTTCCTGCTCATTAACGGGTTTGGAAATGTAGTCATTCATCCCTAAAGTGATGCACTTTTCGCGCTCCCCCGACATGGCATGTGCGGTCATGGCAATAATAGGTATATCGGATTTGAGTTCCGTACGCAGGTAAATGGTGGCCGAATATCCATCCATTTCAGGCATTTGAATGTCCATCAGTATCAGGTCGAAATGACCGTCCTTTACCTGCTCTATCGCTTCTAAACCGTTTGAAGCAATGGCAAAAGAAAAGCCCCGGTAACCCAGGATGTTGGCCATTAAATCCTGATTCATCATGTTATCGTCAACGATCAGAATATGGATAGACCGTCCAATCCATTCGGGTTCAAGCACTTTGTAGCGAACCACTTCACCTTCATTGGTATTATCAGAAATGAGATATGGAATTTCAAAAGTAAAAGTTGTTCCTTTTCCGGGGCTGCTTTCCACTTCAATTGTACCCTTTTGAATTTCCAGTAAATCTTTCACAATAGATAAGCCCAAGCCTGTTCCGCCGTAATTACGCGTAATAGAATCATCGGCCTGATTGAAACGTTCAAATATCCGCTCAAGTTTCTCCGCTTTGATTCCAATGCCCTCATCTGAGACACGGAATTTCAGGGTGATGGAATTATTACCCGCCGATGAAATCGAAACAGCCGTTTTTAACAGACCTTTTTCACTGAATTTTAATGCATTCCCTAACAAATTAACCATAATCTGCGTTAACCGGGTGGCATCTCCGGTTAATGTATCCGGTACATTGTCATCTATTTGAGTCAGGTAGCCGAGGCCTTTGGATTTTATCCGCTCAGAAAAAAGTACTTCAACGGAATGCAGCAAACCACGAATGCTGAAGGGCTTGTTTACAATTCGCATCATTCCGGCTTCAATCTTCGAAATATCAAGGATATCGTTAATGATGGCCAGCAGGTTTTCTCCCGCCTGTTGTATCGAAGTAATATAATGCTGCGACTGGGACGTCACATCTTGCCTTTGCAGGAGTGTAGTAAAACCAAGTATGGAATTGAGAGGCGTTCTGATTTCATGGCTCATGTTGGCCAGAAAGTTTTCTTTAATGCCTAATGCCTGCCGGGATGTTCTTTCCGAATCGTTAAGTTGATTGATGAGGAGCGTTCTGTTTCTGAACTGGCGGGTAATAAACCAGCATAAGGCTGCTCCACTAAGCAGCAGCAATGCAATTAAAGCAATACCGTAGGCCTTTGCCTTTTGTCCGCTTTCATTTATTTTCCTCGTCAGCGCCTGCATCCGCTGCTGCCTGCTGTTGTAAATCTTGTGTGTGGTTCCCGTAATTTCGTCGGAAGTAATGCGTGCCTGCGGGTTCCCGATGGAGGTCGTATCATTCATCCTGCCGGTTTTGTGGTAAAGCTCCATTAAATGATGTTTGGTATTCACCTTCTCCTGGGCGAGAAAAGCCAAACGCTCCAGGTACCTTTTAATCGCAGGTTCCTCACTTCCATCATCCAGAGAATCCAGGTACATGCTTACAGCCTGGATTTTACTTTCAACGCCTTCAAGGTGCGTCGTATCATCGGTGGCAATTGCCGCCCTGATCCTGCTTTCCACACCTAAAATATCCCTGTCAATCTCCCGCAAGTGATTACTAGTCCGCAACTCATCTAAAAGTTCTTTGTTCCCCTCAATCAGCGTATTCATATTTCGCGATGAACTGTACTGCACCAGAATCAGTAAACCCATTGCAACCAGAAAAGCAGAAATAATCAGATAGTTGAAACTGCTGTCGGGCATCAGTGACTTATTCTTTTCCATAGTGCTAAATAATATTCATCATTCGGTTCAGGTCTTTTCTATAGCGCTCGGCAATAGGCAAAAAGTTCCCCTTGACAACCATTCCTCCTTCCTGTAAGGTATCAATGTGCTGTAGCGACACGATATACGAACGGTGAATGCGGATGAACTTGTTCTTGGAGAGCCTGTCCTCAACCGACTTTAAACGGGTATGAATGGCATAGAGCTTATTGGTGGTATGAAACTTAACGTAGTCACCCATGGCCTCTGCATATAAAATATCATCCACGCCCAGGCGGCGCACAATATTACTGTCGCGGACAAATATAAATTCATCATTAGCCAGCTCAACATGCTCTGATCTGCTGTTTAGTATGTCCCTGACTTTATCGATTGCCTTTAAAAAGCGTAGGGAAGAAAATGGCTTAATCAGGTAATCGGCAACGTTAAGATCAAAAGCCTCAAGGGCATAATCTTTATTTGAAGTGGTAAAAATAATCAGGTTTTTTTTGTTGCTGAGGTTTCTGGTAAGTTCAATACCAGTCATTCCAGGCATCTCAATATCAAGCAGAATCAGGTCGACGGGATTGCTTTGCAGGTAATTATAAGCCAGGAATGCATCTTCACAGTCGTTGAGAACTGCTAAATCGTCCACCTGACTGGCGAGCATGATCAGGTTTTCCCGTGCAATTGGATTGTCATCAACAATAATGCATGTAATTTTCTGGCCGTTTGATATCATTGAGGTTGCGGTAAATTTGATTGGTTACGATCTGAACAAAGATTAAAGCAAGAACAATACCCGTAAACAAAAACCTAACAATCAGGAACTTAAATTAAGATTACACAAATACTAGTGACGTTATTTCGTTAATTTACGTCTAGAGGAAGCCATATATCGTTGCCACTACAGCACATGTTTCTTCAACAAACCCAACCGTTTCATTTTTGAATTAAGTGTTGTGGCGGGTACGCCCAATAGCTTTGCAGCACCATTCTGCCCCGATATTTTTCCACCGCATAACTCCAGAACAGCGAAAATATGATCCCGTTCATTTTCAAAGATTGTTTTAACTCCCGCAATTGCCGGCATAGATTTGTCCGTAACACCCGGGATATTCACTTTCCGAATCATCGCACCCTGTGCCATCACGGCTTCCCTTTCAATCACGTGTTCCAGTTCACGTACATTGCCTGGCCAGCTGTAAGCCGTTAATGTGGAGATGGCTTTTTTTGAGAAACCCTGATAAGCCATTTTTGATTTTTGACTAAACCGTTCCAGAAAGAAGCACGCGAGCAATTGAATATCCGATTTTCTGCTTCTTAGTGGTGGCAGTAAAAGTGGAAAAACATTTAGCCTGTAATATAAATCCCTTCTGAAATTACCCGCTTCTACCTCCTCCAGCAGATTCCGGTTGGTAGCAGAAATGATCCGCACATCAACCGGGATGGTGCTTTTGCCTCCAACACGCTCTATTTCTTTTTCCTGTAAAACACGGAGCAGCTTCACTTGTAAATCGAGTGGCAGCTCACCCACCTCATCCAAAAAAATAGTGCCTTTATTTGCCTGTTCAAATTTCCCGATACGCCGTTCCGTAGCGCCGGTAAAACTGCCCTTTTCATGCCCGAAAAGTTCCGATTCAATTAAATTTGGCGGAATGGCAGCACAATTTACCTTAATCAGAGGTTTTTGGCTCCTGCCAGATTCCTCATGTATCGCTTTGGCGAACAGTTCTTTGCCTGTACCTGTTTCACCTAAAATCAAAACGGTGGTTTCTGATCCGGATATGCGGTTGAGCAACCGATAAACCACCTGCATTTCAGCACTCACACCCACAATTTTTGGGTGTTGATAAATTATATTTTCTTCACTGGGCATTGATGGGATAAATTCGGCAAGTGCTTCGCTCAGGCTTTCAGTCTCCCGCTCTAAATTCCTGATTTTTTCTTCATACTGCAGCAATAAGCCGCTTACATCATGGCCCTTTGAAGATCCCGAAACGTTATCTCCCTCCTGCTGGTCTGGCCTGGCAATTACAGAAAGCAATCCCGCAACGAAATCGGCAATATTGCAGCAAAATGTCAACCCTTCCCTGCTCAGTTCACAGTTATGGTTATGCAGTTCGAAAGTCCCGAGTATTTTCCCTGCATTTTCCAAGGGAATGTAACAGTGAAAGTGATATTCTGTAGGATGATTAATTAAACAATGGTTCTCTCCAAAATCATCTATCCAGTCCTGACGGGATTTAAGTACCGGAAAATCAAAACCTGCAATTTCCTGGCTAATCAATGAAAGACGTACTGGGTCGGTAATGGTTTCTATACAAGTTACTTTGCCTGCAACCGCTTCTGTAAGATATGCGTGGGTGATGTGATTTTTATCATCATTGTACAGCACGAGAGCTCCGCAATCAATGGAAAATAAAGGATGCAATTTTGAAAAGATACCAAAAAACAAATCCTTTAAACTGAAATGTTTTTCCTGCTCCGGTACCGCGCCTGCCAGCTCCTTAAAACAGGCTGAAGAACTATGCTCAACCTCGTTTTTCTTCAACTGCGCGGAATTAAAATCTGTTTCTTTATTTTTCATCTGGTTTGTTTGTGCAAACGCAGGAATTCAAACAACATGCCAGACGCGATAATCATAGCTGTAGGCATCAGCGAGCAAAAATCGCCTAAAAACTAGTCACGATATTTCGCTAAAAAACGATTTTTAAAACGAAATATAATCATGTAACTACAAGCTCAACTGTTTTAAGCTGGAGATAAGCTATCATTTTGTAACCGCTGATTCAGTAAAGTTGATTTTTTTTGAAGACGCAGCCCAGAAGATCCACAGTAAAACACAGATGGCTAAAGCAAGATCAGGATAAAAGAATGAAATAATAAAAGCAGACAGATAGGTTGGAAAACCATAAAGGTAATTGTTGCGGAGCCTGGCAATTGCAGCATTGCTGATACCCGGACGCAGAAGTTTCCTGTCGCTGCTGGCCTGCTGCCATAATAAGTTAAAAGCAATATTAATAGCCACAAACAAACCCGTGTAAATGGTTACCGAGAGCTGCCTGGATTCGGTTAAATAAAACTTGGCCAGCAAAGCACTGGGATAAGATACAAGCGAAACCAGGAACAATATAAGGCCGTTGGCAAACATAAGCCCTGTATTTCGCTTGTAAATTTGTTTAAAAATTTTGTGGTGGTTTACCCAAATAATGAAGATACTGAAAAAGGAAATGATGAAGGCGATATAGCCTGGCCACTGAAGTTTCAATGCTTCAAGCAGTTTTACGGGATGTTCTCCGTCCATCGATTCAGGAATATGTAAATCCAGCACCAGGAGTGTAACGGCGATCGAAAAAACACCGTCACTAAACGCTTCTATCCTTCCTGTTTCCTTTTCCATCACCACATTAATCTTTGAAAATCAATTTATTTACCTGCGCAATTTCTGCGTGGCTAATCGTATGGCCCATGTTTTCGTAGATGATCTCCGTTACATTTGCACCCATACCTTCAAGTAAAACGGTCGACTCCTTAACCCGTGAAACAGGAACATGTACATCAGGATCACTGCTTCCGATAAAAACCGGTGTCCCGTCAAATTCGCCGTGGTAATTACGATGATCCAGCTGTGCACCGATCACACCTCCCGTAAATGCAACAATGCCCCCGTATCCGGCGGCGTTCGCTGCAACATAATCAAGGGTTAAGCAGGCACCTTGTGAAAAGCCTAGGAAATAAATTTGCGCTTTAGCAAAACCCTTACTTTCAAGATACAACACGGTATCGTTTATTGTCCTTAATGCATTCGAGAGTGCCGGTTCATTCTCTTCCCTTGGCGCTAAAAATGAATACGGATACCAGCTGTTCCCATCAGCCTGGGGCGCAACTAGTGCATACCCCGAAACATTCAAATGTGCTGCCATCGACAAGATATCTTCAGCCGTTCCTCCACGCCCATGGATCATAATCAATACCTTTTCAGCCTGATCTAAGCTTTTTCCTGATTCTATGATATTTTTCATGATTATTCTTCATTTATTTTGTTCCAGATATCCCGGTATAAATCCTCATGTCGCTTAAATTGAATATGCACATAAGGACACATTGGGATTACCATCAATTTATTTTCACGCACATACGCAACCATTGCATCAAGCAACAATTTTGCATAGCCCTTTCCTTCTTTCGAAGGATCTACCTCGGTATGATAAACCGTTAAGTTAGCTCCATTGATATCGAAAATCATCTCACCAACTTTTCCATCCTCATCGTAAACATCAAATGAACTCGGTTCACCTGCCTGAATATTTAATTTGATCTCTGCCATTTCTTCTAGATTAATTTTGGAAGTAATTTATCTAAATCTTCGCGTAAATGCTCATGCTGATGCGGAAGTTTCAGGTGGCTACCCAATTCACTCAAAGGTTCATCCACAGTAAAACCAGGATTTTCGGTGGCAATCTCAAATAATACACCTCCTGGCTCACGAAAGTATAGTGAGTAGAAATAATCACGGTCTATCTTCGGTGTAATCTGCAGGTTCTTACTCAAAATCTGCTCCCTCAGTTCCATTTGAATATCCTCATTTTTAACACGGAAAGCAACATGGTGATTGGTACCCGCAGCATTTCTGCCGCGGATGCCTGAAGGAACTTCCAGTAAATCCACAACAGCAGCGTTTTCCACAGTATCGGTTATAAAACGGTAACGGTTCCCTTCCTGCGCAAGCAGCCTGTAGCCAAACAGGTCTGTCAGCACTTTTGCCGTTTCATCAATACTTTGTAAAGTAAGGGTGGTACTGTGAAATCCTCTGGTAGCTGTATCTTTTTTGATATCATTGGTTTCCCATGGAGATCTGCTGTCTGCGTTTGCTGGTACTATCAAACTCAATGATAATCCGTCCGGATCTTTAAATGCAAGGACCTGTTCGCCAAACCGCTCTGTAATTTCTTTGGTTTTAATTTTCGCGGCTCCAAAGCGCCCTAACCAGAACTCATGGCTTCCTGCGGGTACCGAATAACCAATCTCCGTAGCCATACCAACACCTTCTGTTCCGGGTCCAATACCATCCCAGGGGAAAAAAGTAAGTATGGTCCCTGCCGAGCCGGTCTCGTCGCCATAGTACAGGTGATAAGTTCCCGGATCATCAAAATTGACAGTTTTTTTAACCAGCCTTAAGCCCATTGTTTTAGTGTAAAAATCGAAATTCTGCTGTGCATTTCCTGCTATCGCAGTAATGTGGTGCAATCCTAAAATATTATTGTTCATTTCTTCTAAATTTATTGTTGATTATTATTTAACTATGCTTCCGAATTGTAACTTACGGCTTCTACCGCCATTTCATTTTGCCTGGTAAAAGAGATCTCCAGCGTCAGTCCGTCATCACGCTTCATTTCAAATTTCCCGTTGAGCTGATCGGTAAGTCCGTTCATCAAACTCATCCCCAGCGACTCTGTATCATCCGGATCAAAATCAATGGGCAAACCTATGCCGTCGTCCGCAATACTGAGCCTGCAGCCATTGTTTTCCATTGCCACAAACTGAATCTTTACTATTCCCGTTCTTAAACCCGGAAAAGCATATTTAATGGCATTGCTAATGGCTTCATTTAAAATTAAACCCAGTGGAACGGCCTGAGCAACATCCAGTTTCAGTTCATCAGTAACCAGTTCAAACCTGATTTTCTTTTCTGTTCCAAAACATTCAATCATGTATTCCACCAATTCTTTGATATACCATTTCATATCAATTTCCGCCAGGTTATCAGACTGGTACAGCTTCTGGTGGATGAGCGACATGGCATGCATGCGGTTCTGGCTGTTTCTGATTGCCACTAAGGCATCTTCATTGTCTAAATAGGCCGACTGCGTATTCAGCAGACTAATCACGATCTGCAGGTTATTCTTTACCCGGTGATGAATTTCCCGGAGAAGCCACTCTTTTTCTCCGACAATTTTCCTGAGCAACTCATTTTGTGCATTGATTTCGGTTTGTTTTTGTTCTAAAATTGTATTGCTACGTTTCTTCAGGCGGTAACGGTTGTATATTAAACCGGCAAACAAAAATGCAACTAAAATACCGGCAACAAAAATATAGCGCACCCGTTCTTCATTTCCTATTCTCACCAGCTGCAATTGGTTTTTCTGATGCAGCAACGCAATGTCTTTATTTTTTTGCTCAGTCTCATATTCGATTTCCAGGCCTGAAATTTGTTTGTTCTTTTCATTGTTCCAGATCGAATCTGTAAGCCGTTTGTAGGTTTTGTAATGCGCAATAGCCGACCAGGGTTTGTTTAAAGCAGAATCAACATTGAACCATAGCCGGTGTAACTGCGCCAGTGCAAGTAAATTTTTCTGTTGCAGGCTTTGCTGTTCGTGCGCTTTTAAATAATTTTCGGCGGCTGTAAAATTCTGATCATGAATCAGTTTTCGGATGATACTGCGATACAGATAAATCTGGTTAGGATCATCTTTAGGTAAATCATGATGAAACTGAAGCAGGGTATTGAAATACGGTGCGGCCTCCTGATATTTCTCAATATCATAGTAACTATTAAATAAGAGGTAAGGAATTCTTACCTTCATCTGTATATCTGTAGGTGGATATTTCAGCTCCATTTCCTTCAATGCGCTGATCCCTTCTTCAAACCGCTTCATCCTCACCAGCAGGCTCGCCAGATTTGCAATCACCGTTTGCAGGTATCCGGCATCCTGATAGCGCGCCGCAATTGCCCTGGCTTTAGTCCAGTATTCAAGCGTTTTCTCATCATTGCGGAGATAGTAGTAAGTTAAGCCCAGATGGTTGGCGATCGAGCTTCTTTGTAAACTTGTATCGGCAAGTCGCTCAGCAGTTTTGTCTGCAAGCAGCCCGTATTTCAAAGCGCTGGAGTAATTCCCTAAACCTACGTTAATGATGCACATATTGTTGTAAACGCCCTGCAATTCGGCATAGCCAAAAGATTTATACACCGCCAATGCCGAATCCATGAGCTTAATGGCATAATCGGGCTGCCCTTTAATATTATAATAATCGCCGAGGTTTTTGAGTGAGTTTCCTTCCTCCAGTCTGTTACCCGTTTGGCGATACAGCGAACGGGCTTTTTCGTTGTAGCCGATTTTCGTTTCCAGTTCTATACCCTCATTGCTAAACAAATCACCCATAGCCACATAGGCTTCCGCCAGTCGGTCTTTCAGGCCTTCCGTTTGAGCAAAAACAATCGCTTGTTCAAACTCCTTTTTACTTAAAGCTTTACTCCCCATTTCCCTTAGAATATTGCCCTTCAGAATCATGGATTTCGCCACCCCTTTTGGATACTCAATTTTCCTGGCCAGCTGAATGGACTGTTGCTGCAACCCCATAGCCTTTTGTAAATCGGCTTTGATCTCCCCGGGAAGATTAAGATAATAAGCGCCAAGGTCAATTGATAAATCAGCCTTTTTTTCAGTCTGCCCCAGTTGCCGGAATTTGATTCCTGCAGCCTCAGCTTCTGCTTTTGTTCTAATGCCCTGTCCTTTTGCAAGAACAGGGCTGATTAGTGTAAAAATAACGATCAGAAACCTGAGGTTGACCATCAAAATAAGCTTCGTGTTATGGATGTTTCGCATATTAGGATTTGATCTCTGGAGATGAAGAAGCTTTGGTACTGTAGTAGCAAATAATCATCGCTACACCAGGCAGCACAATCCCAACCAGGCCAAAAAGCTGCCCCATCCATGCCCCAAGTAAACAACCCAGTAAAAACCCTCCCAGAGTAATTAAGCATTTATTGATCCCGGAATAGAAGCCGGCATCTTTAAAACCCGAATTCCAGAACGATCTGATATCGAGCGCAAACTGTGTTACATTCCCGGTCATCATGGTGGTCGGACCAAAAGTCTCTTTCGCAAACAACTTCCCGAATGCATTTTGCAGGCCCATGGCAAAAACAACAATGATCGTAACCAGATACATCGGCCAGGTGATTTCCCCGTTCTCTATATAGCCAAGTGAATAAGCCATCACACCGGCAACCAGCAAAATAATCCCCTCACATAAAAGCAAAAAATGCCTGTTCGAAAACCTCGCCGAGATCCAGCCACCAGTCATTACCGCGAGCATAAAGATGGGAAAAGTCAGCAGCTTAATCCAGCTGTCACCATCAACACTTTTGATCATCTGATAGGCGAACACAATAAAGTTTCCGGTAACATGCGCCGAAAAGATTTTATCTGCTGCAACAAAGGTAATCGCATCACAATAGCCTGCAATAATGGTTAATATAAAGGTTACAAACCAGATATTTTGCGCTTTTTCTTCCATTTCAATCTATGATAAATGTGCCCTGAGCATCCAGGCCATCGTTTCGTGTGTTTCCATTAAGCCTGTGATGTAATCGCTTGTCCCCGCGTCTTTCAATGCGCCGGCATAGTTATCGATGTTTTCCCTCAGGTGAATGAGAATACTCTCGTGATCGGCAAGCAAGATTTTGATGTAGGTTGTGGAATCATTTTTACCGCGGTCATCTTCAGTTAAATGTGTCAATTCAAGGAATTGCTTAAGCGACGCCGGGGCATAATGACCCAGCTTACGGATACGTTCTGCTACCTCATCCACAATGTCTTCCAGTTGCGTGTATTGCGCTTCAAAAAATTTGTGTTTGTTGTAAAAGTCTGGTCCTTCCACATTCCAGTGTGCCTTTCGTGTTTTAGTGTATAAAACGTATTCATCAGCAAGAATTTTGCTTAGTGAATGTGCAACCTCAGCAAGGTGATCTGCACTGATGCCAATTTTAGCTTCCATAATTTTTGTGATTTAATATTGATGTGTTAATTAAAAAAAGTGTTGAATAAATAATGATCTAAGGAGTAGGTACCGGGACCTGTAGCCCACAAAAAAAGCATAGCAAGGGTGTACATATAGGGCACATCCCTTACCTCAACTGAATCTTTCCGGTGCACCACAAAATAACCTATTGCGGTTACACCAATCGAGGGGAGCAAAAAAAGCCGGGTTCCCAGGCCAAAGGCAACCAGAAACGGCACCACCGTATCAGAAAAGGTTGCCACCAGGCCGTTCAGCTTATCAGGCAAACCTAAAGGATTTGGAACATGCTCTTTCTCTCCGTTTTGAACGCGGAACTTTTTCATTCCGTGTACCCTGAAGAGCTCAAGCATCAGCAATACCCTGAATGAAAGTACCGCCCAGTTATTCAGGTCTGATCCTAAATCAGAATAAAGCAGGTATTTGATGATAGTTTCCATATGTTAAAAAGCAAAGCATGAGCACCCCAATGCACCCCAGAATGCGGTGTAATTATTTACAGGCAGGTTACTGGTTCTCACCGCATCGTGCCGATGCTGATGAACATTGCAGCTGCCCGCACACGAATGTACCATCGCTAAAACCGATGCCCCGTTCGCGCCTGCAGCTTTTCCTTGCGCACTGCCTGTGTGTGTTGCCGGAGAATAATAACCGTTATAGCTGTTTGTAGGCGACCAGTCTGGAAGAATCGGAATTTTGGGTGGCGAAAATGAAGAAAAGTCGCCTTTCGCGTACACAATTTTGCCATCAACGACTGTCATATCTGACTCAATGCTTTTAATCTGCTCATCAGAAACCTCAAAATAATCCTGGCTTAAAACCGCTAAGTCAGCAAGCATCCCCACCTCAATATCGCCCTTCTTTTGTTGTTCATTGGAAAACCAGGCACTGCCTCTGGTGTAAAGTTCTAAAGCTGTGGCTCTGCTCAAAACGGTTTCCTCATTGTAGATTTTCAATCCGCCAACAGTTTTACCTGCCGTTAACCAGAACATGGAAACCCATGGATTATAGCTGCTTACCCTGGTGGCATCAGAACCGCCGCCCACAGGCACTTCCATTTCCAGCATTTTTTTAATGGGTGGGGTTTGCAGTGCAGCTTTGGCTCCATAACGCTCGGTAAAATATTCACCCTGATAGGCCATCCTGCTTTGAATGGCAATTCCGCCCCCCAGTGCTTTTACGCGTTCAATGTTGCGCTCGTCAATGGTTTCCGCATGATCGAAAATCCAGGGCAGGCCTGCAAAAGGGATATCGCGGTTAATTTTCTCAAAAACATTCAGAAACCGGCCGATGCTTTCATTGTAAGTGGCATGTAACCTGAAGGGCCATCTTTTTTCAACCAGCAAACGCACTACGCGCTCCAGCTCCGGTTCCATATTATCGGCAAGATCCGGCCGGGGCTGAAGGAAATCTTCGAAATCCGCCGCCGAAAAAACCAGCATTTCTCCTGCCCCATTGTGCCGGTACATATCATCACCCTGATAAAGCTGCACCGTATCGGTCCAGTGATCAAAATCTTCAAATTCCTGTTTTGGCCTTTGGGTAAATAAATTGTACGCAATGCGAACTGTAAGTTGCTGCTGTGCATTTAACTCATCAACAACTTTATAGTCATCAGGAAAGTTTTGAAATCCTCCACCGGCATCGATTACGCTTGTAATACCAAAACGGTTCAATTCAGTCATGAAATGACGGGTAGAGTTAACCTGATGCTCGTGGGAAAGCTTCGGTCCTTTGGCCAGGGTAGAATATAATATCATGGCATTCGGACTCGCAATAATCAGCCCCGTAGGTTCTCCGTTAGCGTCTCGCTGGATCTCCCCGCCCGGAGGCGCCGGCGTGTCTTTGGTATAACCAACCGCTTTCAGGGCAGCACGGTTCATAAAAGCCCGGTCGTACAGGTGTAAGATGAACACCGGTGTATCTGGTGCAATCGCATTAATTTCTTCCAGAGTAGGCATTCGTCTTTCAGCGAACTGGAATTCCGACCAGCCCCCTACCACACGTACCCATTGGGGCGATGGTGTAACATCAACCTGCTCTTTTAACATACGCAAAGCATCAGCCAGTGAAGGCACGCCGTCCCAGCGCAACTCCAGGTTAAAATTCAATCCCCCGCGAATCAGGTGGATATGCGAATCATTAATTCCCGGAACTACCCTTTTTTTCTTCAGGTCTACAAGTTTCGTATTGGAGCCTGAAAAAGCCATTACATCCGCATCATTACCAATGGCAACAAATTTTCCATCCTTTATGGCAACGGCGGTTATTTCTTCTTTTTGCCTGGCAATGGTATGTATTTTACCATTGAACAAAATCATATCTGCACCCATTATATATCGGTTTTTATTGATTAATTTTTGATAGCTGAAATAGCTTCCTGTATGCCTTCGCCCGCTGTGGTGAAAAATGCAGGTCCCGCCAGCAGGATTACTTTTGATATGGGTTTAACCTGTACCATCTGTTTTTCTTTCAGCCAAAGCTGTGCACGGTAAGCCTCGAAAATCCCCTTTACCACGTTTCCGGCAACCAGGGCGGTTGGCGAGTCAATTCCCGCATCTTTAAGGTCGCTTGCGAAAGAAAAACTGGTAACGCCCAGTTTCAAAGCTTCCCGCATGGCCACACTCCCGATGCCCGTCATCAGCTCAGGTGTGAATTTATTTCTGTCGCCCAGGCCAATTAACAGCAGTCGTTTACCGCCTATGGTACCTTTTGGCGGCGTAAGCAATAAGGTTTCATTGGCATGCCCCTGAAATTTGCCGCCCTTGCGGATTTCGGTTAGCAAACCTTTCATATCCTGATCCAGGTGAACCAGACCATTTAATGCCGGTGGAAGTGCCGGTGGAGATTTGAAAATATCTCCCTCAGTATACTCGAAAACACAGGCCACCTGTAAGTCGCTTACCTGTGCCGATGGGCCCTGAACTACGCCTTCGATGGCAATCCCGTCAACCATTCCCCAAACTTTGGCAGTACCAATGGCGGTTGTTGCCTGTGCAAATGCCGGTGTTGTTGTAACTGAAACAAAAAATATAACTACCGCTATCCTGAGCTGTTGGATAAGGGGGCTTGATGGTAAAGTGGTCTTGTTTTTCATATTTTTTAATGGTTAAAATTTGTATGATACCTGTGCGTTAAAGAATTTTGAATTGTCCCAAACCGGAACAATGTCTTTGATAAAATCGCCAATCTTAAAATATTGTCCTCCAACACTAAAGGAAAGGTGATCGTTATATTTATAATCTGCACTGAGCAGATAGGTGGTTCCAATAAAGCGGTGAGGAGAAAGTGACCCGCCAGTATTAAAGTTCCCTCCCGGACGATAAATTCCATCGTTTAACGAATATCGCCAGTTGAAAACAACGTCAGCCTGAACAGTCAGCCGTTCCGTCGGATTGAGCGTAAAATATGGATGTAAATCGATCAGATTAGATGGCCCGATCAGGGGGTTGAAGCCAAAATAACCGCCTTTTGGATACAATGGATTAAAAGTCTGCAATATGCCATCCCCTGCTTTTCGGTCACCTGAAATATAATCGTTCCTCAGATTAAGCGTAGGTTTAAACCTGCTTTTCTCAAAAGTGTAGCCCAGTTCAATGGCCATTGTCCAGGCATTGATCGCGCCATTACCGAATTTACCAAACTGATAAGCGGCTTCGAGATTATAAATGAAACCACCTCCGCTTTTCCAGTAACGCGTGGCAAGGGTATGCCTGAGCTCTTTTGCAATACCTTCTTCAAACTCCACATCATCCCGCCGGATGCCCAGATAATAAAAGTCGAAGTTTCCGCCTTTCTGGATGTTGAGGTTTGAATAAGCACCCCAGAGATTGGCCTGATGGCTGGGACGGTTATCAAATACGCCAAAACTAACTTCATCAGCTTCCAGCACAAAGGCATCTAGTGTAAAGCGCGGCCGGGCATACATCAGTTTTGCCCCGGTAAAATATTGCCTTACTGTTGTTCCTTCCCTAACCGAGATTAACCTGCCTGAACCATAATTAATTTCCTGCCTGCCGATTCTGATTGCCAGCTTATTCAAAGAATCCCTGATTATTCTGAACTCTCCAAAAAGGTTTTGTATCGCCAGCTGGTCTTCATCTACCGGCGATGGCCCATACTTGCTCCCATTCTCCAGCGCACTGTTAACCTGGGCGAAAAACCGAAGCCTCTTTCCGATATTCAAATCCGTATAAAACGAGTAGCGTTGTAAGAAAGAATAATTGAAACCCTGATCCTTAATCCAGTCTTCGTTAATCCTGCCTCCAATCTCCTCCCGTATTTCTCCCCCAAACGTGAAATAAACTTTTTTACTGGCTGAAAGTGGCAGAAACTTTAGTGTGTTGTATAAGTTTCTGCCCGAATCTTTCAGATTGCTGTAATCCTCATCATAGCGCATCAGCCTGATGCCCTGACCAAAGGCCGTTGCTGTAAATAAGCAACAAAACAAAGCCATGGTCACTGCCAAATGGGGATACGTAATTCTCATCTTAATCCAGTCTGAGATTTAGTGTTTGATCATTTGATGTGCGTACTGGATTCCAATTCCATAACCGGCACCATATTTTTTCATCAGATTGGTTACAGGAACATAAGTTTCAGTTCTTGCCCAGTCTCTTTGTAGCTCAAGTATATACTGAACTGAAGTAACTGGTTTTACCCCCGCATGCACCATTCGCTGTATGGCTCTTTCGTGGGCCTCATTACTCACATCACCGCAGGCATCAGTAATTACAAATACATCATAACCTTCCGACATTGCAGATAAAGCCGGACCCACGATACACACGCCTGTCCACAAACCCGCCAGAACCAGTTTTTTCTTTCCTGTGCCTGTAATGGCTTTATAAGCTGGTTCATCTTCCCAGGTATTCATAGAAGTTCTATCGATGTAACCTGAAGTAGCCTGAGGATAAAATTCTTCAATTTCAGGAAATACAGGGCCCGCAAACGACTCTTCAGCTACTGTAGTAACAATAGTTGGCACATTGAAAATTTTAGATGCGCCACAAATAATAGCCACATTGGTACGTAATTCGGTAATGGAAATACTTTTTGTAGCAAAAGCCATTTGACCTTCAAAATCGATTAGTACTAATGCGTGATTTTCCGGAGATAATAAGTCTGGTGATGGTTTCATAATTAAATTATTTTTTCGTTTCCCTCTCAGTTCCAAGAAACATACCACCACATAAAACACTGAAAGACAACATTTTACATCAGTTTTACGAATTTTGATTAACCATATATCGTTGATTTACGAAAACCAATCTTTTTTCCAGGCCAATGATTTCAACTAAATCAATAAAATATTAACGAGATTATTAAAGCCTCTTGAACAAGAGTAACACAATATATAAAGTTGATAAACAATAGCTTGCACTAAATATTAGCGAAATTTCGTTACCTTTTTTAGATGAATTAAGCCACTTTTAAATTCATAAAGCTTATTTTAGCCGGATGGAAAGAAGTAGCAACTTGTTTGAAGTTCAAAACCTGGAGAATGCTGACCTGCAACATCACAAGGATTCTAATAAAGAAAATGCACTTCTCAACAAAAAACTGGCGCAAAAAGAAAAGGAAAATGCAGTACTCCTTTCACTGAGTAACTCAATTGCTTCCATTAGGAATAAGCTTGATCTTTTTGAAGTCATCGACCAAAAACTCAAAAAGTTGTTTGACTTCGACGACTTTGTCATCTGCCTCATCAATGATGACCAGGAGACACATAGCGCCTTTATTTACAATCAAAAGGAAGATTTCCTCAAAACGGCCGGCATTCCACCCCAGTCATCAAAAAAATACACGCTTGATGATGGGATGTGCAGGGCCATGATTGCAGCAGAACAACCTGTTGTTTTCAATGTTGAAGAAGTTTTAACCTGGAACGATGCCCCTGCCTGGCTGACTTTCTGGCACAATAAGGGCATCAGGGAAATGATCGGCCTTAAAATGATTGATGCAAAAGGTTGCATCGGTTTCTTTTATTTATATTCCAAAAACATAAGCTCCATCTCCAATATCTATTTCGATTTGCTTTATGGCATTTCACTGCAGATATCAATCGCCATATCAAACATCATCGCCAATGAAAAGATAGAACGGCAGCTTAATGAAATCAATGAATACAAACAGAAACTGGAAGATGAAAAAAGTTACCTTCAGGAAGAAATTCAGCATAAATATAACTACGATGAAATTATCGGACAAAGCCAGTCGCTTAAGGGAGTGTTTAACCTGATTGATCATGTAGCCCCTTCAGACAGTACCGTACTCATTTCAGGTGAAACCGGTACAGGAAAGGAACTTATTGCCCGAGCCATTCACGAGTCCTCTCCAAGACGTGATCAGCTGATGGTAAAGATCAATTGCGCAGCACTCCCGCTCAGTTTGGCTGAAAGCGAACTCTTTGGTCATGAAAAAGGAAGTTTTACCGGCGCAACTGAGCGCCGGATTGGCAAATTTGAACTGGCACATAAAGGAACGCTCTTTCTGGATGAAATCGGCGAGTTGCCTTTAGAACTTCAGGTTAAACTACTTAGGGCATTACAGGAAAAGGAAATCGAACGGATTGGTGGTAAAGGCGTAATTAAAATCAATGTTCGGATTGTAGCAGCAACCAATAGAAATTTATTGAAAGAGGTGGAAAAAGGGAACTTCAGGGCAGATTTATACTACAGGCTGAATGTTTTTCCAGTTTCGCTCCCGCCGCTAAGGGATCGACTGGAAGATGTACCCTACTTAGCAACTCATTTTATTGAGCGCATTGCCAGAAAAACCGGACGGCAGGTGAAAGCGATTTCAAAGAGTGCTTTAAATAAACTATTGATCTATCCGTGGCCGGGAAACATCCGTGAGCTGGAACACCTGATTGAGCGAAGCATATTGTTATCATCAGGACCTGTTTTGAAAGAAATCCATCTCCCGAAAATCGACCGCAAAGAAACTACAGGTAAAGGGGAAGAACAAAAAATCAAAACCATTCACGAAAACGAGCGCGACCATATTCTATCGATCCTAAAACGCTGTAACGGCAAAATCTCGGGAATGGGCGGTGCTGCCGAAATTTTAAACATACCCGCAACAACCCTCAATTCGAAAATTAAAAAATTTAAAATTACAAGGGAGCATATCCTGAACAAGTAAATCGCTAATGATGATATTTAACCTGTTTTCAGTAAATGCCCACTTAATGCAACGCTTCAACAAAATACGAACCTGTCTGGCGCTTGCTGGTTTGATGATACTGAGTAACAATGTCACCTCGGCCACAACACCTATCAGCTTTAGCCAGAGAGATACCCTCCGACAGTTAAATGCACGCTTATCGGCATCAAACCCCGACACCAACCGTGTAAAATGCCTGCTTAATCTTGCCTCCTATTTTATTAAACAGGACGTTGATAAGCCTGCAAGTTTAGCGAAGGCCTCAGTATCCCTGCATCAGGCATTAGTCCTAAGCAGGAAAATTAAATCGGCTGAAAGTGAATACCACACCCTCATGATGTATGGTAGGTTTTATGATGCCCAACATTTAAGAAATAAACAAACCGTTGTTTATGAACGCGCGATAAAACTGGCGAAAACAATAGGCAACAAACACTACGAAGCGAATGGCTGGTACGCCTATTATGTAAACATTCCTGATACGGTGTCCGATTACAGGAACAAAACTTTTTACAACCGGGCAGCTATGGCCTACCAGTTATACAAGGAAGTTGGGTCCGGATTTAAGGAAAAATACCTGGAAGCAACACTACTGCGTTCAATGGCCGATTTCCATCTGGAGGAAGAAAAATTCGACCTCGCGATAACAGAACTTTTTGAAGTTATTTACCTTGATAAGAAACACAAACTGCCAGACCTGCCAATGGCATACGATTTACTATCGGCTGTGTATGAAAGAAAAGGAGAACTGAGCAACGCTCTAAATTATGCCCTGTTGAGCGTAAAGACAGCTCAAGCGAATGGCGAGGAGGTGCTCGATACCTATTTAAACAGGGTGGGTTCCGCGTACGAATCCATGGGCAAAGCCAAAGAAAGCATTTTTTGGTATAGCAAAACGCTTTATGGATCAGATAAAAAAGATCCATACCGTTTCATCACTGCCTGGGCGATTTCCAACCAGCTGATCAAACTGAACCAGCCAGACCATGCACTCACATTGCTAAAAAAAATCTGGCGTGAAGTCGATAATGCTACAACTGGTCATGAGTATTTTATGTATCTCGGGTTTGGAGAATGTTATACTGCATTAAAAAAATATGACTTAGCCAAACAATACTTTAATAAACTGCTTGCAAGACACGAATTAAACGACTATTATAATACGTTCCAAACCTCATTGTTTTTTTCCTTAAGCGAATTTTATTTCGCTCAAAATAAGTATCAGCTGGCATTAAAGTTCGCCAGAATGGCAAAAGAAAATCAGATCAGTATGACCCTCCCGCGCCAGATCCGCCTGAATGAGGTCCTTTACAAAATTAACCTGTCTATGCACAATCCGGCAGAGGCAATCATCCGACTGCAAACTTTCCATAAACTCAGGGATTCTATGCTAAGTCAGGATAACCTGAGCACAATCGAAAGGTTACAAATTGAATTCCAGGCTTCGCAAAAGGAGAATGAAAATGAAATCCTGAGAAAAAAATCACAACTACAAAGCCAGGAACTAAACCGCATTCAGCTGATTAAGAATGTAACTATCGCCGGGCTTGCTTTTTTAACCCTTGTGCTGATTTTGATATATGGCCGGTTCAGGTTGAAAAAGAAACTTCATGATACGCTCGTAAAGAAAAAAGACGAGATAGACCTCGCATACGGGCAACTGGAAGTACTTGTGCAACAAAAAAACAAACTGATTGAGGATAAAGAAGGCCTGCTAAAAGAAGTGCATCACCGGGTAAAAAACAACCTGCAACTCACCATGAGCCTGCTAAATAGCCAGAGCTATTACCTGGAAGATCTGGCAGCAATCGAAGCCATTAAGGAAAGTCAGCACCGCTTAAAAAGCATCGCGTTAATCCATCAGAAACTTTATCAGACGGATACGGTAGCGACAATCAATATCCGCCCCTATGTGATTGAATTAGTGGAATATTTAAAAGAAAGCCTCACCGGAAGTAAAAAAATTAACTTCGAAATAGAGATGATCAACCTCGAACTGGATATCTCTAAAGCCGTGCCACTTGGTTTGATAATTAATGAGGCCATTACCAATATATTTAAATATGCCTTTCCTTTAGTGCAATCTGGCAAAATAGAAATCACACTGAAAGAGATCAACCCAGACCAGTATCACCTGGTTATAAAAGACAATGGCATTGGCCTGCCTCCTGATTTCGATCCCGGGCAAAGCCACACCCTCGGGCTAACTTTAATGATGGGCCTGGCTACACAGATTGACGGTGTTTTTAAAATGGAAAACAACGATGGTGTTTTAATCAGTTTAATCTTCAGAAATACATCCGCAGATTTAAACACATTGAATGATTAATAAAAGATGACTGAAAAGATTTTAATTGTTGAAGATGAGTTCATTGTTGCTCACGATTTGCAAATGATTTTACAACATGCCGGCTATCTAGTGGCAGGAGTAGCCAGTTCTGTAAAGAATGCCCGTGAGATACTTGACAAACAGGAGGTTGATCTGGTACTTTTAGACATTTATCTGAAAGGCAGATTAACAGGAATTGATCTGGCCCATCACCTGATGGAAAGGGAAATTCCCTTTATCTACATCTCTGCAAACTCCAACGAAAAAGTGATGGATGCAGCAAAATTAACCAGCCCTTATGGTTTTATAGTAAAGCCGTATCGCGAGCGCGATGTTTTATTAAGCATAGACATTGCAAGGTACCGGAAAGAACACAGTAATCAAATGAAGCGGAGCACCAGCAGACTTCAACCTTCCAATAGCCATAAACAAAATGACAATCCTGTTGTTGCCAACAATGACTTCGAAAATATTATTGGTACAAGCACGGCATTGCTGAATGTATTAGATAAAATAAAGATTGTAGCACCAACGGATACATCGGTATTGATTACCGGGGAAAGTGGTACAGGAAAAGAAGAAGTGGCCAGAAGCCTTCACCGTTTGTCGCCCAGAAAAGCCAGGCCTATGGTTGCTGTGAATTGTGCTGCTCTACCGCACGACCTGATTGAATCTATTTTGTTCGGACATGAAAAAGGTGCATTCACCGGAGCCATCACCACCCGGATTGGAAAGTTTGAAGAAGCTAACGGAGGGACCATATTTCTGGATGAAATTGGTGAAATGCCCTTCGATCTTCAGGCAAAATTACTCCGTGTGCTGCAGGAGAAAGAAATAGAGCGCATTGGCGGCAAATGCCCTATTGCTGTCGACCTCAGAATAATTGCAGCCACTAATCTCCATCTCGAGAAAGAAATTGCAAAAGGAAAATTCAGACTAGATCTTTTTTACCGCCTCAATGTTTTCCCGATTCATGTTCCATCGCTTAATGAGCGTAAATCAGACATCCCCTTGCTTGCAAGGTATTTTGTTCAGAAGCATGAAAAAGCCTTAAACAAAAGCATCACTGAAATCCCTGCTGAATTTATTGATCGTTTAATGCAATACAACTGGCCCGGAAATATCAGAGAGCTGGAACACCTGATTCTGCGAAATGTGCTCCTTTCCACTAGCGGAAAACTGGATTCAAACCAATTAGAAATAGGTTTGATTAATGATTTACCACCAGCATCTACTGCAATAAAATCGATCAGCGACAACGAAAAAGACCATATTATCAGGGTATTGGAACTATGTAAAGGGAAAGTTGCAGGAAGCGGAGGAGCGGCTGAGCTTTTGGGCATACCGGCCACTACACTGAACTCTAAAATTAAAAAACTGGAGATCAAACGATCCTGACATTTAGTAAATTGACGATATATCATCATTTTAAAAAACGCATTAAATCAATAAAATACTAGCCAACAACAACTTAACTATTGGTATTTTTATTGTGATTACCGAACCACATCAAAGCGCTCAATCAGTTTGCGATTATTACTGGTTTAAATTACGCTCGCCAAAAAGAAAAATGAAACAGAAAATCTTAATCGTAGAGGACGAATTTATTGTAGCAAATGATCTTCGGATTATGCTCGAAAAGGCAGGTTATAAAGTTTGCGGAATCGCCCCTTCAGTGGTCAAAGCACTGGAACTGATCGGCACCAAAGAACCCGACTGGATTTTGCTCGATATTTTTCTGCAGGGCGACAAAACTGGAATCGACCTGGCCGGGCAGCTCACTGAAATGGGTATTCCCTTTATTTACATTTCGGCAAATACCAATCAGGGGATACTGGAAGCCGCAAAAGCGACCTTGCCATACGGCTTTCTGGTAAAGCCTTTTCGTGAAAAAGACCTGATGGTGATGCTCGACATCGCACAATACCGCCACGAACAAAACCTAAAATATAACCAACATGCGGAGCCGTCAATTCACAAACAAATCGAGCATATCGCAGAAAAGCAGGAATCAATTGCTGAACGCCTGAAGCAGGTAAGCGCTGCTATATACCCTGTAGTACCCTTCGATTTCCTTTGGATCACAAAATCTATCCCGAAAACATCCGCCAAAGATGTAAATATCGCACGGATGGCGGATGGAAAATTCAATGTACTCAACCATGAGGCCCTATTGAAAGAAACCGGCGTTTCTATGCGCGACTTTAAGCTTTGGAATGCATCGGCAGTGAGCCATAATGGGAAGGCAATTTATAATGGATACGATTTCCGTAAACTGAGAATGGAAAGTCCGTGGACACAAACCCTCTCCGATCATTTTAAATTGGAGTCTGCACTGATTACTGAAGTGGAAAGGTCGGGAGAAATATTCCAGTTCATTTTTTTTAACCACCTCACCGACCTCTATACCAAAGTTCATACAGGAATTTTAAATCAGTTTAATAAAAGCCTTGAACTGGTACTAGACGATATTATATATAGTAAAGAGGTTTTAACCCCATCAGCTCCGCCGGAATTGATCAGCCTGGAAAAGCCTGTGGTTAGAAGAGCGCTAAGCGAAACCCCAAACGATTTTCATGGCATCATCGGCAACAGCGCGCTATTACACTCCGCTTTTAAAAAAATGGAATTGGTATCGCCCGATGATACCTCTGTGTTAATTTTAGGTGAAAGTGGTACCGGAAAAGAAAAGATCGCGCACACCATCCACCAGTTATCCCCACGAAAAAATAAACCTCTGGTCACCGTAAACTGTGCCGCATTACCGCTCACGTTGATAGAATCCGAACTTTTCGGACATGAAAAGGGCTCGTTTACAGGCGCAAATGAAAAACGCATCGGTAAATTCGAGCAAGCCGATGGCGGATCAATATTTCTGGATGAGATTGGCGAACTGCCACTGGAAGCCCAGGTAAAATTATTAAGAGTGCTTCAGGAGAAGGAAATCGAGCGTTTAGGGGGCAACTACACCAAAAAAATAAATGTCAGAATCATCACCGCAACCAACCGGAATCTCGAAAAGGAAGTCGCTGAAGGCAGATTCCGTCTCGACCTGTATTACCGCCTTAACGTTTTTCCTATAGAACTTCCGGCTTTGAGAGAACGAAAGGAAGATATCCCTGCCTTGGCGGCATATTTTATCGACAAGTACCGTAAGTCAGGATCGTCCGCGGTGAGTGGAATTTCAGTAGATGTTTTAAAGGAATTACAGGGTTACGACTGGCCGGGAAATATCCGCGAACTGGAGCACCTGATCGAAAGGACTATGCTTTTAACTGAGGGAGAAACCATCAATAATATTGAGCTTCCTGTCACGGCCTCCGCCACAAGGTTCTCCGGAGAAGATCAATCTAAAATCAGGACAATGGAAGAAATGGAACGCGCGCATATATTAACGATCCTGAAAATGTGCAAAGGTAAAATCTTTGGTCCTGGCGGCGCTGCCGAAATCCTGAACATTCCTTCAACTACCTTAAACTCCAAAATTAAAAAGCTGGGGATCAAATTTGAATTCGTGAAGTAAGTTAGACATTTTCAAAACGTAAATTAACGATATACAGCCACAAATTAAACACAAATAAACACACCATAAACTCATTATCAGATACTTACATAAATGGCTCACAAATTGAATTAAACAAACTGTTAAAATATACGAAGCTCAGATCAGGCGACCTCTCCTACAACAACAAATGATTTGAAGGCTGTTATAAACATTTAATTTTTTAATCTAATAACAAAAGCTATGAGTACTATTAAAGTAAAAGACGGAACCGAAATCTATTACAAAGACTGGGGAACAGGACAACCAATTGTGTTTCATCATGGATGGCCATTGTCGGGAGACGACTGGGATACACAAATGATGTTTTTCCTTCAACAGGGGTACCGCGTAATTGCGCACGACAGACGTGGACACGGACGTTCAGGACAAAGCGCTAATGGCAATGACATGGATACCTATGTAGCCGATATTGCAGAATTGACTGCGGCACTTGATTTGAAAGATGCCATTCACATCGGCCACTCCACTGGTGGCGGTGAAGTGATCCGTTACGTTGCAAAGCATGGTGAAGGACGCGTGGCAAAGGCAATCTTAATCAGCGCCGTAACGCCGATTATGGTTCAAAATGAAAGCAATCCGGAAGGCGTTCCCATGTCAATTTTCGATGAGATTCGCCAGGGAACCGGTTTTACAAGAGCACAATATTTTTATGATTTCCCTGTTGCCTTTTATGGATGGAACCGTGAGGGCAAGAAAGTGCAGGAAGGCATTAAACACAACTGGTGGCGCCAGGGAATGATGGGGTCTGTGTTGGCACATTATGCCGGAATTAAAGCCTTTTCAGAATCTGATTTTACTGAAGATTTAAAAAGTGTAAACATTCCGGTTCTGGTAATGCACGGGGAAGACGACCAGATTGTTCCGTTTAACCAGGCACCACGCGCAGCTAAACTCCTGCCAAACGGTAAGCTGATCTCATACCCTGGCTTCCCACATGGTATGCCAACAACTGAAGCAGAAACGATTAATAAAGATATTCTCGAATTCATTAAATCATAATGATTCAGTATTAAGCTAAACAGGCCCGGCACCGCTCCGGGCCTGTTTTGTTTTTCCGCATAGTCAAATAAACCGGCAGGCCATATATTTCCCCCCTGATAAAACTTATACCTGATTTTAAATGTTAGCAACATAACAAGGCACAACTAACAAGCCATTTTATGCTAACAGAAACGCAGGACCTAAAGCAAACGTCATCCGGCAGCCATACGATTGACTTAACTATAAACGGGAAACATACCACACTATCCATTGAGCCCTGGGTAAGCCTTCTGGATTGTCTCCGCGATCACCTCAATTTAACCGGTACTAAAAAAGGATGTGACCATGGACAGTGTGGCGCATGCACAGTGTTGTGCGACGGAAAGAGAGTATTGAGCTGCCTTACGCTCGCTGTAATGAAAAATGGTGCTGATATTACCAGCGTGGAAGGCATTGCTAACGGAGAGGAACTCCATCCCATTCAACAGGCCTTCATCGATCACGATGCATTTCAGTGTGGCTATTGTACTCCCGGACAAATCTGCAGCGCAATTGGCCTGCTTAAGGAAGGCAAAGCAAATTCAAGAGCAGAAGTGAAAGAACTGATGAGCGGAAACCTTTGCCGTTGCGGCGCAAACGTGGGAATCATTGACGCCATTATGCAGGTTAAAGACGGAGGCAGCTATGAATAATTTCGGGTATAAACAAGCTTCAAACATTGACGATGCGGTGACCCTGGTAACCGCCAGTGAAAAGACCTCATTTATTGCAGGGGGAACGAACCTGATCGACTTATGGAAATACAACATTACCAACCCTGCGGAACTCATAGACATCAATCACCTCAACGAACTTTCAAATATTGAGCAGCTGGAGAACGGCAGATTGAGGCTTGGTGCTGGCGTAAAAAATGCCGATACTGCCTATCACCCGATCGTGGAGCAGAAATATCCGCTGCTTTCAAAAGCGATTCTTGCGGGAGCATCTGCGCAAATCAGAAACATGGCTACCAACGGTGGAAACCTGTTGCAGCGCACGCGTTGTTACTATTTTTATGATCCCGAAGTGCCATGCAACAAACGCAATCCGGGTTCCGGATGTCCGGCAAAAGACGGCTATAACCGCATGCACGCCATTCTCGGAACCAGTGAGCAATGCATCGCCGTTTTTCCTTCCGATATGTGTGTAGCACTGGCTGCACTCGATGCAGTGGTAAATGTTAGCGGGCCAGAAGGTGCCCGCTCAATACCGTTTAAGGAATTTCACCGCCTGCCGGGAGACAGACCCGATCTGGATAATAACCTGAAAAAAAATGAGCTCATCACCTCAATCGATCTGCCTGAAAAGGGCTTTGAAGGAAATTACTCCTATCTGAAACTTCGTGACCGCCACTCTTATGCATTTGCACTGGTTTCGGTTGCTACAGCTTTTACCCTTGATGGGTCAATCATCAGCGATGCCAGAATTGCACTGGGCGGGGTAGCGCATCAGCCCTGGAGATCATTTGAAGCTGAACAGTTTCTGGAAGGCAAAACCGCTTCTGAAGAAAACTTCGCCCTTGCGGCCGATCTGATTTTAAAGGGAGCAAAAGGTTTTGGCGATAACGACTTCAAAATTAAACTCGCTAAAAAAGCGGTCATACGAAACTGCCTGATGGCGCTTCGTCCTGAAACACAACTTCCGGGTGCACAACCCGCTGCATAATTGAACAAAATATAACACTGGAATGGACTTGAATAAAACTGTTGGTAAACCAATAAGCCGCTTAGAAGGAAAGTTAAAAGTAACAGGTGCAGCAAAATATGCGGCAGAGTATCAGGCCGACAATTTACTTCATGGTTACGTGGTTAACAGCCCCGTTACCAAAGGAAAAATTATTAACATCGACATCTCAGGAGCCATGGCCATTCCGGGGGTCATTCAGGTACTTTCACATGAAAACCGTCCAAAGCTGGCCTGGTTCGATTTACAATATACCGACATGGATGCCCCTCCAGGCACGGTGTTCAAGCCATTACATGATGAAAACATCCTGTACAACGGTCAGCCGATTGCGCTGGTTGTAGCTGAAGATTTCGAAACCGCAAGGTATGCATCAACCCAGATCCGGTTTGAATTTGAAGAGAAAAACTTTCAAACCAGCCTCGACCAGAACATTGGCGAGGCCAGGGCTGCAAAAAAAGGTTTCGCAACTGCATTAAAACCACCCCCACCGCCGCCAACCGGTGATTTCGATGAGGCTTTCGCTAATGCTGCTGTTAAGGTAGAGGCTGAATTTCACCATGGCACAGAACACCATAACCCCATCGAACTTTTCGCTACAACAACGGTGTATGAAGGTCCGGGGAAACTCACCATATATGATAAAACACAGGGCACCATTAACAATCAGCTTTACATAGCCAACATATTCGGACTTCGCTACAAAAACGTCAGGGTTTTGGCTCCATTCGTTGGGGGCGCTTTTGGCTCAGGGCTTCGCCCGCAGTATCAGTTATTTCTTTGCGTAATGGCTGCATTGCATCTGGAACGTAATGTGCGCGTGGTGTTGGATAGAAAGCAGATGTTTTCTTTTAGTCACCGCCCACCTGCTATACAAACCCTCCGCTTTGCCAGCGATATTAATGGCCGCTTGACTGCCCTTGGTCACCGGGTACTTGCTGAAACCTCAAATTTTGAAGATTATACAGAACCTACAGCTTCCTGGAGCCACAGGCTATATCCGGCGCCAAATACACTGTTTGAACAGAAAGTAGTGCCGCTGGATGTTTATACGCCGATGGATATGCGCGCCCCTGGTGGCAGCACTGCGCTGCACGCCATAGAGTGCACCATGGATGAGCTATCCTACAAACTTAAAATTGATCCGCTGGAGCTTCGGCTGATTAACTATTCGGATATGGACCCCTCCAGTAAAAAACCATATACCAGCAAGGCTTTAAGGGCTTGTTACCTGGAGGCAGCCGAAAGATTTGGGTGGGACAAACGCAGTCCTGAACCCGCAAACATGACCCGTGGTAACAAACTGGTAGGATATGGAATGGCTACCGGAATATGGGATGCCTTTCAGTTTCCAGCCCGCGTGGAGGCCATGATCACGAATGATGGTAAACTTGTGCTGAACAACGCGACGACAGATATCGGAACAGGAACGCTCACGGTAATGACGCAGATTGCAGCAGATGAACTGGGGCTATCTATCGAAGAAGTAGATTTTCAATATGGCGACAGCAAAAAGCCTTTTTCCATGTTTCAGGGTGGTTCAGCAATTACTTCATCCACAGGAGTAGCCATTGTCATTGCAGCTAAAGCACTGCGTAAAAAACTTTTGAAGAAAGCTGGTGAAATTCCCCATTCCCCTTTTCATAAAATTGCAGAGGAAGAGGTATTTTTTGCCGCTGGACAGCTATGCCTGAAAAGCGACCCCGGAATCTTTATCACTTTAAAAGATATCATCGCTTTCAACAACGGTCGCCCGATTAAAACCACCAACATGGGTAAACCGCACATGCTTAAACTTAGAAAATACAGTCTCGCAACCCACAGCGCTTCGTTTGTGGAAGTAGAAGTAGACAAGGATTTAGGCGTAGTAACCGTAACCCGTGCAGTTACTGCTGTTGCCGCAGGAAAAATCATCAACCCCAAAACAGCAAAAAGCCAGATCTTAGGCTCAATGGTTTGGGGAATCAGCAAAGCATTGCACGAAGAAACCATTATGGATACCAACCTTGGTAAATACATCAATACCAATCTCGGGGAGTACCACATCCCTGTTCATGCAGACATTGGCGAACTTGATGTGATTTTTGCTGAAGAGCAGGATGAGTTGATCAATGAAATTGGTACTAAAGGTGTTGGAGAAATTGGATTGGTAGGCATGCCGGCCGCCATTTCCAATGCTATTTTCCATGCAACGGGAAAACGCATTTATAAACTGCCCATCCATTTTGATGAACTGATCGGTTAAACTAGCCGGTTTCCTCAACGCCATTAAGGTGAAATACATCGCTTTTATCATCAAGCTCCGTATCCTGGTGGCTCACCAGAATCACGGTAGTTTGCTGTGATGAAAACAAAGCGCTTAACCGGTGAATCAGACGTGTTTTAAGCGCAGAATCCAATGCAGTAAATGGCTCATCCATCAGGAGCAATCTGGGTTTCGTTGCCAGCGCCCGGAGGATGGCTAGGCGTTGCTGCTGTCCGCCGGAAAGGGCTTTTGGATACCTGTTGCGCAATGCCTCGATTTCGCCGAGCTGCAGCAATTCATCCACATAGCGCTGGTCATCTGTACCATAGCGCAAGTGCTGCTCAACAGTCATATTGGGGAACAGCGCATAGTTCTGAAAAACAAAACCAACATGGCGTTCCTGAACTCTTTTAAAATACTTCTTATCACCGTCGAACCAAACTTCATCACCAGATCTGATCGTTCCCCGGTCAGGATGAATAAAACCGGCAATCATCTTCAGCAATGTGGTTTTGCCCACACCCGAAGGTCCGGATATTCGCGTAACCGCGTTTAAACGAAAACTGGTATCAACCTTAAGTTCGAAGCTCCCAGGCGGACCTGTTCTTTTTTCAATAGCTATCCTGATCATTCGAAAGGGCTTTTGACAGCGTTTCTGTTAATTACAAAAACACTAATGACGATTAAAAATGTGATCGCAAATAAAATGAGCGCATAGCTATTTGCAGAACTGTAGTCCATCATTTCTACCGCGTCATAAATGGCTATCGATGCCACCTTCGTTTCTCCCGGTATGTTTCCACCAATCATTAGTACCACGCCAAATTCGCCTAATGTGTGTGCAAAAGTGAGTACGGCAGCTGTAAAAACAGAAGCTTTGATATTCGGCAACAATACCTTGTAAAAAGTTTCTGTTTTCGATTTACCCATCATGAAGGAAGCTTCAGCCATCGATCCGGGCAAGTGAGAAAAAGCCGCCTTCACCGGACTGATCATAAAGGGCAGGCTGTAGAGAATAGATGCCACTACCAATCCCGGAAAGGAGAAAACCAGCTGCAGGCTGAAGTACTGGTGCAACCATTTTCCAAAACCATTGTTCGGACTAAATGCAAGCAACAGGTAAAAGCCCAGTACCGACGGAGGCAGCACCAGTGGCATGGTAATAATGGCTTCTGCAATAAGCTTTAAAATAGTTTGTTTACGCGAAAGCCAGTATGCTACAGGTATCCCAATAAATAACAGGATAGCTGTTGTAATCATCGCCAGCTTCATACTTAGCCATATTGGTTCCAGATCCATTTATTTTTTATTCGGGTAAATGATAGCCGTTGCCGGAAATAATCTTCTTTGCAGCGGCTGATGACAAATATTCATAAAACTTTAAAGCATTCTTTCCGCCCCTTTGTTTCGAATATTTAAGCAAAATCACACCTTGTTCAAGTCGGGAGTAGCTTTTGGGGTCCACCCTCGCCCATTTCAATTTTGACTGATCAACATTTTCATATAAAAAAGCTTCTGTAGTAAAGCCCATATCCACCACACCTGTTTGCAGGTAGGTATTCACCTGGGAAATGCTTTCCCCAAACACGAGCTTCGAACCAATCTGTTCGTTCAGTTTAAAGAAACTCAGACTTTCCTCGGCGGCCCTGCCATAAGGTGCCGTTTTAGGATTGGCAACGGCTATTTTCTTAACACGTTCGTTCACCAGTAAAGATTGCCAGTTTTTGATATCACCCGAAACAGATCCGCAAATGATTAAGCTTCCCAGGGCATACAGCTTAGGTTTTTGAAGTCCGTAACCCCCGGCATAAAGTTTATCTGGAAAATCAGTATCCGCCGAAAGAAAAACTTCATAGGGTGCTCCGTTCATAATCTGGGTAGTGAGTTTTCCGGAGGCACCAATAATCGCTTCTGTTTCAATACCCGTGCGCTTTTTAAAATCAAGCTGCAACTTTTTAATGACTCCCTGCGCATTCGCCGCCACAGCAATACGCAGCTTTTGTGCATGCGAACTCACCTGTACGGCAAATACAATGAGCATTATAAAACCAAAACCTTTAGATCTTTTTATCATCTTCAAATGTGTGTTAATAATGGAAGAATTATGCTGGAAAAATACTTGTTCATCTAGTTTTTGATAACGGGATTTGAAAATTCTGGACTGGCAATAAAGGTAGAATCTGTGAGTGAAAAATGGTTTTCACTTAGCTAAAATTAGTGTTTAAAGCAACAAATTTACAAAAATCCCACGATTTTCCGGGGCAGTGCTTATATAAATCACGGATATATCTACCAAAATTACCGTTTCCATAAGTATTTGATTTTATTTCACACCGGTTTCGTAGTTTAGCTGTTATATTCCCTATATGAAAGAGATTGTTGATATCCTCGGCGCTTACCAGAAAGCCATAGCCGAAAGTAAAAAGTCGGCATTGGCAACCGTGGTTAAAGTAGAGGGTTCTTCCTACAGAAGGCCTGGCGCCAGAATGCTGGTTACCGACGACGGCATGCTTACGGGTGCCATCAGTGGCGGTTGCCTGGAAGGCGATGCATTGAGGAAAGCACTTTCAGCCATTCATCAGGGTGAAAATAAACTCGTTACCTACGATACCACAGATGAGGACGATGCTAAATTCGGAGTCCAGCTGGGTTGCAACGGCATTGTGCACATCCTTTTCGAACCCATCTTTGCTGAAGATCAACTCAACCCCATTGAAATCTTAAAGGAAGCAAATAGATTAAGAGAAAACTGCGTAATTGCGACCCTGTTTTCGTTAAATAGCAAAACGCAACCTGGCTCAGCCATGTTGTTCAGGGAAAACCACATACTGGATAAAGTTTCGGAGGAAATTTCAGGTACATTAAAAAATGATGCATTTGATGTATTGAAACTCAGATTATCGAGATTCGAATCTTATGCCATCGGAGCAGATGAGTTCGATGCTTTCCTGGAGTTCATTCCTCCGCCTGTTCAACTCATCATTGCAGGCGCCGGAAACGATGCACAGCCCCTTGCCGGGATGGCAAACATTTTAGGTTGGGAAATCATCGTAGCCGATGGCCGGCAAACGCATGCCACTACACAAAGATTCCCCACAGCTAAGCAGGTTCTGGTGGCAAAACCGGAGCAGCTTATTCCTCTGTTAGAAATAGACGGGCAAACTGCTTTTGTACTGATGACGCATAACTACAATTACGATACTGCCCTGTTGAATCTGCTTCTGGAAACTAAAGCCCCCTATATAGGCACCTTAGGGCCAAAGAAGAAATTGGTCAGAATGCTGGAAGAACTCGGAAAATCTGCACAGGAAGCCAGAATAAACGGGCCCATCGGACTCGATATTGGTGCCGAAACTGCAGAAGAAATTGCAGTCTCTGTGATCGCAGAAATAAAAGCATTATTTGCAGGTGCATCAGCAGGCATGCTTAAAGAGAAAAAACAACCCATACACGTATACGATTCAAAAACTAATTAATGGATACTGGTATCATTATCCTGGCAGCAGGTAATTCAAGCAGAATGGGAAAACCAAAGCAATTGCTGCGTTACAACGGACAGATGTTATTGGATATTGCGGTCACAGCTGCCTTGAATACCGCATTCCGCCCGATAGTTGTGGTACTTGGTGCGTATGCAGAAGAGATTCTAGGACATTCCAGACATGCCGGAGCGGTTTATGCCATAAATCCGGATTGGGAACAAGGGATGTCATCCAGTATTGCCTTCGGACTTCAGACAGCACTCGCAAAAAATGCACAATTGGAAAACATCATCATTATGGTTGCCGACCAGGTTTATATTTCAGATTCCATACTCAATGACCTGGTAAATAAGTCCAATACTGTTCAACAA
Source organism: Pedobacter sp. A2324 (assembly GCF_059693705.1). Classification (NCBI taxonomy): domain Bacteria; kingdom Pseudomonadati; phylum Bacteroidota; class Sphingobacteriia; order Sphingobacteriales; family Sphingobacteriaceae; genus Pedobacter; species Pedobacter sp. A2324. The sequence continues at coordinate 213,861 of NZ_JCASSK010000005.1, read as the reverse complement.
AATATCATCACCTGCACATATGCGAAAACAACTGGCACCCCTGCACTGTTCAACAAAAAATACTTCGGAGAATTGTTAACTTTAAACGGCACAAATGGTGCAAAAGGTTTAATAAAACAGTATATTGAGGATGTGGCAAGTATTCCGTTTGAAATGGGAGAAATTGATATAGATACCGAAAAAGACTATAATAATTTAATAAACAGTAAATGATAGAAGATTCGTTTGGGAGGGTGCATGATTATTTGCGGATATCGTTAACTGATAATTGCAACTTCAGATGCTTTTATTGTATGCCGGAAGAGGATTACGATTTTACTCCGGCCTCACGCCTGATGCAACCTCATGAAGTGCTGGCCCTTGCAAAGACTTTTGTAGAACAGGGCGTAAAAAAAATCCGCCTTACAGGTGGAGAACCTCTCGTACGTAAAGATGCTGCTGAAATTATCCGCGGCCTCGGCAAACTTCCCGTAGAGCTGGTAATCACCACAAACGGTACAAGGATTGCCGAAATGCTGCCGGTTTTAATCGAAGCAGGTATCAAAACCGTAAACATCAGCCTCGACACCCTGCAACCTGAAAAGTTTTTCATGATTACCCGACGGGATGTATTCCACCAAGTACGAAGTAATATAGAACTATTGCTGCAACATAAAATTACGGTTAAAATCAATATGGTGGTGATGAAAGGTCTGAATGATGGAGAAATCAAAGATTTCATCGACTGGACAAAACACAACCCCATCCAGATCAGGTTTATAGAATTTATGCCCTTTACCGGTAATAAGTGGACCAGCAATAAGATGTTTTCCTACCAGGAAATCCTGAACCTCATTGAACAAGATTTTATCACCTTACCTGTGAAATCAGCCCCGCACGATACAGCAAAGGCATTCATGATCCCCGGACATGAAGGATCTTTTGCGGTGATCAGCACCATGACTGCTCCATTCTGCAGCACCTGCAACCGGATGCGACTCACCGCCGACGGGAAACTTAAAAACTGTTTGTTTTCCGACGGGGAAACTGATCTGCTGAATGCATTGAGAAGGAATGAAGATGTCCTGCCCCTGATCAAAGCTTCCATTTGGAGCAAGAAAAAGGAACTCGGCGGACAGCTCATCACTAATTTTGAAAACATTGATGCAGACGCCATCAAGAACCGGAGCATGATAACCATTGGAGGATAAGACATGATCAGTGTAAGTGAAGCAAAACAGCTGGTCACCGAGCATACAGCTGCCCTGCAACCGGAGATTAAACCGCTTTTGCACGCCGCAGGCCACATTTTAGCAAAAGATATTTTAGGAGCCTTCAATATTCCGGCCTTTCGCCAGTCGTCTATGGATGGTTATGCCATTATATTTGAAGATAAGGGAAAGGAATTGCTGCTCGTTGGCGAAATGGCAGCAGGTACAAGCCATGAACTTACAATAAAAACCGGTGAAACCAGCAGAATTTTTACTGGTGCGCCACTCCCTAAAGGGGCCGATACGGTGATAATGCAGGAGAAAGTGACCAGAATCGGGAATCAAATTAGCTTTGATGATGAAAAACTCCTGCCGGGCGCTAATGTCCGTCAAATTGGATCAGAAATCACTGCCGGAAAACTGGCCATGCAAAAAGGCAATCTGCTGAGTCCCCCGGCACTGGCCTTTTTAGCCGGAATAGGAATCAGTGAAGTGGAGGTTTACCCCATGCCTAAAATCGGCATCATCCTCACGGGTGATGAATTGCAGCAACCTGGTTTGCCTTTAAAATTCGGACAGGTTTATGAATCCAATTCTTATTCGCTCGCTGCTGCACTACACCAGGAAGGCATTTCAACTGTAGCATTATTGACAGCAGCGGATACACTCGAAGCGCTGACAACGGTGTTAAAAACAGCTTTGGAAAACAATGATGTGGTATTACTCACCGGAGGAGTGAGTGTTGGCGACTACGACTTCGTTGTTCAGGCATCAGCCGCCTGTGGTGTTCAGCAGGTTTTCCATAAAGTGAAACAGAAACCCGGAAAACCTTTATATTTTGGAAAAAAGGGAGATAAAGTTATTTTTGGTCTTCCGGGAAATCCCTCATCAGTGCTGAATTGTTACTATAATTATGTGCTACCGGCAATAAAAAGATTATCCAATAAGGAAAACAGTGTACATGCGTTTGAGGGGGTGCTGACCCACGATTATCGGAAACCAAAAGGACTGACTCATTTTCTGAAGGGAAACTTCAAAAACGGGAAAGCCACGCTACTTGGTGCGCAGGAGTCGTATCGTTTGAGTTCTTTTGCACAGGCAAACTGCCTGATTCAGCTGGATGAAGAGCGCGAACAATTTAAAGCAGGAGAAAGCGTAAGCGTATTGTTGATACCTCACGCGTGATCGTCAAGATTTAAAAGAATGGAAATAGAAGTGATCAGTTTTGGCAGGATTTCGGAATTTATTCCAAACCAGAAAATACAAATTAATGGCATTGAAACCACCAGCGGTTTGCAAAACTATCTGGAGAAAACCTTTCCTCGGCTTGCCGGAATGAAATATAAACTTGCTTTAAACAAAAACCTGGTTCAACAGGAAAGTCAAATCAGAAACGGGGATAGCATTGCCATTATGCCCCCTTTTTCAGGAGGATAGTATGGATACCGAACGTTATCAAAGGCAACTGATTTTGAGTGGCTTCGGCCACGAAGCACAGCAACTGCTTTTACAGGCAAGGGTGTTGGTGATTGGTGCAGGCGGTTTGGGATGCCCTGCACTGCAATACCTCGCAGCAGCAGGTGTTGGCTATATCGGTATTGCCGACAATGACACAATAGAATTATCTAACCTGCACAGGCAGGTATTGTTCGGAACCACCGACATTGGGTCTAAAAAGGCCAGCGTGGCAGCAAACAGGCTTCAGGAGATGAATCCCGATCCCCAATATAGAATCCACCTGCTTCGCATCAGTACTCAAAACATTGCAGAAGTTTTCAGGGATTACGATATTATCTTCGACGGAACAGATAATTTCGACAGCAGATACCTCATCAATGACACCTGTGTACAGCTCCATAAATCTCTGGTTTTCGCAGCCGTTTCGGGTTTCGAAGGGCAACTTGCCATTTTTAATGTGCCGGATGCAGATGGCCGGAAAACCAATTACAGGGACATATTTCCAGTTCCACCTGCTCATGGGGAAATTCCAAATTGCGCAGAAAATGGTATATTAGGCGTTTTACCCGGTATTATGGGCACAATGGCCGCCGGGGAAATCATTAAACTGATTACCGGAATCGGGAAACCACTGATCAACAAATTATTACATTATAATCTGCTCAGCCAGCAGCAATACGAAATGAATATAAGTCCCTCGAAGGATGATACACCGCTGGTCATGGAAGCCAGTGATCCAGATACAATGCCTTTAAACCACAGCTATATTGAAATTGATGTGGAAAGTATGCTAAACCTCAGCGAAGAGGAATCCACCATCATCATCGATGTGCGTGAAAAACATGAGTTTCCGAGATTGGATACTGAAACTTACAAACAGGTACCCATGTCGGCATTTGATAATTTCTTATCATCTGAAATAACACAAAACAATATTGTGCTTCTGTGCCAGCACGGCGTCAGAAGTGTAGCCGCAGCTGAAGCTCTGCATCAGAAATATGGCCATACAAAAACAATATACAGCTTAAAAGGAGGCATAGCAAAGTGGAGGAAACACTTTTTAACAACTTAGCATGAGCGAAAAGAAAATCAAAAATATATTCGTGGAAGGCCCGATTGCCCCCGACTTTATTTCCACAAGCATCAGCAAGCATAGCACCAAAACCAATATTGGGGGGCACAGCATATTTCTGGGACAAGTCAGAGCAGATGAGATTGACGGTAAACTGGTATCGGCCATTGATTATACCGCTTTCGAAGATGTGGCTCTAAAACAGATGGATGAAATAAGGGAAGCAGTTTTCGCAAAATACCCCCTCACCTGCATGCATGTTTACCAATCGCTGGGTTTAGTTAAAGCAGGCGAAATCTGCCTTTTTGTTTTTACCTCGTCCGCACACCGAAAACCGGCCATTGATGCCTGTGAAGAAGTAGTCGAACGCCTGAAAGCGGAACTGCCCATCTGGGGGAAAGAAGTTTTTGAAGACGGTACACATCAGTGGAAAGAAAATAAATAGTATGGTTAACATTACGCATAAATCAAATACCCTTCGCATTGCGATTGCCACTGCAACCCTTAAAGTTTCGCGAAAAGAAACTATTGAAGCCGTTGAACAAAGAAAAGTACCTAAAGGGGATGTATTTGAATTCGCCCGGGCAGCAGGTTTATTAGGGGTAAAAAAAACCAGTGATGTGATTCCTGACTGTCACCCCCTGCCGGTCGAATTTACTTCGATCACCTACGAAATAAAAGATTTAACCATCATCATCGCCGTAGAAGTGCATACCATTTATAAAACAGGTGTAGAAGTGGAAGCCATGCATGGCGCCTCAGTTACCGCCCTAACCATGTACGATATGCTCAAACCGATCGACAAAGGGGTTGAGATTGAAAACATCAGGCTCCTTAAAAAATCAGGCGGAAAAACTGACTTTAATAAACTGGACTATGCAGATTTAACAGCTGCAGTAATGGTGTGCTCTGACACCATCTCATCTGGTAGCGGTGTGGACAAATCCGGCAAAGCCATTATCAGCAAACTCGCATCTTTCGGAATAGAAACAGGTACTTATGAAGTAATTCCAGATGATTTCAACCTCATTCAGGATAAAGTAAAAACACTGGCCACTCAGGTGGACCTGTTGATTTTCACAGGCGGAACCGGACTGTCACCTAGGGATGTGACCAGTGAGGCGGTTGCACCATTAATTGAAAAATCCATTGATGGCATTATGGAAACAGCCAGGCGCTATGGACAGGAACGGATGCCCTATGCCATGTTATCCAGAAGTGTTGCCGGATTAATCGGCGATACGCTGGTTTTAACTTTTCCCGGATCAGTAAAAGGCGCACAGGAAAGTATGGATGCCCTATTCCCTCAGGTTTTACACGTTTTTAAAGTGATACAAGGCAACCGACACTAAATCACAGCATTTTAACAAATACTTCTTTTGGTTTTTTGATGGCATTGCTATCTTTAACCCATGAACAGGTTTCAGCTTTCAGCAATTTATATATACCCCATCAAATCATTGGGAGGCATTAGCTTACCCGAATCTGCGATAGCAGAAACAGGACTGTTGTACGACCGGAAATGGGTTTTGATTGATGACACCGGTACGTTTATTACGCAAAGGAAGTACCCACAATTATCACTTTTAGAGGTATCGATTACTGCTGAAAACCTTACTGTCGCGCACAAGGAAAACCCCACTTTGCGAATTACATTTCCAATTGGCGAAACTACAGGAAAACCTATTCCTGTTACAATCTGGGATGATTTAACTGAAGGCATTGAGGTAGACAAAAGTGTGAGCGACTGGTTTTCCGGTTTCATGAATATGCCGGTGCGACTGGTGAGTATGCCGGAACAAGCCCGGAGAATCGTCGATCCAAAATATGCAGCTCATCAGGAAATTGTAAGCTTTGCAGACGGTTACCCCTGCCTGATGATTGGTCAGGCTTCACTGGATCAGCTGAATGAAAAACTGGAAACACCGGTACTGATGGACCGTTTCCGTCCTAATTTTGTATTTACGGGAGGCGAACCGCATGCAGAAGACGCATTTGACTCCTTTGAAATGGGTAGCATTTCATTCTCGGCAGTTAAACCCTGCGCCCGGTGTGTTCTCGTTACGGTGAACCAGCAAACAGCCACCAAAAGTGCCGAACCCCTTAAAACACTGGCAGGATACCGCAGCCTGAATAATAAAATCATGTTCGGTCAAAACCTGCTTCATAAAGGTTCCGGAATCATTAAAGTAGGTATGGAAATCAAGATAAATTCGTTTAAAGAAAAGATATTAAGTTAATCTGTATTCCTCCCCGCCTCTCACCCACCTTATATCCGCCTTTTACCCACCAAACATCCACTCACGCCTGCCCTGTACAAAACAGAAAAACCGGCATCTATTGCTAAATGCCGGTCTTTAGTATCATAAGGTTGACTACTTCACGTCGCCTTTTACTTTATTTGCAGTACGCTGACCAGGGAGGTAAATCTGGAAGCCAAACGAAAGGTTCAAATTGCTTTGTGTAGTAGCACTACCAAATCCAACCAATCCGTTATATTTTAATAAAGTTTCCAAACCGATGTTAGGTGTTACGAAATAAGCGAAACCTGGCCCAACACTTAGGTTTAAACCGTTGGTGTTACCACCACCTTTGCTTACATTAACACCACCAATACCTGCTGTTGCCTCTGCGAAGAAACGACCATGACGCAATACCTCGGTATCTTTACCCGCATAGTATCTGCCCAATGCACCTACACCGTAACTGGTTGTAGTGTTCGAATTTTTGGCAGTTTCCAAACCGAAGTTTACATAGCCACCCAATGCCAGGTTATCCTGAATAAACCATGCTGCCTTCGGAGTGATGTCTACACTGAAAATTTTAGGATCATCTAAACCTAAATTGATGTTTGTAATGTTACCGCCAACCATAACATTGCCTTTTTGAATCTGCGCCTGAGCCACTCCTGTAAATAAGGCCAGGGAAAATAAGCTTGAAATAAATATTTTTTTCATGTGAATAATAAATGTCCCATCAATATTAATGAGTATTGGTGCAACATGGCTGGTCACATAAAGTTTCAAGATATTTCAGGCACAACTGATTTACAGAACCTTACAATTTAAAGATGATGATAAGATGTTTTTCCCGCAAGCAAAATCCGCTTATTTCCAACCCAATGCTGGCGCAACGTGCTCCAGTATGGACGACAATATATGGATGTTGTAATCAACCCCGAGGGTGTTTGGAATGGTCAGTAACACCGTATCCGCCTCCTGTATCGCTTCATCTTTTCTTAATTCCTCAATGAGCACATCAGGCTCTGCCGCATAGCTTTTACCGAAAACTGCACGCTGATCAGCCTCGATGTAGCCAAAACTATCGGAAGTTTTACCCTGGTTACCAAAGTAATACCTGTCCTGCTCATTCACCAGGGCAAATATAGACCGGCTAACCGAAACCTTAGGCTCACGGCTGTGTCCCGCTTTTTTCCATGCATCTTTATAAAGCCTGATTTGCTCGGCCTGCTGAATATGGAAAGGTTTACCGTTCTCATCAAACTTTAAGGTAGAACTTTGCAGATTCATGGCATTTTCAGCTGCCCATATTGCCGTAGCATTCGATGCAGCTCCCCACCAGATGCGCTCCCGTAACCCTGCCGAATGCGGTTCCAGGCGTAGTAGTCCCGGAGGATTTGGAAACATCGGATTGGGATTTGGCTGTGCGAATCCGGTTCCATCCAGCTTATCCAGAAATTCCAGTACTTTCCTTCTACCCATATCTGCATCGGTTTCTCCCTCCTGAGGCACGTAGCCAAAGTGTCTCCAGCCTTCAATAACCTGCTCCGGCGAACCACGGCTTACCCCAAGTTGCAAACGACCACCCGAAATCAGATCGGCAGCACCTGCATCCTCAACCATATATAGCGGATTTTCATACCGCATATCGATCACGCCTGTACCAATGTCTATAGTTTTTGTTTTTGCCCCGATTGCCGAAAGCAAGGGAAATGGCGACGCCAGCTGCCTCGCAAAATGGTGAACCCGGAAATAAGCCCCATCCAAACCAATTTCCTCTGCTGCTACCGCTAAATCAATTGACTGTAGCAAAGTATCACCCGCACTGCGAGTGAGGTACGAAGGATGATCAGACCAATGGCCGAATGATAAAAAACCTATGTTCTTCATAAAATAAAGATTTAAAACCAAATGTAGGTATAGCTTGCTTCCGCACAGGTCACCGCTTAGTCAAAAGGAAATATCCCTTAGCGTAGATTATTGCAATTAGCGGCCAACAAGCAAGTGAACCAATGTAATCAACGGATTTTACAGAAAAATACATACTTTTATCTCGGACGTCAATCCACGTGCATTAAATTATCAGGAAAATAAAGTTCCTGCTGTATTATCAGATACGACATTAAACTATGGAAGATCAAAAAAACTACGATGCGGAATTCTGCGGAAACCTGGCCATACACCAAACCAACTCCATCCAGGACTATGGTTATTTATTGGTATTGGATCATCAGACATTAAATATTGTTCAGGGCAGCGAAAACATCGAAGAGCTTACTGGCAGCGATATCCGGCAGCTGATCAATACCAGCATATCATCACTCTTCCCCGGTCTGGATTTGGAATCCCTGCAAAATGAGATCGCTAAAGGACAAAGAAACAGAGTGCCTTTAAGGTGCACCTATCAAATGGAGGGTCAAGAGCTTATCCTTAATGTATTGCTTCATGTTAAAAAAGAACTCGCGATTCTGGAGATAGAAAAAGATGATAAAATTCCTGAACGCAGCTTCTCAGAAGTTTTTCAGGAAGTAAGGTCGTTCATCTCTGTATTGGAAACTACGGAAAATTTAAATGAAATCTGCCAGGCCAGTATTCGTGAAATCCGAAGGATTGCAGGATTCGATGGCATTCGCATGTATCAGTTTGATCACCAGTGGAACGGTACAGTACTCGCCGAGGAGATCACCGGAGAGTTGGAAAGCTATCTTGGCCAGACTTTTCCGGCATCCGATGTGCCGAAACAGGCCCGGGCGTTATACATCAAAAACCCTTACCGCCTAATTCCAAATAGAAATTATAAAGCTTCCCGGCTTTTCCCGGTTATCAATCCCATTATACACGGATTTTTAGACCTGTCTGACTGCAATCTGAGAAGTATTGCAGCAGTACACCTGGAATACATGGCCAATATGAATGTCGCAGCCTCCATGTCCATCAGGGTTATGGTAGAGGGCCAGTTGTGGGGTCTGATATCCTGCCACCACATCACAGAAAAATACCTGGGCCTCGAAGTAAGGTCCATCTTCGAATGGCTAAGTATGGAAATATCCTACCGCATCTCATCTGTCATCAAACAGGAAGAATTAGGACGCAGTGCCGAAATGCTGAAGATACAAGCTGCTGTAGTAGAAACCATATTTAACAACGAAAGTATTGAGAAAGGGCTTACATCAGATGAAAACAAATATGTACTTTCGCTGTTTAATTCAACTGGATTTGCGCTGAAAATAAATGGTAATATCTCTACTGGCGGCTCAACGCCACAGGACGGGGAATTGGAAAACCTGCTTTTATGGGCATCACGCAAAGCTGCTGATGGCATATATAATACGCAATCGTTAGGCCGGGCATACGATGAGGCCGAGCCCTACATGGAATTAGCCAGTGGAGTTTTAGCCATTCCCTTCGGAACCAATAATGAGGATATACTGATTTTTTTCAGGCCAGAATTGATCAGGGAAATTAACTGGGGTGGCAACCCGAATGAAGCGATTAGTTTCGATAGAGATGGCATAAACTATCACCCCAGAAACTCTTTTAAGCTTTGGCAACAAACTGTAAGGGGACAGTCGGCGAAATGGACAGCTACCGAAATTGAGGCAGCAGAATCATTCAGAAATTTTCTTCTGGGATTCAGAAATGAAAAAACCATTTAAATAAAAACGAGTGAGCATTAAAATGGCTGTAGAAAGCACAAGAAGATTTGATAAGTACATCGTGGCAATCGGGGCATCTGCCGGTGGACTGGAGGCCATTCACGAATTTTTTGATAATATGCCGGCAAATGCCAGCTTTTCCTTTATTGTTATACAGCACCTCTCCTCCGATTATAAAAGTTTACTGGTTGAACTGGTGGCCAAACATACCCACATGAAGGTATTTGAGGCGGCACACGATATGGCCATACAGCAGGACTGCGTTTACATTATACCCAATAACAAACTGATGACCGTGAGTAACGGTCGTTTAAAACTAGCCGATAAATCCCTGGTCAAAGCCCCCAATACGGCAATTGATCACTTCCTCTATACCCTTGCCGAGGATAAAAAGGAAAAGGCCATTGCCGTGATTCTTTCAGGAACAGGAACCGACGGCACCAAAGGAATACAGGCCATAAAAGACTGTGGCGGCATGGTGATTGTTCAGGAGCCCACATCGGCTAAGTTCGATGGAATGCCCAATAGTGCAATTGCATCCGGAAATGCCGACTTCGTACTCCTCCCCGCAGATATTAGTCGCGAGCTGTTTAACTACGTGAATGAAGAGCCTGTTAAGGTGCTCGAAAATGGAAAAATCGACGAGAAATTGCTCGATGAAATTTTCTCACTGGTATATGAGCAGAGCGGGAACGATTTTAATTTGTACAAAACGCCAACCATCATCCGTAGAATTGGAAGGCGCATGAACGAGAACGGCAAGCGCACACTTGATGAATATGTGTCCCTACTGCGCAAAAACAATACAGAAGTTGGTGTATTGGGGCAAGATTTTTTAATTGGCGTAACCAAATTCTTCAGAGACAGTGGCGCCTTCGAAGCATTTTCGAAACAACTTACCGAACTCATCAGCAGAAAAAAAGCTGTTGACTCCCTAAAAATATGGGTCTGTGCCTGTAGCACCGGCCAGGAGGCTTATACAGTAGCCATGATTGCAAACGAATGCGTGGAAAAATCAAAGAAAAAAATCGATATCAAGATTTTTGCTACAGATATAGACGACAAAAGCATCGAAATTGCCGGTCGGAATCAGTACCCGCTCAACATTAAAAAAGAAATTCCAGCCCGCCTGTTTAAAAAATATGTGGTTCAGGATGGCAAATATTACAGCGTAACCTCCACCTTACGTAAACAAGTAGTTTTTGCTAAACACGACGTAACTAAATCTCCTCCATTCATTAAAAATGATGTGGTTACCTGCCGGAATATGCTGATTTATGTCAACAGCATCCTGCAGGAAAAAATACTGTCCATCTTTCACTTCTCACTCAACCATGGCGGTTACCTTTTTTTAGGGTCCAGTGAAACTGCAGCATCTTTAAAAAACGGATTAACAGAAATCTCCGGTAAGTGGAAACTGTATCAAAAAACAGGTATAATCAATTATGCCGGATACAATACCTATAACACTGGTTCCCGGTCAGTAACCGATCAGGAAAAAAAGAAATACGGAATCCATGAAACTCCCCTTAGCCAGATTGAACGCAACTTCAACGATTTCGTCACTAAGGGCCTGGGCTTTATCGGAATTTATATCGATAAGTCATACATCATACAAGATGCTATAGGAGATTACCGCAAATACCTTTCGCTACCCGATGGCAAGATAGAGCTGAACATCCTGAAGATGGTTTCCAAAGAACTGTCGATCACTTTAAACACCGCCATACGCAAAGCCTGGAAAGCAAACGAGGAAATCCACTTGCGCAGACTGCGTTTTGAACGCGGGGATAAGGAAACCTACCTCAATGTATCCGTTCAACCGCCAGATGCCAGTCACGGTAGTGGATTTACACTTATCGTATTTGGTGAAAGTGTTGCAGAAAATATTCCTGAAAAAGATAGTGCAGGGATGTTCGACTTTCAGGATGGCAACCAGAATGAATATATATTTGAACTTGAAGCCGAGCTGAATGAAACCAGGAGCCACTTGCAGCTGGCCGTTGAAGAGATGGAGACCACAAATGAGGAACTCCAGTCAACCAACGAAGAGCTCCTCTCGGCCAATGAAGAGCTTCAGTCCAGCAACGAGGAACTGCAATCACTGAACGAAGAATTACACACCCTCAACACCGAACACCAGCTTAAGATAAAGGAGCTGATAGACCTGAATGATGACCTCGATAACTATTTCCGCAGTACCGATATTGGGCAGATCTTTGTTGATGCAGATATGTACATCCGGAAGTTCAATGTGGCGGCCATTAAAATGGTTAACCTCATCGAAGCGGATATTGGTCGTTCTATCGAGCAGATCTCGCACAACATTATTGCTGAAAATCTGACCGATGATATTCAGCAGGTGTTATCTAAAGGAAAAGTAATGGAGAAGGAGATATTGCTTAAAAACGGAGCAAGTAGTCTTCTCAGGATATTACCTTATATCAGAAAGGATAAAAAAACGGATGGTGTAGTAATTACTTTTGTAGATATTTCCAAACTAACCGAACTCAATAATATCATATCAGGGGTGTTCAATGCGAGTCCGAATGGTATCCTGGCATTTAAGGCCATCAGAAATAAACAACACTTTATCACCGACTTTACCTGTATCTCCTTAAACGATCAGGCCACCAGAATTCTTAAACGCAGTCAGCATGAATTGCTAAATGCGGGCTTCTCTGAAAACCTTGCGGAGCTTAGTGATGGTGCATTGATGCAAAAATATATCAGCGTAGTGGAGAAAGGCACAAACCTGCAGCTCGAACTTCAATTGAATAACCGAAGCTGGGTACAGGTGGTTGCCGTGAAAATGTCTGATGGCTTTGTAGCTACCTTAACCGATATTTCGAAACAGAAGCTGGCCGACGAAAAAATCAGGAAAAACTATAATGATCTTCTCCAGGCGCGCGAAAGCCTGAAACAGTTAAATTCACAGCTTGAACTCAAGGTAAACGAGCGAACGCAAAAATTATCGGAAAGTGAAACCAGGTTTAACCTCGTTTCCCAGGCTACCAACGATACCATCTGGGACTGGAATCTGGCGGATAATACCATGTGGCGAAGCAGCAACTTCAACACCATGTTTGGTTACCCTGAGGATATCACCAACCAGAATATTGCTTTCTACTTTGATATTATCCATGCCGATGACCGTGAACGGGTAAAGGAAAGCGTATACAATGCGATCAATAATGGTGATGAGCATTGGTCTGCACAATATCGTTTAAAGAAAGCCAATGGCAGTTATGCCACCATTCTTGATCGGGGCAGCATCATCATTGATGCGAATCAAATCCCTTACCGGATGGTTGGTTCAATCCTTGATATCTCAACACTGGCTGATACCGAAACTAAACTCAATTTAACTGAACGTAAATTCAGAAAAATATTTGATTCCAATGTGATTGGAATGATTTTCTCCGATATCGACACCGGAAGAATCGATAACGCCAATCATATCTTCCTCGATATGCTGGGCTATAGCATTGAAGATTTTGAGCAGGGTAATATCAACTGGATAGACCTCACCCCTGAAGAATTCATGCCCATCAGCAGAATATCGGCCGATCTGCTTAAAACCGAGGGCTTCTGCCCTCCTTTCGAGAAGCAATACAGAGCTAAAAACGGCAAGCTGATCGACGTAATGGTGGGTTCTGCAGTCCTTGATGAGGAAAACAAGCTTGATGCTGTAACCTATGTTATCGACATTACCAAGCAAAAGCATAATGAAAAGCGCCGAAATGAGTTGCAGCAACTGATTAAAAAACAGCAGGACGAGTTTCACAGCATATTCAAAAAAGCACCTGCCCTGATCAGCATTCGCCGCGGTGCAGCACTAACCTACGAGTTCGTGAATGAGGCTTATGCCGCCTTCGACGGTCAATCAGAATATATAGGTAAAACACTCGCTAAAAACTCGCAGTTCGGCACACCTCAGCTGCTGGAGATTGAACAGCAGGTAATGAAAACCGGACAAACCTATGTTGCCAATTCCTATCAGCTTCAGCAAAAGGATCAGGTTACCGGTAAGCAAACCGATAGCTGGTTCGATCTCATCATCAATCCGGTATATGCTTCCAATGGAAAAATCGACGGCATATCATTTTTTGGTTTTGAAGTTACTGACCTCATCATTGCCCAGCGCACCACCAGGGATCAGATGAATAAAAAAGATGAATTCATGAGCATTGCCAGCCATGAACTCAAAACACCGATTACCAGCATTAAAGGATATATGCAGTTTGCTATGAAAATGGCGAGGGACAAAAAGTTTGACAATATTTTTGCCTTTATTGATAAAGCAGACAGGCAGGTGGGTAAACTCACCAGACTGGTGGATGATCTGCTTGATGTAACCAAAATACAAGCTGGTAAAATGACATTTAGTTTTTCTGAATTCATGGTATCGGAAGTGGTTAATGAAGCTATAGATGGGATTCAGGGCAACCTCGGCGATCAGCGTGTAATCTGCGAGGTTGAAAATGTAACCATTTATGCAGACAAAAACCGGATTGAGCAGGTGATTTCTAATTTCCTGTCCAACGCCATTAAATATTCGCCTAAAGGAAAAGAAATTTTCGTGAAGGCAAAAGCGGATGGTAAAGCATTGAAATTATCAGTCAAAGATCAGGGTATTGGTATTCCTGAAGATAAATCAGAATTTATTTTCGACCGCTTCTTTAGAGTCGAAGAATCTTCCAGCAATTTCTCAGGCCTGGGCTTAGGTCTCTATATATCGTCGCAAATCATCCACCGCCATCACGGTAAAATCGGCGTAGATAGTGAAATTAATGTTGGCTCCGAATTCTGGTTTGAAATCCCCTTAATGACAAGTAAAAATTAATTAACCTTATCGTTCATGTGTTCACCATCAATTGTCCCACAAACAGCTGAACACATGAACGATAAGTCAATACACTATCGTCTCCCGTATAATTCTGTAAGCCTGCTCCATTCTTTCGAAAGCAGTTCAGTTAAATAGCCTTTTTTAAGGCGCCAACCCCAGTTGCCGGTTCGCGTACCGGGCGTATTCATTCTGCTGCGCTCATCAAGTCCTAAAATATCTTGTATAGGCAGTATTGCAGTCCTTGCAATAGAAGAATAGATTAGCGTGATCAGGATTTTATTGATATTTTTCTTTTGTACTGCCTGTCCGGTGTAAACCTCAAGGCGCTTTCTGGTTGCAGCATCTGCTTCGGTATTAAACCAACCCTTAATTGTATTATTATCGTGGGTGCCAGAATAAGCAATGATATTGGGCGATTCATAATTGTGAGGAATGTGGGAGGAAGCAGATACATCTGCACCTAAGGCGAACTGAACCACCCGCATTCCCGGCAGCCTGAATTTACTTAGAAGCTCTTCAACGCCTTCACTCGCTTCACCAAGATCTTCTGCAATAAGGCGCTTAATTAATTCCGGTTCGATGGAATTGAAAAAATCATCAGCAGGACCATCTACCCATTTCCCTGAAATGGCTGTATTCTCCCCGGCTGGTATCGACCAGTATGCAGAGAACGCCCTGAAATGATCCAGTCGGAGCAGGTCGAAATGTTCCAGATTGTTTTTGATCCGCTTCATCCACCACTGATAACCATTTTCTTTCATTGTGGCCCAGTTAAATATGGGCATCCCCCAAAGCTGCCCCTCTTCATTAAAATAATCGGGTGGAACGCCAGCCAGCGCCGTGGGTTTCAAATCCTCATCCAGCATAAACAGTGACGGATTTGCCCAAACCTCATGCGCTGCGTAATCGATATAGAAAGGCAGATCTCCGATAAAGGATATCCCCCGTAAGTTTGCATATTGTTTCAACTCGCCCCACTGCTCAAAAAAAATGAACTGTTGCCACTTTATCGCTTCAATCTCCTGTTGATATTGTTCCTCAAAATCCCTAAGCGTCTTTTCGTCCCTGCATTTATATGGTTCAGGCCAATGGTACCATTCCTCAGATTGCAGTTGCTGCTGGAGTACTGTATATAAGGCATACTCCCCTAGCCAACTTTCATTATGCTTCAGAAAATTGTTAAAATCCTGGCGAATATCATCAAACTGACCACTCATAAAGTACTGATAAGCTTTTTCGAGCAATAAGCTTTTTTGCTCACCCGCAACTTCAAATCTAACCTGATCTCTCGCGGGGTTCTCAAAAGCGGTTAAATCACTTTGATCTAATAAGCCCTTTTCAAAAAGCAGCTCCGGACTGATAAACAACACATTGCCAGCGCTGGAAGAATTGCTGGAATATGGCGAATAGCCATTGCCTTTACTAACCGGCGTAATAGGAAGGATTTGCCAGTATTTTTGGCCTGCTTTCTGAAGAAAATCCACAAACCTATAGGCTTCAGGACCGATATCACCGATTGCAAAAGCGGATGGCAACGAACTGATATGCATCAGTATTCCCGCACTTCTCTCCGCCGGTCTGCTCACAAGCTTAATCACTGCAAAAGGCAACTGATCAAAAAGTTCAGCTACATCCAAACCCTTTTTCAGCACATCTTTGTGTCCTTCCCTTTTCGAAAGCAAATCTGACCAACCTAAAGGTGCACCCTTTGGCAATATGATTTCAGTATCTTTCCATAGCCCTGCACATGCATCGATATCAGCTCCGTCACATGCCCTGGCTAAGCCAACTGGTAAAGCCACAACAATCCACTCATTACGGTATTTTCTGGCATAAGAAAGGATGTGTTTGGAATGTCTCCCTTTTACTTTAAGTGGAATGTAGTCACCTTCCTCCAGAATATCCGACGCGGATTTTCGCAAACCCATTAGTTGTTGCACCAGTTTCAGTTTGATTGTTCCTGTTAAACGGCTCTGCCAAAGCTCATGGAGGGTTTGGGTGGAAGATGATTCTAAGCGTTTGCTCCGCTCAGGGTAATCAACTGCCCTCCGGTTATCAGGATCTACCATGCTTAAATCCCATAATTCAGTACCCTGGTATACATCCGGAATACCCGGACAGGTAAACTTTAAAATCAGCTGTACCAAACTATTTACAATAGCGAAATCGGCAATTCGCGCTATAAAATCCTGAAGCTGTTTACTACTTTTGTTTTTGTTATCTGTAAGAGCCGTCGCAAAGCCCGACAACTCGGCCTCATATTCTTCATTAGGCGCCGCCCAGTCTGATCTCTTCTTCGCTTCCCGGAGTGCTTTCTGCACAAACTGCTCCAGTCTTTCGCTGAGTTGCTCATCATGATCTTTCGCAAATGGCATTACGCCAATAAGTGTTTGTATCAGCATATACCGGTCGTTCCGGTGCATGCCCTGCAAATCTGAAAATCTGCCTTTTAAAACCGCTATCGATTCACCCAGCTCAGCAAGAAGTTTTTTCCATTCTTTGGGAATATCCGTAAGCACATTCAGCCTGGCCCTCACGTCTTCGCCTCTTTTGGTATCATGGGTAGAACTTGCATTCATGCTGTATGGCCACATTTGTTGCTGCTTCACCATCCATTTATGGAAGGCGTTGACCCCTATACCAAAAGCATCGGCCGCATCACCCACCTCATTATGGCCAATAAAGCGATTGTAGGTAAACATTAAAGTATCCTCAACACCTTTTGCCATCAGCGGACCGGTAAATTGCATGCAACGCTGAAAAAATTGCCCCAAACATTCATTATAATGTAGGTCTGCCCTTTGTGGAATGTCGAGAAACAATTGCCGCAGTAAAGCAGGGTCCGTACTTTTCTTATTCCGTTTTTCAGCAGATAAAATCAGTGCTTCCACTTTTTTATGATACTGCTTGTTTAGGGGAAATGTATATTCATAGTACCGATAAACAGGCATTTCCAGGAGTAGAAGGCCAATGGCTTCCCTGAGTCTTTTCCGTGTGGTGCTGTATTCAACACCCAGCCCATACTGATCAAAGAGGTCACACAGATTTTCCAGTTCTCCTGCCATGTGCTCTGTTAAAATGGCCTGTTTTTTTTCATACAACAAAGCTTCGTGGTCCGGCGTTTTTCCGGTAACCTCCTCATACAATTTGTTGAAGGGCTTTTTAGCCTTTTTATTGGTAAGCAGATTATTCGCCACTGCCAGAAAATCATATCCCGTATTCCCCTGGACCGGCCAATCAGCAGGCATCTCCTCTCCCTGTTCCAGAATCTTTTCCACTACAATATAAACTTCCTCGCCGGCGGCTTTGCGCAACCGTTCAAAGTATTGCTTCGGGTCATATAAACCATCTACATGATCTATCCGTAATCCCTGGAAAACGCCCTTTTCAACCAGTTCCAGAATATAGCTATGGTATAAATCAAAAGCCTGTTGTTTCTGTATATTCAGGCAAATTAAACTGTTTACAGTGAAAAAACGGCGGTAGTTGATGTGGCTATTGGTCTCCTGCCAGTTGCAAAGCCGGTAAAACTGTTCGCCGGCCACAGTGGTAATGAGTGTTTTATCTGAGAGCCCTGCTTCATCATCCAGTTGTTCCAACTTTCGCCCGGTGTCCTCATTTAAAGGCCAGTCGGCGTCTCCGGCGCTTAGATAATAGGCTGAATCCTTTCTTTTGATCACCACCGCCCCGTTCTCAATCGCTGCATCAAGGTCTTCACCAAGAAAAGGTACCATGAGTCTCCCGTCCCCTTGTTCAAGATCAATGTCGAAAAATCCGGCGAAATCAGAATCTGCACCCTTCTTTAAAACGTCCATCAGCCAGCTGTTTTGCGGATGGAATGCCATGTGGTTAGGCACGATATCCTGCAGCCAGCTAATGCCTGCAGCTTTCAGTTGCTTTGATATGGCGATTAGCTCCGCTTCGGTTCCGATTTCCGGATTGATCCTTAAAGGATTCACCGTATCGTAACCATGGGTACTTCCTGGTACCGCTTCAAAAATGGGTGAAGCATAAAGCGTATCAATGCCCAGGTCTGTCAGGTAAGGTATTATCTCTTTAAGTGCCTCAAAATTAAAATCTTTATGAAACTGGATACGGTAGGTTGATTTAGGCTTAAACATCGCTGCTGGTTAAAATAATAATAGATTCTGCTGAGATTTGTATAGTATGATTTGCTGATATATTCCTGACGGCTGTATTTGGCCCACCCCATTTATCCATTGCTGAATCAAGGAGGGTATACCAATTTACGGCCCAGTCCGGAACTTGCAATTCCTGTGTTAAGTTTGAAAAATTGAGTAAGCAGACTACCCTTTCGGCATAATTCCATCTGCTTAACAACACACAGTTTTGTTCCGGAAATGCCTCTGCCGATACGTGCCTGCGGTCGAGGTTAGCTAAAACGGCATTATTCTTCCTGATGGATATGAGGGCTTTATAAAAGCCGAGCATAATCTGATGATGCCCTTCGCCAACTTTGCGCCAGTCGGGTTTTGAGCTATTGAAGGTATTGAGATCCTGAGGATCAGGAGCCTCACCTTCGGCATGAAAGGAAGCAAACTCTGCCTTCCTGCCTTTTCTAACTGCTTCGATCAGATCGGGATCACTGTGGCTTGTAAAAAACTGAAAAGGGTTGCTTTCCGCCCACTCCTCTCCCATAAATATCAAAGGAATAAAAGGGCTGCAAAATACAGCACCTGCCATCAGTTTAATCATCTCAAAACTAAATAACTGGCTGCTTCGCTCGCCTAGCATTCGGTTACCTACCTGATCATGGTTCTGGGAGAATACGGTAAACTGAGACCCCGCATGCCCGTATGCCGGCCGTCCGAAGGTTTTCTGCCGGTGCGGTGAATATTGTCCGTCATACACGTAAGCATCCCGGAATGATTTGGCCAGATGCTCAACGCCGTTGAAATCCGAATAATAACCTTCCTTTTCGCCTCCGGCTGAAACCCGGAGTGCATGATGAAACTCATCGATCCACTGTGCATGCATGCCATACCCAAAACTCCCGGCATCGCTGATGTAGCGTGGATCATTAAGGTCGAGCTCGGCAATCAGGAAAAAAGGTTTATTTAAACTATTGGAAAGCTGATCTGTATAATGTCTCAGTTCCGACAAAAGGTGGACAGCTCCGAAGTCTTTGATGGCATGCACAGCATCCAGACGCAATGCGTCGATGTGAAAATCACGAAACCACATCAGGCAGTTTTCAATAAAAAATGCCCTCACCGCATCGCTATCAGCATCATCAAAATTAATTGCTTTTCCCCATGGCGTTTGGTACTTATCTGTAAAATAGGGACCAAAATCATCAAAGTGGTTGCCTTCAGGGCCAAAGTGATTGTATACCACATCTAATATTACCGCAATTCCTTTGGAATGGCACAGGTCAACCAGCTTTTGCAAAGCCTTTGGCCCGCCATAGCTATGTTGAACAGCGAAGGGGTGCACGCCGTCGTAGCCCCAGTTTCGACTCCCCGAAAACTGGCCTACAGGCATCAGTTCAATCGCAGTGATGCCAAGTGAGATCAGGTGATCAAGCTTGTCTGCTATACCCTCGAAATTACCCATGTTGGTGAAGGTTCCGGTATGCAATTCATAAATGATAAAATGATCCAGAGCCGGACAACGCCAATGATGGTCACTCCAGGGGTATTGCAAATCGACAGCCCGCGATGCGGCACTAACGCCATCAGGCTGAAAAAGTGATGCAGGGTCTGGCCGTTCCAGTAACGCGGTATCTTTCTGTTGCGGGTCTGCCTCTATCCTAAAACGGTAATCATCACCAACGCTGATCCTGGTGGTCCTTACAAACCAATATCCCATATCCTCTTTCTGCATCTTGATTTCCGAAGCAGGTAATATCACCGAAACCTGCAACGCATACGGAGCCCAAACTCTGATCTCCGCGTGCCCGGTTTTAAAAACCAGGCCGATTTGTCTTTCCTGTATATTAATGTCCATTTCAACTTATCTTTGTTGACAACACAAAGAAAGCGCAACAGTTTTAGGTGTTTTAATTTACATGTGCAAGGCCAATGTATAGGAAAGTGGATTAGAAAACCCTTCTTCATGTAATCAAAAAACCCAAACCGATGCATTTAGCACACATATACTATTGATTTTGCGTTTTATTCCCGTAAAAACACCTTACTTACCCTGTTTGGTAAACTTTGGTACTTAAATTGCTTTGTCCATGGTGTCTATTTAAATTTAGAAACCTATGACTACAGATCAGTTCAACCTACAAGTTTACGCACATGCATCAGCCTTGAAAAGCTACGCATACAAATTCACAAACAATCTAGATGATGCTGACGATTTGGTACAGGATACAATGATGAAGGCCATTCGTTATTACGATAAATTCGAACAAGGCACTAATTTTAAGGGTTGGTTATTTGTAATCATGAAGAACACTTTCATCAATAACTATCGCAAAACCGTAAAGGTTCAGGCTGTGGTTTCACAGGAGGAAGAAATTTCTTCCAGCCAGTTAATGAGCAGTTCTACACGTAACCAGGCAGAAGGTGCTTTTGCAATGGCTGATATTAAAAAAGCTTTAGACAAATTGCCTACAGCGTATTCAGTACCTTTCATCAGATATGTCGAAGGTTATAAATATGAGGAAATTGCAGCTGAATTAAGTATTCCGCTTGGAACTGTGAAAACCAGAATCCACCAGGCTAGAGAACTGTTGAAAAAACAGTTACAGGTTTACAAACAGAAATTCAACTAGTACATTTAATCATACGAATGATGCAAACAGACGAGAAAACCTCGTCTGTTTGCATTTCAGGGAATTAGCTGCAAAAGTCACTCGACTGGCATTAAATGTTTTTCATTTAATTTTTTACAATTTAACAAAACCCTATACGTTAAGTATATATATTTGTAACACAATAATTAACAGCGTAAAAGCTTGATGAACTCGGAGTATCGCCCTTGTACAGAAGGAGAAACGGGAACATGAAAATAAAAACAAAATTTCCTTCGCCACAGGCGGGGAATTTCTATGCGGAACTACGAAAGCGCGTAAACCAGGATTTTTCCGACCGAGGAATGAGCATCAATGCTAATCCGAAAATGTGGTTCAAGGCCACACTATTTCTGTCTCTCTTCTTTGCAATCTATTTCATCATCATCTTTGGAAACTTAAACCTGCTGACTTTGGCTTTACTGGCCATTTTTTTAGGGATTGTATGCGCATTCATTGGCTTCAACATCTGCCACGATGCCATCCATGGTTCTTTTTCTTCCAGCAAAAAAGTAAATACTGCTTTAAGTATGATCTTTCATCTGGTTGGAGCTAATCCATATGTATGGAATATCACACACAATATCGTACACCATACCTACACCAATATCTCAGGTCATGATGAAGACATTGATATTGCCCCCGGCCTTATACGGATTTGTAACGAAGAACCGCTCCACGCTCACCAGCGTTTTCAGCAATGGTATGCTTTTCCGCTGTATGGTCTTGCCTCACTATCATGGGTTTTTAGAAAAGATTATAAAAAGTTCTTTCAGAAAAGAATTGGAGCCCGCGAGAACGTCCACCCCGGAATCGAATATTTTAATTTGTTTTTCTTCAAGGCCCTATATTATTTTCTACTGATTGCGCTCCCTCTGATGCTGATGAATGTTGCCTGGTGGCAGGTCGTAATCGGGTTTATATTACTTCACCTTGGTCAGGGTATTACGATGGGACTTGTCTTTCAGCTTGCACATGTGGTGGAACTTACGGCATTTCCACTACCAGATGCGAATGGAAATATGGAAGAGGCATGGGCGGAACACCAGATGCGTACAACAGCCAATTTCTCTACCAACAGCTCACTGGCATCGTTTTTCCTCGGGGGGCTCAACATGCAGATCGAACACCATTTATTTCCTAAAATTTGTCATATACATTACCGGCATATTGCGCAGATTGTTCGTCAGACTGCAAAGGATTTTGATATAGCCTACAATGAAAATCCAACCTTTATGTCAGCCCTGCAATCCCATTTCCGGATGCTTAAAGCCATGGGTGCACCAGCGAAAACTTTGATCTTGAACAAAGCCACCTTACTACCGTTAAAGTAAGCAGTCGGATGGATTATCCAGATCCCTGATAAAATATGAGTTGCTGCCTGAAACCAGACTGAAAAGACATGGTGATAAAGGGCTATATACAGATGACCTGGTTTAAATTATTTTAGCAGTCTTCATTAACACGGGGACAATAGCACACCACTTTTCGGATGAGAAGTGGTGTTTTTTTTTGAGGGTCTTCACCAACACACCAGTTACTAATCGACAGGGGCTTAACAGTAGTTTGGCAGTAGGTTGGCAGGGAATTCTCCCTACTAACTCCCTATTAACCCCCTGTTAACCCCCTGGTAACTCCCTGTTAACCTGCCAATCAGGCAGTTCTGATTTTTTATCTGTTCTATACTGTAATTAGACTGTTTATCATTAACAACTAGATTCCGCAAAGCGCAAAACATTTCAGTAAATTCAAAAAATTTAATGAAAAAGCAGGCATGAGCGTACATATCGGACTGATGATTTGGAAAGAAATGAAACAGAAAGGAATGACCATCGTCACCCTGTCAGAGCAACTTGCCATCAGTAAATCAAAAATACAAGACATTATCAATAGCAAAAGTTTAGATATCGAATTGCTGGTGAGTATCAGTGAGGCATTAAAACACAACTTTTTAGCATATTATGAAACGGGAAAGGTATTCCGCGACCTGTCCCATGAAGAAAAAAGAAAATCTTCCGAAGAAATCAGGCGTCTCAAAGTATTACTTGCCGAAAAGAACAAAGCACTTGATTTAAAAGAAAAGACCATCCAGAACCTTTCCAATACCATTTCCATTCTGGAAAAAGGCCAACTTTACTAAGTCCTAACGCTTCGCCATATCTACAGCTAAACAGTTCATCCAATAACTGACCTGGCCGCAAACAATTTCCTGATTCTTGTGTATAGTTAACATGAGAAAAAAAATGCGGTAATATGGCCATAGAAAAAGAGAACAATAACAATGAACCTAAACCCATAGGGGCATTTGGCCGCTCGTTTATCACATTATATGAGGTATTTGGTTTTATTGGCCGGTTTTTTAAAGAGGTTTTTATTCCACCGTATGAGTTCAAGGAGCTCATGCGTCAGTGCTATGAAATTGGATATCGTTCCGCCTTACTCATATCCACCACTGGTTTCATTACAGGTTTGGTTTTTACCAAACAGTCACGTCCATCCCTATCTGAATTCGGTGCTACATCCTGGCTGCCCTCTTTGGTGGGCATTGCTTTGCTTCGTACCCTTGCTCCTTTATTAACTGGTCTTATCGCCGCTGGTAAGGTAGGCTCCAGTATTGGTGCTGAACTGGGATCAATGAAGGTAAGTGAACAGATTGACGCCATGGAGGTGAGTGCAACCAACCCTTTTAAATTTCTGGTGGTTACGCGTGTATTGGCGGCAACCATAACCATGCCTATACTTACCTTTTATACCGCCATGATTGGTATGCTTGGCGCCTTGTTAAATGTTTCAGTGAATGAAGGAACAAGTGCAACCACCTTTTTTCAAAGCGCACTGGAAAACATCACCTTTCTTGATATTATCGCATCAACCATCAAGGCCATTATATTTGGCTTTACAATTGCCATTGTGGGCTGTTATCAGGGCTACCATTCTTCGAAAGGAACTGAAGGAGTAGGTAAAGCGGCTAATTCGGCCGTGGTTACGGCCATGTTCCTTATTTTTGTAGAAGAAGTTGTTTGCGTTCAGTTTTTCAGTTTATTTAACACTTAATCAGCATGATATCAAAACCATTAACTGATCTGCAAACTGAAAAAGTGATTGAGATCAATAACCTGTGCAAAGCGTTTGGAGATTATAAGGTACTGGAAAATGCTTCTCTTGATTTGTACAAAGGTGAAAACCTTGTCGTACTGGGCAAAAGCGGTACCGGTAAATCAGTACTCATCAAAATTATTGTCGGATTGCTGCTACCTGATAGCGGTACTGTAAGCGTACTTGGCCACCATATTGATGAAATCTCTTACCAGGAATTGCTTGATCTCAGGTTGCGCATCGGTTTTTCTTTTCAGAATAGTGCGCTTTACGACAGTATGACTGTGAGGGAAAATCTGGAATTTCCTTTAGTGCGAAACCAGCGCAACATGACCAGGGCTGCAGTAAACGACCTGGTAGAGGAAATGCTCGACGCCGTTGGGTTATCGCAAACCATTAACCAGATGCCTTCAGAGCTTTCCGGTGGACAGCGTAAAAGAATTGGTATTGCCCGTACATTAATCCTGAAGCCCGAAATTATGCTTTACGACGAGCCTACTGCTGGTCTCGATCCGATTACCTCTAAAGAAATTAATAAACTCATTAACGATGTACAGGAACGCTATCATACCAGTGCCATCATCATTACCCATGATTTAACCTGCGCCAAGGAAGTTGGAAACCGCGTAGCCATGCTGGTAGAAAGGCGTTTCGACAGGCAAGGTAGTTTCGATGATATTTTTAACGCCGGTGATCAGCAGGCTCAACCATTTTATGATTACAATTTTATACGATAACCATGAACGATAACAGAAAAAAAATTACAGTAGGCATATTTATTGCCATAGGTATACTCATCTTCCTGGTAGCCATATTTACCCTGGGTGGCCAGAAAAAAACCTTTGTCAAAAGTTTCAACCTCAGTGTGGTTTTCAATGATATACAGGGTCTGAAAAAGGGAAATAATGTTTGGTTTTCAGGCGTGAAGATCGGAACGATCAAAAAAATCGATTTTTATGGCACTTCGCAGGTAAAAGTATTACTGAGCATTGAGGAAGATGTACATAAATACATCCACAAAGATGCCGGAGCGAGTATCGGTGCCGACGGTTTGATTGGAAACAAAATTGTTGTACTTACAGGGGGAACTCCTAAATTTCCCTTCGTTGAAGACGGCGATATGCTGAAAGTTAATACATCACTTTCCACCGATGATATCATGAAAACATTGCAGGTTAATAATAAAAACCTGGTGGATGTGACTTCCGACTTCAAAGTTCTTTCACGCAACCTGATCGATGGTAAAGGCGCTGCAGGAGCTTTGTTGAGTGATGAGCAACTGGCCCAGAATTTTAAATCTATGGTAGCCAACCTGAATAAAACTTCAGCCATTACCTCACAGGCTGCTGTGCAGTTAGGGACCTTTAGTAAAACGGTTAATACCAAAAACGGACTGATGGATAAGTTGCTTACCGATACGGCTGTGTTTGCACGACTAGAGCGTTCGGTTGGCAGTTTACAGCAGACTACACAATCAGCTAGCGCTATGGCCGCAAACCTGGAAGCTGCATCTGCAAAACTCAAAACCAGCGACAATGCGGCTGGTTTACTACTGAATGATGAGGCCACGGCTAAACAGGTTCGTTCCATTATGCTCAACCTCGATAAAAGCAGCAAGAAACTGGATGAGGATCTGGAAGCTTTGCAAAGCAACTTTTTACTCCGTGGTTTCTTCAAAAAAAGAGCTAAAGATTCATTGAAACTTAAAGGCCAGTAACAGCAGCTTCTTCAACCATCCTCATTAATGTCGTCATATTGCCATGGGCATTGCCCATGGTGTTATTGAAATAAACATATACTTTTTTTCCCTCACCGAGCCATTCGTTGATATAGCTGGCATATTCGGCTAAAAAATCCTCAGTGTAACTATCACGATAGTTGCCCTGAGGCCCGTGAAAACGAAGGTAAGCCGCTGTTCTGGTATCCCAATCCAACGGACTGTTCAGGCCTGTGCGGTCGTGTACAACCATGGTTACCTTTAAATCCTCCAGTAATTCTTTAAGTTCATCATCATAAAGTGAAGCATGCCGGCACTCTAAAGCCAGCTCCCACCCCAAAGATTGTTCGCTGGATTTGATGGTTGACAGTAAATGCGCAATAGCATGGAGTCTATTGATAGTAATACTGGGCGGTAGCTGGATCAGCAAACAAGCCTTTTTAGCCCCTACTGCATTGATATTTTCAAGAAACAATTCTAACTCATTGTGGCTAAAAGATAGATTAGCGTTGTGGGTGATGCCTTTGAACAACTTAAATGTAAATGCAAAATCATCAGGAACTTCCGATGCCCATTTTTGTAGGGTAACGGCTCTCGGGATCTTATAGAAGCTGCTGTTGATTTCTATGCTGTTGCTTAACGAGGCGTAATATGTAAGCCGGGATTTGTCCTGATACGTCTGCGGGAAGTGACTTTTGTTGGGAACCGGCAGCATTAAGCCACTGGTTCCTGAATAGTAGTTTTTTAAGGTTTTACGCATCACTATATAGCTGTGGATGCAGGAGGCAGGTTTTTACTTGCTGCGAAAAGCATCATCCTTGTAATTCTTTAATTGCTTTTTTAATAAATGTCTGGCCTGGTGAATATGTGTTTTTACAGTTCCCAGTGGTATATTTAATTCTGTAGCGATTTCTTCATATTTAAAACCTTCAAAATACCGGATAAAAGGTATTCGGTAAGCTTCCGGAAGTTTCGATAAAGCCAGTTGAATATCGCGCATCAAAAACTGGTGTTCACCCGCATTTCTGGTTGCACTTTGCATCAGGTGGCTTGAACTAATGTTATCTTCACTCGTAATGATACTTGCCCTTTTGGTTTTTTTGCGGTAATCATTAATAAAGGTATTTTTCATGATCACAAAAAGCCATGCCTTTAGGTCAGAACCCTTTTCGAACTGATGGGAAAAGCGTAATGCTTTAATCAGGGTATCCTGAATGAGGTCGTTTGCATCGTCACTATCTGCCGTAAAACGCATGGCATGGCGATGCAGGGCATCAGTATTATTGTAAATGAGTGCACTAAATTCCTGTGTTTTCATAGGTGAAATTTGCTTATAGGTTACTATTAATACATCGAAAACCCGCGATAAGTTTGTAAATTCAGGCTATTCCGGAAAAACACGCGTAAATAACGGCTATTAAATCTTGTATGCGTAACAACCAATCCTCATTCCATAAAGTAGTGTCAATCCATAAAACTATTATCGACCAGCCATGTTGCTTATTTAACAACAAAAATCTACTATGGAAAAAATACTATCGAAAGGCTATGGTGCCAGCGGTTCCCTGATTGGAGGAAAAACATTGGAGTTAATGCAGTTTGAAAGGAATGAGCCTAAGCCAGACGAAGTACTGATTGAAGTGCTTTACTGTGGCGTGTGTCATTCTGATCTTCATCAGGTGAATAATGACTGGAAAAACACGATATATCCCTGTGTACCCGGCCATGAAATTATTGGTAAAATCAGTAGCACGGGTGCTGCAGTATCTAATTTTAAAGTTGGCGACATTGTAGGCGTTGGCTGTATGATCGATTCATGCAAAACCTGTGCTGCTTGCAACGACGGTGAAGAACAGTTTTGCGAGGGACCCCACGGTCAAACGATGACCTATAATGGCTATTGGAAGCCAGATCCAGAATTTAATACCTTTGGTGGTTATTCGAATAATATAGTGGCGCAGGAAAAGTTCGTGATGCGCATCCCCGAAAGCCTGGATATTAAATCCGCAGCTCCTATCCTGTGCGCAGGCGTGACTACATATTCACCTCTAAAACATTTCGGAGTGAAAGCAGGACATCAGGTAGGTGTGATTGGAATCGGCGGACTAGGCCATATGGCAATCAAAATTGCCAAAGCCATGGGTGCATCCGTAACCGCGATTACCACTAAAGAAGAAAAAAGAAACGCTGCGCTCGAGCTCGGCGCGGATCAGGTAATCATATCAGAAAATAAAGATGAAATGGAAACTGCTGCTGCGACATTCGATTTTCTGCTGGCAACCATTCCCTACCCTTTCGATGTTAATGACTATATCCCTTTGCTAAGAAGAAGAGGTGCGATTGTAACTGTTGGTTTATTAGGTCCATATAAAGCACCTACTAATAATATGGAAGTTGCTAAACTTTCCACCACCGTTGGCGGATCGCTTATTGGTGGTACAGTTGAAACACAGGAAGTACTTGATTTCTGTGCTGCTCACGGTATTTCACCTGATGTGCAACTCATTGATATTGCTGAAATTAACGATGCGTTTGAAAAAGTGAAGGATGAAGAAGTGAGATTCCGGTACGTAATCGATATGTCGACACTTAAAGGAGAATAGCGGATTTCATTCAGCAGAATTTTCATTTTCAATTTCATAAAACAAAGAAATTACTTTTATGTTGTTAAATTGGTTGTGGACTTAAATTTTTAGCTCCACAACCCATTTGTTTACAAAGTAACCAGGTATTTTGATCGTTTTTGAGCCGCTATTTATTTTTTAACGGAAATCCATGAAAATACTCTTAAGTTATTTAAAGAAACACCGCTATATGGTGATGCTGGCTTTGCTGATGACAGCCATCAATCAGGGTTTTTCTTTGGTAGAACCACTGATAGCGGGTAAGCTTGTCGACGATTTCATTAACAAACGTGAACTTCTTTCGAGATCAGAATACTTTTCCGGAATACTCACCCTGGCCGGTATCGGTGTTGGGGCGGCTCTTATCTCCCGCATCGCCAATAACTTTCAGGATTTCTTTACCATCAACGTTGCACAGCGCACTGGCGCCGAAATGTATGCAGACGGTATGAAACGTTCACTCGCTATGCCTTTTTACGTATTTGAAGACCAAAGAAGCGGCGCCAAACTGGATATGCTCGGACGAGTAAGAAGTGATTCTGAGAACTTTATCAAATCGTCCATCAATGTGAGTTTTATGGCTTTTTTCGGGATTATTTTTGTCTCAGTATACTCGATCATGATTAGCTATAAGGTAACACTTGTTTTCATCGCATCAGTTCCAATAATAACATTTCTGAGCTGGAAGCTATCCGAACGGGTAAAGGTAGTACACCGGGCAATCATTTCGAAAACCTCAGTATTGGCCGGACGTTCCACAGAGTCGCTCCGGAATATTGAACTGGTTAAAAGCCATGGATTAGGAGAGCAGGAGATTGAAAGACTGAACACCGCTACTTATAAAATTCTGAATTTAGAGATCGTAAAAACAAAAATCCTCAGGATGCTGAGCTTCGTTCAGGGCACAACGGTAAATTTTGTACGAAGTTTAATGATCGTTGTGATGCTGATGTTAATTTTCGACAGGGAGCTTTCTGCCGGGCAGTATTTCAGCTTTCTGCTTTATTCTTATTTTCTTTTCGGGCCGCTGCAGGAATTCGGACACATGGCACTGACCTGGCGCGAGGCACAAATTTCATTCGGAAATTTTAAACGCATTATGGACATGCCTGTGGAAGCTTCGCCGGAGGTTCCAACCCCGGTGGAACGCATTAATCATATTGAATTTAAAAATGTATTTTTTAAGTATAAAAACAGTAGCAACAATGCCCTTGATGGTATCTCTTTTCATGCTGAAGAAGGAGAAACTGTTGCATTTGTTGGTCCGTCAGGGTCCGGAAAAACTACGCTGATTAAATTGCTTGTGGGTTTATATAAGCCTTTTGAGGGGGATGTATTTTACAACCGAACCCATACTGATGAGATTGAGCTTGATGAATTGCGCAGGAAAATAGGATTTGTAACCCAGGATACGCAACTGTTTTCAGGGAATATACGCGACAATCTGAGGTTTGTTAGACCGCATGCCACGGATGAAGAATGTATGGAAGCACTCAACAAAGCGGCTTGCCAAACCTTGCTTGCCCGGGCTGAAGACGGACTTGATACACTCATTGGAGAAAGTGGAGTTAAAGTTTCCGGTGGAGAGAAACAACGTTTATCGATAGCCAGGGCGCTGCTTAGAAACCCTAATATTTTGCTTTTTGATGAAGCCACATCTGCATTGGATTCATTGACAGAAGAGGAAATCAGCAAAACCGTAACCAAACTGGCACAGTTAAAAGATCACATCACGCTCATTATCGCACATCGCTTATCAACGATTATGCATGCCGACAGAATTTACGTAATGGAAAACGGACAAATTGTAGAAAGCGGTTCCCATGAGATGTTGCTCGATCAAAAAGGGTTGTATTATGCGATGTGGCGTCAGCAGGTAGGGAAACGTAAGCTGGTTGAAGAGCTCAATAAGCTTGATGAGCTGGCATTAAACTAATTGGAGCATGGACTTATTTGTTATCATTACTTCCCTTTTTACCATATCTGCTATTTTCAGTTTTGTTAATGCACGTTTCATCAAACTTCCCGGAGTAATTGGCGTAATGATCATGGCAATTGCAGCCGCATTGATTACCATTTTTACCGGACGGCTTTTTCCGGGCATCACGGTGTTTGTAAAAGACCTTACGCATTCCATGGATTTTTCTAAAACACTGCTTGATATCATGCTTGGCTTTCTGTTGTTTGCCAGTGCATTGCATTTTGACATCAAAAAATTGCGGGAAAACATCAGGGGTATACTCGTCATCAGTACTGTGGGCGTAATCATATCTACCCTCCTCTTTGCCGGGGGACTCTTTTATTTACTTGAACTTTTCAAGATAGAAATACCTTTTATTTATTGCCTGGTTTTTGGAGCCTTGATTGCCCCTACCGATGCTGTAGCCGTGGCAGCTCTGCTTAAAAAGTCAAAAATGCCGCCAAGGCTGGAAACCATTATTTCAGGAGAATCGCTGTTTAATGACGGCATCGGACTGGTGCTTTTTGTGAGTTTCCTGGAGGTTGGATCAACTCCCGATAAAAATTTCGAATTTTCGGAGGCCGCAGTGCTATTTGCTCAGGAAGTATTCGGCGGCCTTGCGTTGGGTTTGGTGTTGGGTTGGTTGGCATTTCAAATGATGCGCCGCATAGCCGACTTTCAAACCGTATTGCTGATTACCATCACCCTGGTGATGGTAATATCAGTAGTGGCGGGTATCTTACACGTATCTATTCCACTGGCGGTGGTTGCTGCCGGGTTATTTCTCAGTAGCAGTTCGCTCGAAAAGCATGGCACCACGGATTATAACGTTTATCTTGAGAAAATATGGAGCCTAATGGATGAATTGCTGAATACGATTTTGTTTGTGATGATCGGCCTTCAAATGGTCATCATGAAGTTCGACCTGATTTTCCTGTGGATAGGTCTTGCTGCCATTGTTATTCTTATGCTTGCCAGGGCATTGAGCATCGTTTTCCCGGTAATTACTGTACGACGCTCACTAAAACTTGATTATAACAGCATTACCATACTCACCTGGGGTGGCTTAAGGGGCGGTATCTCTGTGGCGATGGCTTTATCCCTCCCCGCCTCTCCGTACAGAGATTTGATTTTGACCGGTTGTTTCTGTATTGTGGTATTTTCTATTGTGGTGCAGGGTTTAAGCCTCAATGCTGTAGTGAACAGGCTGGTGACCAAGCCGGCATAAACTATATCCCTTCAAGTTAGAGCAAGCGCGAAAGAATTATTAAAACTTTTAAAGAAAAGGACGGTTTAAATAGGCATGGAAAACATCAACTTACTCATCATTCCTGCGGCCCGTAAAGGGGAGACAGCGGTATTACAAGAACTTATCCGCAGAAATGCAGACTTGAATTTTAGAGATGAGAAAGGTTACACGCCACTCATCATTGCCTGCTACAATAATCATATTGAAGCTGCAAGGCTTCTCATTAAGGCAGGTGCCGATATCGATGCGGCCGACTATGGCGGAAATACTGCATTGATGGGTGTAGCCTTTAAAGGGTATACAGATATTGCTGCTTTACTGATTGAAAGTGGTGCGAACCTGAATTTAAAACATGGTAATGGTGGTACTGCATTGATGTTCGCAGCGATGTTCGGGCGTAATGAGGTGCTTGAATTGTTATTGGCGAAAGGTGCCGAGATCAACCTGCAGGATCAGCGCGGGCAAACTGCGTTAGATTATGCCGCCATGCAAGGTAACGAGGCCGGTTTAGCGCGACTTGAAGCGGCAGGCAGGCAATCGATTATTTAAAAAACCTATCAGTTTTTTAAATAAAATATAAAAAAAGGGGGACGATTTGTCCCCCTTTTCCATAGGTATTATGCAGGGATTTTTCTTGGGTTCTCCCGATCCCAAAAACGGTGATTTGCAATCATATCTTTGAAAGTACGGGCCATCTTAGCAGTATCGCCCGAAACGATAATACCTTCACTCATAACAGTTTCCTGCGAATATTCAGCAGGGAGTTTTTTATGAAAATAAGTAGCTTCCAGTACCTGAATGGCATCTTCATCAGCAGCAATGGCCTTACAATGTTTAAATGCCTCATTCAGAAAATGTACTGCATTGGCTTCTGCTTCCAGAGTAGCTACCGAATTCGTTCCACCGGGTACATAAACCGCATCATATAATACGGATGCTGCTGTTAAGAAGCTTTCATCAGGAACGATCACCTGATCTCCTTTTGATATGATCTGTCCAAGTTTCGGTGCAATGACATGCACTATAGCACCTTCTTTAACCAGAGAATCTTTAACCTTTGAAAGAGAAACCTCGTCAACACCATCAGCGGCAAGGATTGCAATTTTTCGCGTGGCAATCGTGTCTTTAACTGTTCCAGTCATACTTAATGCCTCCGATTTTGCTAAACTACCCTGAGGATTAGCCGAAGCATAGTCCGTCCGATCCCCATCTGCCGGAATGCTGTTATTCAGATCTTCAAGAGCGATCTTGGGGATATGCAGTCCAAGGGCTACAGCAACTTCACCTGCAAGGCCTTTGTCTATCTGTACCAATACCGCTAACATACGCTCCCGGATAGCAACGGTTTTTACTTTACCAAGTTCGAAACTCAGCGCATCGATGATGTGATTTTTTTCCGGATCGCTCTGTGAATTGAAAAACAAGCGTGCCTGAGAAAAATGGTCGAAAAAACTTCTGCTCCGTGCCCTGATTTTACGGGCATCGATGCGTTCATTATAACTCACAAATCCACCGTCTGCAGCGCTTACCTGCTGAGGATCGTTCGCAGCAATTGCATTTGGACCGTAGCTTGTTTTGCCTCTGTTGATGGTTTGGCGCATGTACCCGTCGCGCTGGTTATTATGAACCGGAACTACCGGGCGGTTGATCGGAATTTCATGAAAATTAGGCCCTCCCAAACGGATCAGCTGTGTATCGGTATAAGAAAATAACCTTCCCTGTAAAAGTGGGTCGTTGGTAAAATCAATTCCCGGTACCACATGTCCCACATGAAAAGCTACCTGCTCCGTTTCGGCAAAAAAGTTATCCGGATTGCGGTTAAGGGTCATTTTGCCTATACGCTGTACAGGCACAAGCTCTTCAGGAATCAGTTTGGTTGGATCAAGGATATCGAAATCATATTTGTACTCATCCGCTTCAGGGATAATCTGAACACCAAGCTCCCACTCGGGAAATGCACCGGCCTCAATCGCATCCCATAAGTCGCGACGGTGAAAATCAGGATCTTTCCCTGAAATATTTTGTGCCTCATCCCATGCCACTGCATGCACACCCAAAAGCGGCTTCCAGTGAAATTTGACAAAGTTTGATACGCCCTCAGCATTTACGAAACGAAAGGTATGTACTCCAAACCCTTCCATCATGCGGTAACTTCTGGGTAGGGCGCGGTCGCTCATGGCCCACATAATCATATGTGCCGATTCGGGCAACTGAGAGATAAAATCCCAAAAGGTATCGTGAGCCGAGGCTGCCTGCGGCATTTCATTATCGGGCTCGGGTTTAACGGCATGAATCAGATCAGGGAATTTTATTGCATCCTGTATAAAAAACACAGGCATATTATTTCCTACCAGATCAAAATTACCCTCCTGGGTATAAAACTTCACGGCAAAACCCCTTACATCACGGGCAAGGTCGGTAGAGCCTCTGGATCCGGCAACCGTTGAGAAACGTACAAATACAGGTGTTTCTGCTCCCGGATCGCAAAGAAAAGCAGCCCGGGTTAATTTTGATAAATCCTCATAGACTTTAAAAATACCATGTGCAGCAGAACCACGGGCGTGTACAATACGCTCAGGAATGCGTTCATGATCGAAATGTGTGATTTTCTCCCGCAGGATAAAATCTTCGAGTAATGTTGCACCACGCTCCCCTGCTTTGAGTGAATTCTGGTCGTCGTTTATCTTTACACCATGGTTGGTGGTCATGGACTGACCACTGGAGTCGGCTACGAAACTTTTTAGTTTTGTAGTTTTATCATTTTCCTGCTGTGCAGGGCCTGTATTTTTCTGAGCAGTTTTTTTTGCCATTTTATGTTTTGTAGATTATCAATTGTACAACCGTCTGTTGTGCGGATAAGTTTTGTTTTTTTACATCTATTTTCTCCGGAATCCATCCCTCCGGAAGTGCCTGAGATTTTTATATGGAGCTTTAAACAAACCCTTTAGAGGAATTAGGTTTAATGTCTGTCACTCCCATGAGAACAAACTGACTTCAGGCTTGTTCAGATAAAAGTAGCCGTTAACCTTGAAACGCCAGAAATTCCCTATGAAATTAAAACCGATAAAAATTACAACTGAACATCCGAGATGTGAATATAAAAACATCGTTCACACAAACCATATCCATACTTTCCTATCCGATGTGAAGAAAGGAGATTACCGTCCATGTTAAAACAACACGTAATCAAAGATCTGGCGGTAATCAGCGACCGGCATAGTTGTGCCTTGCTGGATAAGGACGGTACAATTTGCTGGTATTGTCCCGATCGCTTCGATGCCGCTGCGGTAATGTCAACTCTCCTGGATATTGAAAAAGGAGGTTACTGGACAGTGAGTGCCGAAGGTAAGAACTTTCTCGACCGGCAGTATCAGGACCGGAGCAGTGTATTAAAAAACCACTATTCCATAAACGGAAAAGGCTTTACCCTTACCGATTTCATGCCATTGAATACGAAAACCAGCGGAATATGCCGCAGTTTTTCAATAGCACCTTTTGATATCGAAAGCACACTCATGATAGCGCCCCATTACGGAACCAAAACAACTACATATAAAGCGGCAGGACAAAACGTAGTGCATATTCCCGATAGTGGGCTCTATTTACATTGCAGTCATCCGCTAAGCATCGTCGATGACAGAATTTCGTTCGTGATCTGCAAAGGGGAGTCTGGCTGGGCTTACCTTGGTGCTGCCGAATTTTTTACTGGTGAGGATATGTCAGTTTACCTTGATGAAACATTAAAAAACTGGGAAAAGGTTGAGGCATTGGTCAACTACCACGGACCTTATGAAAATGAGGTGCGTTATTCACTCCGGGCTTTACAACAAATGGTTTACGAACCCAGCGGCGGAATAGTTGCCGCAGCAACAACTGCTCTTCCAGAGGTAATTGGTGGCGCCCGGAATTATGATTACCGTTACGTATGGATGCGGGATGCGGCATTAATTACCTCATCGCTTACGCAGATTATCACTACGGGCGAGCTGGAAGAGAAATTCATCAGTTTCATATCGGGAGCGATGGAAAAAAATGAGGAAGATCATATTTCCTGTTTTTACAGCATTGACCAGAATAAACTATCTGCTGAAATCATAAAACTTCCGCTAAAAGGCTACTTCGACAGCCGTCCGGTACAGATTGGCAATAGTGCAGCCACACAATACCAGTTAGATGCCGAGGCAAACGTGCTGATTGCCTGTGGACTGATTTACAAAAAATTTAACCAGGTGACGCACTGGGACACTGTAAGCAAAATTGCTGACTTCATCTGCAAAAACTGGCAACGGAAAGATAATGGTATATGGGAAGAGGAACAGGTACAACATTATACCTCAAGTAAGGCCTTTGCCGCACGCGGACTTGAACTGATTGCACCCTACCAAACCGATCCGGTTAAAGCTGCCGAATGGCTCCATAATGCAGCTTTGATCCGCACCTTTATAGAAGAACACTGCAAAACAGCAGACGGGGCATATGCCGTACATGCCGGGTCAGAAGATGTTGACGTTACAGCCGCCTTATTTGCGCCTTTTGGAATCTATGAGGCACAAAGTGTCGCTATGGCGGCCACTATCACACGCATAGAACGTGATTACTGTGAGCGCAACCTTTATCGCCGCCACCTTCTGGAATTCGATTCATCAAAGGAAGGTGCCTTTCTGGCGGGCAGTTGCTGGATGGCACACCATTATGCTCTGGCAGGAAATCTGGAAAAGTCAAAGCATATTTTAGATGCCGTACTTAGTTTCAGCAATGACCTGGGCTTCTTTGCGGAAGAAGCTGATTTGAACACTACACAACTACTGGGCAATTTTCCGCAGACCTTTGTGCATTCGTCTTTCATTTGCGCGTCAAATGGCTATAAACAAGCATTAAGCGGCTTTAAAAGTATGGTATAAATGATTTCAGACTACCCATCCGTTTACCCGTAAATAAAAAACGCCCCTTCAAATGAAGGGGCGTTTTTATAGCTGGCGATTATGGATGTCCGCTACCTCCGGCCGAACCATAAATCTGTCCGGTGGCATAACTGGCATTGCTGTCGGCCAGCTGCACATATATAGACGCGAGCTCTGCGGGCTGCCCCGGGCGACCAAGCGGCGTTTGTGCACCAAACTTCTCTATGGCATCCTGAGGTTGTCCGCCACTGGTTTGCAGAGGCGTCCACACTGGCCCTGGGGCTACCCCATTCACTCTGATACCTTTAGGTCCGAGCTGTTTAGCCAGCGACTTCACGAAAGCCACATTTGCCGCCTTGGTTTGGGCGTAATCAAATAAATTTTCAGACGGATCATAAGCCTGTACTGAGCTGGTTGCAATGATTACCGCACCTTCAGGTAGTAAAGGCAAGGCAGCTTTGGTAATCCAGAACGGTGCATAGACATTGGTTTTTAATGTCGTATCAAAATCTTCAGTAGTGATATCCAGCAGGGATTCAACCGCCTGCTGATGGCCGGCATTGTTGACCAGAATGTCAATACCGCCAAGTTTTTCGGCCGCCTGTTCTACCAGCAATGTACAAAATGATTCGATGGTAATGTCGCCGGGAATGCCATATCCTTTTCTTCCTGCAGCCTCAATTAAGGCCAGCACTTCGTCGGCGTCTGATTGTTCCTGGGGCAGATAGTTGATTACCACGTCTGCACCTTCCCTTGCATAAGCTATTGCTGCAGCTCTTCCTATTCCGGAGTCCCCTCCGGTTATTAATGCTTTTCTACCGAGTAAACGGCCTGAACCGATATAACTCTGCTCCCCATGGTCGGGGATTGGTTCCATTTTAGAAGCCAGTCCGGGCACATTCTGAGGCTGACGTGGAAAAGGGGGAACGGGATACTTCTTGTTTGGATTTTCTAATGTTTTTCGCTGTTGTTCAATCATAGGTATAAAATTATGGCCACAAAGGTCGGCTACTGATCACCTGGCCGTGGTGATCAATCCGTACATCAGGGTTAAATTACCCCGTATGATTTCAACAGCACTAAACGCTGATTTGTTCAGAAAATCTGACACCTTTACGTTTTTAACAATTTTTACCGCAAAAAAGTACCACTATCGTTGTTCATCTTTGAAACGCGAAAACTATTTCTGGCTGTTGTGGTTGTATGGTCTGTTAAACATGGCTTAAAACACAATAATGGAAAACTTTACTATGCTTCAATATTTTCAATGGTATTACCCCGCAGACGGGAGCCTTTGGAAGAAAATGGAACGGGAGGCTGAAGAACTTAAGACTTTTGGAATCGATACACTTTGGTTACCTCCAGCACACAAAGGTATGGATGGCGGCGTATCAACCGGTTATGATGTGTATGATCATTACGACCTTGGTGAGTTTGACCAGAAAGGGAGTGTAGCGACGAAATACGGCACTAGGGAAGAATTGCTGCGCGCAGTAAAAGCCGGACAAGCTGCAGGCTTGCAGGTTTATATGGATATTGTACTGAACCACCTCGGCGGTGGTGATGAAACCGAAACCATCACGGTAAGAAAGGTGAACCCGGAAAACCGTAACGAATTTACCTCCGAACCCTTTGAGATAGAAGCTTACACGAAATTTACTTTCCCTGGCCGCGAGGGAAAATATTCACCTTTTCAGTGGGATTTTCAGTGCTTTACCGGTGTTGATTACGACGAAAAAACTGGAGAATCAGCAATATACAGCATACAGAATCAGTATGGTGAAGGCTGGCAGGATGTTCTGGATACGGAAAACGGAAATTACGATTACCTGATGCTATCGGATATAGACTTCAGGAACCCCAGTGTAGTGGAAGAGCTTAAACGTTGGGGAGAGTGGTTTCATGAAACAGTGGGTTTCGATGGCTTCAGGCTTGATGCCATTAAACATATGCCGGCAACATTTTATAATGAATGGCTTGAT
This sequence comes from Pedobacter sp. A2324, assembly GCF_059693705.1. Classification (NCBI taxonomy): domain Bacteria; kingdom Pseudomonadati; phylum Bacteroidota; class Sphingobacteriia; order Sphingobacteriales; family Sphingobacteriaceae; genus Pedobacter; species Pedobacter sp. A2324. The sequence goes on along the minus strand of NZ_JCASSK010000005.1, from coordinate 175,104 downwards.
CATATGAGATCAGTAACCGGAAAGGAACTTTTTACCGTTGGTGAATATTGGTCGCCGGGAAAACTTGATGATATGTTGCGTTATATTGACGCCACAGAAGGCCGGATGTCTTTGTTTGATGCCTGCCTTCAGGCGAACTTCTCGAATGCTTCCAAGCAGGGAAATGAATTTGATCTTGCAACAATCTTTTCAGGGACGCTGGTTGAGGCCAGACCTGAACTTGCGGTTACACTCGTAGAAAATCACGACACACAACCTTTACAATCCCTGGAGCAGACGGTCGACCTATGGTTTCGTCCTCTGGCCTACGCCATGATCCTATTGAGGGCTACAGGATATCCATGCATTTTTTATCCTGATCTTTATGGGGCAAAATACAGTGATGAGGGGAATGATGGTGAAAAACATGAAGTAACGCTGGAAGCGATTCCACAAATTCAAACGCTGCTGGGGCTTAGAAAAAACAATGTTTATGGCACACAACGTGATTATTTTGACCATCCTAATTGTATTGGCTGGACTGTAGATGGTGATGCTGACAGACCGGGTTCAGGTATTGCGGTGATCATCTCCAACGGTGATGCCGGATTTAAAGATATGGAAATGGGAAAAGAATTCGCAGGGCGGGTATTTCGTGACAGGCTAGGTAATATAGAACAGGAAGTGGTTATCAATGAGGATGGCTGGGGAACATTCCACTGCAATGGTGGAGGGGTTTCGGCCTATACGGCGGATTAGCGCAGACCTTAAAAAATAAAGCGGTTGCAGCCAATGATTTATAGGTTTGCAACCGCTTTCGGTTTTACCCGCATTTTAGAACGGGATAAACATTAACAAGCTATAACAGCTTGATTACTAAGCCTGTTCCAGCAGTGGAAATTGCTTTTTCCACATTTCCATATATGCACCTTTCTTTTTAAGCAGTGCCTGATGAGTACCTTCCTCAAGAAGTTCACCGCGCTTAAGTACTGCAATTTTATCGGCATTCACCACCGTACTTAACCGATGGGCAATTAAGATAATGGTTTTGCCCGCTTCGCGAAGTAGCGCCACAGCGTGATGAATGTATTCTTCGGAAGTCGAATCGAGAGAGGATGTTGCTTCATCCAGGATTAATATTTCAGGTTCCCTGTACAATGCCCTGGCAATAGCCAAGCGCTGACGTTGTCCACCAGAAAGGTTTGTGGCATTTTCTCCCAGATATGTTTCAAACCCCTGCGGCAGATGTTCAATGAAATCGAGAATATGCAGCTGTCCGCAGATGCGGATGATTTTTTTCATATCAGGTTCCATATCGCCGATGGCGATGTTTTCGATTACATTTCCGGCAAAAAGGTGCACATCTTGCGGCACTACTGCTACCAGTTTCCTAAGGCTAACGTTAGTGAGGTAATTGATATCATATTCCCCGATCATGATGTGACCCGATTGCAATGGATAGATATTTTGCAGTAGCGAAAGCAGCGTGGTTTTTCCGGAACCACTTTCTCCAACAACGGCTGTGATTTTACCTTTAGGAACCTTTAAACTGAAATCTTCAAATACAGTAACGCGTGTACCATATCTGAAATTTACATTCCTGAATTCAATGTCGCCAATCATATCAGAGGTGAGCTCCGTACGGTTCTCAGTTTTCTCTCTCTCCAGATCCATGATTTCAAAGAGGCGGTCGGCGGCAATCCGGGCATCCTGGAAAACTTTATTCATGCCGATAAGGCCAATTACAGGGCCTGTAAAATAGCCAATAATGGCGTAAAATGAAAGGAGTTCACCTGGAGTAATCAAATTTTGCAGCACAAAGCTGGCACCTGCCCACAACAAAATGACAGCAAAAATACTGGATACAAAACTACTGGCATTGCCCACCAGCAATGAGTTGGTCCCTGAAGTGTAAACGGTTTTCAGCAACTCAATAAAACGGATCTCTGTTTTGAGATTAGCAAAGTTTTCCAGCCCGAATCTTTTGATGGTACTCACTGAGTTTACTGATTCTACCAGCTGATTTTCCAGATCTGCGCTCTTCTCCATCAGTTTGCGCTGTGTACTACGGTTTAACCTGTTCGATACATAATATATGATGGCATACAGTGGGATAACAGTAAGCATAATCAGGGCGAGTTTCCAGTAGTAGGTAAACATCAGGGCAAAAGAAAAAATAAGGATAAATACATTTACCGCAAATCCAATCAGCACATCGTTGATGAAGGCCCTGATTTTAACAGCGTCATTCATCCTGGAAATAATCTCCCCCACCCTCATGGTGTCGAAAAACTGCTGGGGCAGATTGAGCAGGTGTTTGTAGTAACCTAATATCAGCCGGGCATCTATTTGCTGACCGGTTTTTATGGTCAGTAGTGTTTTGGCATAATTGATAAAAATCTGCAGTAAAATGATGATGATCATCACTGTTCCCATGAGATTAAGCAAATTGGTATTTCCTTCAGGCAATACATTATCTACAATTTTTTGAAGAAAAATTGAAGTTGATAAACCCAGAATAGTATAAAATATTGCACCAATGAGTACCTGAATCAGCACAGAGCGGTGGGGCATCAGGAGGTATAAAAATCTTTTTTCGAGCGAGATTCGTTCCGTTCCGGCAGTAAAATCATCACCGGGCAATAACATCACCAATACCCCGCTCCACTGACGGCGAAAGTCGTCGTGCGATATCCGCAGCATCTCACCAAAAGCAGGATCCATTATCTCAATATAATCTGAATGGATGCCATAAATAACTACATAATGATGAATGTTATTTTGCACCACATGCGCAATTACGGGAAGGGGAATGCTGAACAGATTTTCATAACCGGCCTTCACCCCTTTTGCAGAAAAACCCAGCCGGGAGGCAGCTTCGATCAAGCCCAACACATTTGTTCCTTTTTTATCGGTAGAGGCATACTGCCTGATTCGGGCAATAGGAAGATCGAGTCCATAATAAATACTGATGGAAGCCAGGCATGCGGCACCACAATCGGTTACATCATGTTGTTTCACTAACGTTCTTGCAGGCTTTTTGCCAGATGATAGTCTTCCAAATAATCGGCTAAACAAGTTGGGCTTCTTTGTCATAATTTGCTGATGGTTGTTTCCTGAGCTCCGGGTATCACATTTGGGTTGAGCCAATCGTCGGCTTTATCATATAATAATTGAAACAATGTTCTGCGGGTAACAAAAAATCTGGCCTGTAAAGTCATTCCCTTTTTGATTTTACCTACATAGCCATTTTTAAGATGGAGGCTGTTTTTATCGAGCAGGCAGCGAACCTTAAAAAAGGGTTGTGTACCACTTTGCATAAAGATGTCACTGGATATGGATACAATCTTTCCGGTGGCCATTCCCCATTCATTATAATTATAGGCATCGATCTGAAAGCGGGCTTTTGTGCCGATTTTAAGGAGGCCAATATCTTTTGGTGCCACATAGGTTTCGGCAATAAGACCTGAGTCTGGTGATATTTCTCCGAGGATTTCGTTGGCAGAAATGGAGCTACCCGGCTGTATCCCTTTCAATTCCTGCACAGTACCTGTTAAGGGTGCCTTTATGATGTAGTATTCCTTTTCCTCATTATATTGTTTATCCTTAGTATTTAGCTGTTGATTCTGAATGTTCAGCTGGTTTAATTCTGTTTGCCATTTACTTCCCTGATCCTCCCCGATGAGCGACAATTCATTAAAAACATTGTCTTTTTTCAACTTTACCTCATCATATTCCAGTGCAGACACCGCCCTTTTTTTATAAAGATAAGCGTATCGCTCATAGTTTTTCAGCGCAAGCTGGTAACGTGCCTTTGCTTCGGTTACCCTTTGCATAAAAAAACTATATTGTTGTCCGTAAACTCCTGATTTTAACGGCAGTTTTTTTGACCAGTCATTTCTGCGGTAGGCATTAATCAGTAAACCAAGGTCATGAAGCTGATCTGCGACATCCGTTTGCTGAAATTGATTGAGGGCATCCTGACTTTCAATATTCTCTTTTCTGATGGTAAGCAACACCTGCCCTGCTTTGACATGCATATTCTCTTTAATGTAAAGTGAGTCGATGCGCCCGGAAATCAGAGGTTTAATCTCATTGCGTTCTGCTGTTGGCCTGAACAATCCTGCACTTTTAACGTTTACATCTACCCTGATGAGGAACATGGCTACTAATGCGACTACTAACACCACCAGCAATACCTGATAAATGATTTTAGTGGCTGAGTGATGCGAATGGAAATGATATTCGGCCGTATTCTCGATAACTTCTTTCGGAAAAATGTATTTGTCGCTGTCCATATCTTGAAATATATACGCAAACAGACTTTTTTGGTTTTTGAAAAACCAAAAAAGGACTGTTTTAAACTAAAAAGTCCCGCATTCGCGGGACTTTTTAATAATCGGAATTTTTAAATTCAAATTAGCTGGTTAAGCTTTGAAATAAACCTTCTAAGCTTCCACCGATGTTATTTCCTAAAGAGAACGAGGTTTTACTCGATTCATCTCCATCAGTAGTTTCATTTGAGAACGATAATAAATTACCAATTCCCAGTGAGCCACCTAATCCACCTGCATTGGATGAATCATTGCCACCTAATAAACCACCACCGTTGATTTCTTTCATTTCGTTTAAATTTAACTCTTGAAGTTTCATAACGTTCTAATTTTAATAATGCCTACTCTGTTTGAGGTTTTCGGCTACTCCTTTTATTTAACCACTACTTGCGCAGTGTTATTATAGAAACGAGGTTAAGGGCGATTAAGTTTTTTACTTTTGCCCTTTAAGGAGTACTCAAACGAATAAATTAAACTTTTGAGTTGTGTCCTCAATTATACTAAGAAGCCCTGCTAAACCGTTTTAACGCGTGCGTACACAATTCAGCTATATGTTGGATTATCAATCAGAAAAGTTACCATAGAAAACAGGCATACGTACAACCTATGGTTTTACCGGCACCATTTGTGTAAAGGATACATTGAATCAAACACCTGTCATGAACAACCAAACGTTAGACGAGAAAAGGCAACTTATCAAATACTTTTCGGAATACTGCGACGTGCCCATAGAAATGGAGAACCTGATTATAAAGGAAACCGCTATAAAGCATTTTAAGAAGCGTAAACACCTGATCGGTCCGCTGGATGATTTACCTGATATGTACTTTATTTTATCGGGGGCAGTGCGTGGCTTTGCGAAGGATGATGATGAAGAAGTAACCACCTGGTTAAGTACCGAAGGACGGATTGTAGGGTTAACGTTGTATCCAAAACAGTTCAATGAAGATAAACCGCAACTAATAGATGCCATTGAAGATACACGTACCATTCAGATTCCTAATGCCCTGATCAGAACTTTGTTCGCCCTGTTTCCTGAAATGAGTATCATTGGACGAAAGCTACTCTGGCTACATTATCATGAAGCTGAAGAACGCAACTTGCTGATCAGACTGGCTAAAGGTGAAAAAAGATTGAAAAGGCTGCTCGAAATTCAACCCGATTTCTACTACCGAATCCCCCTGAAGCACCTGGCATCATATCTTGGGATGCGCACAGAAACGCTGAGCCGACTGAGAACCAACCTTACGTTCTAATCTTAACCCGCTGCCGGTGGGTTTATAATTTTATTGAGTCCGATAATATGTGATGCTCTCCCATAGATATCGTATCTGGGTTTGCCAAAGGCACGAATCCAGTGTGTTGTTCCATCGGCCCATTTCACTTCATACTCGGCCTGATAAACGGTATTATTTTCAATGGCTTCCTGTACGGCCTGCTTAATCTTTTGCCTGTATTTCGGAAGCATGGCATCGAAGAGGTCGGAATAATGAAATTCATCGTCTGCAGCATAGCCATAGTTGTTTTTGAACTGATTGTTGGAAACCATTTTACCGGTTGAAAACTCTACCACTGTATATCCCATACCACCGGCATCAATGGCACTCGTTAATACAATATTCGCTTCCTCAACCATTTGTTTGGCAACAACCTGTTCAGTTACATCAGCGAGGATGAAGATTACATGATCGATTTTATCTGCTAAACCGCCCAGAGGTTGAAGGGAGACATTTGCATAAATGCTTTTCATGCGATTTCCATTCCAAACCTGCAGCTTCACTTCATTGGCCTGAAAACCTTTTCCCGACTCATAAACCTCATCAATCATTTTCAAAAAGGTCTGACCATCTACATCCGGGATAATATCTTCGAGTGGCTGCCCGGTAATATCTGTATGATCAGTCCATATATTAACTAAAGCAGCATTTGCCCTTTGAATGATTTTACCTGGGACAGAACAAATACCAATGGCAACAGGTGCCTGATCAAAAAGGATTTCAAAGTGCTCCTGCCTGTTTTCGAGAACAGAATTTGCCTGTGTCACCTGGGCTTTAAATTCGACCAAATGATCTTTTTCTGCAACAATTTCATCTGTTGTGCTGAGTAACCTGGCATGATCTTCCTTCAGCTTCTGCTGATTTAGAGCGATGAGTCTGAGTTCCACCCTGTCCAGTACCATTTTAGCAAGCCCCAAAAGGATTTGCTGCTTCTGCTCATCAAATTCAATGGTTTCCTGATTGAGCACACATATGGCACCGATACGGAAACCATCGGCAGTAATGAGTGGCGCACCGGCATAAAAGCGGATCCCAAAAGGATTATCTTTAAAACGGGGAATAGTATGAATATCTTTTACTATGGTTACCCCTTCATTCATCATAGTGTTGGTACAGATACTTTCTGACCGTAGCTCACCAGGTTCCTGCCCCAAGCCAACATTGGCTTTATAAAAAACTTCTTCAGCGCCGATGAATGATATGAGGCAGACGGGCAAATCAAAAATCTGACAGGCCAGTTTAGCAAGATCATCAAAAGCTTCTTCAGGCAATGTATTGAGAATTTTATAGCGATAGAGCGCATTCAGCCTGGCAGTCTCATATGCTTCAGAAATTACTTTGTTTGGGTTGTGTTCCATTTGGGATGAACTAAAGTAGAACAATATAACGTAAATTAAACACAATGGGTTTTTATTTATTAAAAAATTAAGGCTGCTACCGGATATAAACAAAAAGGCGTTATTGGTTAAAAACCAATAACGCCTTTCATAACATACAATGAGCATCTAAGGATTTGCGTTAAGTAATTTTCCGGCAAGATCTTCCCAACGATAGAAATGAAATGTCTTATCATCACTCATGGCCACCAGGAGTCCGTGTTTAAAATCGGAATTAAGTGGTACCGACACAACATCAATTCCATCCGTCTGGTTAGCCGAATATTTAATAGTCGTGATTAGCGGGTGCTTCTCTCCTGTTCTGCCATACACTTTAAGCTGCTGTGCACCCTGGTCTGATACCAGCACGTAGCCTCTATTTCCGGCAGTTTTATAAATGGCAATACCCTCATTATCAACCGCAAAATCACCTTGCCCGAATAGGGCCAGCTCTTCGTTTCCTTTTGCCGGATCGGCATAATATTGTCTTACACCAAACTGCTCATCGCAATAGTATACATATCCGAGTTCGTTATCAACAGCGATTGCTTCAATTTCTTTTTTGCCACTATACTTACCAAACTTTCTTACCAGACTGGCTTTTACAGTTCCCTTACCATTATCCGTCAGTTCATACTGCCACAGATAGCTTCCTTCTTTTGGCCCTGTTTTACGACCTACAATGGCATAAATCTTTCCCTGAGGGCTGGTATACATGGCGATGCCCATTAAATCACGGTATTCAACACCTGTTTCCCCTTCAAATACCGGTATGCCACCGTTGTCTACCGGTTTCATATCAGGAAGGGAATATATCCTCAATTTATGGGTATAGCGCTCCGTTGTGATGGCAATATCGGTTTTTTTACCTCCGAGGTTTATACCATAAGCAATGTCTACATTATCGGGTCTTTTTAATCCCCGAACGGTTTTCGACGGGATAATCTTTCCCCTTAAATCGAATACATACAATCCTCCATTGGTATCCTTATCTGTACCAATTACCAGCGATTTTGCCGGATCGGACGGGTTGACCCAGATAGCCGGATCATCGGTATCAAAGTCTACAGGATCGGATATATACAAGGGTTTAACGGCTTTAGCATCCGTTTTTTGTGCCTGCCCATTACATGAAATGGTGAGGCCTAAAATTGCAATCGCTGCAATGCTGATTATTGTATTGTGCTTCATTCTAGTTCTTAGTACCATAAGCGCCCACATAAGTTGCTGGTGCTGGTGATGTATAGGTTATTCCGTTTTTCATTACAATACCGGCCTGGTGATGACGCGTAAAAGTAGTAATTCCTTTTCCAAGCGCAGGTGAATTACCCTGGAGATGAAAGTCCCAGCTGGTATTAAAATCTGCATTGAGTACCGAAGTACTTACCGGATAATTAACAAACTTAGGATCATTTGCCCCTGCAACAGTGCTGATCACATCATTTTTGCCACCGATTACATCGTTCGATCCAGGTTGAAACTGATTCACAGTGGTCTGATCAAAACCATAATACCAGTTGTTGCCGTATGCCGACCGGCTGTCTTCGGGTTTTTTAGGATCTCTTTTAATACCAAAGCGTGTATTGGCAAAAAGGTTATTATACAAGTCTGCCCTCACCGTGCTTTCTAACCATACTGATCCGCCTTTGGCAGTTGGTCTTCTCCAGCCGGTATTTACGAAGGTATTATTATAAGCAATAATGTAGGTTTGTGGTGTTTTGTCACCCGTATTTGATAGTTTAAGCGCATTGGTATTGGTGCTGTAAACAAGATTATAGCCGATATCTGCCAAACATCCTGATTTAAAGTTCATGGCTTCACCACCGGTAACACCTGTGGTATAGAAGACATTATTTGCGAAAATAATTTTACCGCCTTCAATGTAGGTACAATCTTCCTGAAGGTTTCTGAATATGCTGTTTTGAACTACCAGTTTACCTTTTGCATTTGAGAACCACAGTGCAGGAAGATTTTCGCCGGCAACGGCTTTATATAATCCCATTTTTACCGATGTTGAAGCATCAGAAGTAGTTGAACCTGCATATTCAATTGTGGTATGGTCAAGCACCAGTTCCTCACAGGTTGGCCCGGCCAGGATACCACCCCAAAGTTTTCCGAATTTCTTTTGGGCGGTTTTATATAAATCGCCAACGGTGAATTTAACCGGATTTTCTGCTGTACCTAAAGCATACAGGTTTCCTTTAACGATGATTTCAGGTTTTGCCAGTGTATCCATTAACACCGTTACCCCTTCTTCAATAGTCAGTGTTTTTCCTTCGGGGATAATAATGTCGCCTTTAATTACCTGGGTACTTCCTCTTGCCCAAACGCCCGAGACTTCGCCAATGGCGGCACCATCTACCGCAGCGGTATCTACATCGATATTCGCTTTTTCGCATCCGCTAAGTGTCAGTACAAAAAGGATGAGTATTGTAAAAAACTGATTCGTTTTCATGTCTTTCTTATTTATCATTATTAGTTAAACTTATATCTGAATCCCAATAGGTAACTTTGACCGTAGTAGTCGCTTCTCACCAAAGTATGGCCGTCTTTTACCAGGTCTTCGGCAATTTTATTGTTCTGGGCATTGGTACCTTTGATGTAAAGTTTGGTTGGTGTATTGAGGATGTTGTTTGCCTTTATGAATACACTCATTCCGCCTTTAAATCTTTTCTCGGCAGAAGCATCCATCTGCACAAATCCTTCCTGCCATAAATCGTTATTTACAAACTGCGAAATGGTATTGATCCGCGGGCCGGTATAGGCACCTGCTACCTGTGCATCCCAGCCTTTTTTGCTGTCCTTGAATAAAAAGGATACATTGGCAATATGCTCAGACTGGCCATACAGCGGACGTGTCTGATCAACAGTAATAGCCTGGATATCGCCTGTAGTGGGGTTAATAATCCTTGTTGTTTTTGGTGTTGTAATGCGTGAATGTGTATAGGTATAATTGGCCTTCACTCCTATTTTGCTGAAGTATTTGATGTAATCAATTTCAGCTCCGTAATTATTGGCTGTACCAAAGTTTCCGGGTGTGTGAAAAATATCCTGTCCACGGGTAGCATCGGCCTGAAAGGTATATTCAATCGGGTCTTTTATCCTTTTATAGAAAGCGCCCACCAACAACTGCTCAGATGCGCCCGGAAAAACTTCGTAACGTAAATCGTAATTATCGGCAAGGGCACGTTTAAGGTTTGGATTGCCACGCTCCTGAAATTCTTCATTTACCACCTTACCCGGTACAATTTCATAAAAACCAGGACGGTTTAGTGCTTTATAATAGGATGCGTGTAATTGTGCTTTTGCAGTCAGGAAATATTTGGCATTCACACTCGGCAATACATCTGTATAAACCTGCTGACCTTTCGGATAGGTTTCTCCGGCAGGAAAAAGTAAGTTATAACCCTGATTGGTGTGTTCAACCCTTGCACCTCCGGTTACTTCAATCTTCTTCGATATATATTTGAACATTACATATCCTGCACTGATTTTCTCCGAGGCATCGTAGGTTAGCGAATTGGCTACTGCTCCTGTAGGGTTGCTTACTACCAGTTTCAGATCGGTATAATTCTGATAGTCTACCCCATAAACCTTAGCTGCATCTGCTGCATTTGGAGCAAGGTTATAGTTATTGAAAAAGCTGCTTCTTTGTTTATCGCGGTACAAACCTCCAGCCATTATATCCAGTTTATCATTTCCTGCTTTGATGCTGTAGGTAAGATCAAGATATCCTGCAAGGTCTTCGTCTGTATTGCGCTCCCATCTGCGTGTAACCGGATTAGTGTTCACCAGTGTTGTACGGCGGCTCTGTAAATTTTGCTCCAAACCGTTTAAACTGATACTGGTATTTTCGGGAACATCGTTTTTAGCTGATGAATATACCGCCGACCATTGTACTTTAAATTTTTCATCAAAGAATTTATGATCTCCATGTAAAGTGCTGTTATAAATCTGCTGTTCGGTTAAGCGACTTCGGGTATTGTAAACCAATTCGGCATTGCCTGCTGTTGGATTATAAACTCCGTTGTAGGTAGTAGTTACTGCATCGCGAAGCTGTTCATTTTTCAGGTTTACATACACATTGTATAAACTTAACTGGTGGTTTTTGTTGAATGTGTAATCAACCTTACTGTGCAAGCCCAACCGCTGCTGCTGCTCGGAGTATTCTCTATAAATTTTACTGGTAATTACCGAATAAGCATCGGTTCCGTTGACTGCAGTATTGTAGAAAGTACTGTTGCTGCCGCGATAGGTATTCTGGTAACTGCCTGCAACTACCACGCCGAGTTTGTTATCCAAAAACCTTTGGCTTAATGATAAACTTCCGATTACGTTAGGTGCCGGATTTTTGTATTTATAATCCAGTGTTCCTTTGGTAAAGTCGTTTTGAGTAGCATTGTAGGCTTTGCCATTTAGCTCGTAAGGCGATTTATAATTTATGCCTGATGAATTGAAACTGGCAAACTTACGGTCGAAAAATAACTGGCTGTATCCCGAAGAAAGGTTTGCATTCACCTGGAATTTGCCTGGTGCATTTTTCATGACCATATTGATTGCACCGCCTATGGCATCTCCTTCTAAATTTGGTGTTAAAGTTTTATATACTTCCAAACGATCGAGTAAATCAGACGGAAAAAGATCAAGGGGAACATAGCGGTACTTATTATCGGGACTCGGGATTTTTACACCGTTTACCAGCGTATAGTTATAGCGCTTGTCCATACCGCGTAGAATAGCATATTGCCCGTCGCCATTGCTGTTCCGTTCTATAGATACGCCAGAAACCCTTTGCATCACATTGGCTACCGTTAAATCAGGTGAGATTTCTATAGCCCTTCCTGATACGATGTTCATTACCTGTGTGGCGTTTTTCTCCAGCCTTCTGGCACCCTGATCGGTAGCACTTACTGCATTTGTTTTAATGGTTACATCGTCCAGACTTTTCGAATCACTTTCTAAATAAAACTTCAGGTGATCGTTGTCTTCTTTAAGTACCACAATACTTTTAGTGATGGTTTTGTAAGTGATGTAGCTTACACTGATTCTGGCGGGACCTGCCGCAACCCCTTTAAATTCAAACGTTCCATCCAAACCAGTATTGGTAATCCGCTTTGGATTTTCAAGCATAACAGTTGCACCCACGATGGCCTCGCCCGTTTGCTTATCGTAAACATGTCCTTTAATTTTTGTAGCACTGGCTGTGCCTGCACAAAATAAAAAGAGAAATAGCATTTGTAAAAGTTTGTTCATTGTGTTTAGTAATGTCATCTGTTTTTTATCGACAGCACAAAGGTGTTTACCTGCTGTGAAACGGAAAAATTTTTGGGGTTACATAAAGGCAACATCGTTACCAGCACCATATATCAAAAGGCAACATCAAAATACAAACAACTCATTTACAACTATTTATTTGATAATAAATGCGCCGTTATGCTTTTATTACCGTTACATTAACAAATTGTTAAGCCATAAAATGAATAGAAAAATGGTACTATAATCAGGAGCTGTAACGCTTTAAAGGGCCTGTAAAAACGCTGTCAGATTATCACCTTGCTCCAGATTAAGTTTTTTACGCAGCCTGTAACGGGATACGCGAAGGCTATCTGTCGAAATCCCCAGCAACGTGGCGATATCTGATGAGTCGAGATTCATTTTTAGAAGTGTAATCAAGCGCATGTCGGCAGAGGTTAGTTCGAGGCTAAACTTCTTCAGATTTTCGAGAAACTGATGGTGAACCTGTTCAAAAGCCTGTGTAAATTCTTTCCAGTTCCGTTCGTGGTTAAAGCTCTGATTAATTTCGGCAAGAATCTGGTTTATCTGCTTCTTCTGGTCGCGTTTATCGTCCTTCACCATGGCCTGCAACGTGTTACGCAGGTTTTCCAGGAATTGATTGTGCTTAATCAGGTTAAGGGTATGGGTTGATAATTCCCTGCTTTTTACCTCGAGCTGCTGTTTAAGCTGCTGTTCTTCCAGCTGGAGGTTTTTAAGTTCAAGGCTGGTTAAATCATGTTCGATTTCTTTTTGACGCGACAGCATTTGCTGATCTTTTATTTTAAAGCGCTGCCTGCTGAAAATCACGAAGCCTAACACCACCAGCAAGATCAGTACAATAGTTGCTGAAACCGCGACGATTCTGTTGATCTTTTTATCATTCTGGAGCATGTTGATTTCATCTGACTTTTTGTTGATATCGTACAATACCTGCAGGAAAGCAACCTGTCTAGCCCCGTCTTCCGAATAAAGATCAAGCGTATGTTTGTATCCCAACTGTATATAGTGATAGGCGCTGTCCATTTGATTCATTAGCTCATAAGCTTTTCCAAGATCTCTGCAACAGGAAGCAAGCTGGTAGCTGTTACCCATTTTAGCGGAGAGTTGCATCGCAATTTTTGTTTGAGCGACACTCTCTTTGTATCTGCCTGTTTTCCTAAGAATATCCCCCAGATTATTAATCACCTCGATACTCCCCAAATTGTTGTGATCTTCCTGATATAAATTGAGTGATTGCCTGAAATTAAGGTAAGCCTGATCATACTTTTCAAGATCTTCGTAAATGCTACCGAGATTTTCGTAGATTTTAGCTGCTCCGCTTTTATTTTTAATTTGATTGTTGATTTTTAGGGCCAGATTCTGATAATAAAAGGCACTGTCATAACGCTGACGTTTTTCAAAAAGCTGTCCCACGTGCCCGAAAACAAGCGCCTCTCCTTTCCTGTTCTTCTCTTTTTGATAGATGCGTAGTGCCAGGAGATAATTTTTCATGGCTTTTTCCGGTTGCTTAATGTAGTAATACAATATACCGATATCACTTAAATTGGCGGCAAGCAACAAAGACTGATTGGTGGTATTAAAAATCTTTTCTGCCTTTAAATAAAATTCAAGCGATTGCCGGAAATGCCCCTGATTATAACAAACCTTTCCCATTTGCTGCAGGTACTGCCCTTCCTGCAGTGCATTCCCTTCTTCTATTGCTTTAGCGTATAACTTCTTAAGCTCCGTTAATGATTCGATGGCTTTCACCGAGCCCGCACCCCTGAAACTTTCGAGGGTTTCATGCTGTGCAAAACCAGTTGACGAAATAAAAATGAGGAGCAGGAATATGATGGTATACTTTATCATTTGATGATTGATAATTTTCGACAAAGAAAGGAGCTTTAGGTTAAGTTAATATTAACACAAAAAGGCCGTCTTCCGACGGCCCTTAATAAAACACATATTATAAATAGAATTTACTTCTTCGCCGGTGCCAGCAGGCCCGGGTACAATACACCGTCGGTTCTCAAATTTAGGTTTAACAATTTTGCAATAAGGGGTGCGATATCTTCCTGACCCATTAGGGGAATAACCGTACCTGTTTTAATTCCTTTACCAAAAGCCACAAAACCGGTTTGTATTTCCTTAAAATCTGTAGGCAGGTAACCATGTGTACCTCCGCTTGCCGGAGCAAGCATTTCGCCAGTTGCGGCAGCGCCAAAACTGAAACCCTGGTTGGCAGCCAATGCTATAAACGCATTTGGATCACCCTGAGCTTTTGTCACCGCTTCTTTATCCAGTACATGGAACATCCGTTGAATACCCTCGGGAAGCTTACTCAATCCCTGTCTTACTTTTTCAAGGCTTGCTTTATCTTTTGGGTCTTTAAGATGTAAGAATGATGAGCCACCGCTTTGCTGAAAATAGGCTTTCCAGTTTTCTTTGTTCGCATCATCATATAAACCCAGTTGGGCAAGCATTACATTTGGCTTAAACTGCGTATGGATGTCAACAAAACCATGATCGCCGGTGATGATAAAAGTAGTATTTTTGCTCATTCCTGCGGCTTCAACTGCATCGACAATGGTTTTTATCGCCACATCGGCACCAACAATTGCTGATCTTACCTTATCGCCGTCGCGCCCCTGCTCATGTTCAAAATGATCGAGCAGTGCAATATGTAAGGCCAAAAAAGATGGCTTATACCTTTTAAGGATATACGCCGCCATTCTCGATTTATTCTGATCGCTGGTATAAAAGTCAATTGAAGCGCCGAATTCACCAAATTTACCAATAGCATTGTCTTCAATTTCTTTAAACAGTTCCTTTGGATTTGATTCCTGCGACATTGCTTTGATCTCATCCTTTTTTTCGCCCTTGTCTTTCGGAAGGATGACATATTCGGGCAGGTTATAATCGATAGGGGCGCCGACTGTTACCGGCCAGCTTACGCCCGCAGTTTTTAATCCGGCATCTTTTGCTGCTGTCCAGATGGTTGGCACTTTAATATCTTTGTAATACCAGAACCATTTGCCTGAAATCCCTAAAGGCTCAACGGGTGTATTGTAGTAAATACCATGTTTAGCCGGAAGTACACCACTTACTATTGTGGTATGGGATGGGTAGGTAACGGTTGGAAAACTCCCTCTGACACCTTCAGCATATGAACCTTTTGCCATGCCCTGACGGACATTTACCATTCCCCATTGCGGGTCTAAATAAAACTCCGGGCGTAAACCGTCAATACTGATCAGTACAACATGCTGCTCCTGGGCAGATGCATATCCAAAAGAGAGATAAGCCAGGGCAAGGAAACAAAACTTCTTTATCATTGATAATAATTTGTCGCGAAGTTATTCCTGTTATATGCCATTTGTGTTTAGCCAGCATTAAGAAAATGTAAGGTGAGCATAACATATAGGTTACAAAAAAATGGTGTGCGGAAATCCGCACACCATCCTCTCCAAAATTATGCTTTTCGCAGCGTGGTTTCGTAAATATTCTTTCCGGTATGATCGATAATCTTGGCGTTCAACCGGTTTTTATCGACAGAAAAGTACATAAATCCGTACTCAGATGCTTCAAATTTACTGTATGCAATACCAGAAGTTACCGGTGTAACTTCTGAACCTGCCCCAGATACAAACTGGTGCGTAACACCCGGTGTTGTGAGGTGCTGCAATGAGTGATCATGACCTGACAGGTAAACATCAACCTTGTTATTTTCAAAAATATCAGCAAGTACCTTTCGTACAGCCAGGGTATCGTAGTTTTTAATCCTTGGTCCTACGGTGTAAATAGGGTGATGCCCGATTACCATCTTCCATTTTACGCTGGCATCGGCCTTTTTTAGGGTTTCATCCAGCCATTGAAGTTGCTTTTCAGGATGCTGGTCTTTTACCCAGGGAGCATATTGCTCACTCTGGTGAAATTCGGGAATAAGCGGGCAGGTATCAATGAATACCATCAGCATTTTATCGCCATTTTTTAGGGATACTTCCTTTGAGTAGTATCTAGATGGCATTTTCCACCGCCTGCTGATTTTACTGTACCTCACCTGTGCATCGGGGTCAGAAATGTAATCATGATTACCTAAGATCGGGTACCAATCCCATTGCAGGGAATAATCGGTGTAGATATTTTCGAATGAATAATGCCACAAAGGGTCGTGCTCACTGGTTACACCTTTAGGATAAAAGTTATCGCCGAGTGAAAGTATAAAATCGTTTGGGTTTTCGGTAGCCCACTTTCCCATCTGTTTAGCTACATGCAACTGATGATCGGCGCCTACACGTCCCCAATCGCCTACCGCCAGAAAATGCGTAGCGTAATCGTCGTTAAGTTCGCTTCGGGGGGCTATATCCTCGCTATCCAGATGGGTTTCCGGTGTTTCAGCGAGGCTTTGCAAAGGAGCAAGCACGCTTGCCCCCAGAGCTGTAAAGGTTGTTGTTTTTACAAAGTCTCTTCTCTTCATATTAATAGCCTGTATTTTGTTTCAGGTTTTTGTTTAGTACAAGTTCTGTAGCAGGTATCGGGAATATATCGCGTGAAGCACCTTCATTGCCCGCTTTAAAGCCCCATTTACCCTGGTATTTGCCAAAGCGGATCAGGTCGTTTCTGCGCCAGCCTTCCCATGCCAGTTCTCTGCCGCGTTCTTCTAAAATACCATCGAGCGTTATAGTTGTTACCTGTGGTGCCTTAACCCTTGTCCTCACCCTGTTTACCAGGCTTACGGCATCGGTCACTGATCCTCCGATTCTTAATAAAGCTTCTGCTTTCAGCAAATATACATCTGCCAATCTAAAAACCGGCATATCGTTGTTCTGGAAACGTGTACTGCTGTTGGTATTCGGATCAGGATAAAATTTGATTGACCTTACTCCTCTCGATACACCACCAACCTCAGCACCAACGTCCATAGTTTCCGTATTCGTCAGCACAATTTCAGGTGTAAAATCCAGCTGTGCAGAACCGTTCAGAATCGGTGTGGTACCATCAGCTAAAAACTGTTTACCAGCCAGCCAGGTTGCATTACGCACGTCGCCCGTTAAATTAAAGGTATTGTAAAATTCCTTTAAGGTACACTGTGCGTTACTCGGACTAAAAGGAAGACTGTATTTGCCCCTTAAGGTACTGTGCAAGGTATAACGGGTAATGGCGTTTCCGGCCGAGTAATTCGCATCGTAAATAGCGGCAAAAATGGTTTCAGAATTTGCGGCATTGGTTGGCGAAAACAAAGAATTGTAATCGCTTACCAGTGCCATTGACGATAACATAATTTTATCAGCATAGGTAATAGATTCTGCATACATGGCCTTGCCTGTATATTGCTGTGCGTTCATGTATAGTTTCTGCAATAAAGCATAAGCCATCCACTTGGTCGGGCGCCCGTAATATTCTGTGGTTACGGTTGCAGGTGCAGATAAACCATCGGCTACAGCCAGAAGTTCCTTTTCAATGTAGCTGAAAACTTCGGCTCTTGTTGATTGCTTCGGACTTTCATTGGTACCAAAAGTAGTAATGGGCACATTGCCGAACATATCCATGATATAGAAATAATAGAGTGCACGCATTGCCCTGATTTCATTTAAAAACTGGGTTTTCGTAGCGCTGTTCGGCGATTTATCCAGGATATCCAACACCCTGTTGCAATCGCTGATGCCTGCATATCCCCATTGCCATGCTGAAAGAATAATTGGATGATCGGGCAGCCAGTTGTGTTTGTGCAGAGTTTGATATCTCCCCTGGTCATAATATCCGCCATTTCGCGCGGTAATAATGGCTTCTTCGCTCGTTAACTCATACATCCGCCAGATATCTACCCCAAAACCAGAGTTAAATTTCTGGTAAACGGTTCCCGTTGCGGCCACAAAGGCATCTGGTGTAACGGGGAAGTTTTCACTGGTCAACTGCGATTCTACGTCAACATCCAGTTTGGTACAGCTTCCAAGCGATAGGGCCACAAGGGCTGCTGCTGCTAAATATTTTTTCATTGTATATCTTTTTAAGATGATTATAGGTTGAAGTTTAATCCGAAAATCGCCGAACGGGTTTTAGGATAGAAGTTACGGTAATCGATACCCGGTGTTTGTCCGGACATACTAATCTCAGGATCTACACCTTTATATTTGGTAATGATAAACAGGTTATTGCCCGAAGCATATACACGCAGGCTGGTTTTGCCTTTAAATTTAAAGGTATAACCCAGGGTTGCATTATCTAAGCGCAAATAAGAACCGCTTTCCAGATAACGGTCTGATACGAACTGCGCTTTATCATCGTTGATATTTTCAGTAAGTGTTTCTTTTGCGATATTGGTTTGCAGTGCATATATAGGGGCATTCATATCGGCTAAGGTTGCGTTCAGGATTTTGTTGCCGTAAACACCACGGATGAAGAAATTAAAATCGAACTGTTTGTACCTGAAAGTATTGTTCCAGCCGTAAAGTAATTTTGGCTGGGCCGACCCGGTTACCGTAAAGTTTTCAAAACCCGTATTGCCGGTTGAGGCATTTCCGTTTTTATCATAGAACATCGATTTGCCGTTAGCATCTTTACCTGCATATCTCAAGGTATAGAAAGTTCCCAGTGGCAATCCTTCCTTAATTACCTGATAACCCAAAGCACCTGATTGTCCTCTTCCTCCAACGTTTGCCGTGTAAAATTCATTGGCCTGAAACAGTTCGTTAGAAATAGAAGTAATCTCGTTTTTATTATGAGAAAGGTTAATAGCTGTATTCCAGCTGAAGCGACCGGTTTTAATTGGCGTGGTATTTAAACTAAACTCCATCCCCTTGTTGGTCATGGTACCAACATTTGCAGTAAGTACATTGAAAGGGTATTGTGTAGTCGATACGGAGTATGGTGCAATTAAATCTGTTGTCTTCTTGTTATACACATCAATTGATCCTGAAAGTTTATTGTTGAACAGGCTGAAGTCTAAACCAATGTTAGCCGTTGCTGTACGTTCCCATTTCAGGTTTGGATTATCGTTCTGAATGGGCCCAACCGCGGTTAACCATTTACCATTTGAGTAGAAGTATGACCCGCTTTGCGCACCATAAACCAAGCGGGCAGTATAAGCGTCAAAACCCACCGAGTTACCCGAAACGCCATAACCGGCACGTAGTTTAAGGTTACTTACGAAAGATACATTTTCCATAAAATCTTCGCGGTCGATGTTCCACCCTGCTGATACCGACGGGAACATTCCCCACCTGTTGTTGATACCAAAGGCCGATGAACCATCTCGGCGGATGGTGGCCTGCAACAGGTATTTTCCATCATAATCATAAATGGCTCTTCCGTAGAAGGAAATCAGGCGAAGCGTAGAAATATAAGTAGCCCCGTAATTAACCACAGTCGATCCGTTTCCATTACTTAAACCCAGGTTGTTCCACAACAGGTCGTCAGATACGAAATTCTGTGCCGAGGTTTGAAAGCCATCGCCATTTCTGTTTTGCTGAAAGGAATAACCCGCCAGCAATTTCAATCCATGCTTGCCAAAGGTTTTATCGTAATTAAAATAAGCCTCGAATACCTTTTGCGTATTTTTTACCGACGAGCGTTCTGCATAACCGTTAAAACCCTGCTTTAGCATCGAAGCTCTGTTGTTGTACAGGTTTTCGGTAATCTGCTCATTTTGTACCGAAACCATGGCGTTGAAATCAAGTCCGCTTAAAATATTGGCCTTTACATTTCCGTTGATCAGATAAAGGTTTGTTTTGCCCTGATAGGTATTGTTTTCTAAGAGCGCTACGGGATTATAATAACCACCGGTTCCTGTGGTACGTGAAGGGTCTTCAGAAAAAGAGCCATCGGCTTTTCTTACCCCAACCGTTGGCAGATAGGTAAACATATTGTTGTACACCTGACTGGCAATTCTGTCGTTCGTGGTATTGCTGTTGGTGAGGTTGAGGTTTATTTTCAAACGGTTATTCAGCAACCTTTGTTCCATATTGGCCCTTGCGATGAAGCGCTCCATACCGGAGGTTTTAATAATCCCCTGGTTATCAAAATAGTTTAAGCTTGCACCGTAGGATGAATTTTCGCCACCACCATTAAAATTCAGGTTGTGGTTATGCGAAATACCTGTGCGTGTTACTTCCTTTAACCAGTCGGTATTACTGCCGTCATCACTTATGGCATCGAGTTTTTTATTGCTGGCAGCAAGGTAAGCTCGCAATTCATCGCCACTGGCCATGGGTACGCTGTTCGAAATGGTTTCAGCAGCGGCATAAGCACTATATGATAGCTTGCCCAGCCCTTTACCGGCATTTTTGGTGTTGACCATAATGACTCCATTGGCTGCTCTCGAACCGTAAATAGCGGTAGATGATGCATCCTTTAAAACTTCCATACTCGTGATATCATCAGGCGCAACCAGTTCGATCGAGGCACCAGGAACTCCGTCAATTACATAAAAGGGTTCCTGTGCACCTTCCCTGAAACTAGAAGGACCACGTAGAATAACAGCGGGCTTTTCGGTAGGGTTACCACTTCTTGTAATATTTAATCCCGCTACCTTACCTTGAAGCAATTGGCCGGGAGAGGCAATTACACCAGTGTTGAATTCATCGGGTCTTACCGAAGTAACGGCACCGGTGATCTGGCTCCGGGTGCTCTTACCATAACCTATAACCACTTCCTGCAGGTTATTGCTTTGTTCTTTCAGTTTCAAACTCAAGGCTATCTGTTTGCCTGCGGCAATGGTATAACCAGAAAGTGTGTCGCTTTGATAGCCAATTGAACTGAAAATGAAACGATAAGGGCCACCGGCGGCCAGATTTGAG
Organism: Pedobacter sp. A2324; assembly: GCF_059693705.1. Lineage (NCBI taxonomy): Bacteria > Pseudomonadati > Bacteroidota > Sphingobacteriia > Sphingobacteriales > Sphingobacteriaceae > Pedobacter > Pedobacter sp. A2324. The sequence goes on along the minus strand of NZ_JCASSK010000005.1, from coordinate 154,090 downwards.
AAGCTGAACAAGCCAACACCTGATGAGGTGGTAACTACCGATTTCAGGGTGCTTTCGTTTTCGGCTTTTACCGTAACACCGGGAAGTCCTTGTCCTGAAACATCGAGGACAATGCCTTTTACCGGCACATCCTGTGCCATAACCGGACTAACCCACGCCATTATGCCTATGCATAACAAGCGCTTTAAGGTTTGTGATTTTTTTGAATACATGATAATTTGGGGATGCTGATTGGTTTATTGTTTTGTTTTTTCGATGTTGAACTCGATTTCATTTATTTTGGTAACCGTCATGTTGTTAATGAGGCAGATTAAACGGATTACGTCTTCGGCTTTTTCTTTGCTAACATCAATTTTGCCGGTATAGCTAATTTTATTGATCTCTTTCTGATCGACTGTGATGTGTACCTGGTAGGTTTCCTGTAGCAATCCGATCACTTTAGCCAGCGGAATATTTTTCATGGTGATTATATCACCGTTCCTTCGTAGCAAGGTTGTGTTTGCGAGTGTTGGTTTAACCCTGCTGATCAGTTTAACTATCGCTGTAGCCGGATTATAAAGCAATGTTGTACCGACTTTTGAAATATAGGTTGGCGATCGTTTTAGGCTGGTGTTGGCGACTACAATGCGCCCCGTGTGGAGTTTAACAGAGACGCGCTTATGTAACAGACCTGTATTGATGGTGAACGATGTTCCGAGGGCGGTCGTTTTTAACCCGCCTGCAAATACACTAAAAGGTCGGGTTTTATCATGTGCTACTTTGAATGTTGCCTTTCCTTTTAAATACACGTTTCTTAATGGTTTGTTAAATGCCTTTTCAAATTTGATACTGGATTTTGGATAAACGGTTACTACAGATGAATCCGGTAGCTGGTAGCTAATGGATTCATGACCAGCATTAACTATCTTTTTCCAAATGGATTTTGGAGCTGTATGGTATTGTGCTAATTGAGGTTGCGACGAAGGTGGAACGGTATTGATCTTCGCGTTGCCAAAATAGAATACTATCCCCGCCACGAGCACGATGACTGCTGCCGAGGCATACTTTGTAATGCGCAGGATTTTTAATTTCCGCAACTGCTTTTGAACATCATTCTCTGCAATGGCCCGGAAAATAAACTGACGCATTTCTTCAGTTTTCCCTTTGGGCAGATCATCGTCGGCAGGGAAACCCTCCCATTCCCGGTCGCTAAAATTCTGTTCAACAAGTTTCTTTCTGCCAGATTCGGTATGGCGCACATTTGTTGGCTTCATACAGGTATTACGTATGCCAGCAAGCTTGCCCCTACGGCTTAACAATTATTTAATGTGGTTACATCAAAATAGTGACTATATAACTTTTAAGGCGCGATAGAACCTTTCCTATATGTCCTTCTACGGTTTTAGTAGAAATACCCAGCATTTCGGCAATCTCTGCATAAGAGAGTCCGTTTTGCCTGCTGAGGTTGAAAACCATTTTGCGCATGGGTGGCATAGATTCAATTTCGCGTTCGAAGTGTTTAAGCATATCGCGGCTTTCGATCATAGCCATTAAATTATCGGTAAACGGCGACTGAACGGAACCGCTGTTGTATTTTAAACGTGCGGTTTCTTTCCTCAGTTCATCAATCATTACCTGACGGGCCATCCCAAAAAGCTGGATATTCAGGGCGGTATCTTCATTTAAGGTTTTGCGTTTCTCCCATAACCTGATAAAACAAAGTTGAACCACTTCGGTGGCAATGTATCCCGATTGTGTTTTGTTGAAGATAAACTGGTAAATCTGCTTATGATAAAGTGAATAAGCATGATTGAATGCCGTCAAATCATCAGCCATTATACCGGGTACTATTTCCTTATCCATTCAGCCGACAAAATTATCGGCTTTAACTACGGGGAACTTTAAATTAGTATTATGAAAATGTAAAGCTTTGGTTTCGAAGAAACATGATCATCGATCTGATGCTCGTTACAAGTAAATAAAAAAGGATAGCTATTCTCATAACTATCCTTTTAATTTAAAGCTTTCAGCCAAACAGGATTAAACAAGGTGGAATCATATTCTAACGGTAACCAAGGTTTCTCAGCTACCGCCACCTAAAAAATTAATCTCTTAAACTGAAAGATCAATTGATAGTATAACCATAAATTGTTAAAAGTGTTTTGAATGATTTAACACAACGGCATTATTTGAGGTCGTCACCTTTGGGCGCTCTAATCCCGTTCTAATGTTAGTATAACATTGATATTACACGAATCAATCTACCAATGAATTTGACTTTTGTATGAGCAAAAAATCCTGATCAGGCTGTTTTCTGGAAAAGGTTAAAACTATATTTGTAAACAGGATGATGAGGTTATTGAGAAACAAGTTATTGAGGAGTATTTTTGGCTTTGCCCTATTAGCGGTATTGGCGATCAAATTCTGCTCTTATTCCATTGCTTGTTTTTCTTCATCAGCCAATGCCTATTCGATTGAGAAAAGCGCTGAAGAAAATAAAGATAAAGAAGAAGAAGCTTTTGAAAAAGCCAAGAAGAAGATGCTTTTATACGAGGCATCCCTGATGGTTTTCGAACAAACTTTATCAGTAAATGATCAGCCTGAACGTATGGTTCCCTATCGTTTAAGAATTGGCCTCCCACCCCTTAAGGTTGTTCCTACCCCGCCCCCCGACTCCATTTCGAAAGTATAATCCGGTTTCGGCCAGATACCCTCAATTGCAAATGTCTGATATCGCGATGTCTTAAAGATTTAGCTATCGGAAACCATTAGTTTATCTATTCTTATTATCAAAAAATACAAATGAAGAATCATCATGTTGCCGGTGCATTAACACCCTGGCAAAGACTGGTACGCCTGCTTCATTACGAACGGGGAACCATTAATTACATATATGTATATGCCGTATTGATTGGTTTAATCGGACTTTCACTCCCGCTGGGAACGAGTGCGGTTTTCAATTTACTATCCAACGGTGCAATGTACAGTTCCACTTACATCCTGATAGCCGTTATTCTGGTGGGTATAGTTGTGGGCGGAGTGCTGCTGATTGGCCAGTTTACACTGGTAGAATTTCTGGAGCAAAAGATATTTGCCAAGGCGGCCATTGAATTTGCCTACCGGCTGCCCCGCATTAAAAAGAAAGCTTTGGAAGGCGAAAACCCTGCGGAACTTGTTAACCGCTTTTTCGATATATTAACCATTCAAAAAGGCTTAACCAAATTATTGGTTGATATTGTGGCAGCTGCTGTACTCATCTTTTTTAGCGTGATTCTCTTGTCTTTTTATCATCCGGTATTCATGGCCTTTGGACTTTTTGTGTTGGCTGCCATCATTCTGATCCTGGTTCTGTACTATCGACGTGCGATTGAAACCAGTATTGAAGAATCAGGCTATAAATATGAAGTTGTGGCCTATCTTGAAGATGTGGCTGCAGATCTGGATACTTACCGTGAGAGTGAGAGCAAACGAAAAGAAATCATTAGCCGTACGGATGCCATTACATCAAATTATATTCAGGCAAGAAACGATCACTTTGGTATCCTTAAAAGATTTTTTTATAGTGCTGTTGCCATGCGCACCACCCTGATGGGCGCTTTACTCTTAATGGGTTCTTACTTTGTTGTGGAACGCGAAATGACTTTCGGTCAGTTTGTAGCGGCAGAAGTGATTATTGTACAAATCAGTTATGCCATTGAGAAGCTAATGACCAATTTGAACACGGTGTTTGATATGATTACGGGAAGTGAGAAACTGGCCGTTGTTACTGACCTTGAGTTAGAGGAAGGAGAACAGCACCATGGGTAAAACTAGTTTAGTAACGGCTCCGATCCAAAATTGGGAGGAACTTGGTACCAGGGCGAGCAGCAAAATTTTAGATGCGCAAGGGCCAAAACGTTTGGGTAGAATCCTGCTCTTTATTTTCGGATTTTTTGTTCTGCTACTGTTTCTACCTTACCGCCAAACCATTCCGGGTCGGGGAACAGTGACTGCTTTACGTCCTGAAGACCGTCCACAAACCGTGCAAAACCAGATCGGCGGGCGCATTGAGCATTGGGCTGTACGCGAAGGACAGGAAGTGAAAAAAGGCGATACCATTCTGGTTATCTCTGAAACAACGCAGTCTTACTTTGATCCCGAACTTCCCGCACGTTTAAATGAACAGCTCGATGCAAAACGCGGTAGCGAAACCGCAGCGGTTCAAAAGATCGATGCAACCAAAGCGCAGATGAGGGCGATGAACGATGGTTTACACTACCAGATGAAAGCGGCAGAAAACAAAGTGCTGCAGGCAAAAAATTATGTGAGCATTGATAGCGCTGATTTATTGGCTGTACAGAAGTTTTATGAAACTACCAAAGCCCGTTTGGAACGTTATGAAACCGGTTATAAAAATGGATTATTCTCATTAACCGACATTGAAACACGTCGTTTAAAATTACAGGAAGACAATGCAAAGGTGATTAGTCAGCGCAATAAACTGGATAATTCTCAACAGAATTTATACAATGCAACCATTGAACTCGACAACATCAGAGCCAAGTATCAGGAATCGATATCTAAGGCGCAGTCAGACATGAGCACGGCAGTTTCCAGTCGCGCCAGTGCACAGGGCGACATAGCGAAATTACGCAATGACATCTCTAATCTGAATGTCCGCCGCGATTTGTACGTGGTAAGGGCACCGCAAAGCGGATATGTGGTTAAAACTTTAAAAGCTGGTATTGGAGAAAACATAAAGGAAGGTGAATCAGTAGCTACCCTTCAACCTAAAACACCATTGGTTGCTGCCGAGCTGTATGTTAGTGCTATGGACGTGCCATTGATCCTTGATACCAGCGATGTGCGTTTGCAGTTTGAAGGATGGCCATCAGTGCAGTTTTCAGGTTGGCCCTCGGTTGCTGTGGGTACATTTGCCGGAAAAGTATTCTCTATTGACCGGGTAAGTAGTACCGGCGGAAAATACCGTGTATTAATCAGTCAGACTAATCCGGTTCCCGAAAACGATGAGCCATGGCCACCACAGCTACGTCAGGGATCGGGTGTTTACGGGCGTATTATATTAAGGTCCGTTCCACTTTGGTACGAAATCTGGCGGCAGTTAAATGGATTTCCACCCAGTTTAGACAAAGAACCTGCACCAATTAAAGACAAAATATAACGGGGAGGTAATCAGATGCATATAAAAGTAAAGCCGCTTTTCCTCTTGATGATGTTATTTGCAGTATTGAGGGCTAATGCGCAGAACAGTACACAGCAAAAACCAGATACAGCAAAAATCTTTTCATCCGATGATTTGCAGATGATGGTTTTCAAGTACCATCCCATGATTAAACAGGCTGCATTGCTGAGCGAATCGGCAAGGGCTGTTGTATTGCAATCGCTGGGTTATTTCGACCCGGCGCTCAAAGCTGGTTTCGACAGGAAACTTTTTGGTAATACCACTTATTACAACAAGTGGACCAGTGAACTTAAAATCCCATTATGGTTGGCGGGTGCCGATTTAAAAGTCGGTTATGACCGTAACGTTGGCACCTACGTAAACCCCGAAAGCCGTACCAACAACGAGGGCTTAACAGCTGTTGGCATTAGTATACCTCTTGGACAAGGTTTGATTATCGATGCCCGACGGAATACTTTGCGCCAGTCGAAAATTATGGTTCAGTATGCTGAAGCTGATAGATTAAAGGAAATCAATACCGCATGGTACGGTATTGCAAAAGACTACTGGGCGTGGTACTATGCTTACAGGCAGCATGTGCTGGTGACCGAAGGACTCGATCTCGCGCAGCGCAGGTTTGAGGCATTGAGCCGTCAAACCTTACTGGGAGACAAACCCAGTATCGACTCGGTAGAGGCTTATATCACCGTTCAGGAAAGGCAGATACAGAAGGCTAAAACGGCCATCGAGCTGCAGAATGCAAGGCTGGTTCTGTCCAACCACTTATGGAGTGAAGAAGGTAACCCGTTAGAGCTTCCTGAAGATGCTGTTCCGCAGGCCATGCCTACAGATTTTGTAAAACCCAATCCGCAATTGTTGGATACGTTAATCGGTCAGGCAGCCGACCGCCATCCTGAACTGGTAAAACTCCGCAGTAAAGGTGCGCAGCTGGCCATAGAAAAAACCTATCGCCAGGAAATGCTCAAACCCAAGCTTAACCTGATGGGAAATCTAATTTCAGGCAGAACCGGTTTTAACAGTGATATTCCCGGTTATTACGATTTCAACTGGAGCAATTACAAGATAGGCGTAGAATTTTCGTTCCCTTTGTTTCTGCGTAGCGAAAGGGGAAAACTCCGTGAGGTAAAAATCAAGCAGCTGGAAAACGACCTCGATTTGCAGCAATCGGGAAGAACCATCAGAAATGGTGTAATGGCTGCTTATAACGACTTGAATGCTTACTCAGCACAGCTCACCGTGCAGATTAAGAGTGTAGAAAACCAGCAGAAACTTGTTACTGGCGAAAACCAGAAATTTAGTTTGGGGGAAAGTACCCTGTTCCTGATCAATAGCAGGGAATCAAAACTGATAGACATGAAGATTAAACAAGAGAGCATGGTCGCAAGCTATCAGAAAACACTTGCAGAGTTGTTTTACAAGGCCGGTACACGGCAGGGCTTTGGGGGTTAGGATGATATAGGAGGCTGCCACGCCGTTACATAGTAAACGTGTAGCAGCCTCTTTTTTCTACAATTCAATCACTTTAATTGATGAAGCCTTATCGTTAAATTTAGAAACATAAGAACTACCAGCAGTAAGCGTTGTGCTGCTGCCGGTAAAGTTATCGCCATCATACATGATTACTTTAATACCGAATCCAAACGAAACTGAAGAGACATCATTATCTCTGATCCCTAAAGCTAGCAAGTTAGCGGTAGTATATTCTCCGGGAGGAAGTGAGACCTCATAACCTCCATAACTTGCGTTTTGATAAAACTTAGCTGACTTCTCTAAACCAATCTGTGGAATACCTCCTAAAAAATCGAAATGATAGGATTGAACAACTACGCTGCCGTTTTTCAACAATAATTTTGCCTCCAATTCATAAGATTCATTGTTTTTATAATACAACTCATTTAAAGGGATTGTTCCGGAAATCGTATTGCCGGCACCTGGGCTAAAGCGCCAGGCAACCGCATTATAGTTGGTATTGCTGCCAAATCCTTCACCATTCGCATCAGGATCCATGTAAAACAAAATATCGCTAACATCTTTATTACTTGTAAAGGTTCCGCTTAAATTGATGGCTTGAGCAGTGCTATTGTAAGCGGCGCTCAAACTGATACCTGCAGTTGCACTTTCATAGGCCACACCAGACGGTATAGTGTTCTGAAAAACCTCGTTCTGGTTTAATATCGCAGCATCAACTTCGGATAAGAACGTAGGCTGGCCCTTGCTGAAACTTATATTCCCAGAGCCCATTAATGACGTACCCAAAGATGGTTCTTCAGATGCATATTTAGCATGATTATGTGGCAGGTTTAATCCATGGCCCAATTCATGCAGCATTCCGCCGATATAATTGGAACTGGCGTTAGGAATTTTATCAACTGTCATATTTGCATTATCGAGTGCAAAACAGCTTTTTCCTGAGCCATAAAACGGCTGCCCACCGCCATCAGTTCGTTCAGGAAGCAAAATCAGCGTATGTGATGAAGCTGAAAATTCTGTTGGATGAGCAGCTTTATAAGTATTAATTTCGGCTAAAATCTTACTACCCGAACCGTATGGGTAATCGGATTGCGGCCCGGCAGCAGGGATTTCAATAAACCTGACCAAACCTGTTGAATCTACCTTTGAAAGTCCGAGGTATTTATCATATCCATAGCGTAACATTTCGGTATGTAACCAGCTTTGAAAATGGACAAACAGGGAAGTTAATCTGGTTTTGTAATCAGGCAGTGCAGGATTATCGGTTGGCACGAACATTACAATGTTCAGATTTTTAGGATTTGTAACAAAGCTTGATGTCGTCCTTGAAGTAATTTCAGATTTTGCCTGTAGTTTTGGTAGTTCTTCTGTTACTACTGCTGCTTTTTTGCATGAGAGATAGGGTAAAATAATTAAGGCTGCTGGTATCAAAGCTACTAATGTCCTTTTTTTCATGTTTTTCATACTTTTAATTTCTAAAGTTGGTTGACTGATTTCATTATAAAATAATGCGCGGTAGTACGCATTGTTCAAAATTGAAATTTGTAGCAGAAAAAAAAGGGTGAAAATTCTAACGAAAAAGGTATAAAATCCTATTTATTATCCAATAATTGATTTTTTTAGCGTATTTTGATATTGTATCCGATGTTTTTACAATAAATAACTGGTGAATAGAAGACGATTAGTGTTGCGAAAAATCCATAACAAAAAAAAATCCCCTCATAAATGAAGGGATTATAACTCGATTTGCGTACTCAGAGCGGGAATCGAACCCGCACGCCTGTTAAGGGCACAGGATTTTAAGTCCTGCGTGTCTACCAGTTCCACCATCTGAGCATTTGGTTATTTCCGAAACCGGAGGCCAAACTTAAAAATAAATGCCTCCTGGTAGGAAGGCATTTAGAGCGAAAGACGAGATTCGAACTCGCGACCCCGACCTTGGCAAGGTCGTGCTCTACCAACTGAGCTACTTTCGCATGATTAACACAATCGCTGTGTTCCCTTCGGGGTTGCAAATATAGGAATATAAATTTCTCTTACGCAAATAATTTTTAAAATATTTTTAAGCGATTTTACCAGCCCTTATTAAAACACAAACCACCAGTTTATAACCCGCTGGAAATCTATAATTTGCAATACAAACCTGTTTAAAAAGCAATGCGTCGTGTGTTTTGATGCTTCCACAAGCCACGAATCAACAAAATCTTTCAAATTATCTTAAGCCAGCGGGAGCGTAAACAAAAACAAACTTCCCTCTCCTATTGCACTTTCAACCCAGATCTTCCCCTTTTCAGCTTCAATAAAATCTTTCGAAATCGCCAATCCCAATCCCGAACCTGATTTATTCTGACCATCTGTAGGCACCTGAAAATACCTTTCGAAGAGTCTTTTCTGATATTTCTCATCAATACCTTTCCCAAAATCGCGCACCGAAAATTGAATTGATGACGACAGCAGCACCACATCGAGTACTACTTTCGATTTTTCGGAGCTGTAACGAAGCGCATTTGAAAGGAAATTCACCAACACCCAGGCCGTTTTCTGGATATCTGCATTTACTTCAGGTAACTGCTGATCACAGTTGACTTCCAGCGTAATGTTTTTTTGCTCCGCCTGAAAGCGCACTGCGTCCAGTGCATAATTTACAATTGCAAAGGGCTTCACCTGCGCAAAATTAAGTTTAAGATTTCCGGTCTCCGCCTGCGAAAGATCCAGTAGTTCACTTGTAATCTTAAGCAACCTGTCAGAATCCTCCCTGATGTGATGTATCAATTCTTTCTGCTCCGGATTCATTCCACCCACCCGAACATCATCCAGGAGTTTAAGACTCATTTTGATAGAAGAGAGCGGTGTTTTCAATTCATGTGATACCGTTGCAATAAAATGGGTCTTGGCCTCATCCAGTTCCTTAAATTGAGTAATGTTTTTCAGTACATACACACTTCCTGCCGATCTTGAAGATTCAATCAGCGTATCTTCCTGCCCCACCTCAAAATTCGGAATCACAATTTCCCGGTTTTCCAGCTGGAAATAGGACTCTTTGTCGTCGGCATAAATTTTCAGTGGTTTACGGTCCGGGTCGGGCGTCAATATCCGTTTAAGGAGTTCGCTTTTCTTCACCAGATCATTTACATTCTGGCCAATAGCGCTTTTCTCATCCACATTGATTAGTTTAGAGGCAAGTGCATTCATGAACAACACCTCACCTTTTTCATTCAAACCAATAATCGCATCCTGCATCTGGGCAATGATCGCTTCTATGCGGAGCTTTTCGCTCTTTAACTTTGAAAGATTACTGTTCTCCCATTCGTTAAGCTTGGCAGCCATACTGTTGAAAGATATCGCTAGCGCACTAAACTCGTCATCGTTGTCGAAATGAAGCCGCTGTTTATAGTTTTTATTGGCAATCTGTCTGATGGCCGCGCTAAACTCTGCCAGTGGATTGGCTACAAAACCCGGAAAGTTTATAATAAAGGTAAAGAGAATTAAAAAGCAGGTTGTTGCCGATAGGGCAATGTAGAGCTTAGCCCTTCCCGAAGTTTCGTTAGCCCGCTCATTTTTATTGAAAATTGCTTTCATATTGAGCGCTTCAACTTTTTGCAAAGCCATCCGTAAACCTTTAAGATAAAATAACCGATCACTGTCTGTGAGCGATTCCGCCAGTCTTTTGTAGCTAAGCTCCAGTTCCTTAACGGCATCCGCTTCACCAGGCTCTGTAATATTTGCGCCTTCGCGAATCAGGCTTGCTTCAAACTTATCTTTTGCAGTTCTTGTTAATGGAATGCTATTTTCATCCAGTACCGAACGCATGGCTGCTACATATTTCAGGCTCTCATAATTGTCTTTCAGAATCACTTTCGATTTGTCAGAAAGCTCATTAAGAAAGAACAAGGCGATCAGTCCGAAGGAAAGAACAATCAGGAAAAGGAAGCCGAAGCCAAGGCGCAGTTTTGTTTTTATTTTCATGTTGGCTGTTATTTTAAAACGCGTATGCGAACTTAAGAAAGTATCACCAGATCAATATCTTTTGAAGCGAGGTTTTTAAGCAGTCCGTTAAAAATAGCTGTCCTTAAAATCACCTGAAAAATATTCAGATGTGGTTTTCCTATGCAAATCGTGGTGACTTCCTTTTGTGATGCCGTATCGATGATGGTTTGGGTAATGTGATTGCTTTTTATCTTAACAAGTTCGGCACCTAATTCGGTGGCGAGCTTGAAGTGGTTAATGAGATGGCGTTGTTTATCCAGCTTAATGCGTTCCATACTTTCGCTGTCACTTTGCACATACAACACCATCCAGGGCGAACGATAGTACGATGCGAGCCTGGCCGTTTTACGGATTACCACCCCCGCTGTTTCCGGATTGGATGAAATACAGGCAAGAAACTTTTCTGGCCGCAACTTGATGGACTTTGGAATCTCACTCAGTATCTTTCGTTCCACCTGATGCACGACTTCTTTCAGCGCCAGTTCGCGCAGCTGGAGAATTTTATCCGACTGAAAAAAGTTCCCCAATGCCCTTTCAATTTTGCTCTGATCGTAAATTTTACCTTCCTTTAAACGGGTGATCAGTTCATCCGCCGTAAGGTCAATGTTGACAATTTCGTCCGCGGCTTCCAAAATCTTGTCTGGTATGCGTTCGGTAACCGCGATACCTGTGATGGCTTGTACCTCTTCATTGATGCTTTCAAGATGCTGGATGTTAACAGCGGAGATGACACTGATGCCTGCTTCGAGAAGGTCTAAAACATCCTGCCAGCGTTTGCCATTTTTACTACCTTCTGCATTCGTATGCGCAAGTTCGTCGACAATGACCACTTCAGGATGGCGGTTCAGGATCGCTTTGAGGTCCATCTCTTCGATCTCTTTACCCCTGTAGTAAATACTTTTCCTTGGAATAAGGGGAATGGTATTTAAAAGCGCATGTGTTTCGGCACGGTTGTGTGTTTCGACGTAACCAATACAAATATCTACGCCGTTGCGCAGGAGCGCATGGCTTTCCTGCAACATACGGTACGTTTTACCTACACCAGCGCTCATACCGATATAGATCTTCAGCTTACCCCTTCTCGATTTCTTGATAAGCTCCAGAAAATGCCTGACGGATGTTTCTTTATTTTCTTCTTCCATTGCAATACCATCCTTTAAAATCAATAACGCCCGGGATAAAATACCCGGGCGATGTAATGTGTTAAATTAAAATGAGACAGCAATACTGGCAGTAAGCGTAGTGTTGGCATTTACAGCCCCGGTATTTCTGATGAATATTTTGTCTTCGCTGTCGTAGGTTTTTCCTTCTAAACGTAGAACTGCATTTGATACCGGCGAATAGTCGATATTGAGCGAATAGCCTTTCGTTTTAAAACCATTTGGAGTTCCGGTGGCGATGAAAATACCATTCTGATCTTCATAATACTCAAACCGTCCGGCAAGCGCCCATTTAGGGGCAAATTTATATTGCACAATAGCCACCGGCGACAGCACTTTGTTTTTGCTAGTACTGCCTTTCGATACCTGTTGGGTACCATAATCAAATCCCAGCGTTACACCAAACTGGTCTGTTACCTGCAATATGCCATAAACGTTATGGTAAAAACGGTTCACCCTTACCGAGTCGGCACCTTCCGTGCCAATATAATTGCTATAATTTAAGGTAATGGCTGAAGTAGGTTTCCAGGTAAGCTGCACACCACCAGCAGGTTTGTCGTTTCCATTCTGTCTGGTAATTCTCTGCCATCCGTTAAGGTAAAATCCCGCAACTGTGAACTTGCCATCTGCTATACCGTAGGTAATTTTTGCCCCCGACTCGTAATACGGGGTATTTTCCGAAGAAATATTTCTTGTAAGTACCCAGCAGTCTTTTGAAACGGCACTTTCAAAACCAATGTGGGAGGAGAAAATACCGGCATCAATCCAAAGGTTTTGCGTTTTGGAAAGTTTTACTCCGGCATTGGCCTCAAATATATTTTTTAATACACCGGGTTCTGCGGCAAGATTGGCATTAGCATAGCTTCCGGCCATTACAGCCAGGTTTGCACGGATGTTGCCGTTATCATATGCCGCCTTGATCATCCCTAAATTCAAGTTCATTTCATTTGCGCGGTTATGCGAATAAATGAACGCCGGGCGGTTATGATCTGCGGGTTGATTAAAGTCGTAACCATAATAAGCTTCCAGATAGCCAGAAATTTTGATTTTTGATTCTTCCTGTGCTCTTGTTAAAAAACCGGCGGTTAAGGCTGCGGCTAACAATAATATTTTTTTCATATCGTAATCTTCATACAGGCAGGGCTTAGCCTGCTTACATTGTTTGTTGTTAATTATTCACCTCGTGGCTGCCCGTCCCTTTGTTGTGGCAAACGCGCATAAACGGGCAGCTGAAAGGCATTTAAAGTTTTTCCAGGTCCAGGTTAAGTTTAAGTACATTTACTGATGAGGGACCAAAAAGGCCCAGAAAAGGTTTCAGCGTATTCATGGCTACCAGGTCTTTCACTTTTTGCTCATCTACGTTTCTGGCTTTTGCTACCCTGGTCACCTGAATGGCTGCCCCTTGCTCGGAGATATTTGGATCAAGCCCGCTACCAGAGGCCGTTACCATATCCGCGGGAATATCCGATGTTTTAATCCCCGGATTATATTTAATCAGCGTATCAATCCTCGACTGTACTTCTTTCAGATAATCGGGATTTGACGGCCCCTTGTTTGACCCTGCCGAACCTGCGGCATTGTAAGCTACAGCCGAAGGCCTGCCCCAGAAATATTCCGGACGGCTAAAGGATTGACCAAGCAGTGCATAGCCAACGGTTTTACCATTTCTGATTATTTTTTCACCACCGCCGTTGCCTTTAGCCATTTTACCGATAAAAGCTACACTGATGGGGTAAACGATGCATAACAGTACCAGTAGTACTACTGTTAAACGGATGGATTGAATGATGTACTTTTTCATTTTTATATTTTTTAAAAGCCTTAAACAAAAAGGCCAACCAATAAATCAATTAATTTAATGCCGATAAAGGGTGCTACGACACCTCCAATTCCGTAAATAAACAGGTTTCTACGCAAAAGTGCTGTTGCACCTATTGGCTTGTATGCTACTCCTTTCAGCGCCAGCGGAATCAGGATCGGAATAATAATCGCGTTAAATATCACGGCCGAAAGTATTGCAGATTCAGGGCTGTTCAGTCCCATAATGTTCAGGCTTTGAAGCGCCGGGATCGAAGCAATGAATAAGGCCGGAACAATGGCGAAATATTTTGCCACATCATTGGCTATTGAAAAGGTAGTTAACGTACCGCGCGTAATCAGTAGCTGTTTTCCAATTTCCACAATTTCAATCAGTTTGGTTGGGTCGTTATCGAGATCAACCATATTCCCTGCTTCTTTTGCAGCCTGGGTACCGCTGTTCATGGCTACCCCAACATCTGCCTGGGCCAATGCAGGCGCGTCATTGGTACCATCGCCCATCATCGCCACCAGTTTTCCAAGTGCCTGCTCATCTTTGATGTAGTTCATCTTATCCTCTGGTTTAGCTTCAGCAATGAAATCATCAACACCAGCTTTCTCCGCAATGTATCTTGCGGTGAGGGGATTGTCTCCGGTAACCATCACTGTTTTTACGCCCATTTTTCTCAGGCGTTCAAAACGTTCACTAATTCCCGGTTTGATGATGTCCTGAAGTTCAATTACACCCATTGCTTTTTCATTTTCAGCAACCACCAGCGGCGTTCCCCCATTGGTAGCGATGGCTTTTACGTGATTTTCGATATCCGATGGAAATATATTTCCAGCCTTCTCTACCATATTGCGGATAGAATCGAAAGCGCCTTTTCTGATGCGTCTGCCCTCAGCCGTATCCAGTCCGCTCGACCGCGTTTCTGCAGTAAACTTGATAAAGGCCGACCCTGTTGGTGTGGTCATAACCTTAAAACCCTGTTCGCCTGCAAGTTCGATAATTGATTTCCCCTCAGGCGTTTCATCGGCCAGCGAGCTTAAAATACAGGCATCTGCGAACGTTTTTGGATCCACACCTTCTGTAGGATAAAAATTGGTTGCCTTCCGGTTGCCAATGGTGATGGTACCGGTTTTATCCAGTAAAAGCACATCTATATCGCCTGCAGTCTCTACCGCTTTGCCCGATTTGGTGATCACATTGGCCCGTAATGCCCTATCCATACCAGCAATACCAATTGCCGAAAGCAAGCCACCAATGGTCGTCGGAATCAGGCATACAAACAGGGAAATCAATGCAGCAATGGTGATCGGTGTATTGGCGTAATCAGCAAAAGGCTTCAGCGTGACGCAAACGATAATAAACACTAATGTAAAACTGGCCAGTAGTATCGTTAAAGCAATCTCATTTGGCGTTTTCTGACGTGAAGCACCTTCCACCAATGCAATCATTTTGTCTAAAAAGCTCTCGCCCGGAGCGGTGCTTACCTGAACTTTAATCTCATCGGATAACACTTTGGTACCGCCCGTTACCGATGATTTATCGCCTCCTGACTCCCTGATTACAGGAGCAGATTCTCCTGTAATGGCCGATTCATCGATCGTGGCAATACCTTCGATAATCTCACCATCGGTAGGGATCGTATCACCCGCTTCACAAACAAACACATCGCCTTTCTGCAACTGGTTAGATGAACGGATTTCGATTTTTCCTCCGGTTAGCAGTACTTTAGCCGGTGTTTCCTCTCTGGTTTTACGCAGACTATCGGCCTGTGCCTTGCCCCGGGCTTCTGCTATTGCTTCGGCGAAGTTTGCAAACAGTACGGTAAGCAGCAGGATCAGGAAGATGAAGAAGTTGTATATTGGAGCACCTTGTCCGGTATGGCTCACCGAATATATGGTAACATAAGCCATTACCAGGGTACCGATTTCCACCGTGAACATCACCGGGTTGCGAACCATCACCCTTGGATCTAGCTTGATGAATGACTGTTTTAGTGCGGTCTGTACTAAGGCAGGCTCGAACAATTTATTATTGGGTTTCATTGATATGTCTATTTAAGCATGGTAAAATATTCCGCCAACGGACCTAAGGCGAGGGCGGGGAAATATGAAAGTGCATTGAGTACCAGGATAACGGCAAAAGTCATCAGGGCAAAGGTTTTGGTATCGGTTTTAAGGGTACCAGCAGACTCAGGAATAAACTTCTTTGCTGCCAGTAATCCTGCAATCGCTACCGGACCAATAATCGGAAGAAAGCGACCCAGAAATATAATTACACCAGTTAGCACATTCCAGAATACATTATTGTCGCCAAGGCCCTCGAAACCCGAACCATTGTTGGCATTGGAAGAGGTTACCTCATAAAGCATTTCAGAAAATCCGTGAAAGCCGGGATTATTAAGCCAGTTTTTAGGCTGAACTGCCCATTCTGCCGCGCCATGGTCCGTAAATACAAAACTAGATATTGCAGTACCCGCAAGGATCAAAAACGGGCTCAACAAGGTAATGATCGCAGCAATTTTAATTTCCCTTGCTTCAACCTTGTGTCCAAGAAATTCAGGCGTTCTGCCTACCATGAGTCCAGATATGAATACGGCTACGATCAGGTAAATAAAATAGTTCAGTAAACCTACGCCGCAGCCACCATAAAATGAGTTGATCATCATAGCAAGCAATTGCCATAGTCCGGTTAGGGGCATCGTGCTATCATGCATACCATTTACCGAGCCGGTAGAAATCACGGTGGTTAGTGTGCTCCAATAGGCAGTTGCGGCAGGCCCTAAACGCACTTCCTTCCCTTCCATTGCGCCACTCGCCTGTGAAATACCCATTTTGGCCAGTTCAGGATTCCCCCCGAGCTCTGAATTTAGAGTAGGTACGAGCAGCATGAAAAGTCCGATGGTCATTACGCCAAAAATTGTCCATGCCAGTTTCTTTCTGCGGATGAAATATCCAAAAGCAATCAGCATGGCGAGCGGGATGATGGTTTGCGAAACTACTTCTACTGTATTGGTGATGTAGTTTGGATTTTCAAATGGATGTGCGGAGTTGGCGCCAAAATAGCCGCCGCCGTTTGTTCCCAAATGTTTAATGGCTATAAATTGTGCTGCCGGGCCCCTGGACACATTCACGGTGTCTCCCTGAACGGATATGAACTGATCTTTGGAATCATAACTTGCAGGCGTACCGTTAAACGTTAATATTAAGGCTACAACTATTGCCAGTGGTAACAGCAAACGGGTAATTGATTTGACGAAAAACTCCCAGAAGTTACCCAGCTGGGTAGAGGTTTTATCTTTGAAAGCTTTAAATAAAACTACTGCAGCAGCTATACCCGTGGCGGCACTTACGAACTGCAGAAACATCAGCACAAACTGCTGGGTCAGGTAACTTACACCACTCTCTCCCGAGTAATGTTGCAGGTTGCAATTGGCCACAAAGCTGATAATGGTATTAAAAGCCAGATCTGGCGTCATACCCGGATTTCCGTCTGGATTAAAAGGAAGCTTATCCTGGAAAATCAGAACGAAAAATCCATAGACCAGCCATAACAGGTTAATGGTCATCAGCGCTTTCATTTGCTGTTTCCAGTTCATTTGTTCCCTGATGTCAATTCCTGAAAGCTTAAAGATTCCAGATTCGAGGGGTTTCAAAAAGTCTGTCCAGACTTTTTCTCCTGCGAACACTTTGGCCAGGTACTTTCCAAGTGGAATAGCGATGATCAGTGTAAGCAGGAAGGTGGCAATAATGCCGGTTAATTCAGTGTTCATTTTTTAATTTGTTAATGCCTTTAAAGAAGGCAGGACTAAAATTTTTCTGGTTTAATCAGCACGTAAATCATATAGATGAATACGGCTACAGCGATGATGAATAATGTGATCATGATATTAGATTTTTTCGAACCAATCAATTGATTTGTAACTTGCGCCGCAGAGCAGCAGGAGGATGATAAAGAGTAGTACAGTCATAATTTGTTGCTTTTTACAGGGCTTAACCCATTGGTGTACCATAAAAGACATAAACCACATAACTTATTATAAATCAGTTAAATAAATTGACATACTTTATTCCGGGTAACGTAATCAGATAAAAAACCCTTCCATTTTCGTATGGTGATTTCCATTTTGAAATGGTGAGTATCTGGGCTATCGTATTCCTCAAAATAAAGGGCATCCGCCTTTTAGCCATGATAAACCGCCGTAATTGGAAATCCCGTTAGATCAGTTTGCTCTTCAGGGAACTGAAGAGACGCTAACATGTTAATATAGATGTTAATTCCCTCCTCAATCTCATCAATACCAATATATTCATTGGCTGTGTGAGACCGGGCAGAATTTCCCGGTCCCATTTTTACAGATGGCATATCCAGCCAGCCCTGATCTGAACTGGTAGGCGAGAAATAAGTAGTACGTCCTAATGAAAGTCCGGCTCTCACAATGGGATGTGTTAAATCGATATGAGATGGCTTTAATACATTAGGGCGGATCTTGAAATAACTGGAAGTATGATTAATAATGGTATTGATAATTTCCTTTTCTGTATAATTATGGTCAAAACGGATGTCAACCGTAAAATGGCATTCTGCAGGTACAATATTATGCTGAATACCGCCCCCAATCTCAGTTACGCTCATTTTGACAGGCACAGGCGCTCCATCCATGATTGGAAATTGATATGTTTTAAACCATTCAATATCTTTAAGCGCATGGTAAATCGCATTGTCGCCCTCTTCTCTTGCTGCGTGGCCAGCTCTTCCTTTTGCACTGCAGTCGATCACCATTGATCCTTTTTCCGCAATGGCCATTTGCATTCCTGTTGGTTCACCCACTATTGCAAAATCGATCGGCTTAAGATCTTTTAAAATGCTGCGTATGCCATTCTCACCTGAAGTTTCCTCCTCTGCGGTAGCGGCCAGGCATAAGTTGAATGGCAGGCCCTCCATAGGATAGTAATGAAGAAAAGTAACGATTAAACCAACCAGAGATCCTCCGGCATCATTACTACCCAGGCCAAAAATTTTGTCATCTATCACCTGTGGAAGGAAAGGGTCCATAGTGTATTGGTTATTATCACGTACCGTATCGTGATGAGAGTTTAATAGAATAGTTGGTTTTGAAAGATCCAGGTGCCGGTTGTAACACCATACGTTATTGTATTTTCTAATGGTATTTACACCCCGGGCATTTAGAAATGAGGTGATGATTTCTGCAGTTGCATCTTCTGCTCCGCTAAACGATGGTGTCGCAATCAGGTTTGCAAGCAGATCAATAGATTGCTGGTAAAGGGAATTCAGGTCGGGAACTCCCGCTGCTGTTTTAATCCGGTTATTATTCATTGTGTTGGCTATTAGTTATTTGAAAATGTTGTTTGTTTGTATTTCCCGGGTTGCAGGGAAACCGGTGTTGGAGTGTGAAGGGAATATGCCGGATCGAAAAGCATAGCTGTACAGAGACAATTGCACTTTCCTTTGCGCTCCAGGATATCATAATTTGTACATGATTTGCAACCCTCCCAGAATAGGTCGTCGTGAGTAATCTCGGAAAAGGCCACTGGCAGGAAGCCAAGTTTAGCATTCATGCGCATCACTGCTGAACCGGAAGTGATACTGAATATTTTTGCATTGGGATACAATCGTCGGGAAAGTTTGAATACCTTGTTTTTAATAGCTGCTGCAACACCTGAATTCCTGAATCGTGGCGCTACAATAAGTCCGGAATTGGAAACAAACCGGTCGTCTTCCCAGGTTTCAAAATAGGAAAAACCTACCCATTCTCCACCACTGGTAACCGCTTTTACTGCTTTGCCAGCGGCTATCTTTTCAGCTACTGCAGCAAAGGTCCGCCTCGCAATTCCGGTTTTCCTGGCAATCGCACTGAGATAGGTCTCCTCAATAATTTCGTCAACGTACTTCGTATCGCATTCGTCGGCGATACGGATAAAAATAATCTGGTTATCCATGATCTTTAAATTTCATGGCAACAGCATTACAATTCAAATGCCCCGGTTAAAAAAGATACCAAAACATCAGCGTAGGGATACTTAAAAGCCTTTAATTATTATTTGAAAAAAATGAACAGTTATCCTACCCTATCATAATGATATGGTTCTTTGCCATTTTGATAGGATAGAACAGAATGGGGGAAAAATTAAAAAATTGATCGAAGGGTATATTTTCTTTAATATTATACACGCATCAATAAGGAATATTTAAAAATAATAGAGGGCAATGAATAAAATTATAGTTAAATACTGGCTTATTAATTTAATTTGCAGTATACTGTTATACATCACCTACAGGATCATGATCCATCAAACGCCAGCATCCGAACAAAATCTGTTCGGAAAGTTCTGGGGTGTTATAGAATTGATATTGAATTTAGGTATATCGTTTATATACCTGATATTAATGCTGATTTCATCACTGACCTTTTTCCTGAATCTGAACAGGAAAATCAGGAACAATTTCTACTTCTCACTATTAAGCTTCCCGGGACCGGCACTTGCGCTGGTCATTCACCTGTCCCCTGTTCTGGTAACTGATTACCAGGCTGCCCAAACAAGCGTGTTGACCAACCTGGTCTATTTTCCTATCGCTTACCTAGTCATAACCACCATAGAATTTCTGTTATTTAGGAGAAGTCTTAGAAAATCAGGATTTGAAAATAGCGTTTGATCAACTGCTTAAAAAAAGACAATTCTTCGAAACTTGTTGTAGGAGAACAAAAAAAGTACTGTATTTGCTATGCTACAGGCATTTACCGCTCAAAAAGAGCCTTAACACCTGTCTGCAAGCGGTTTTCTAGTGGTTTATGGCTAGCAAACCACTACCAGACCACTAGCAAACCACTAGGATACCACTAGCAGTATTAGACTGCTGTCCCTTAATGGTACCGCAATCCTGGAAGTTAAGTTTGTAAAACCTATCCCAAGATTTCCGTAAAATAATCGCTCAAAAAGCTACTGTTCTTCATAATGATATGTTAACCCACCATCTATAAAGTAGGTAGAGCCGGTTACGTATGCAGCATCATCTGAAGCCAGAAATGCAACAACACCGGCCACGTCTTCTACCCTGCCCATTCTGCGTAAAGGGATATTGCTGATCACTCGTTCCAGTTCCTCTTTATTGTTTAGCAAGTCCTGGTTAATTGGCGTAGAAACAGCTCCCGGCGCAACATTATTTACCCTGATATTGAAAGGGGCAAGTTCAGTTGCCAGGTTTCGGGTAAGCATTTTTAAGCCACCTTTACTCGCGCAGTAAGCTGCAAAATGCGGAAAAACAATCTCCTCGTGTACTGAACTCATATTGATCACCACCCCTTCAACACTGTTCTTCCTGCAATACTTTACAAAAGACTGAATGCCGAAGAATACACCTTTAAGATTGGTGTTCATGACGAGATCGTAATCCTCTTCAGTAACCTCCCAGAAATCCGCATTCTTTTCCACACCGGCATTGTTAACCAGAATATCGAGCCTGCCAAATTGATTTACAGCCTCTTCAACCATACGGATAGCCTCATTTGCCTGACTTAAATCTGCTACTACAAATGCCGCCTTACGTCCCATCTCGTTTATTTCAGCAATAAGCTTTTCTCCCCTTTCATCAAATTTATGGCCGTTCAATACGATGTCACAGCCATCTTTAGCTAATCTCAATGCGCATGCTGCACCAATGCCCTGACTGCTACCTGTAATTAGGGCTACTTTATTTTCGAAACGACTCATCCTGTATAATTTTTCCTATAGGATAAATGCGATTTCAGCCAAAATGTTTGAAAGAACTGAAATTGGGGATATCTGAGGTTGAGCTTGTAGAGAGGAGATGCGAGATTGAGAATGTTTCTAAACTACAATCAAAGGATCAATATGTAATTTTTAAGGCTTAATTTTGCTTCATACAAACAAAACATAATGTCAAAAACAAAACTTACAATCAATAACAACGGGTCGGTTAAAATCGAGGGGGATTTCGAAATTGTAGATAAAAACGGAAACACTTATGGTTTACAAGGAAGAGATGTATTATCGATTTGCCGTTGTGGTTTATCACAAAACAAACCATTTTGCGATGGTGCACATAAAGGTCATTTCGAGCATGAAGCTATTGCATTTGATTTGCCTCCAAAGAAAGTATAACCGGGTTTAAACTGATATTTTGAGAAGCCACGTTTTAAAACGTGGCTTTTTTGTGACCACGAAAAATTTCACCGGGCTGTTTGAGTTCTTTAAACATCTGTGGATTAAAATTTTTATATAAATTTTGCATTTCGGATAAATAAACGTTAATTAGACGATTATTTACTGTTATGAGCAAAGCAAACTATGTAATTGGTGTCGATTACGGAACGGATTCAGTGCGATCTGTTTTGGTTGACACCACCGACGGCAAAGAGATCTCCTCTTCCGTTTTCCTTTATCCAAGATGGCAGAAAGGGCTATATTGTAAACCATCCATCAATCAATTCAGACAACATCCCTTAGATTATATTGAAGGATTGACCCATACCATAAAAGATTGTTTAGCAAAGGCCGGCGGATCAGAAATTGCAGCCTCGGTTAAAGGAATCTCAGTCGATACCACGGGATCAAGTCCTGTTGCGGTTGATGCTTCCGGTACTCCTCTTGCGTTAACTCCGGGCTTTGAGGAAAATCCAAATGCCATGTTTGTACTTTGGAAAGACCATACCGCAGTAAAGGAAGCCGCAGAAATCAATGAGCATGCGACCAAATTTAAAACGAATTATCTGAAGTATGTTGGTGGAATCTATTCATCAGAATGGTTCTGGTCTAAACTACTGCGGATTTTAAGAATAGATTCATCTATAAAAGCAGGAGCACAATCGTGGGTGGAGCATTGCGACTGGATACCTTTTCTGCTTTGTGGCGGCAAAGATGTAGCAACAATGAAACGCAGTCGTTGTGCGGCCGGACATAAAGCACTTTGGGCAGAGGAATTTAACGGATTACCTCCGGAGGATTTTTTTAGCAGCCTTGACCCGCTTTTAGCTGGTTTTAGGGATAAATTATTTGCAGATACTTATACTTCAGATGTTTCTGCGGGCACTTTGAGTGAAGAATGGGCTGATAAACTTGGCTTATCTACTGATGTTGTAATCGGTGTTGGCGCTTTCGATGCTCACATGGGTGCCGTTGGCGGTCAGATTGAGCCATATTACCTGAGTAAAGTAATGGGCACCAGTACCTGTGATATTCTTGTTGCCCCTAATCAGGATTTAGATGGAAAACTAATCAGCGGCATTTGTGGACAGGTAAATGGATCGGTTATTCCGGGTATGGCGGGTTTAGAAGCAGGGCAATCTGCTTTTGGTGATGTGTATGCCTGGTTTAAAAATCTGATCAGCTGGCCTTTAAATCATTTACTTACCGAATCAAATCTCATTGATGAGGCAACAGCCATGGCTTTAAAGGATGAACTGGAAAGCAAAATCATTGCTAACCTTAGTAAACAGGCGGAAGCGCTGGAAGATGAAGACTATGCCGAGCTGGCCATTGATTGGCTGAACGGCAGGAGAACGCCAGACGCCAACCAGGAACTTAAAGGTGCGATTACCGGTTTAGGATTAGGCACCGATGCCCCTCGTTTTTTCCGTGCACTGGCGGCAGCAACCTGTTTTGGAGCCAAGGCTATTGTAGACCGCTTTAAAGAACAGGGCGTTCCGGTAAAAGGAATTATCGGTATTGGTGGTGTAGCTAAAAAATCAGCCTATATTATGCAAATGATGTCGGATGTTTTAGAAATGCCCATCAGGATACACCGTTTTGAACATACCTGTGCTTTAGGTGCCGCTATGTTTGCCGCAGTTGCAGCGGGTATTTACCCAACAATTGAAGAGGCTATGGCAGCAATGGGAACAGGATTTGAGAAGGAATACAAACCAAATATTAAAAAGCAGAAAATGTACAGAATGCATTATCAGCAATACCTTGGTTTAGGCCGTTACCTGGAGCGCTACAACAAGAAAGACGTTAAACCTTATTTATCATGAGCAACTATCAGGATATAAAAGAACAGGCCTACCTGGCCAATATGCAATTACCCAAACTAGGCCTGGTGCTTTTCACTTTTGGTAACGTAAGTGCGGCCGACCGCGCTAAAGGTGTTTTTGCCATCAAACCCAGTGGTGTACCTTATGAAGATTTATCACCGGAGAAAATGGTGATAGTGGATTTTGAGGGCATCACGGTTGAAGGCGATTTACGTCCATCATCCGACACAAAAACCCATGCAGTATTATACAAGCACTGGGAAGATATTGGCGGTGTTGTGCATACGCACTCTACCTACGGTACGGCCTGGGCGCAGGCGCAAAGAGCAATTCCTATTTTCGGAACCACTCATGCAGACCATTTAACAGTTGATATTCCTTGCGCACCACCTATGGAGGATGCTATGATTAAAGGAAATTATGAATATGAAACCGGTTTCCAGATCATGAATCATTTTGAAAGCCTGGGTTTAAGTTACAAAGAGGTTGAAATGATTTTAGTAGGCAACCATGCCCCTTTTACCTGGGGTAAGACCGCTGAAAAAGCCGTTTACAACAGTGCCGTTCTGGAAGCAGTTGCGCAGATGGCTTTGTTAACTGAGCAGATCAATCCGCAGGCACCAAAGCTGAAGGAATCATTGGTTCAAAAGCATTATGAGCGTAAACATGGTGCCGGAGCCTATTACGGACAATAACAAATAAGAAGTTAAGCAATTAAACAAATAAAAAATGATTGATTTAAAAAAATTAGAAGTTTGGTTTATTACTGGTACGCAACATTTGTACGGGGAAGAAACCTTAAAACAAGTGGCTGATCACGCGCAGCAGGTTGCTGATTCATTAAACCAGAATGGCAGCATCTCGGTATCGGTAGTGTATAAACCAATCGTGAAAACTACTGAGGAGATTTTTGAAACCTTACAGCAAGCTAACACCGATAAAAACTGCATCGGGGTAATGACCTGGATGCATACATTCTCTCCTGCTAAAATGTGGATCAGAGGATTGAATGTATTACAAAAACCTTTACTGCACCTGCACACTCAATTCAACCGCGATATTCCGTGGAACACGATTGACATGGATTTCATGAACCTGAACCAGAGTGCCCATGGCGACCGTGAGTTTGGATTCATCGTTTCGCGTATGCGCAAAGACCGCAAAGTAGTGGTGGGCCACTGGCAGGATGAAGAGGTTGCAAAACAAATTGATACCTGGGCGAGGGCCGCAGCTGGATGGAACGACTGGCAAGGAGCAAAATTTGTTCGTTTTGGCGATAATATGCGTTTCGTAGCCGTTACAGATGGTGATAAAGTAGAAGCAGAAATGAAGTTTGGTTTCTCGGTAAATACTTATGGTATCGGCGACCTGGTTGCCGTAATCAATGGCATTAGTGAGGAATCAATTCAGGGTCTACTACAGGAATATGAAGAAACCTACGATATGGCTGATGATTTGAAAGCTGGTGGTGCCAGACATCAATCGGTTTACGATGCGGCAAAAATCGAATTGGGTTTAAGAAAATTCCTGGAAGATGGTGGCTTTAAAGGCTTCTCAGATACTTTTGAAGATCTGCATGGCATGATTCAATTACCTGGAATTGCGGCACAAAGATTAATGGCCGATGGCTATGGTTTTGCTGGTGAAGGCGACTGGAAAACAGCTGCTTTAGTACGTGCATGTAAAGTAATGGGTGCTGGTTTACCTGGTGGAAATGCTTTTATGGAAGATTATACTTACCACTTCGACCCTTCAAATTCAATGGTTTTGGGATCGCATATGCTCGAAGTTGATGCTTCACTAGCTCAGGGCAAAGCAAGCCTTGAAGTACATCCTTTAGGTATTGGTGGTAAAGCTGATCCTGCCCGTTTGGTATTTAATGTGGGTAGTGGCGATGCATTAAATGCTTCATTAATTGATATGGGAAGTCGTTTCCGTTTACTGGTAAATGAAGTAACGGCAGTAGAAGCTGAGCATGACTTGCCAAACCTGCCTGTTGCCCGCGTGCTATGGAAGCCACTTCCAGATATGAAAACCGGTTGTGCCGCATGGATTTACGCTGGTGGTGCGCACCATACGGCGTATAGTCAGAATTTAACTACAGAACATTTATCAGACTTTGCAAATATTGCAGGTTTGGAATACATCAATATCGGTGCAGATACCAAAATCAATCAGTTCAGAAATGAATTGCATTGGAACGAAGTATTCTACAAATAATATTACATACGCGCTCAAATACCCTAAAGCCGATAAATTTATTTATCGGCTTTTATTTTATAAAACTAATCGGCCATATTGATCATCGCTTTGATCACTCCGTTTTTCGGATCAAGCCAGCTTTCAAATTCGGTTTTAACGTCTTCAAACCTCACCTGATGGGTGATGTAGGTTGTTGGCTTTACCAAACCAGCTTTCATTGATTTAATCACATGTTCGAAATCTTCAATATTAGCATTCCTGCTACTCATCAAAGTGGATTCACGTTTATGAAATTCGGGATGGTTGAAAATCAGATCACCTTTTTGCAGTCCAATTAAAACGAACCTTGCACCATGGGCCATGTAATTTATTGCATTGTTTATCGCCTTTTGATTTCCGGTTGCGTCGATAACCACTGTTGGCATGTCGCCATTGGTAATGTCGCTAAGTTGTTGAAGTACATCAGGAGAAAGCGCATTAATGACATGCGCAACACCTAGTTTCTCTTTACAAAAGGCAAGTCGGTCGTCGTTAATGTCGAGCGCAATCACATTACCGCCTGCAATGCGGGCGAATTCCATAGTGCCCAAACCAATCGGGCCTGCGCCAATAACCAATACAAATTCGCCAGGTTGCACATCAGCTCTGCGAACACCATGAGCACCAATAGCCAGGGGTTCCACCAGGGCCAGTTCATCATAACTTAAACCTTCCCCATGTAAAAGCGTACGCGATGGAACCTGTAAATATTCACGCATCCCCCCGTCTACATGCACACCACAAACCTGCATTTTTACACAGCAATTGGGTTTATTCATCCGGCATGCAATACATTCACCACAATTGAAATAGGGAATAAAGGTTACGGCCTCTCCGATGTTGAAGCCTGGGGCTCCATCAGCCTCTACCAGTTCTCCCGAAAGCTCGTGACCTAAAACACGGGGATAATTGAAAAAGGGCTGGGTACCTTCAAAAGCATGTAAATCAGTACCACAAATACCGATTCGTTTAATTTTTATGATGGCATGGTCTTTTTTCAGTTCAGGTTTTTCTGTTTCTGAATATTCGAAAGTTCCGGGCGTTGTACAGGTAAGGGTTTTCATATGTTAATGAGTGAATTTTGAATGAGTGAATATTATGCATTCGCCAAAGCTCTGTCTAAATGCACATACCCGCCGTCAACGTGAATAATCTGGCCGGTGGTATGGCTTGATTTTTCAGACATCAAAAAGGCTGTCATATTGGCGATCTCCTCAGCAGTGGTCATTCTGTTTTCCAATGGGATTTTAGCAGTAATTTCGTCGAGTTTTGCCTGCGCATCCGGTAACGTATCTATCCAGGTTTCATAAGCAGGTGTCCAGCATTCGGCAACAACAACTGCATTTACACGAATACCATATTTCAGCAACTCCACTGCCCATTCGCGTGTTAAGGCGTTTCTACCTCCATTTGCAGCAGCATAAGCTGAAGTATTTCCCTGCCCTGTTTCGGCCGTTTTTGAAGTAATGTTTACAATTGCTCCCTTGCTTTTAATTAATTCCGGCAAAGCGTGATGAGCCATCAGGTAGTAGTGAACCACATTTTTGTGCAATGAGGCCATAAAATCCTCATAGTTTCCATTTTCCAGACCAACGCCGTCGTTTACACCGGCATTGTTCACCAGGCCATCAATGCGTCCGAACTTAGCCACAATCTCTGCAACTACTTTTTCACAATCTTCGGGGTTTGATAATTCGGCAACGAACTGAGCAGCCTGGCCACCTTGCCCTGCAATTGCATCAACCACTTTCTGGTTATCTTCTGCTTTTCTGCCAACAACTACCGCTATTGCATTTTCTTTCGCAAATACTTCTGCAATGCTGCGACCAATACCTTTTGCGGCACCGGTAATGATAATCACTTTTTCTTTTAACTGTAAATCCATAGTTTTTTAATTAGTGAATGAGGGATTAATAGAACGAGTAATTTACTACTCAACCATTCAAAACTCACTCATTAGATCATTATTTTTATATCTGCTTTTCTTGATTCTGGTAATACCTTCAAATCTATTAATTTTCCATTTTTTAAGGTTCCTTCTACTGTTGTTTGATAAGGCGCCTGAAGTTTGAAGTGAACGTCCCAATCTTTTGGCCAGGCCGGAAACAAATAAATATGCTTCCTATCAACCTGCATCAGCATTTCCTGTAAACCGATCATTCCAGATCCACCCCAGTTATGATCTGGTGCCCAATCAAATCCCGGCCCCCAGAAAGCCGGAAACCTTCTTCCTGAATCCTTTAGTTTGGCCGTGGTTAACTTTGCTGCATCATCGGTCAAACCGAGTCGTGCGGCGAAAATATTATCCTGCTTCCAGCCTATATAACTGCGGAATTTCAGTACATCCGGATCATACCTGAAGGTGTTGATTGCGGTGTCCAAACCGGCTTTACCAATCCCATATATTCCCCAGGGATAAACCGGATACAACTGCGGGCTTTCGGTATTGTTGATTCGTTCCCAGAGTTTTGCAGGAGCAATTGTTGTATGACCATTAATCTCGCGGAAAGTGATCGCAGGAATGGTCTTTAGCATTTCCTCCCAATATGTTTTTTGTTGATCAGACAAGCCAGGATGGGCAAGCAAACTTTGCAGAACCGTTTTCAAAGCAGCAATGGTTGAGGTCGAATTATAGGCCATTTTATACGTTTCCGCTCCCGAACCCGGATACAGAACCAGATGACCATTTGCATCCAGCGTTTTGGCGCCTCTCTCTTTAGACAGAAAAGTATAATGTTCCTTAAAAAAGCGTAGTGAACTTTCAATTAGCGGCAAATACTTTTCGATTCGGGAACCGCTGTATTTTTCAGTTTCCAGAATCATCAGGCAGAATTCCAATACCGTGTCCCATTCGTATTCCAGCCAGGCATTGTATTCCATACCTTTATTAAAACCGGCGGGACGTTTCCAGCCATATTCGGCGGGATTTGGTAAACCAAAATTCTCTAACTGCTCGGTAAAACTTGCACCCTGGTGCCCCCATGCAGCTTGCGTTCTGATCTCTGCATTCTTCAATAAATTGAGATAGAAATCGAACTGCGGTTTCATGAGGTCGCCATCACCGCTTTTCAGCATCGGCCAGTACACCAGCCGCTGGTTCTGCGCAGTATGGGTACCTCCACCCCAATTCCTGAAATCAGGTGTATATTTTAAGGTTGAGTCCGTTAACAGAGGATCAAAAGTAAATAAGCCCCCATTAAATTTAGTCGGGTATTTTCCAAAGGCATTACAGCCAAGCATATATCGGAACAGCTGATAATTTCTGCCCGTTTGGTTGGCCTCATCGTTTTTGGCATTGATATAAATGAAGCTCTTTTCCCAGTACTCGTTCCACCAGTTTTTGCTGGCAGTTTGATTGTTTTCAGTATTGGTTTCAGTTATACTCCTCTCCCATTCCTGAAAGGATTCAGTGGTTAAGGTATTTAGAGCGATGGTTAGATTTACAGCCTTTGAGGGCTTCTTGCTTTTTAGCTTCCAGGCTTTATATGGTGTATTTAAATATGTACCGCTATCAATACCCGCCAAAATCATGTTATCGCCTTTGAGCAAGCCACCAGAAATCAGGTTTTTCAATGGATTAAACAATTCTGACTTTCTATCTTCCAGTCCCTGTTGTTTTACCGCAACATCAAAAACAGTTTGAGCCTTGTTTTGATGGTAGAACTGAACAGCATTACCATTGAAACCAATTTGATCTTTAAAAGTTTTCACTTCGCCCTGCGGCGCCCATTTGTACGAATTTTGGTTATTTTCCTTGCCTTTGGTTACCCTGTCTTCGTATCGCCAGCTTTCGTAACTGGCTAAGGCGGTAATCTTTTTATTCGCTTTGATATCCAGATGAACGACCGGATTGAAAACATCTGCCCATACGTTAATTTGCGCATTCAGATTATGATTTGCAGCCTCGATGCGTGCATAACCATCTTTGAGGATCAGCTCCTGCTTGAACGTTTCCCCCTCAAAAGGGTTGGGACTCAACCTGAGTTTGATGCGACCGAGCTTCAGTAGCGTATTGTTTTCATCAAACGTACCGCTTTTGGCGAGGTAAAGGTAAAGCTCACCTTTTTCTACCCAAAGATTTAAACCGATATCGCCGCCGCCTACAGGCATCGATTCCGATGCGTTTTTGCTTTCAGATGTCCAGGTCAGGTTTTCCTGGGCGGTCGCCCTTTGCATCAACCAACAGGACAAAAATAACACGAAGAAAAGGTGAAGGTTCAGTCTCCACAGATGTCTTCCACGAGAACTTAAGTTCGCAGTGAACATACGTTGTAATCTTTTTCTCTGTGCGATTAAAAACATATTAGTTATCCCAATCATCAGTACGGAAAGAGGAAACAGGTAAACCATCATTTCCAAATAGTTCGCCGGTAACAAAATCTTTAAATGCGTAACGAATAGCAACCGGTATTTTCACCTGCTCTGCTGAAACGCTTATGCTGCTGCCATTGATTACCGCTTTCGCAGGATAAAATTTCTTGTCCGCTCCTGCCACTTCAAATAAGTTTAATTCTTTTCCAAATGAAGTTAAGCCATTCGGTACATTTTGAAACTTAATTACGGCTTTATTTTTATCAATAGTTAATGAATCGTAGGTTGGACTGTAGGCACCAAAGCCTTTTATGCCATAGGTTTGTGCCAGAGCGAGGTATGCCAGACGTTCGCCACCTTGCTTTTTGTTAGCCGGATGTATCGATTTTTCTTCACCGATATCAAGGAGAACGGCCATTCCGGAGTTTGGAATTTTAGCTAATGATCTCCGTTGTGCGTCCCTTAAAAACGCGGAATTAAATTTACCGCCAATATGGTTCGGTGGCAACTGTGTATAATTGTAAGGGGCAATCTGCGCATAATAAAAAGGGAATTCGCCATTTTCCCAATTTTTGCGCCATGAAGAAACCATTGCCGGGAACAAATCTTCATAACGATCGGGACGCTCATAGTTGGATTCGCCCTGGTACCAGATGGCACCTTTAATGCCGTATCCGATAACCGGAGAAAGCATGCCGTTGTAAAGCGTTGTAGGGGTTCTGCTTACCTCTTTGATGCTATCGCCCTTTGATGGAATTTTAATCTCCGAATAAGGTTTTAAATCTTCTGGCGACATCCAGGCTTCAATGGTTGAACCGCCATAGCTGTCGTTGATTACGCCGATGGGCACATTTAGCATTTCGCTCAGCAACCTTGCAAAGTACCAGGCGGTCGCACTGAAATTTGAAACGGTTTCCGGCGCTGCTGCTTTCCATTGTGAAGGTTTACTGTTTTCCTGACGTGTGGTAATTGACGAACGCGGAACCGTATAGACTCGGATATTCTGATTAGTAGATTTCAGGATTGCTTCATTAGAGCCTATAATGGGCTGCCCTTTAAAGCCTTTAAGGGGCATTTCCATGTTGGACTGCCCGCCACAGAACCATACCTCTCCAATCAATATATCCGTTAAAACGAGTTTTTCTCCATCGTTGAATTCAATGTTATAGGGGCCGCCAGCTACGGGAGTAGACACTTTAACTTTCCATTTCCCATCCTGTCCGGATGTTACCGTATAGCTTTCTTTGTTCCATGACGTGGTAATTTTTACCTTGTTGGATGGCTTTGCCCAACCCCAAATGGCAACATTACTTTGCTGCTGTAAAACCATGTGATCGGTAAAGATTGATGCCGGTTTTATGGTTGCGGATGCGATAACGCAGCAGGCAAAGTTTAAAAGTATTATCAGTTTTAGTTTCATTTTTATCTTCTTTATCTATCTACTCACCGGCAACCATACTGACATTTCTGAATGGCCACGGTTTCCCCATGCAAAATAAGGTATCAGTTTTATTTCCTGTGTTACATTCTTGTTATCCACAGGCCTGTACAATACGTTTTTCCAATTGTTTGGCGCTACTATTTTGGCCTGTCCAACCAGGCTCATCATTTCAGCACCATCAATATGGATTGGTTTGGCTTCGAACATGGTTGAAGTGGGCACAAAAGCATTGAAAATGCTTTTTCCGGGCAAATCAGTCGATTCCAGGCAATATACTATTGGCCCGCGTTTTACGGCAATCTGATTCCGGTTTTCCTCCACCAGTGGATTCGCCTCAATCAAGGTTGCATCCATAGGTAGATTCAGTTCAATAACATCACCTTTTCTCCACGACCGGTTTATTTCTGCATAGCTTCCGGGATTGACTTTGATTTGCGCTAATTTTCCATTAATGCTGATTTGTGCGTCGTGGGTCCATGATGGGATCCTTAGAAACAGAGAATAGGATTTAGCTGCTGTTTCCTTTAGGCTGATCTTGATCCGCCCATCCCAGGGATAGTTGGTTTCCTGGGCAAGCGAAACCCCGGTTCCGTCTGCGAGCTTAGTGCTCAGATTATTGCCGCCATATAGATTAAACCACAGTCCCTTATCAGAGACGCTATACGCGTAATCACTTACCTCCGCAATGGTTCGTACCACGTTCGGCGGGCAGCAGTTTGATAAAGCAATATACGGAACCCTGTCCTTACTCCAGCGTTGTTTAAAGGGTAAGTCATCTGATTGTGCAAGTGGATTGGTGTACAAAAAGTTTTTACCATCCAGGCTGATTCCCGATAAAACGCTATTGTGTAACGCGAGTTCCATAATATCGGCATATTTGGCATCCCCGGTAATCTGAAGCATACGCCAGTTCCACAGCACGTTACCAATATTGGCGCATGTTTCGTTGTGTGCAGTAAAATTCGGCAACTGATAATCACGGCCAAAAGCCTGGTGAATTTTCTGAACATCAGCAGGGTTGTATGAAGTTCCATCAGGAGATGTTCCATCATACAGCGAACCACAGCCGCCAGTAATGTACATTTTATGCTGATTTACATCATCCCACATGAGGTTTAAAGTGTTCAGCAGCGAATCTTTACCGGTTTCGGCATACAAATCTGCTACCCCGGCGTAGAGGTAGTTCGCCCGTACCGCATGCCCCATGGCTTTGGTTTGCTGCAGAAAGGGTATCCTGTCCTGGTTATCGTCAGTGCCATCATCAATTTTTCCTTTGATTGCAATCAGGTGGTTCGCCAGTTCCAGATAGCGGGGATCTTTAGTGGTGCGGTACATTTCGACTACCCCCATATAATGCGAGGGGCAAATAGCATTTCTGGCAAGGGTTGGTGATGCAGATTTATAGAAATTGTACAGATAATCGGTTGCCTTTTTAGCAATGTTGAGCAAAGTGGTTTTGCCGGTAGCGCGGTAATGGATGCAGCCTGCAGTCATCAGGTGGCCAATATTGTAAGACTCAAAGCTTAGCCGGTCCTGGAACTGATTTATAGAACCCGTTTTTCGCTGTTCAATCATCGCTTTGGTGTAAATATAGCCATCTTCACGTTGCGATTTTCCAATCACCACAATGGCCTGATCCATCATGTCGCTGAGTTTTGGATTTTTCGTTGACGCATAAAGTACAGCCACAGCTTCCAGCGTTTTATAGAAATCACCATCATGGAACGAGGGTCCTGCATGTGACCCTGTATCGAGTCCGGCAGCGATTTCAAAATTTTTGAAGGCATGGCTGATTTTAGGATCATTGTATATGGCCCACATATTGGGTACCATGGTTTCAGTAGCGACCTTAAAACGATCGGCCCAAAAACCTTTTGTCCAGCTCACATCAGTCATATTAATGCTGTGCAATTTGGCGTAAGGTGATTTTGAATTGTTAACCAAGGCTTTATCCTGCGCCTTTGCAAAAAGCGAGAGGGTGGCCAGGGCAATTGTTAAATAAATGTTGAATGCGCGCATATCTTATTTCTCCTCCACTTGTATCACAACCGGCCCTAACAATCCCGCAGGATTTAAAGGTTTACCTTCCAGACGGAAGGGGGCAGTTGTTTTTGTAATTCTTTTATTTTCGGGCAGCTTACTTTCGCCGATTAAGCGGTTGGCCCAGGTATTTACAACCTCTACTGTAATAATATTTTTTCCTTTTTTGATTGCTTTACTGATGTCCAGCCGGTAAGGTGGCGTCCACAAGGTTCCGCAGGATACGCCATTGATTTTTACATGTGCCATGCTGGAAAAATCACCTAAATCTACCCATGTATTTTTGGTATTGCCGCTATAGGTAAAGTTTCGGGTATAAGTTGCCGTGCCCGAGTAGAATTTAATTGTGCTATCCGGATGTTTTGTCCAATCTGTTAATTGTTTAAACGGGACAGGTTTCGAAGGCCCTCCGTATGCGGGGTCGAATTTCACGTCCCAGGATGCTGAAATGTCCTGAATGGATTTGAAATTGTTTTCTTTAGCAGTATTAAATTGCTGCCCCGTATTTTGAGGACGAACAAAAGTTGTATCCAGTATAATGAAAACTGATTGATTTGGATACAGGGTTAAATCTACATTGGTTCCGGAAACCCCACGGTTAACCTCAATGGGAACTGACCAGGTATTATTTACCGGATCATAGATCTGAGCTGAATTTCCGGTGTTTCTGAAGTTGAACTGAAGGCTGCGTTTCTTATCCTCCTGGTTGGTAATGAAATAAATATTCTTATCTC
The DNA here is from genome assembly GCF_059693705.1 of Pedobacter sp. A2324. NCBI lineage: Bacteria > Pseudomonadati > Bacteroidota > Sphingobacteriia > Sphingobacteriales > Sphingobacteriaceae > Pedobacter > Pedobacter sp. A2324. The sequence goes on along the minus strand of NZ_JCASSK010000005.1, from coordinate 119,729 downwards.
CATCCATTCTGTGCGAATAGCCGACACTTTTTGCATAGGCATCGCCCTGCTTAATATCCCCTTTATCCTTAACATCAACATCCCTTTCTAAACCTATAGCATCAAAAGTTTCTCCATAAAAAGGTGCCTGAAAAACCCTTCCGGCACCTAATTTCTTCTGATAAAGCGGATGGCCATTACTTTTATACGATTCAAAATTGCCATCCCAGATTTCAGTGGCTAGTTGATCAAATTCAGTCTGACGCTCTTGTCTAATTCCATTCTCATAAAGTGGTTTATCTGAAACGATCACCTTCGCCCCACTTTTAATCAACTCCGAAAGTTTTTTCAGGATTTCATAGCTAATGTAGCGGTTATCCGGATTCATTTTCATGGCCCCGGGAATTACCAGAATTTTATAGCTGGCTCCGCTTTCGAAAACCACATTGCCATTTTTTACCGTTGCCGAAGCCAATACGTCGGGATTAAAGCTATCATAGGCATAGCCCCTCAAGGGATTTACCCAGTTTTGAGGATCGGCCATATTTGCGGAGTGAGTTACCCCTGCCGGAATCTGACGGAGCGGCTCTCCCACATTAGCCAAACGTTTCTTTTCCTTTTCGACTACCTCATTTCCAAAAATCCCGGGTAAAGTTTCCACCAGCCTATCGGGCAAAACCGAACGACGGGGAAAATCATCGCCCGTAAAAACGGCTATATCAACGACTGGTTTACCCTGCTGCAGCAATTCCTGTGTCCTTTCGGCATAATCTACCCAGGCTTTTCCCATCTTCCACCAGGTTTGATCACGTTGAAAGTATAAGCCTACGCCATCAAGGCTTACCCCAGGTTTTAAACTGGTATCCGGGTTTTGAACAAAAACGTGGTAAACCATTCTGTTTACACCCAACGCATAATTCCTGTCCTGCAGGGTTTTCATGTTTGCAGGGCTTTCGTTCCAGTCCATTCTTACTGTTGTAAATGCCTCAGCCTGGATAATATTCTTACCGTAGATATGTCCGCCTGAAATCGCATCAAGCATATCATTCGGTTTATCATGCGTAGGGCTGTTCAACCAGAATTCGCCCATGGGCACATCGACGGTTTTGTAATGTAATAAACCATCGCTCATCATTGTCGGCGCGATACTTTCTGCTGTAAAGGTGACTCCTTTTTGTTTAGCCAGTATGGCCAGTGTTTTGTAAAACTGATCTACTACCAGTTCAGCTATTGTTTTCCGCACATCATATAGAAAGTTCTCAGAAACCTGGGCACTTTCAACAGGCAGGCCAGTCATCACCGGTAAATAGGGTGTTAAATCATAACCCCTGCGTTTTAAAAATTCAGTTTTAAATAAGGGTGACCAATTCTGGCTGCCACATTCCCAGCTATCCACATGGAAAACACTCAACACCTTTTTGGCAATTTCCGGACCGCCGTGCTTTAATGCTTCCCCATACCAGTTATCGAACTGCAACTTTACTGCCTCCGGATTAAATTTGTCACACTCTAACCCCATTCCGCCACCAGCAGTCGCATTGGTATGGCCTGTGGATGTGTGCCCGATTCTTAGTATTGTCCAGTTTCCTTTTGGCGCTTTCCAGTTTAATGTACCATCAGGTTTCAACTTTTCTGAAAGGTTAATGATTTTATTTAAAGGGACACACAGATTTTTAGCAATTTGCTCCCCGGTACTTCTTTTACTGATCCGCCATACGGAACCGTTCTTACCCTCAAACTGATTGATGCTGGCTTCAGACGATAGTTCCAGATTGATGAGTTTTAAGGAGGGTTTCCATTTGGCCGCATCTAAATCTTCCGCACCGGGTTCTGAACCTTTTTTATCATAGATAAACCTGAAAAAGCGAGCGGTTAATGGAGAGATGGAATGCGTTACATCCTCATCCGTATCCTGCCAGCCGTGACGTGGCGCTTCTAAACGCCCTGCCGGATGAAAGGTTATGCCATCGTCACTGGTCTCCATCGCCAGGCGTTGCGCCTGATAATTGTTGCCACTTACCTTAATGGTTATTGTTCTGCAGGTGAAAGGTTTTTCGAATTCATACTGAATATAGCATGGCTCTGCGGCCCCGAAGTTTTTCTTATTTCCAGGTTGAATCAAACCACTTGCATCGGCGCCATTGCTTGCCGTGATTTTGGGAATTACAGTTCTGGTGGAAATGCCCTGGCCGGTTGGTGAGGGAAAGGCATAAACGGCAATATCCTGATAATAGTTTTCCTTTGTTTCGGGTTGGGCTAATTTTATTACGGAGGCTCCATTGGTGATATTGGTTTTTGTCCAGACTACCTTTTGCATGGACAAATCAGGTGTAATCCATGGGCCGCCGGCAAGGGCAAAACCATCACTTACGTGCATGCCCAGTTTGAGATCCAGCCGTTTAGCTTCAGTCATTGCAAATTCTACCAGTTTCCACCATTCGGAACTGAGCTGAACTGCAGGAGGATGGTAAAAAGGTGTTTTATCGGGACCTTGAATGGTCATGAGATAAGCTCCTCCAATCCCGTTTACTTTCATAGCTTCCAGATCGGCAGTAATGCCTGTTTTAGAAGCCGCCCCCTTAACCCAATACCAGAATACCCAGGGTTTTGCATTTTCGTTTTGTTGCGCGAAAACGTTGTCTGACAAGATAGAACTCATCAGCAAAGTAAAAATGAAAACCCTGAGATATTTAAAATCCGTCATTACTTATGAGCAATTTTATATCCTTTTAATCCGAAATAAAGAACTACCACAAAACAAACCAATGGAATGCTATAGCCGATCTGGATATTATCTCCATACATATCTATTAGAGTACCCATTCCGAATGGGAGGATAGCGCCGCCAACAATCGACATAATCAGCCACGAAGAGCCTGGTTTTGTATCTTCCCCAATTCCATCAATACCGAGCGCAAAAATGGTAGGAAACATAATTGACATAAAGAAACCAATAGCACCAAGCGCATATACTACGTAAGATCCTTGTCCCAATATGGCCACCAGACATAATAATACGGATACGATTGCGTAAATAGCCAGCAACTTGTTTGAGGCGATAAACTGCAGAAGTGCAGTACCGGCAAACCGACCTGCTGTAAACAAAAAGCCATAAACAGCTAAATATGAAGCTGCTGTTTTTTCATCAAAACCACCGCCCTGTTGTGCCATTCTGATAAAAAAGCTGGTTACACAAACTTGCGCGCCAACATAAAAAAACTGTGCAACAACTGCCCATCTTAGATGTTTGTGACGTAAAGCTCCAAAAAAGCTGCCTTTAGCTTCCCCATCAATACTTTTCGTTTTAATTTCGGGCAGATGGATAAAATAAAATATTGCAGCGATAACCAATAGAATAATGCCTAAAGTGATATATGGTGTTTTAACTGATGCAGCTTCTTCCAAAAAGTAATTGTTTCGGCCAACTTCTGTCATTGCCGCCAGTTCTTCTTTCGTATGAGATTTTCCAGAAAGAATAAATAAACCGCCAATAAGCGGTGCAACCATCGCAGCCAGACCATTGAAAGAGGCTGCCAAGTTTAATCTGCTGGTTGCCTTTGCAGGATCTCCCAAAACTGCCGCATAAGGGTTTGCCGAGGTTTCGAGCATGGTTAAGCCGCATCCAATAATAAAAAGCGCAATTAAAAAAGTGATATACGACAAGCTGTTCGCAGCCGGTACAAAGAGAAAAGCACCAAGTGCAAAAGCGAGTAATCCCGAAATCATGGTAGCTTTGTACCCCCATTTCTTCAAGATCATTCCGGCTGGAATGGCCATTAAAAAATAAGCGAAGAAAACAGATGTATCAATCAAAGTTGATTGGCGGTTATTCAGATTACAAGCTTTTTTTAAATGTGGAATTAAAATGGAATCCAGGTTGTGTGCCATTCCCCAGAGAAAAAACAGGCTCACCACTAGAATAAACGGCAATAAATACTTTTTCCCTGACGACGGATCGCCCTCAGTAACAATTTCTGGCTGTGTGTTGTGGTTCATTATATTTGGTTTTTATTTGTTCAATGCTTCAATGACCATTACGTTATTTTTCAATAGCCATTTGTCATTAGTTTATTTTTTCTTTACTACGAGTAAATGTTCGCATACCAAAACGACTTCTCCGTGCTGGTTGATGATTTCTACATGCTCCGTTACGGTTCCATATTCTGGTCTTTTACTATCTCCTTTTTCAGAGATCGTAACTTCAGAGTGGATGGTATCACCTATAAATACCGGCTTTACGAAACGCAATTTATCATAACCTTTCGACATGGCCTCAGGATTAATTTCGGACGCAGTTAAACCGATACCGATACTAAAAATCATCGTGCCATGAGCAATGCGCTGTTTAAAGGGTTGGGTGGCACACCACTCTGCATCCATATGGTGTGGAAAAAAATCACCGGTATGCCCGGCATGAACTACAAAATCGGTTTCTGTTATAGTGCGGCCCAGGGTTACACGTTTATCCTGTAACTGATAGTCCTCAAAAAATGTTGATTTGAAATACATCGTTTATTCTTTATCTTTTACTTTAACGCCACCAAAATCACTTGATTGGTAAGCACTTTCTACAACCGCCATCGTTTGAATCACATCTTCAACGCTGGTATGCAGTACGTCTGTTGATCCTTCACTAAAGCGCATCAGGTTTGCCATGGTACCGATGAAGGCTTCGGGGAACCAGGATCCTTCGAGTTTGACTGTTTGCCACACGGGAGATTTCCCATCTTCCACCAGGCAATATTCAAAAACATCAGGCACACCATGCGGGTAATCCATTAGTAAACCTATTTTGGCCATAATAGCTCCTTTGGTTCCCTCCCATTTGATATAACTTTCCTGGTGGTCAGGACCGAAATCATGGTCGTGGTTGGTATTGATTACGGCATGTAAAGTATCGCCATAATCGAACAGAATTGTTGAGCGCGATGATGACAGATTTTTGGCCGGATGTTTCAAAGTCTTTGCCAAAACACTTTGAGGATTTCCTAAAAATGAGCGGATTAAATCGACGTAATGAATGCTGTGATACTGGATCTCGAGGCGGGGATGGATGATCACATGCGGAAAAATCTCCCATGGGGTCTTGATTGTCACCCGAACTTCCATGTCATACAATTCCCCTATTAAACCCTGCCCGATAAGATATCGTGCGGCACTTACAAATGGCGCAAAGCGCAGTTGGAAGTTTATTGCAGCCTTCAGGTTTTTTGCCCTGCATAATTCCAGGATTTCATTTGCCTGGGCAAAATCATCACCCATTGGCTTTTGAATCAATACGGCACTGCCATCGGGCAACTGGTTTAAAGCTTCGATGTATTGGGCAGGCATAATGGTTAAATCGTACACCGTATTTTCGGGCGCTCCGGCCACTGCCTCTGCTAACGAATTGTATACATTGGGTATTCCAAAAGTATCGGCCAGTTTTTGAGCCCTTTCTTTTGTACGGTTTACAATTCCGTGAACTTCGAAACCTGCAATTTTGTACGCCGGGAGATGCGCATCAACCACAATACCACCTGCACCAATAATGATTATGGGCTGTTTTGTTTGGGGTAATGCGGGTTTATATCTTATATCAATACTCATTTATCAATTTCATTAATCTGGCTTTGTGCAAGCTCAGCGAGTTCTTCCGAAGGCTTGCCTGTATGAACCGCGTCCAGTACCATTTGATCAATTATCGCTGCTATAGCGGCCCAGTTTTGTTTCCGTGGCAGCATATTTGCTACCTCGTGTAATGCTGCTAATTTATGGTAATAGGGAATAATTTCATTAATTTCCTTATCATCCCAGGTAGAGTGCCTGCATCCGATTCCACCGGCTAAAGTAAGTTGTTTATCCTGTTCTTCTGCCAATGCAAAGCGTAAAAAATCATAGGCTATGTCTTTATTTCTGCTACCCTTGGCAATGGTATAAAGCCAGTATACATTCAGCGAAGCGGAATGCTGATCAGGAGCCGATGGTAGCAGCGCAACATCGACTTTACCTTTCACTTTCGAGTTTGCATCTACTTCGCAAACGGCAGCAAAGCCAAACCAGTTGATCATCATCGCGGCCTCACCTTGAGAAAAAGCGGCGCCTGCGGCCACAGATTCAAAAGCAAAAGACTGCGGATGAACAGCCGTTTGATCATTTACCATTGTACGGTAGAAATTCAGACCGTCAATAGCCTCAGGCGTATTGATTTGAATGAAGCCATTTTTATCAGTGAGGGCTCCGCCCCTGGTCCACAATTGCAGGCAAAAATCAAAAACGGTGTTGTGCCCGTCTGGGTAGCACGCGAAAACACTGCCATACAACTGCTCTTCCGGACGATTAAAAAACTGTGCTACCTGATGGAAATCTTCCCAGGTTTGGGGTATTTCCAAAGCTTTACCAAATTGTGCCAGGTAACCTGCCTTTTCCGTTTCACTTTCAAATAAATCTTTTCTGTAAATAAAACATTCAGGTCCGTCGTGAAAGGGCAAGCCCACTACTTCCCAGCCGAAACGTTGTAAACCCAGAAGGGATTTACTCCATCCCCTTGGGAAATCGTCAGGTTTATTTCTGTTGATGTAGGGGTTTAAAACCTCGAAATCCTGATTGACATACCCTTCCAAAACCCAATCGGTGTTGATGTGGGCAATATCGAAGTCGCCATTTGCCAAACCTTTTTCAGTAATGGTTTTGTTGTATAATTCATGCAAATCCATTACCACCATCTCCAGCTTCAGTTTACAGCCGGAAAAAGCGCAATACTCGTCCCAGAACTTCTGCATGGCAGATTCAAAGGGAGCAAATTTGCGGACGGCTATTTTAAAAGTATCTATCTGGTTATGCATTTGCAATTGTATTCTGTGTTGTAAATTCTTTGATAATTTTTTCATTATCCTGCCCCAACTTTGGCGAACCTACCGTTGAAGTGAGTAATTCGCCGTCAATGCGAATCGGGCATCTGGTGGTCTCATATTTATAACCATCCACCATTTCCACTTCCTGGATCATATTCAAAACTTTGAAACCCTCGTGCGCCATTAAGGCGTTCCAGTTCAAAACGTCGGCACACCATATATCGGCGGGTTCCAATATGGAAAGCCATTTTTCAGTTGTATCTGATAACAGATGATCAGCTAAAATCGTCTTTATTTCATCCCTCTTATCAAATGCCTCACTGATTTCAAGGTAATCCTCCAATTGCTCGCAACCCAGTAATTCACCAAGTTGAGGAATTGAACCCATTGCCAATGCTAAATATCCGTTTTCTGTTTGATAAATACCATAGGGTGCACCTAAATATGCGTTGGCATTGTTCTTTTTTGATCGTTCAGGTAAAGCGCCGCCATCGTTCATAAAGGTTGTAATGGTTTCAAACTGGAAATCATAAGCCGATTCCATCATGCTCACCTGTATAAATCCACCCTCATTTTTTATTGCTTTGCGGTATAAACAAGCCAGAAGTCCCTGTGCTAAATGCGCGCCAGCTAACATATCGACGATGGATAAACCCATGGCTACAGGGCCACTATCAGCGTTACCGGTTAATGAAGTTAGACCAGTAACCGATTGCAACAATAAATCCTGACCAGGTTTATTTCTCCATTCTCCTGTGTTCCCATAACCGGAGATCTCCCCATAGATAATGTTGGGATTGAAGGCGATGACCGAAGGATAATCGAAACCTAAACGCTCCATTACACCCGGACGAAAATTATGAATCATCACATCTGCTTTTTTGAGCAGTTCGCGTACCATTTCACAATCTTCTTCACTTTTTAAATCCACTTCAAAACTTTCTTTATTTCTATTGATGGCATGAAAAACTGATGATTCTCCATTCATGATCAAATTTGAGGTGTAAAGGGTGCGGCAAATGTCGCCCACACCTAAACGCTCAATTTTAATTACACGGGCGCCCATGTCGGCCAGACGCAGACTTGCCGAGGGTCCCGATAGAAACTGGCTGAAATCGATAACTAAATAATCTTCGAGCGGTCTCATATGCTAATTCAATTCAAATTCTGTATTAATATTCCGGGTATCAACGCCCAGTTTTGGTGCAGCTTTCGCTGCAAACAACTTCTCATTATCTAACCGGATCGGACTAACAGTGGTTTTAATAGTCTTGTCGCCTCCAAGGTCTAAACTTTGTTCGATCTCCAGGTTTTTATAGGTACTTAACGCAGTAGCAGTCTGGTAATTTAACACTTCTGCACACCATATATCATGCGTTTCTAAAAGATCTACCCAGGTAGTGGTATCCTGCTTTTTGAAAGTTTCGGCCAGGCGTACAATTAGCTGGTCGCGGTTCTCAAATGCCGAACCTGCTTCCACATATAAATCATCAATGTCGCATTTGATAATGGCACATATATTCGGAAGATTCCCCATCGCCATGGCAATGTAGCCGTCTTTAGTTTCGTACATACCATAAGGTGCGCTCAAATAGGCGTGCGCACTACCCTTTGCTCCGCTTCTGTCAGGCAATTTACCCCCGTCATTCAGATAAGTTGTGATCACTTCAAACTGCACATCCAGAACAGATTCCAGTAAACTCACCTCAACCAGAACGCTTTTGTTTGTTTTGGCCCTTTTGATTAAGGCAGCCATAATCCCCTGTGCAAGATGGTTTCCACACATGATGTCCGACACCGAGAGGCCAAATGGAACCGGTCCATCGATATCTACGCCAGATAAAAAGGTTAAGCCCGAAACGGCCTGAACCAGCAAATCCTGACCAGGTTTATTCCGCCAGGGACCTTCATTTCCATATCCGGTAACCACACCATAAACGATTTTAGGGTTGATGTGCTGAACACTTTCGTAATCCAGACCGATCTTTTCCATCACCCCGGGACGGAAATTATGTGTCATCACATCTGCTTTGCTGATAAGTTTTCTTAATCTTTCCAAATCCTCAGGATTTTTCAGATTCGCAGCATAGCTTTCCTTATTACGGTTGATGGTGTGAAAAAGCAAGCTATCATCATCTACAAAAAGATTTTTGATGGATAACTGCCGGCAAGCGTCGCCTGTTTCAGGTCGCTCAATTTTAATGACACGGGCGCCCAGATCCGCAAGCTTCAATCCTGCAGATGGCCCGGCCAGAAACTGGCAAAACTCTAAAACCAAGAGTCCTTCTAGTGGTCTGTTCATGATAACACTAAACTTTTAGATGTAATATACAAGGTATTCATAGCGGATAGTACCTCCTCTTCATTTCCACCGTTCATCAGATAATCGCGTACCACATCACCGGCATGGTCTTGGAAATACATTGAGCCGTGGTAACGCGGGCGTAAAAAAGCACGCTGTAAAGCCGGTAAGGTGTTGCTGAAATAATTCTGACTCTGTCGGTTAATTTCTTCGTTTTTCCATGCGGCTAAATGACCTGGCTGACCACCACTTTCGAAAAATAAGGTTGACTGACAGGCGGGAGATCCCACAAATTCCACATATTTGGCTGCCACATCTATTTCCTCACATTTTGAAGAAATTGCCAAACCCGTTCCCCCCAGTGTGCTTCTTAAATTCGTTATACCATCCATAGAAATCATATCGTGAAAATGCAAAGCCTTACGCGAATAACCGTTTCTCGAATAGTTTGAATAACCATAAGCAAAAGGGCAGTAAGCAATTTCATCGGTTTTAGTCATGGCTTCATATACCTGGATCGGATTCCGGTTGAAGTTTTCCCGATCTATTTTCGCAGCTAGCTCACGATACATCTTTAAGGCTTTTATTCCGGTTTCGGGTGATATTACCGCCGTATCATTCTGACATGGGTCTTCGCCCAGTGAGCAGCAAAGCGTGTAAAAATTCATTAAAACATCAATAGGAATACCTGCAAATGCAACTAATCCCTGATCGGCAAGTGCCAGAAGATCTTCGAAAGATTGTGGCAACTGTAAACCTTTTTCTGCCAAAAGATCCGGTCTTGATGCGGCTACCGGTGTTGCGGCATCAATGGGTAGCGCCCATAAATGTTCATCGTAGAAATAGCTTTCATATGACTCCCCAACCGAATTACGGCGCTGATCATTCAAATAATCTTCCGACAGGTAAAAGTCGAGAGCTACAATTGATTTGGTTTTTGCTGCAAAGCCAGCCCATGGATGGTCGATAACCAGCAAATCAAATCTCTCGGCCAGTTCCTGGATAGAAAAGTCGGCAAATTGCTGTAAACTTCGCTTCTCCCAGGTAATGTTAACATTCGGGTACAATTCAGAAAATCGTTGCGCCGTTGCCACCATGGGTAAAAGTCCGCGACTATGGTTCCAGGTTATTCCTTTTAAGTTAATGGTCTTCTCCACAATGCTAAAATTTTATTCGTTTTACTTTATTGCTCACTTCCTCTTTTTTACCCTCGAAAGGCAAAAGATAAAAGCGGTAATGATAATTCTTTGAAGGGATTTGATACTGGGGCAGTGGTGCGGCAACATCACTCCAGCTGTCGTTTCCGCCGACGCCCATTTGTATTAGATCTACATTTACCGTTAAATAACCGGCATCCTTCAATTTATTTGTATGTTTCGCCGCCTGAACGTTGTCGTCTGTGTAAGGGCTGGCACTCATGCTCAGCAAACTGTCTGCTGCAAAAAGCAAACCCTGCTTTTTTGCGAGATCCGAAAAATACATCCAGCGCACATCGGTCCGGTTTCCATTTTCCTGCGGAACGGCATAATGCTCCATAAAATTGTTTACAGGTTCGCTGTAAATCGCAGCATCAGCAGCATAATTTTTGTCCATATAGTTTTCCATCGGGCCTTTTCCATACCATGAAATGGTATTGTAGTTACGAAGTACACCCAGTTGCATTCCTACTTTTGGGATATTAGGCAAACCAGGCTTTACCGTGAGGGCATAATCAACTTTAATGGTACCTGTTGATGAGATTTCATAGTTAACTTTTACTCTTGCGCTGTCGTTAATCAGACTATATTCACTTGATACGATTAAATCAGAACCATTTTTTGCGTCAGCTTTGCCTCCCGAAACTGATATCAGTTTTAAATCGTTGGCATACCATTGCTTTAATTTTTTATTCGACTTCCAGCCGCGTTTATCATTATCGGTTAACGGACGGGTGAAATGAGGCAACAGTGGGGCAAAGATTTGCTCTGTGCCTTTCCACTTGTAAGAAACCAAAGCACCATTCTTTTTGCTGATGCCGATTTCAAAATTTTGTCCGGAATAGGTTTCTATATCAACACTGCCTGAAAGTTTTGGTGGATTGATATGATCAACGGTTTTAGCGCTAGCTAAACCTGTCAAAGCAAATTGATTTGATGCTACCTCGAATCCTTTCTTGGCCCATAATTCATCTTTGCTCAAAGTAAAATGAACATCAGCTAAATATTCTGACCCTTGTTCCATTTTTGGTAAATACTTTGAAACATTCAATAAAGTATCCCTTCCGGCAGCTAAATTGATCGCCGGCAATACTTTCTCGCTGACAACTGCTCCATCCTTCCGAACGATCAGTGTAACCGTATAGGCGTTTAAATTTTTAACGGCATGTCTGTTACTAATTCTGATGATTGCTTTGGTTTGATCTGCTAATTCGGTTTGCGCACCCTGGTAAACGCGTTTACATTCAAACATCGCTCCTTTAGGTTTCCCATCAGAATTGACCACGCCTTTTATGGTGAAGTTATCAAAGTACTTTTCACCAAAATCGCCGCCATAAGCGTAAAATTTGTTTCCTACACTATCAGTTTGCAGAATTCCCTGATCCTTAAATTCCCATATGGCACCACCTATAATGCGTGGCGTAGGTCGAAATACATCCCAGAAATCTTTCATGTTGCCAACTGAATTTCCCATGGCGTGTGCATATTCGACGAAGAAAATCGGGCGGTTATCACCGTTCTGCTGTTCAGCAAGCATTTTTGGCGTGTAAATGCTTGGGTACATTCTACTCACAATATCAACGTAAGGTTGGTCTTGTGGATTTTGCAACCTGTGCGAGTGATCGTTAGGTTTCAAATACGCAGGATTGCTCGGATCCATGTAACCATCTAAGCGGGGATTCCCCATGGCAGGCTCATAGTGAACCGGGCGGGTGATATCGAAGTCGTGAATCCATGCCGACATGGCAGCATGATTTGGGCCACTTCCTGATTCATTTCCCAAACTCCAGATGATGATGCTTGGATGATTTTTATCCCGCATCACCATTCGGCTGCTGCGTTCGAGGTAAGCTGCTGTCCAGGTGGGATCGTTGCTGAGTTTACCACCCAAACCATGGGTTTCAAGATTGGCCTCATCAATCACCAGAATTCCATATTCATCACATAAATCATATAAATACGGGTCCATTGGGTAATGGCTGGTCCGGATGCAGTTGAAATTAAAACGCTTGATGGTTTGGACATCTTCCAGAATATCCGCGCGACTTAAAGCTTTTCCTTTAGTGGGATGATGATCGGGCCGGTTGATTCCATACAGGTAGGTTTCTTTACCGTTAATTAAAAGTTTACCATTGATCTTGGAAAATTCGATGCTCCTGAAACCAACCTTACAACTTTTAACTTCCAGCACTCTACCTAAACTATCTTCCAATGAGATGGTCAACGTGTAGAGGTTGGGAACCTCATCACTCCATTTTGCAGGGTTTTTAATTTTACTTTCCAGCAAACCAAACTTCACATTATCCAGTCGTGGCCAGATTTCGTTGATGATGCTTTCTGCACTTCTTTCCAGGGGTTTATCAAGTACCGCAGCACCATTGCCATCGAAAAGTGATGCTGTAACTTTATAGCCTTTGACTTCTTTGCCTGTGAGGTTTTCTATTCTCGGACGGATGCTTAAGGTAGCGTCTTTATATTCCTTATCCAGTTTAGTTTGCACAAAAAAATCAGCAATTCTCAATTTTGGCTCAGCCAGTAGCATCACTTCGCGATGAATTCCACTCAAACGCCAGTGATCCTGATCTTCAAGGAAACTGCCATCCGTCCAGCGCATCACCTGGACCGATAAAATATTTTCATCGGCCTGCAAATACGGCGTGATATTAAATTCTGAGGAGAGAAAACTATCTTCCGCATAGCCCAGAAACTTACCATTCACCCAAACTTTATATCCCGAACTTACCCCCCCAAAATGCAGGGTGATGTTCATATCCTGCCAGTTTTCAGGGATAGAAAAAGTGCGCTGATAACTTCCGACACCATTATAATCCATTGGCGGATTTGGCGGATTTACAGGCCGAAAGGGGTAAACAGCGCTCTTGTAAATGGGTTTATCATATCCTTTCATCTCCCAGTTTGACGGGACTTCTATTTTTTTCCATCCACTTACACGGGATTTGTAAAAGTCCTTTGGCGCATCTGCTGGTTTGATGGCAAAAGAGAAATCCCAATCGCCGTTTAACGAAATTATCCTGGCAGATTTATCTCGATTTCCTTTTTTGGCATCTTCAATGTTTGCGAAAGAATAGGCAGTGGCACGAGAAGCATCGCGATTGATGCCGCTCACTAATTGGTCTTCCCAGGGTTCTTTGTTATAAATTTGAGGGGCTTTTTGAACGGCTGTTGGTGTTTTATCGACCAGTTGGGCAGAAGATTTAATGCAGCTGAATGCAAAAAACAGGATAAATAATAATTGTTTCCCGCTGATTTCGCAGATCTTGGCAGATTTTATATAATCTACTATAATTGGCGTTTTTTTCCCGCTGATTAAGGAGATTTGCGCAGATTTTATATAACCTATTATAATTGCCGTTTTTTTCCCGCTGATAAAAAAGATTTGCGCAGATTTTAAAAAATTTGTTCTGCGGGAATCAGCGAAATCTGCGGGAGACTCGTTTAACATCAAATGATTATTGGTTTGCATCAATCGGCTCATCATTTCCCTGTATTTATCGTTATTGAAGAAGCAGATAAACCTGCCGAGCTTGCTGTTAACTTCATTGTCCCGCTTTTATCTGTTGATTGAAGAATAGCTAAACATAAACCATGAAAAGCTTTGCGATAGCTCGCTTTAAAAGGCTCCAGACTTGCCTGAAAACCATTATCTGCGCCTGCAATAAATCCATTCCCTTCAACTTTAAAAATCACCAAATTATCTGCATCGGGAACCACGTTCCCCGTGGCATCCAAAATGCGAACTGTAACAAAAGATAGATCTTCACCATTGGCCTTGATGTTTTTCCTGTCGGCTACTAACTCGATTTTAGCCGGTGCACCAGCGGTTTTCACTTCCCGCGTGAGCACCTCCCTGCCGTTTTTCCTGGAAACAGCTTTTAAAGTTCCGGGTTCAAAAGTGACATTCCACTGCACATGTAAATCATCGTTTTGTTTCGATTTCTTTCCAAGCGACTTGCCATTCAGGTACAATTCCACTTCATCGGCATTGTTGTAATAAGCCCAGACCTCTACCGATTTATCGGCTTTCCAATTCCAGTGCGGCAGAATATGCAAAACGGGCTTGTTTGTCCATTCGCTCTGATACATGTAATATGAATCTTTAGGAAATCCCGCTAAATCGACAATCCCGAAATAGGAGCTTCTGGCCGGCCAGGGATAAGGCAAAGGTTCACCAAGGTAATCGAAACCTGTCCATACAAAAAGGCCTGAGACATGATCGTATTTTTTAGCTGCTTTCCAGGTTTCCTCATGCGTGGAGCCCCAGTAAGCAGAAACATTATCGTAAGAGGATGCTGACCACTCCTTGTTCCCTTCTGTGAACTTTGTTTTACCATCTTTAGGCCAGCGGCGGATGCTATCTGCTGTGTCGTAAAAGCCCCGCGTTTCTAAAGCTGATGTAGTTTCTGTTGCCAGAAACTTTACACCAGGATAGTTTTTCGGAAAGTCTTTGTATAGTTTATGATTGTAATTCAAGCCATAAATATCAAGCGCATTCGCCTGATAGATAAAGTTTTTCCTGGCATCAGTTTCGGTTAAAGCGGAGATTACAGGGCGGCTTTGATCTAATTTTTTAACCGTTGCAACCAGCTCTTTGGTCATGGCAATCCCTGTGCTGTCAAACTGCTCACGAATTTCATTGCCGATACTCCACAGGATGATAGATGGATGATTTCTATCGCGTAACAGCATGTCTTCCAGATCACGCGTATGCCATTCCGGAAAATTGAGGTGGTAGTCGTTTTTGGTTTTCTTTTTCTCCCACATATCAAATGCTTCGTCCATCACCAGGAAACCCATTTTATCACACAAGTCCAGAAACTCTGGAGCCGGTGGATTGTGTGCGGTGCGGATAGCGTTTACCCCCATGGCTTTCATGATTTCGAGCTGGCGTTCCATGGCACGGGTATTTACAGCGGCCCCCAGCGCCCCCAAATCATGATGCAGACAAACGCCGAGAATCTTCATTGCTTTTCCATTTAAAGAAAAGCCTTTATCGGCGTCAAAGTTGAATGAACGGATTCCAAACCTAGTTTCATAAGTATCAATCAATTTGCCGTTTTGAAGAATCTGAGTAATCAATTTATATTGGTTGGGGTTTTCAACAGACCACAGTTTTGGATTTTTGATATCCAGTGTGGTTTTGGCTGCTCTGCCAGATGTACTGACATGAATGTTTTGGGCGCTACCTTTGAGAACCAGTTTTCCGTCAGTCGCATATATAACATGGCTTACTGATACAGATTGAGCCTTAATTGTTTTGTTTAGCACCTGGGTTCGAACCTCAATATGGCCGGAATTATCGGTGGTGACGAAAGTTCCCCAATTGGCAACGGCAATCTTGGCTGTCGATGTCAGCCAAACATTCCGGTAAATTCCTGATCCCGAATACCAGCGGGAATCGGGTTGGGCTGAATTGTCGACCTTAACAGCAATGGTATTTTTACCGGTCTTCAAATATTTGCCAATATCATAAGAAAATGAGGCGTAGCCATAAGGACGTTTGCCCAGATATTTGCCGTTAACCCATACCTCACTATTTTTGTACACCCCGTCGAATTCAATGCTAACTAATCTGTTTTGAAAATTCGCCGGTGCATTGAAAGTTTTTCTATACCAACCAATTCCGGTTGGCAAACCGCCGCCCTCAGGCTTGGCAGGATTTTTCTCATCGAATTTTCCCTCAATACTCCAGTCGTGAGGCAATGTGAGTTTACGCCAGCTGAGGTCATCATAGGCAGGAGATTTTGCACCAGGCTCATCCCCGGGAAAGAATTTCCAGTTTTTATTGAAGTTTTCTCTTACACGTGTTTGCGCAAAAGTCCCTACACTCCAAAAGAGCATCAACCACAATAATTTATATTTTATCTCCATTTTTGAAACCTTCATGCTATTTTCTGGATTCGCTAACAAAATCTACTTTACTCTTACCTAAATCTTTCGATGTGGCTACTGCAATTCCGCGCTGGTCCTGCTTATTTACCGCACAATAAAAGTGGTACACCACCCCTTTGTATTTCAATACAAAAGATTTGTGCGCATACAATTCATCATATTTTTCTGACGACTCAATCAGGTTATCGCCGGTCCAGTCGGTCCAGTTTACCAGGTCTTTCGACACGGCAAAACGATTAAATGAACCTTTTCTATCCTGCCAGAATGCCCCGAAATAAAACATTATGTATTTATCACCAATTTGCTGAATCACGCCGTCGCCGGTAATGCCCACGGGATGATGCACCACAGGATTTCGATTGAAACGTTGCCATTGAACCATGTCATCAGAAACTGCCATACCAATACGCTCGTACCAGCGTGTTTTTTTATTATTTGCTAAAGAATCACCAACAGCGTTGTAGTACATTACGAAGCGATGTTCGGTTAGTCTTTTCTGGTCTTCTATTACTGTGCTTTTAAAAAGCTTATTGCGGTTTTCCCACCAGCGCACATCCACATCTGCAGCAGTTAAAACAGGTTTATCTAAACGTGTCCATTCCTGTACGTGTGATGGATGCGTTGTGGTATACGCCATTCCAATGGACAGCGGTTCCACTTCATATCCTTTTTCTTTCCCGCCGAAATAAGACATCCAGTACTTTCCGTCAAAAGATTTCACACCATAACTCCC
This sequence comes from Pedobacter sp. A2324, assembly GCF_059693705.1. Lineage (NCBI taxonomy): Bacteria > Pseudomonadati > Bacteroidota > Sphingobacteriia > Sphingobacteriales > Sphingobacteriaceae > Pedobacter > Pedobacter sp. A2324. The sequence goes on along the minus strand of NZ_JCASSK010000005.1, from coordinate 102,776 downwards.
GCCCCACTTTATATCCAGCAAAGCATTGTAACCAGCTTTTTGATTGTCGTCCCATTTACCAGAATCGCCAAATGACATTAGTTTTCCCTGATTTTCCCAGTGCAGTAAATCACTGCTCTTTGATAGCCAGGTTTCGTAACCGCGACCGCTGAAAATCAGATAAGTCATGTACCAGAATTTACCCTTCCTGAATATCGTGGGACAATCCATTTTGTGTTCTTTATCTTCAGGAACCATCACCAAGCCGTACTTATAAGGCGTTTTTACTTCCTCATAAATCTCTTCCATCTCCGCATTCGAAATCAGGTTTGGTGTTTGTGCCTGCACATTAAAGGCAATCACTATCAGGAATAGGATGATTTTGATTCTAGTCATTTGTACATATAAATTTATAGTGACCTGAACCCACTGTTAATTTTGCTTTTCCGTTTTCAAAACTTAAAGCATTAATACGTGGATTAATTTCATCTGTAATGGTTTGCTTTCCGTCGCCCGGAAAATAAATATCCGCTTTTGTGTTCACCGGAATCCTGACTTCCAGCGTAAACTGTTTTTTTGTTTTCGTCCATGATGACAAGATCTGGCCATAAGGAGAATTGTAACTGACACGAGCAGCGGTTAAGTAGCCGACTACTTCGGGTTCTATTCTAATGTGATTAAAAGCAACAGCACCTTCTGCCTGACGGATTCCACCCAGCCCGCTGTACAGCCATTCCATGAGATGCCCCAGCATAAAATGATTGTTAGAAACGGTTGGCAAAGCGGCCCAGCTTTCAGTCAATGCCGTAGCCCCTTTCTCGATCTGCATCCCGTAACCGGGTACATCAGACCGGCTGTTCATATCAAAAATCACATCCGATCGTCCGGCGTCTTCTAATACCCTTAACACATAGCGGTAACCAATATCGCCGGCAGTTAAACTATTCTTCCTGTTTTTTATGTCCTTAACCAGATTGTCAATTACTGCGTTTTTATGCTCATCCTCCACCAGTTCCATGTAAACTGCCATGGCATTAGCCGTTTGAGAACCCGTTGCATATTGCCTGGTTTTATTATCAAAAAACCGGTCGTTGAAAGACTTTCTCACGCTGACCGCCAGACTAGCATATGCCAGGGCATCAGCTTTTTTATCTAAAAGCGTAGCCATCTTTTCCATGATCTTTAAATCGTAATGGTAAATTGCCGTTCCGGTTACGCCCATTGGTGTCAATTGAGATACGCCTGGTGCTTTCGGACCTAAATCATACCAGTCGCCCAAACCTTGCGACAAAATGTGGTTTTCTGCTTTTGCAGCAAGATACTTCAGGTAACCCTGCATCATCGGATAGTATTCCGCTATCGCTTCTTTATCTCCGTACCACTGATATAAATACCAGGGAAGTAATATACCGCTGCTGCCCCATTCAGGTGAATCGCGGAACATATCGCCACCCCATTCGAACTTCACATATTCAGGTGCAATTTCAGGGATCAGCCCGTTTGGCAGCTGGGAGTTTTTCATATCCTGCAAGGCCTTCTTAAATAGAGGTGCTGCATTGTAATTGTAACCAACAGAATTGCCCATCAGGTGCAATTGTTCTAACCAGCCCAGTTTCTCGCGGTGCGGACAATCGGTAAAAACGCTCACCATATTACTTTTAACCGACCAGTCGATCAACCTGAAGGTTTTATTGAACAGTTCGTTAGAGCTGGTAAATTCCCCGATTTGTTCTGCAGCATTCCTAACGTGCAATGCTGTTAAATTTTTGATTACTGTCTGGTTGGCTGCATTAACCTCTCCTGCGGGAACAGCCCCTTTCACCTGAAGGTACCTGAATCCGGTATAAAAAAACCTCGGACGCCAGGTCTCTACACCATCCCCTTTTAAAATATAAGTGAAATAAGAAGGTCCGCCGATATTTTTCTGCGTTACCTGTCCGTCTGCTTTGATTAATTCTGCAGGTGTAATCCTGACTGTATCTCCTTTTTTGCCATGCACCTTCAATTCAATAATCGCCGACGCATTCTGGCCCATATCGTAAACCCATTCCCCATTACCTGTAGTTTTGATGCTTTGGGCGGTAAAGTTTTCAAAAACCTTAACGGGTTCTTCTTTTTGTGCATTTAAAAGAGGTCCGTTAACCAGAAGCGCTGTTTTCCATTTAGCATCATTAAAACCAGCCAGGTTCCAGCCCTTTTGTTCCAGATTTGCATTGTAATCTTCTCCACCATAAATACTGGAAAAGGTTATTGGCGATGGTGCTGTTTTCCAGCTTTGATCACTAATGATATTAGCAGAAGTTCCGTCACTGTATTCTATCAAAAGCCGGCAAATCATTTTCGGGTAACCGTAAGCCACTTTAAGTTTCCGATATCTTTCCTTTACCGGTGGAATATAATAGAAACCATTGCCAAGCATTACACCAACGGCATTATTACCTCTTTTAATCTGACTGGTAATGTCGTAGCTCACGTATAGTGCTTCGCGATCATATTTCGTCCAGCCAGGTGCCAGGAAATCCTCACCTCTCTTCTGTCCGTTTAAACTCATTTCGAAATGCCCTAAGCCAGAAACAAAAGCAGTTGCCTTCCTGATGCTTTTGGTAACCGCGAAATCTTTACGGAACATAGGTAAAATATTATTCGCATTGTACTTATCCTTTTTTCCATCTGTAGGAAGAACATTGACATTCGAATCGGCAAGCTTCTCAAATGCAATCCATTTTGCGCCTTTCCAGTCCTGAGCCGTAAGTAAACCCATTTGCCAGAAAGCAGTATTGCTCCATGCAGAAACCTCTCCTGAGCCATTCCAAACCCGGACTTTCCAGAAGTAGGTTTTAGCTGAAAACAATTTCGCTCCTTTGTATGGTATCTGAATTGACCGGGCAGAGATTACTTTTTTAGTATCCCAAACATCACCAACGTTTTTGTTTAGTTGAGCAGCGCTGCTCGCAACCAATATCTGATAGGCAGATTGCATCACATTACTTCCTGACGATTGAAGCTTCCAACTTAAAATGGGTGAGACAAAATCTATCCCTATCGGATTATCCCGATAGCTGCAACTTAAACGGGCAACTTTAATATCCTGCGCAAAAAGCGAAATACTAAATAAGAAAAGCCAGAAAAAGACTAATATTTTGCTCATTAAATAATTTACACCTTTAAGGTATTTTATTTAGATTTATAATTGGTTATCAGCTACAAAAGCAATTAAAGAAATACAATATTCCTTTTTATCGTCAGGCTGAAGTTCAGCCCGGGATTAGCTCTCACTACTAATTCAAATATAAATATTTTTTTTAAATATGAAAACATTTAATACTTTAGATTGATATAGAAGCTTTCTAAATGGTAAATCCGAAAGCATTTTGTATGTTTGAAATTGTAAAAAATACGCTACGACCAAATTTAAACCTGTATGAACGAAAAGGAATCTAAATATCAAGCGCCCGCCTTAGATAAAGGCCTTGATATATTGGAATATTTATCAGCACAATCCATCCCCCTCTCACAAACGGAAATTGCTATCGGTATTGAGAAAACCCCTAATGAAATTTACCGGATGCTGATGAGCCTGGAGAGCCGTGGATATATTTTGCGTGATGAAGTTTCGGGAAAATACAGGCTTTCGTTAAAGTTGTTCTACCTGTCTCACAGGCACTCTCCGATGGACGAACTGCGCAAGGCCGCACAGTTTCCGCTTGAGGAGCTGGCCAACAGCATCCGCCAATCCTGCCACTTAAGTATTTTGTATATGAATCAGGTAATGGTAATTATTCATGCTAAAAGTCCGGGGCCAATTGCACTTTCTATTGAAGAGGGTAACCTGTTCCCTTTGCCACTAACTGCATCAGGTAAGGTTTTACTGGCTTACATGCCCGACTCAGAACGCACCCTGGCCCTTAAAAACAATAGTATTTTCAAAAAATACTCGAAACCGCAGCAGGAAGATTTCATCAGCTCGCTGGAGGAAATTCAGAAAACGGGTTCCTACTTTAAAAACAGTGATTCTGTTTCAGGCGTAACGGATATTTCTGTACCAATTGGCATCGGCGGCAATGATGGCATTATTGCCTGTTTAACCATATCGATGTTAAATGCCTTGAATGCCGATAAGGCCATTGAAAATGATGTGATTCTTGCGGAAGCAAATAAATGCGTGAAGAAGATTGAACAACGCATTGGCGTTTAACGCATCGTTAAACCTCGCAGATTTTGATCTGCGAGGTCTGCTAAAAACTATCCGGTGTATTTCACGGTGTAATCTTTACCCTTCTCAATGGTTACTTCATATTTTCCTTTGGAGATTTCTTTCACTTCTGCACCTTTCACTACCGGTTTTGTTTTGCTGTTTATTTTCAATGTACCCGTGCCGGTTGCAGCACTTACCCTGATCTCTTTTTTACTGCAATAAACGGTAATATCGCCATTTGCAGTCGGCACTTTACCTTCCATCCATGCTAAACCGCCTAAATTGGGTTCGACGGTATAAGTTTCATAACCCGGGGTGGTAGGCTGAACACCCAGGTAATATTTGCCCAATAAGTAAACCGGACTAGCGCCCCAGGCATGGCAGAGGCTTTTTCCAAAAGGCCTGCCATACATCGCCAGGTGTTCTGTTCCTTTTTTATCCGGATTATATTCCTCCCAGAATGAAGTAGCGCCCAGCTTCAACATGCCGCCCCAGTAACTTTTCATTTCTTTTAAAACATAGGGTTGCTCGCCCATGGCGCATAGCGCTTCTAATTCATAAAAGCGCATGTAAGGTGTTGTAATCTTCGCTACCTCATTGTTTAAAAGCACATTCTTTTTTACAGCCAGTTTTTGCTCTGGCGTAAAATAGTCGAAAAAGATTCCAAACATGTTGGCGTAACGCGTTACATTGTCGGTTTGCTTATCATCTACCCGACTGTGTACCAAAGCGCTTTTAGTTTGATTCCAGTATAATTCAAAAATCCTTGCCTTCAATACTTTGGCCTGCTGATCATAGCGGGCGGCACCATCAGCATCATTTGCCAGCCGGGCACATAAAGCCATTGTTTCCAAACTCCGTGCATACAGCAACTGTTCAAAACTCACCTCCCCGTCTTTGCTCAGTTTATCTGCCCAGTCGATAAAAATCCAATCGCCAGGCATCCATTCGAGCAGGCCATTTTTGTTTTTCCTACCATCTATATAAGTCATTAGAGACTGCATTCGGGGATAAACATCCTTAACAAACTTCTGATCACCAGTAAATTTATAGTAATCATAGATACCAAGAAACCAGTAGAAAGAGTAATCCATAATGGTATTGATGTGTGCCGTAACCGGATCTTTTCCACGTTGAGCCAATAAAGTCCGTTTAACCGTCGGTGCATCGAAAAATGAATAGTAATTCATCAGGTAGCTTTGATAGGCATCGCCACTCCAAACCCAGCGATCGCGTTTGATCCCATCTATGAAAAATTCGCGGGTGTTCAGGTGGAAAGTATATTTAGCCACATCGTAAATCCTGTTCAGCTCTGCATCCGACGATTTAAAACTCCCCCGTTCTGTAACCGGTGCATATTCATAAAGCATGGAAATTGAATCAGCAGAAACACCGGAACCAGGCTGAAAGTTGACATACCTGAAGGCTTTTGATAAGGGCATAATGGAGTCTCTTTTTACGCTCAGGTCAATATCCAGGTCATCTAAAGTTTCACATTTATCAGTTGATAGCGCTTCTTCTTTTGATTCGCCATAGTAAAGTCTCAATCGTCCTTTTCCCTTTAATCCGTGCACCTTGATAAAACCGAAGGTCTCTTTCCCGAAATCAGCAACATATCCCGAACCCACGTTTTCTGTTTTCAAAGCTGATTGTGGCACAGTTGGCAATTTAAATGCTGAAGGTAATCTGGCCGGGTCATTGAAGTTCCACGAACCTGCGGAAACGAAAGTGGTACCGGATTTATCGGATGTTTTTCCACTGGCGTCAATCCACTCTTTGTCCTCAAAAGTAGTTAACCAGCTTTCATCAGAAACGACGGTTTCTCCCTTCACATATATTGCGGGTACATGTGCCTGATTGTACACCTTGAGGCTTAGTTTATGCTTGCCTGCTGGGATTTGTATGCTCTTCGGAAAACCGGAAATCGCCTGCCCATCGATTTTCACATTGTAAGTTCCTTCTACATAAAGCCTCACCTCTTCCGGCTGTGAGAGGGTAAATTCCTTATGAAAATCGACCAGTACATAGTGACTATCCATTTTCCAGAATACCGGAAAGAAAGAACCTCTTTCTGTTCTCCGGTTCTGCATCACATTGCTCATGTAAATATCGAAATCTCCGGGATACCAGATCCAGGAGGCATGCTGTGCAAATACAGGTACTGTTGAAAAGGTGACTAAAGCCAGCAGTAATGTTTTTCTTAAATTTTTCATGTTTATATATTTTGACACCCGGCTCCGGAGTTCCGGTTAATGTCCGTTGAAGAATAAATAGAGTAATAGCATTACTATCGCCAGGGCCACCCAGGAGATCCAGACTGCCCTTTGGGGCTTCTCGACGTTAGCCTGATGCTCGGCATTAATTGTATAAATACTTGGCGATCTGTCCAGCACGGAAATCAACACTGCAATGATCAGGAGTCCGGCGAAAATGAAAAAAGACAGCATCAAGTAATGTGGCCAGAAACTATATTCACCCGGTGGCAGGATCCAGAGATAAGTAACGCCGATACTCAGACTAAGAATTGAGCCGATGGACAGCGTAAAATTCACTGCTTTTCTGGTTGTTCTTTTCCAAAACACGGTGAGCAGGAAAACCACTGACAGCGGAGGAGCGATAAAACCCAGCACCGATTGAAAAACGTCGAATAAGTTTAACCCCTTGATGTTATCGATGGCCAACACTACAATCACAGCGAATATACAACCGGCCACTACAGCCCATCTTCCAATACGGATAATCTGCTTATTGCTGGCCTGCGGATTGATTTTCTTCACATAAATATCCATAGTAAAAACGGTGCTCAGCGAATTGAGCGAGGATCCGATCGTTCCTACCAGAACAGCAATCAATACTACGATTACCAGACCGTTCATGCCCGGCGGGAATAAACTGGTCACCATAGTCATGTAGGCTTCGTTTGGATCTTTCAGGTTTGGGAACAGCACATAACATAAAATTCCCGTACCAATAAAAAGTGGTAAAGAAAGGATTTTGAGCCAGCCGATAAAGCTCACGCCCAGCTGGCCTTGTTTTAAATTTTTTGCCCCTAAAACCGATTGAACCATTGACTGATCGGTACAGAAAAAGGCTACAGCAGCAACGGGATATCCCAGTAAGATGGCATACCAGGGGTATTTTGGGTCGCTGGCTGGCTGAATTAAATTCCAGAAACGATGAGGTGTTTTCGCATACAATGCGGAGATTCCACCCACTTTATTTAAACCCAGAAGCATGAGAGATAGGGAAACGGCAATCAATAAAATCATCTGGAAGACATTTACCTTTGCAATGGCTTTTAAGCCGCCAAAAAAAGTAAATAAGCCTGCGAAAGCGACTAAAACCGTAACCGACTGCCACATGGGGATGCCTAAAATCTGGCGAACAAGGAAGCCTCCTGCAAACAAACCCAATGATAACCATGAAATTAAAATCTTCACCAAGGCATACCAGGCCAGAATGTTCTGCGTAGAATCGCCGTAACGGTTGCCCATAAACTCCGGCATCGTACTTACTTTAGCTGCCAGGTATTTCGGGGCAAAAACAATTGCCAGGAGGAATAAAAATATAAAGGCATACCAATCGAAGTTTACGGCCACAATACCCGTACTGTAACCAATACTGGCAAAGGCCAGCAGCATAGAGGGGCCAACGTTTGTGCCCCACATGTTGAAGCCGATGCTCGACCAGTTCAATGATTTGTTTGCGAGGAATAAAGTTTCGTCTTCGCTTTTCTTTTTTGAGAAACTGGCCCTGTACCCGATGATGATCAAAATGATCACATAGGCGATCACAATGAGGTAATCCAGGCCGGTTAATCGTTCAACAATGTTTCCCATTGGTTTATTTGGTTAGTATGGTTTAGGTTAGGATAACTCGCAATGACGGGATTTCTACAATCCAATCGGTTCTCATGTATTTTTTGCCACGGAAGCACGGAATTCACAGAATATTTTTTTTCTCTTTATAAATAAATTCCTTCTTCCGTGTTCTCTGTGTTTCCGTGGCTGTTTTATCGAAAAGCTACAAGCCTATCGATTCTCTTGTATTTTTTGCAACGGAAGCACTGAATTCACGGAGTATTTTTTCTCTTTATAAATAAATTCCTTCTTCCGTGTTCTCTGTGTTTCCGTGGCTGTTTTATCGAAAACCTACAAGCCTATCGATTCTCTTGTATTTTTTGCAACGGAAGCACTGAATCCACGGAGTATTTTTTCTCTTTATAAATAAATTCCTTCTTCCGTGTTCTCTGTGTTTCCGTGGCTGTTTCATCGAAAAGCTACAAGCCTATCGATTCCCGTGTAATATTATTGGCTTTTAGGATATCGTCAATCTTCACAGGCAATCCGGTTTCCATCGATTTATCCATAGCCTGTAACAATGCCACCGTTCCAATCCCTTCCTTCAAATCAGGGTAAGCGGTAAATTTATTATTGATGCTATCGGCAAAATAATCCAGGTAATTCTGATATTCTCCTGCATGGTGGCTTTGTCCTTCGAAACGGAAATAGTGTTTTAAAGTTGAATCGCCCCAGGTAATGATTTTTTCCTCACCGGTTTTTGTAGTTACAGAGTAGCGCAGTTCATGGTAATCGGCCTGACTAGCGCCCTCAGTTCCGCGTAAAATGCAGCTCATTCCACTATCGCGGCTTGCCGGTTGTGTTGGTCCGGTATAAGCGCCGCTCACTCTCGCAATCCGGCCATCTTTTGCTTTGAAAATGAAATGCATGGTATCCTGATTTTTAAGTCCTGCTTTCAAGCCATTGCTACTTAGCATTCCATAACCCATCACCTCTTCAATATCGGGCATATACCAACGGATGAAATCAACCGGATGACTTAAACCACCATACAACCATTTAAAAGATTGCTTCAGTGACCAGCCTTTTTCCAAAAACCAGCGGTGATCGGCATGATAATGACTTTCGATGGTAATCAATTCCCCAATCAAACCTTTGTCGAAATCCTTTTTCTGACGCATAGCAGGCTCAAAAAAGCGCGAGCTCTGACCGACAAAGATTTTCTTTCTTGATTTCTTAGCAAGCTCAAGCAGTTCATTGGCCTGTGATAAATCGTCGATAAAAGGTTTGGTACACACCACATGCTTTCCATGTTGCAGAGCCAGTTTGATATGTTCGAAATGCAGATGATCGGGGGTATATATGGCGATCATATCGATTTTATCACTGGTTAACATATCCTCATAACTCGTTGTCCAGTTTTCAAAATCAAACTCTAAAGCACGTTCCTCACAAAGCTTTTTATTGGCATCGCAAATTTGAATGAGCTTAAACTTCTTGCTCGCCAATGATGCAGAAATTGTACTTCTGCCCTCTCCTAAACCTAGGATCCCTAATCTTAACATGATATTTTATTTATTTCTTAAGTCGTCGTTTATTCAATCGGTTTAAAAAACACCCAAACCTCTTCAGGTTTTGTTCCCGGAATTCCCTCCTGGTATTTTTTCATTATGGCATTCCATTCATCCACTTTCGGATTATTCAAAGTGGTTTTTGGATTTAAATTATCTAATTTTTTTCCTTTCGGAATACTGATGATTAACATCAGCTGTCTGTCTTTTTTAAAGATAGCCAGTCGCTGAAATTCAGCATTACAGAATCCTTTCGATATTTCCGGCCACTTTTCGAACTGGGTTTTGTGGTAGTCGAGATATTCTTTCTGCATCTTTTCATCTTTGACCAGATTGGCCGATAAAACGATGTTATCCCACTCCATTACAGGTTTATCGCCACAGTTTTTTTCTCTGTTAAAATCATAAAACATATTTTCGTAAAGCTTGATTTCTGAGGCATCCAGGCGTTTTAAGGTTTGTGTTAAACTCTCTACTTTCAGGCTTGAAGTATAAATCACCAGGCGCTTATTCCACTTATAGATTGAACTTTGCAGCAGATTATTTTCCATGGCAAACTTTTCCAGGGTTTTATTGCCCGGTAAATCATCTTTAAAAATCAATTCGAACACGACCGGTTTATCTTCAGCCTGATTAATCCCGCGATTGGAATAAGCAGCTTTCTCTTTCAAGAGGTATTGATAAGGCTGTTGTAAACCGGCACTTTGTTTAATATTCTGAGACACTTTTGGCCCGTTACCTTCCCATAAATTGTCCGGGCCATTTGCATTCTGCAGATACTTCTCGGCAGGTGTCCAGTTATTTTTAATAGTGAAATAGGATGAACCCTCATCTGTATAAAGGTAGAACCAATGCTCAGGAAGATGGGCAAAGGGTGCTTTATAAATGCTATCTATCACGTTTTCTGTAATAATTGATTCCGGCTGGGCCGATAAGGTATAAATGCCTGCTACATCATACATATGCTTACCATAATGATGAATTTTGTTCGCACTTATGGTATTGTTTTTCATCGCATTTTCCGTTTTTGTCCATCCCCAGCCTACACTGATGCCCGAATAGGAAACGTCAGAAATCTCATTGTGCGATATTTTGATTCCACGAACATAACCGGCCCCGATACCAACGGCTCCCCAGTCTTCATTGGTTACATCTGTAATGAGGTTGTTTTCGATAACGTCATTGGTTGAAATTTCCCTTTTATCTGAAGGGTTATAGGGCAAGTGAACTTCAGTTGCCTCATCAGAAAATGTTCCTGCTAAAATTGCTGTACCACCAATATCTTTAAACAGGTTACCTTTTACCTGATTGTCAGCAGTGCCTTTTCTGAGATCCAGTCCCGTTGAGGCCATATGCTCAAATCGGCAAGATTCGAAAGAAATATGATCTGCATAACTCACCTCAACGGCTGAAGCCGGCCTTCCAACCCAGGCCTGATTTTCAAGGCTAGGTTTGTCAGGCGTTCCTGCTTTATTTAGTTTATAAGCATCCAACATATACATACCTGCCTGGTGCGGAACATGCCCCTGTCGGGATGGTCTCAACCAGGTAGCGTGCTCAAAAGAAATTCCTTTGAAGTTGACAAATGTAACCGGATGGTCGGTTGTTCCTTCAATCTTCATCAGGTTCTCCAGGGCAGGTACAACAACATCGGCATGCTGCATATTTTCAGATGCTTTTGGCCAGTAATAAAGTTTATGCTTCTGCATGTCTTCAAACCATTCACCAGGCTCATCTAAAAACTGAATGGCATTGGTGAGGTAGAAAGCCGAATTCCCTGTTTTCTCCGATATCCAGGGAGCTGGCCATGGATGTTCAGATTGTATTCTGCTTTCTGGCTGCATGAAGGAAAGTTCGGCGGTGTTACCTGTAACTTTTACAGATTTAACACGAAGATTTGCAATGGCCCACCATTGGTGAATGAGCATTTCCATACCATTGATATGTGATAAACTCCCGTTTTTTTGCAGAGGGATCCTGCAGGTCTGGTTTTTTGTATCCCAGGCCAGGATTCGACCCATGGCATCGCCATTGTAATTTCTGGCCCGAACGGCTTTATTGCCGTTCACCCAAAGTTGCCGGAACAATAGTCCATTCCCATCAAAGTTCGGTACATCTGCCACCCATAATTTCCCTATTGCAGCTTTAGGCAATCCTGCAACTGCTCCTGACAGTTTTTTCCATCCTTTAATGTTCACCCCACCGCTTAAAACAACTTTTTCGGTAGCTATAATTTCCGTCGGGCTCTCTTTTGTCCCTGAATCTTCAGGACGAAGAACAACAGGTTCATGCAGCTGGTAAACGCCTTTGCCCAGAAAAATTCTGATTCCATTTTTAATAGAAGGGTCGTTTAACCGCCTGAGTTCCCTGGCTTTTCTAATAGCCAAATGAAGGGTAGCCAAAGGTTTCTCTATCGAACCCAAATTAGAATCAGAACCGTTCTTTGCAACGTAAATATCTGCTGCGCTTGCACTAAAGCACAGTAAACTGTATATCAACAAAATGGTCAGGCTAATTGGTTTCATAAATTACTTGGCTTGAAAGACCGATTTAAGGTAACTGGTATTTGCACTAAAATTATATTTTACATTGCTTGGCTGACTTGCATCGCGGCTTCTTTCTACCACCAGCCAACCTTTCCAACCCATATCATCGAGTGTTGCTTTCACTTTGCTGAGGTCAATTTTCGGATCGTTCTGCAACCACACGCCGTCTTCGTTGGTTGCATGAATCTGTATGATGTTTTTCTTACCTAAAATCCTGAGTTCCTGATGTAGATCGCGCCCGTTTTTAATGGCATTGGAAAAGTTGAAATAGCTTTTCACAGATTTCGAGCCTACCGCTTTCAACAATTGAAATTCGCCAGCAGCATCCAATGCAGTTTCAATACCAATTACAATACCCGCTTTGGAAGCCATTTGCCCGGCTACTTTTAACCGCTCCACTATCGGATCCCGTAACTCTGGATTTTTGACCAGATCACCCTGCACGCCTAAAGGCAGAAAAACGACTTTAACATTCATCGCTTTAGCAGTATCCAGACAATCCTGAATCATCCTTTGGTAAGTGGGACGTTTAGCGAACGACTGTGCATAAAAGCCTGTCATTGCCAGTGAACAGATTTCGATATTCAGTTCTCTGGCTTTATCCAAATACTCCTGGCGCACTTTAGGATCAGCCAGTTTATTATCAAAAGTTTCCCGGTTGCCCAGTCCCCCCATATCTATCTCCAGTCCATCGGCGCCAATTTCCTTGGTTAAGGGCAATGCACTAACTTTCTGACGTTTCAGAATCATCAGGTCGATTACCGCAATTTTATATTTGCTCTTCCTTGCAGCTGCCAGTAGCAGCTGATCCGGAAGCATCAAAGCGCTGGTTAACAAAGCTACATTTGCTATAAAGGTTCTCCTGTTCTGCTGCTTCATATTCTTTTATTTACTTGCGCCTGGAAATAACTTCTCCAGGTTTTCAAAACCCATTAAAGCATGCTTAGGTAGTTTTTCGCCTTTATCGCTAAATACATACAGGGCATTTTCCTTTTCAATGGTTACCTTGGTTTCATCGTACTTACCTGACTTATCCTTAACGGCAGTACCGTTAAGCTTAAAATTTTTAATCAGAAAATCATACAATGCAATGCGTTTGTTGATGCCAAAATCATGCTTCTCATCAGGCAGGTGAACATTCTCTACCTGATCTTTCACCCCATAATACCCGTACATCTTTTGCAGGTAAGGAAAATCATGCTGTGGCGTGTGAGCAGTCCAGTCCCCACCATCTGATACCAGTAGTTGTGGCCGTGGCGCGGCCATTGCTGCCAATTCAACGTTGTCTGTTCCGCCGCCGCATTGATGGATAGGCATCCCGCTTTCACAAGGGCAGCCCCCATAAAAGTAGGATGACATGGCTACCACAGGTGCGCTTAATTTAATTCTGTTGTCCATTGCCGTCATTAAGATACAATGACTTCCGGCACCCGACCCACCACTAATGCCAATCCGGGTGGTATCTGTTTCTGTCAGTGAAGTAAAATAATCCAGAATCCTGATTCCACCCAGTGTCTGTACCGTTTGTGCCAGGCTACGGCGGTGGTCTTCGTATTTAAACTGCAACATGGATTCACCCCATGCAAACAAATCATAGCTAAAAGCCATTGCTCCCATCCTGGCAATTGTGGCGCAACGGATCTGGCAATCGGGTCTGTACCGCTGTTTTTCCCAGTGCCCGTCGGGACTTAATACCACAGGGATTTTACCTCTGGCATTCAAGGGTTTATAGAGCGAACCGTTGATCCATACCCCCGGTAAAATCTCCAGCGCGATATTTTCGACAGAATAGCCATCGAAAGTTCTTTTTGATGTGATGATGGGTTTAGCTACAGGCTTTGCCGGTAAAGGCGACAACATTAAAGCCTGATAAAGCTCAGGCTTGATTTCCGCTTTGCGCTTCTCCCAGCTGGCTTTATCATGGTACTTTGTTGCCAGCGTATCCAGATAGTTCCAGCCATCCTGAACCTCCCAGCGGTAGTATTCGTACTCTTTCAATTTGTACACACCAGGCTTTTCCTTGTTTACTTTCATATCCAGTGGCGTCAATACATTGGCCAGGGTCTCATCAACATTAGCCCTGAAACGCCACTCGGCATAATTTACCCATTTATCTTTAACCTGCGGCGCGGAATATTTAATCTGAACCTTAAACCGGGTTTGAATTTCGTTTAACACCTCCACCAAAGGCTTCTTATAAAGGTTATCCGTATTTTGGGTTTGCGCAAAGAGCAAATCAGACCCAGAAAGTATCAGGGTAATCAGTATGGCATGAATAATCCCTTGCGTAATTAACCGGTATAATCTCATGGTTCTTCGCTTTTAGTTTCTGTAATAACCGGAGCGGTATAGCCATTTAATTTTGGCCATATGCCATTTTTAATTTTCTTCAGCTTCAGTTTCGAAGGATCAACAACTACATGTTTAATTTTTTCCCTTCTCCAGGTATAAATGAAATGTAACAGGCCATCTGAAGTTTGAATGACGGCAGGATAAGAATATTGACTGATTGGAGAATCCTCCAGAATCAATGCAGCATACCATGCTTTCCCGTCCTTGGAGATGGAAACATTTAAAGGGGTTCTCGGCCCTTTAGCTAAATCTCCGGGAGGTAAAACATGGTTGTACACCAAAACCTGGCGACCATCTTTCATGGTTACGGCATCCGTTCCGGAGTTATTATTGGGCAGGGAAGTTTTCGTTAACGCCGACCAGGTTTCTCCGTTATCATTCGACCAGGATTCGACAATGGCCCGGTTTGCTGTCCTGGCTAAAATCTGAAGTTTCCCGTTTCTATGTTGCAAGATACTGGGCTGAATGGCTTTGATTCCATTCTCAGGAAGCGGTCCTACCGTCCTCCAGGTCTTGCCATTGTCTTTGGTGACCTCAAAATGAATTTTCCACCCATCGCCTTCTCTGCTTGATGGTGCAAAAAGGTTCCCGTTGCTTAGTAAAACAGGCTTGTTTTTAACCGGCCCGATATACCCTGCCGGCAGTTTTGTTGCCTCAGACCATGTGATTCCGCCATCTTTGGAAGTCCGCATTAAGCCCCACCATTCAGACGGTTTTGGGCCGATTTTGTAGAATAACAACAAATCCCCGCCTGGAACCTGATATAGAACCGGATTCCATGTGGGTAATCTTTTACCGTCGGGCTGAATGCCATTTGCTACAGAAACGGGCGGGAGCCATTTTTCATTAACAAAGCGACTGACGTATATCTCTACATCAGGATTCCGTTCCTTGGTTCCACCGAAAAATGAGGCTACCAGCCCCGTTGGTGTCTCTGTAATCGTTGCTGAATGGCAGGATGGGAAAGGCGCCTTATCATACAGAAATTCCTGCTTTACGATTCCTTTCTGCCATTTTTCAACCTGGGCTTTAGCGCTCAGTGTAAAAATGACAATTGATATGGTTAAAATTTTCTTTAACATATTAGCATTGTTTTTCTTTTTACCATGTAAGGAATTGAAGCGAATAAAAGCTGCAAGTTCGCCATTACATGCCCTAATAATATTTATATGGTGTAGATACCTCTATTGTTTCTGTTTTGCCGCTTTTTCTTCTTTGATTTTCTTCGTGTAGGCACTGTAAAGTGCTCTCCAACTGCGGCCATTATTGTTCAACATTTGTTCTGATTTCGTTTTATAGATCTCAAAAATTGCCGATATCTCTTTCATATTTTTATAATCAACTGCCTGTTCCCGGGCTTGCTTAAGAAAGCCCAGAATCCTGGCTTTCTCATCAGCAGTAAGGTCAGGGACAATGGCTTTATAACCCTTCATGGTAAAAGCCACTTTCCCAATAGTATATTGATCCAATACAGTTTCCACCTGATCAGGAGACAGGTTTTTATTTAAACCATCCATTAAAGCCTGATGCACGGTGGCCGGCATCGCAGAATCGGCAATGATCTGTTTATCCAGATCGCTTAACTTATTACCGGTAACCGGATTTATACCATCCGGAACGGTTGACGACGGATGCTCATTGTGCCAGTCTCTGGTGGTGGTCAGATGAACTGCAATGATATGCGCTAGGGCCGCCTTCTTTTCCTCATCTGTTAAGTTCAAAGCACCTACAAATGCGTTGGCTTTAGTCAGAATATCGTCGGAAACTATAACATCTTTGGTTTGACTGAACACACTAACTGTACTTAGTATCATTGTGAGTAGCATGACTGGCTTTAAGAACTTTCTCATCATTTTATTTTTTTCCTGTTAACACTAAATTGGTTAAATTACTTCTTGTCCACTACAAAAGAATAATCGCCCGATCCTAGCTCGTAAACCGCGTGATTATCCTCCATTTTTATAAATTTCAAATCCTTTACCGATTTCAATTTTTCTGAAACCTCATTTTTCTGATTTGCAGGAATATAAACCCATGCCGAGGTATTCGGTGGCACCGTTATATTCCAGTTAAACTGGCTGGCTGTTATGGTATAATTGCTTTTAATTGTTCCATAAACTGATCGGTAACTTGCGTTTACACTGTTTAATCCGTTGATCATTTCCGGTTTCATAATGATCTTCTTGAAAGCGTTGCTTTCCGATTTGATTCCGGCAAGATTTTCATAATACCAGATTAACAAATCGCCGAGCATCATCACATGATTCTGTGAGTTCATTTTAGGATCGGCGGTGTTGCCATTCCATAACTCCCATATGGTGGTGGCACCCTGATCCACCATGTAGCCCCAACCGGGATAAGTTTTCTGAGTCGCCACAGTGTAGGCCAAATCAGGCCGACCATAATCATTCAAACAGCGCATTAGCCATTGAATTCCGACCAAACCATTGCTTAAATGGCCCTTATTCGTCACCTCGACAGTATAGGTTATATTCTTGAAAACCTGTGCTACCTTGTTCGCAGGAACCATGCCGAAATACAGTGGAATGATGTTATCCGTTAAAGCATTCGAAGCATAATAACCCTGATCATTATAGTATTTCAGGTTAAAGGCATCTTTGATTTTATCCCCCAGAAGTTGATAGTACTTTACATCTGCCTCATTTCCCAAAGCCTGTCCAAATTGCCTCATCAGCTGCGTAAAATGATAATAATAAGCGGTTGAGATCAACGCTGAGGGATATTTTTTATCTGCGCTTTTGCCTCTTCCGGCTTCGATGGTTACTGGCGGCATACACCAGTCGCCATAACTGTCTTTTGTTATTATAAAATCCTGCATATAACGATCCTGCATATACGAAAGCCATTTTTTCATTGCAGGATAATTGTCGCGAACCGCAGTAACATCACCGGTTTGCTTGTATACCATTTCCGTAACCAGGAGCATGGCACCGGGCCAGGTCATGTTATCGCTGTAATACCTCCAAAAAGCTGGTGCCACATCCGGAATCGCTCCATCTTCTTTTTGCGAATTTCTGATATCCTGCAACCACTTCGTGTAAAATCTGCCGTTATCGAACAGAAAACTTTCACCATAGGCCACGGCACCTCTATCGCCTAACCAGGGCATACGCTCGTTGCGTTGCGGACAATCAATCGGGATTCCTTTATAGTTTCCGGCAATACCCCACCAGGCGTTTTTAAATAGCTGATTGATCAAAGCATTTGAGGTTTCAAAAGTTCCTACAGTCTGCATGTTATCGTAAATCATTTTTCCGGAGAAGTCATTTAGCGAGGGTGCGTAAGTGTAGCCTGTGAGTTCAACATACCGGAATCCGCGATAAGCAAAAGTCGGCTCCCAGGTTTCCTGCTCGCCACCTTTTAGCGTATATAAGTCGGTGCATTTGGCATTGCGAAGATTGGCCGTAAAAAGCTCGCCGTTTTCCTGAAGCGATTCTGCAAAACGCATTTTAATTTGCTGCCCCTTGGCTCCTTTTACCTTCATCTGCAACCAGCCAACCATGTTCTGCCCCATATCTACAACATACCTTCCTCCTGAGATTTTGGAAATGGATACCGGTTTAAGTGTATTCATAATCCGCATGTTCTCATTCATTTGCGCTTCTATAGTTCCGGCAGGTTCCTGAACGAACTCTGCTTTTGACCATTTTCCATCATCAAAACCAACTTTGTTCCAGCCAGAGGCCTCTTTAGTCGCGTCATATTCCTCGCCATCGTACTCATTATTGGTTCTGATTGGTCCGTCAGCTGTGCCCTTCCAGCTATCATCCGTGTCGATATTAGCAGTTGTTCCGTCGCTGTAAACAATGTTGATGTTCATCAGCATTTTGGGAAACCCAAATGTTTTAATTTTATAAGGCTTTTCATTCTGCCGCATGGCAAAAAAGCGGCCATTCCCTAAAATTGCACCTACGGCATTTTTTCCGTTTTGAATATAGCGGGTTACATCATAGGTATTGTATTTTACGTTTCTGGTATAGTCCGTTGGCGAGGGAGACAAAACATCTTCACCCACTTTTTTTCCGTTAATGTAAAGCACATATAAGCCCAAACCGATCACAGATGCTGTAGCAGATTTTACGGTTTTCGGGCTTTGAAATTCTTTTCTGAAATACCTTGCCGATAGTCTCGAATCGGTTTTAATGTTGTCCCACGGAAAAGCCCTGTCGAAACCAATCCAGCCTTTAGGCCAGTCTTTGTAGTACAGCAAACCCATAGAGAAGAAGTTGTTGCCCGACCATTCACTCTGACCGGCATTAGTCCACACTTTCACCTTCCAGTATACTTTTAAACGGCTGGATAAAGCTTTTCCGTCGTAAACCACATGAATGGATTCAGCGGAGTTTACCTTCCCGGAATTCCATAAATCACCTTCATTCTGTGCCAGTTGTTCTGGTGAAGAGGCCGCTAAAATCTGATAGGCGGTTTGGGTTACATTGCGCTCTTTCGAGATAATTTGCCAGGCGAGGCGGGGTCTCTTTACATCAATACCTAGGGGATTTTCCAGCATCTCGCAGGTGGTGTGCTGCAAGGAGAATTGTGCCATCACTTTCGTTAATGACAGCAAAAAAATGCTGATGATGAATATGTAGGTTTTAATGTTCATTACACTTGTTATTTTTTGTCTCCCGCTGATCTCACAGATTCGCGCAGATTGAAATCTCTTTATCTGCGTTCTTTGCGTCATCTGCGGGAAAACCTATTTACCGGAAAAATCAAAATACAAAGTCATATCCAGCGCCCTGCTGGGATCTTTGTCAAAATCATAATAAATATTCTTCATTCCCATCGGTCCGGTTGTTTCAGGCTTCTGGGTTTTTGTTCCGATTGCGGAAATCGCATTCATAAACGAAATATCCCCGTTCGGAAAAGTCGGACTCATGTTGTCATATTCTGTATCTTTCGATTTCTTTGGGGTAAACAACCTTAAAAATACATCTTCCCGGTCGGTTAGTACTTTAAAAGACTGTTGTCTACCGATAAACTCGCACCAGTACATATTCGAGTAATACCCTTTAAACTCTGGATACTGCCATGCCGGCTCTCCTGTTGCCGAATCATTGTAATCTTTTTTCCAGATGCCAAATTCAGTTCCCTTCATGCGGTTTTTCCATACCCGGTACGGACCATTTCCTTTATATTCTACCCCTTTAATTTCTGTTTCAGGATAAGAGAAATTCAAGCCTGCAAATGTGGTAAAGTAATCGGACGGAAAATATTTCACCTGCATTTTCAACCATCCCGAAGGATAAACTGTCCATTCTAATGTGTTGTAGCTTTCTTTTTTATCGAAAGTTGAAGAGATAATCAGCGTGTCGCCTTCCCTTTTAACCTTAAATTTTTTAAAGTTATTTACACCTTCCTGTAGTACCGGTCCTTTAGAAAATGGAATGATGCCCTTGGCATTTTCGACTCCCTGTAATAGACCAGTGGTTTTATCAAAACTAAATTTGATGCCATTTGCAGCAACCAGGTAAGCCAGAGCCGATTCTTCCAGCGCGACTTTTGAACCACCTGCTTTTGCAACTATCCTTTCAGCATCATCCTTAGGCAAATTAATCGGAAAACTCCAGGTAAAAAGTACTTTACCATACACATCCTTTGCGGTGAGGTACAAAGCGTCAAAGGTCCTCCAGTCTGCTGGCAGATTGATTTGCAATTTACCTTTTTCAAAAGGCTTCACATCCGGAGCATCGGTTTTTCCAGACTTGAATTCAGCATTTCCAGCGCTTTTCAAATGCTTTAACTTCCATTCAAAAGTGCATTGATTCAGGTTAGTGAAAGCATAACGGTTTTCCACCAGGAACGAACCATCAAAGCCAGGGGTCATTTCTCTTTTTTCGATAAAAACAGGGCTCCATACTTCTTTAATGGTAAAGAAACTCCCTTCTTTTTCGTGATAAGGACCGACAATGCCGTCGGGACCATGATTTCCATCCGTGTCCAGCTCTCCATTTTTATCGGTACGCACTACTGCCTGATCGGCAAAGTCCCACAGAAAACCTCCGGCTGATAAAGGATTATGCCACATGGCATTCCAATAATCCTCAATTCCGGCACCATGACCACCATCCCACATCCCATGCAAAAATTCCGTTGGCATTAAAATATTGTGCCCATGATCGTAATTCCCGATGCCATAGTTAAACTCCCGGTAATGCGTGGTTTCAAATCCACCAAAAACCTCCCATGGATGGATTAGCGGGCGTTTTTGGATGTCCTCTTCAGGAAAAAGATGGTCGAGTTCCCGGTTGTGCCCACCTTCATTTCCGTTTGCCCAGAAAATAATGGATGGGTGATTTTCATCATTCCTCATCATTTCTTTCATCAGTTTAGTACCCGTTGGCGTATCATAAGTGCCATGCCATCCGGCCAGCTCATCCATCACGAATAAACCAAGCGAATCACATACATCCAGAAAATGTCCGTCGGGCGGGTAATGCGACATCCGAACCGCATTCATGTTCATTTCTTTCATCAACAGCACATCATCAATACTGATGCGCTTGCTCGTGGTTCTGCCAGATGATGGGTAAAAAGAATGGCGGTTCACACCTTTAAATTTCATTTTCACGCCATTTACATATACCCCATCCCGCTCCTTTACTTCAACGGTTCTGAAACCGATTTTTTTGGTAAGCTGATGAACTTTCTTTCCTTTTTTGATCAGGGTAAAAGTCGCCGTATATAGGTTTGGGAATTCAGACGACCATAGTTGGGGATTTTTGAAAGTATGTAAGATTTGTGTTGATGCGGATGTAGTTTTAACCGAAAAGGTATTACCGAATTTCTTCCCGTTTTGGTCTTTTAGTTCAACTGAGATCTCATCAGCTGATCCTGCCGTGAAAACGTTGGCAGAAAAAATACCATTTGCTTTGGCATCCGCTTGAATTCTTTCCATGTGCGTTTGTGGCAAAGCTTCCAGATAAACCGGACGAAAAATACCGCCGAAAATCCAGAAGTCTGCTTTACGCTCTGCTTCATTTACCGATTGGTTTGCCGAGTGTTTGGAAACTTTAACTTCCAGAAGATTATCAGTATCATATTTAATCAGTCCCGAAATATCATAGTTAAAAACATAAAATGACCCCTGGTGCACAGCACCGGCCAGTTTCCCGTTTATTTTAACTTCAGTATCCGTCATCGAACCCTCGAAAACAATCCTGATGATTTTAGATTTCCAGTCACCCGGAACCTTAAACCTGTACTTATATAGTCCTTGTTCTTTTCCTTTATTAGCCTCCTTGTTGAAGCCATAATTGTATTTACCAAAGCCCTGCAATTCCCAGTTTGATGGTACCGGAATAGTGGTCCACTTACCTGAATTTGCACCTTCTGTACAGAAGAATTCCCAATTCACCATCTGATCATTTCCCGTTCCTGAAAGATATAATTTCTCCGTTTGTTGGGCTTTCAGGGCATCAAACATGATTAATAAACAAAAGAAAAGTATAAATCTAAGTCTCATTAATTGGTTCTAAATTGATTACTTAAAGGGTTATCCGTTCTGAAAGGCAGTGCCGGTAATCCATTGCTAAACAAACTTCCTGCAGGGCTTTCAGACCAGTTATAGCGAACATTTACAGGTTTGGCGACTTCTTTTGAAAACACTAAGACTTTGCCATCTTTTATTACAGCTTCAGCATTTACAAATTTGCCATCACTACCAGCAATGGTAAAGCCAGTTATAGCATCACTGGCGGATTTTAAATAATCAAAATCCAATACTGCTTTTCCGCCCTGGATGGTAAAAGCTTTAAAAACCGGTCCCGAAAAGCTGATGGGTTGATGATAGGTTTTGGCTAGTGCCCAGAGTGCCAGCCGGCGCCCAACTTCCCATTTATAAGTGGGATGCAAGTCGCCCCCATTATCGTTTAAATCAGAAGTCCCCACCATACCCGTATTTGGCAGCCTTAAAAGTTGTTCTTGAGCTTCCCAAAAGTTCGGTTCAGTGTCTGTTGTGAGTATGACCTTGTCGCTTTTCTGTTTGCTATAGTCGTAAGGTGCAATCTGAACGTAGTAAAAGGGCAGTTGTTCTCCCCATGCTTTGCGCCAACTCTGGATCAGCACCTTCATTTTGTAACTGTAAGAAATGGTTTCGTTCAGGAAACAGTTGGTTTCACCCTGATACCAAAGGAAACCCCTGATTTTAAAATTCGTTAAGGGCTCGATCATGGGACTATAAAATTTACCAGGATCATTGCCAACTTTTTTATCCTTAAAATAAGCTTCAGTTGAAAAAGCCTGCACATCTATCCAGGGTTCAATGGCGCTTCCGGGTACGGCAGATGAGATCATACCCACAGGAATGCCTAATTTTTGCTGCACTTCTTTTGCAAAGAAATAACCTGCTGCAGAAAATGAACGCAAAGCTGAATCTTTAGCCACCGCCCAACTCCTGTGAACGCTATCTGGTTTCGATAATTGTTTGCGGTTAACCAGAAAAATCCTGATTTGATCATTATCTGCCTTTTCTACTTCATCTGAAGGGAAACCGAGCTTTTCATTTTTGGGCTTAGGAATTTTAGCGAGTTTGCGCATGGCATATTCCATGTTCGACTGGCCTGAGCAAATCCACACTTCACCAACCAGAATATTGCTTAACTCAATTCTATTTGAACCGGAAATGACCATAGTACGGCCTATCACTGATGTTTTTAGTGGACTTAAAACGATCAGCCACTTCCCATTCTGGTCAGTAATCGTTTGTTTTTTCTGCCCTGCAAAAGCCACCTCTATGTTCTCAGCTGGTGCAGCAAAGCCCCAGATATTAATGGGTTTATCTCTTTGCAAAACCATAGAACTCGAAAGGATTTGTGGCAACAGTATTTTGGCGTTGGCGGAAAAAGCGCATAACGCAAATAATAAAACCAAAGCTGTTTTATACAAGAACCTCCTCATCCTAAAATCCCTCCGTTTTTAAATATTTAATCGAATACACCGCCTCTTTCTTTTCAGATTCTCCGGCATTTTTCAAATCATAAGTCTGGTCGGCCGGTGTATCAACATTCGGAAAGCGGCGAACATCTCCCGTACGGAAAACAATCCTTGAAACTTCAGCAACCGGCTGAAAAGCCAGACTCGTCAATACCTCTTTTCCGTTTACTGTAATGGAGTAGAACCTGGTAAAAGCATCCAGTTTCAATTTGATATCATAACTTTTACCGGCCTCATACTTCATAAAGTTTTTATAGCGGGCACCGGCTTTTGCACTGATTGTTCCTGCGGTATCAAATGTTAAACGCACTGTTGCCATACCTTTTGCATCTTGCAGTTCGATCTCCAGTAAGCCAAAATCACTCTGTTTCGGCGTTACAGAAAATGAGGTGATCGTTTTTCTGGCGGCGGGGAAAACCCGTTCTGCTTTGGCGAAATCAAAAGGGTCTTTATCTTTCAGTACCAGTGCACCACCTTCGAGTTTTACAGATGCCCAAAGCGGACTGTAAATATTCCACCTGTCGAGCGCCTTATCTTTTGGCATTTTACTGAACTCCTCGTTCACCTGGTTACTTTCCACGACGTTTACCGGTACGGGAACACGTGATATCCAGATGTCTTCCTTATTCATACTATAGGTTACCCACAAATTGCCATCAGCCGGTTTTCCGTTTCCTTCCTCAATTCCCCTAACATACTGCGGTCCGTATGATTTGTAGTTTCCACCATAACGCATAGGCGTTATCTCTCCGTTAATCAAAGAAAGGTTGGTGTATTCTAAGCCGTTTTTACTAGTCGAAATGGCTAAAGGCCAGCGGTATTCTGATGGATTATAAACTGTGGCATAATTTCCGTCCGAAGTTTTTTGCCCCCAGATTTTCGCATTGCTATTTACAAAACCCGGTGCACGAAAAGCACTTTCCGGCCAGCTCTTACCATTGTCGGTACTAATCGCCGTTAATGCGTTTTTCCAGAGCCCAACCACTCGGCCATCAGGCAAACGATAGTAACTAAAGGCCTTATACTGCTTTTGCAAAGTGATCAGCGGATCTTTTCTATCAGCTTCTTCATTCCATTGCTGGGTCATTAATTTATTTGATAGCAGTTCAACACAAGCGGCTATAAAAGCTTTGTTTTTGCTCTTAGTGAAGTAAGGATATTTGGTGTTTTTTTCAGAATAACCAGGGTTGTAGTGAACGAAATAAATAGGCCCGTATTTACCGTCTGCCTGAATTTCACGCACTGCCCTACCAATCCCATGTCCATCATTGGGGTCGTCCTTCGCATCGAAACTGATGGCGTAGAAACCCAGAACCAGGAATACATTTTTAGTTGAAACATAGAAACCCATGCGTTGATGCATGACTGCATCCAGGTCTTTTGCCACATCGGTTCTGCCCTCTTTTGTTGTTCCGTCAGGAATCCTGTATATCGGAAAAACCACATCAGGCTTGCTCCAGGTATAGCCGTCTTTTGAGGACTGAACCAAAGTTTGTCCCGGTGGGATGCTTTCGCCCACCTGATCGCTTAAGTATTCAATGTAAAACCTATTGTTCCAGTAAGCCAGCATTGGTGCATGGTTATAAGTCCAGCCAAAGCCTTCGGCAAGCTCCGGATGCTCACGATTAGCCCTGAAAGTCTGGATATTGTGAACACCGATCACTGGCGAAAGCTGGCCATGATGGTAATCTGCGTTAACTAAAGTCTTTCCGGTATAGCGTACGGTATCCTGCGCTTCCGCATTAGAAAACGCAAGTGCAAATGCCAGGGTTAAACCAAGTAATTTTATCTTTTTCATTTTTTCAATTTCTCAATCACTTTCCGCTTCACTTTTATGATCGTTCCGTGTTTATGTCCTTCAGGGATTGAAACTTCGGAGGTTACGTCGTTAAACGTTTTAAAATCAGCCGTTTTGTACGCCGAATAGATTTTCTGCCCGTAGGCATCAAAGTAAATCAGCCAATCCTTTCCAACTTTTACAACCGTTGGTCCCTCGGTTAACTTCGGACTAAATGTTTCCGAGACATTTTGATAAGGGCCTAAAGCCGCTTTTCCAAAAGCCACTTTTAAATTTCTGTTGGGCCGCGTATTGTCTTTCAAAACCAGTACATAATCTTTCATTGCTCTTTTCACGATTACGGCATCGATCACACTGAATCCGGGATCCAGAAACAGTTTAGGTGACGATAAAGTCACGAAATCCTTTGTCGTAACAGCATACATCCGGTGGTTGTTATCTTCATCTTCAATCCCTTTTGCAAAACGAAAAGGAATAGTAGAAGCCCATATGATTACAAATTCTTTTTTATCATCATCGTAGAAAACTTCAGGTGCCCATACATTTACTGTTTTCGGCTCACTTTCCATTACCGGAAGAAATTTTTGTTTACTCCAGTGTATTAAATCTTTAGAACTGGCATAACCAAACCCTTTATCTCCTTTCCAGCTGCAAGTCCACACCAGATGAAATGTGCCATCAGGTCCCTGCACAACAGACGGATCCCTTAAAACTTTCTGTGTACCCACTTCCGGCTTTAATAATGCTTTATTCAGGTCTGTCCAGTGATAAGCGTCATCGCTGTATAGCATTCTTAATCCATCGGTAGCAGGTTCATTAAACGATGTGAAAATATAGCCTTGTTTTGAGCAAGAGGTAAGTCCACACAAAGCCAGGCCGATAAGGGCTAAACGAAATGACAATATCAACTTTGAACGGCAAACCATTATTATTCCTTTTCTAAAACCAGTACCCAATCGTTACCATTTGCGGCCTCCCCGGGTGGGTCAAACTCCTTTACGCCTTTATTTTCAAATGTGCCAATTGCGCTCACTTTCCCTGTACGGGGATCGAACCAGGAGGCTTTTACCTCATCACCATCCGTTTTACCCAGTTGAACGCTGAAGTTTCTGCCGGTATAGGTATAAACCAATGCAAAATCTTCACCCCTGGTGGCAATAACGCGCTCATATTTCTCTCCGTTTGTACCGGCAACCAAAGTCTGGTCTGGCACGCGGTCAAAGAAGGAATGAGACAACATTAAATCTTTCAGGTATTGCATCTGCCGTGCTCCCGGCGCATTTATAGCGGTAATCCACTGGTCTTTAGGACCATAAGCGGGTTTTAAATCCGTTTTTTTGTACATCTGCATCACCGAATTATGGCCGTATGTATAACCAAATGCACCCGCAAAAACCGACCAGTATCCATAGCGCCTTACATCCGCATCGGTCCAGCGTGGCTGTGTGGTGTCATGTAGACCTTGTGGTATGTCCTCGTAAGACGGCTCCCCGTCGATAGTTGGTTTTACCGGTTTCAGTTTATAATCTGCCTCAATATATTTCCAGTTATCTTCTCCATAATGCAGTTTTTCATTTTTGGAAGTATCCTGATCATAACGGCGGTGGCCCGATTGTATCATATCAAAATCGCACCAGCTGGCATTATGGAACCATTGCGACGACGCCGTTCTCCCTCGTGGATGGAAAGTAATCAGGTGGTTAGGATCATTCGCCCTTAGAGTTTCACCAATTGTTTTCCAAACATCCATGCCCTCGCTTCCTTTAATATCGCCCCCATTTAGCCAGATGATATTCCATTTGTCTTTATAGCGTTTAGCCAGAAATTCAGCGTATACTTTTGCCTGATTCTTATTTACCTTTTTTTGTTTCACATTCGTTCCCCAAACCGGCACCAGTGCCATATACAGCCCTTTTTCAGCAGCCTTATCAATCACATAATCCACGTGATCCCAGTAATCGTAAGCCAGTGAATCTTTTGGATTATTCCCTGGTGTAACGAACGGCCTGGAAACATCTGCGTGCACTAACGACGAATCCAGGTAAACATTCCTCGAGGGAACATCATGTAGCAGCATCACCTGGATCACATTAAAACCTTTCTGCTTACGGTCTTCCAGATAAGTATTTGCCTCTTCCCTGTTCAGTCTTCCAAACAATAACCAGCCGGTATCACCCAACCAGAAGAAAGGTTTACCATCTCCTGTTGTCAGGTATCTGGAGTTCTCAGAAATCAGCAGACTTTTATCACCAAAATGAGGTTTCTCCTTGCATCCGAAAGCAAGGCATGAAACAACAGCGATCAGAAATATTTTCGATTTAAAGTTCATGTTAAATTTTGTTGATGATGAGCACCTCGTCTCCAGATGCTATTTTATCCAGTTTTACTAACGCTCCACCAATCACCTTTTCTGCTTTAAGCACCTTTCCTGTTTTTGGATTGAGTATTTTCACACTGAATTTTCCATTGAATTTATTTAGATCGAGATGAAGTGCATCGGCGGTTGAATTGTATAAAATATAAGCTTTGCCCGGATCTTCAAGTCCGTATTGTTTAGCACTTTTACCCGCCGGAAGAAATGGCTTCATGCCGGATGCAAGATTTAGCGCAGACGCATCAAGATAATCGGCATTGGAAAGCGAACCGCCCGCCATTAAAATTGCCCATCCAAAACTGTCAAAGCTATCACCGGAATACATCACTGCCTTTTCAGGAAATTTTGCTTTGTATTCTGATACCGCATGGTAAACTTCTTCAAAAGATGTTTTCCTGGGCTTTAACAAACGGGCATGCTGGCGCGGTGCTAAACTTAAACCACCTTTTGGGGCATATGCACTTCCATCTGCCTGGTAATGCCAGTACCTGATATCGATTATATCGATTACCTTAGCTCTTCTGGCATCTGCAAGAATTGCATCCTGCACATCTTTAGTTACGCTTAGCCCGATAATCGGGTGTTTGCCGGTTTCCTTTTCCCACTCCTCAATGGTATCAATCCAGAATTGTACAAAATGCAGCGGACCCGTAAATTCGGCGCCAATCAATTGAATCACACCAGAATTTCCGTTAAAATTGTCGAGGCATTTTCTGATATAGGCTTTGTGAATGGCTTTGCGGTGTTCGTTGGTGATGTCGTAAAATTGCTCCGCCATGAAAATCCGCTTATCACCTGCATAAGGAACAGGTTCCGGAAAACCGGTATCGTTAATATTGTTAGCCGTACGCCATGGGAAATCAGCATAGTGAGCGCCTGCTTCGATGATGTTATGCTGGAAATAGTTTTCGTGAATTAACACCAGGCCCTTCTGGTCGGCCAGGTTAGCGAAGGTCTTTAACCTGTCCCAGTACCAGAGATTGTATTTGGTAATGTCATATTTACTCAAGCCATCCCAAGCCTTATCCTGGCCACTGCGTGCATAGGGCAACTCGTAAAACGGCGCCCAAACCTCACCATCCATGCGGCGGATCCGCTCGTGATCGTCCCTTCTTCTATCGTACCAGAGCCCGTAATTATGGTCTAAAACTTTTACATTGCCATTTTTCATGGAATCTGTAATCTCATCCAGATCATCAGTTAAGCCATTACCCGAACGGCCGGGCACAAAACGTGTAACGTGGAATCTGGTATTCTTGAGTCCGTAAGGGCGGGCGCTTCCATTCCACCAGGGCACTTCCTGCCGGTCACCCACAACGATTTCGTTACCGCGAACCAACCAGCCATTCTGGATGGCCATTTTACCAGCAACTGCTACCTGAGTGACTTTATCTATCCCTATTTTATCAATGCTTTTCGCCTGAGGGGCATTAGTAGATATCTTATTTCTTTCCCCTGCAGAATCAATGTATTCAGAAAGTGTCAAAGCAGGTTTATAGGCTAATTTGGTCAGTTTTAAAGCCACATCAACCGGCGGCGAACTTGAAGCCTCCGTTTCTACAGGCAACACAAAAGTTCTGCTATCCACATCATTTCCCAATCTGTCTTTCAGTTGTGCATAATACAAACTGCGTGGCTGAATTTGCTCGTTCGACATATCCCAGTAGCCGTTGCCTGTAAACTGCGCCCAGGTTCCGAATGCCCAGTTCTGCGCAGTTGGCGGTTGCGGGTTATCTACCCTTGCAGCACTGCATTGCCAGAAAACGCTGTTGGCAGCACTCCAACCTGCACCTTGTCCGTCCTGACCACGATTTAAATAACTCAGTGCGTTGCCATCAATATTCACAATATCAAATAAAACACCTGATGCCCAGCTATCGATTGTTCCGCTGAAGCTAAAGGGAAGATAGGACTGGCACTGCACAAAAACATTTGGTCCCGGTGCACAGAAACCAACCGCAAAATCATGGTAGCCATATTCGGAGTATAACCTTTGAAAAAGCGTTTGCTGACCCGTGGTATAAAAAGTATTCCTGCGTTCGCCTCCGATTTCCGAAACAGGAGCCAGTGATTTACAGTCTTCAACGGTTACCCTTTTGGCCGACTCCAGTACATTTACGGCTGAGCCTGCAAAATGCTCGAACACCACCTGACGTACCCATGCATCCTGTGCATTTTCTATACAAATGGCTGTCCACCGATGATATTCATCCTTGATGTTGTCTTTATGATAATCCGATTCAATATTCAGGTTTTCAACTCCCGCTTGTGCAACTCTTCCATCCCACTGGTATTTTGATACCGTTGCGCCTCCGAATTTTAAATCCAGGGCGGTTGTAACGGGTGCATCGAAAGTAATGGTTGATCCGTTTATTGCTGTGATTGTTCTATCCCAACGAACTTCCCTTGTTCCGGGTTTCCAACCTAAGGCGCTTTCACCACCACCAAATTCAACTGTTTTGAGGGTTTCGATCCACTCTTTTGTTGAAGGCCTGCTGATGATGATCTTATCGCCAACCTTAAAGCCATTAACATCG
Source organism: Pedobacter sp. A2324 (assembly GCF_059693705.1). NCBI lineage: Bacteria > Pseudomonadati > Bacteroidota > Sphingobacteriia > Sphingobacteriales > Sphingobacteriaceae > Pedobacter > Pedobacter sp. A2324. The sequence continues at coordinate 72,666 of NZ_JCASSK010000005.1, read as the reverse complement.
GATAATGTAACCTTATTCGAGTTTACCGGAACATAACTATCCGTAATTGCAACCGGTGCATTTTCTACCTTATTTTTTTTGCCTAAAACTCTGATTACGCCTATCCGGTCTAAACCGGTTGCCAATATTTTTGTTCCTTTTTCGCCAAATCCACTTCCGCGGAGCACTACACCGGAAGTAGTCAGTTTTAAAGTTCCGGCAACTTCGTAAGTGCCCTTTTCCAGTAAAATTGCACCCCGAAGACCGTCTTTCCCAACAGGAAGTTTTGATACATAATTGATCGCCGATTGGATTCTTAAGGTTGCATCGCCTTTTGAAACGGGAACGATCACTTTAATTGACGCATCTGGAATGGATTTTTCGCCAGCCATGTAGCCTGCATAGGAGAAATCAGGAATGCGGTTTCCAAGCTCATCTGCCGTATAGGCCATTTTCCCGTCTTTGCCTTTGAAAATAGGTTTAGGTGGTTCAACAGGCTTGGTTTTCTGGGCAAAGGAAAAGTTAGCAACAAAAAGCGCGATCACTGTAAGGCATAGCCTTTTCAGTTGTTTAGCTTTTAATATATGGTTAGTTTTTGGCATGTTGTTATTTTTGTATAACCGGCGATTGGTTTCGCCTTTTTTAAGGCCTCACCTTGCTTACATCCACTAAGCTATTTAAATATACCTCAATATTGGCATAACCTGATTTCGAAATTTTAGCGGCATCAGCTGAATCCTTAGGGTTTAAACCATGCTTCGTTTCGTATACGTCAGGAATGCCATCATGGTCGGTATCCTGGTATGGCATGCCCTTATATTCCGGGTAACCCCCAACCTGTGCAATATCGGAAATAATCCCTTGCTTGTACGAGTCTGCTGGTAAACGACGTTTTACATAGCTTTGTTTAGACGGAAGTTTTCCATCCTCGATATGATCAATTTTGCCGGTTGCTACCTGTTTAACAATCCTTTGGTCAACCGCATCGCGAACCGGCAAAGATGCACCGGCGTTGGCCAGAACATAGTCGTAAGCTTTTTTAGTATCAATGATGGATATTTTCGCAATCGGCAAAGGCTTATCTGTACGGATAGAATCCAGCAATTTTTGTTTATCACGTTTACTCTCGGGCTGTACGCCTCCGTCCCAGTTATTTTTAGTCACTTTTTCATTGCCCTCAATGATATTTCCGGTAACGTAAGCACGACCGAATTCATTGGTAAACCTCTTATCCCTGCCCGATTCAGGTTTCAGAATCCGGTAAGAAATGGGTTCACCTGCTGGAGTAATCGGACCTGGTTTATAGTAATTATTGATGAAACTGTAGAAAGAGGCATTATCGCCACCATCAGCACTCCTGTTCCACCAATTGAAAATTACATTATTGGCAAAGCCGAAATCGCCATACATCCCAACAGAGGGATTGCGACTGATATTCGAAGCCCATAAATTTCGCATGAAAGTAGAGTTTAGACCACCTATGGTACTGCCAAAAGCATGGTTATAGGTATCAAGCGCTTCAGAAAATATTGAGTTTTGAATCGTAACGTTTACAGTAGGTAATTTCTCCGGTTTAGAGCCATCTTTAGGATCGTAAACATGGCGGTAAATCGACATATTTTCATCCAGTCCCCAGCTTGCCGACACGTGATCGATCATGATATTTCCTACGGGATTACCTCCAATGGCATCATCTCTTCGGGTTACATCGGTAGCACCGCGGCGGAAACGCATGTAACGGATCACTACATCGTGTGTATTGAGCCATACCGATTCGCCGGCTATGCAAACCCCGTCACCAGGCGCACTTTGTCCAGCGATGGTAATATATGGTGCACGGATGATGAGAGGCGTTTTAAGTCTGATAATACCGGACACATTAAACACAATGATTCTGGCTCCGCCCTGCTCACAGGCTTCACGCAAAGTGCCTTTTCCCGAGTCTTCCAGGCTTGTTACAACATAAACTTTTCCTCCGCGACCTCCGAATGAATAAGCGCCACCGCCCTCGGCACCCGGAAAGGCTGCCAGCTTGGATTGTGGTAAATCGCCCGGTTTAGCTGCCCAGGGAATATAAGGCTTACCTTGTTTTGCTTCAGCATCAACAACCGACTTTACCTTTAAAAACTGTAGCTCTGATTTCTCTTCAATACTTTTTAAAAGCGAATCTGCTTTCTTTTCCATTGCTTCCGGAATGACCGGGTATTGTGCAAAAGCGGGATTTCCGAAACCAAGAGCAGCAATGAAAACTGCCAAAGACGAATATCTGTTCATTTTAGATAGGCTTAACTGTAGATACCGGAACCACGCTGTTTAAATATACTTCAATGTTGGAATAACCACTTTTCGTAATTTTCGCAGCATCAGATGCATCTTTAGGATTTAAACCGTTTTTCAGCTCATAGGCATCAGGCATACCGTCATCGTCAGAATCTTTGTAGGGAGTTCCTTTATACACCGGGTAGCCACCAACCTGAGATACCTCAGTGATGATTCCTTGTTTGTAAGAATCTCCTGGCAACCTGCGGTGCTCGAATTGGAATGCTGATGGTTTCGCATCAGGATGAACTTCAATTTTCCCTGTGGTTACCTGCTTTATCACTCGGGTATCTACCGGATCTCTTTTTGGTAAAGTCGCACCCGCATTTGCCAGTACATAATCTTTGGCCTGTAGGGTTGGAATTATGGAGATTTTAGGCATTGGGAATGGCTTCTTCGTTCTCATGGCCGCAAAATATGGAGAAGCCTGCTCAAAACTCATCAGGTTTCCTTTTTTATCTTCCAGCTGAACGCCGCCGTTCCAGTTATCCTGAGTTACTTTTTGGTTTCCATCGATGATATTTCCTGCAACATAGGCCCTGCCAAAAACCACATAAGGCAATTTACTGCGACCAGATTCAGGTTTCAGAATACGATAGGAAATCGGATCTTTCAAATCAGTAACCGGACCTGGTTTGTAAAAATTATTGATGATGTTATACTGTGCTGTGTAATCACCGCCATCAGTGGAGCGATTATTCCAATTGAAAACTACGTTATTGGCAAAGTTGAAAATGCCGTTCCATCCAATTGATGGGTTACGGGCACCATTATCTGCCCAAAGGTTACGAACAAAAGCACAATTCTCTCCACCAAGTGTTGAACCAAATGCATGGTTCCAGTAATCTAAGGCTTCAGCGAAAATAGAATTCTGGATTGTAATGTTTACTGTCCCTAATTTCTCTTCGGTTTTACCGGTGCTATCATTATACATATGGCGGTACATGGACATATTTTCATCCAGTCCCCAGCTTGCTGACACGTGATCAATCATGATGTTACCAACCGGGTTACCACCTATCGCATCATCCCGGCGACCAACGAAGGTCTCTCCCCTTCTAAAACGCATAAAACGAACGATTACATCATGGGTGTTTAACCAAACCGATTCACCCGCTACGCAAACACCGTCGCCAGGTGCAGTCTGACCGGCAATGGTAATGTAAGGTGCACGGATAATGAGTGGTGTTTTAAGTTTTATGATCCCGGCCACATTGAAAACGACTATTCTTGCACCACCCTGCTCGCAGGCATCACGCAACGAACCCGGACCGCTGTCGTTCAGATTTTTTACCACGATTACTCTTCCGCCGTGCCCGCCAAAGCTATAAGCACCGCCGCCTTCAGCACCGGGAAAAGCTAATAATTCAGACTGAGGTAAATCATTTGGACGGCCTGCCCATGGAATATAAGGTTTCCCTTGTTTAGCTTCCTGTTCTATAATTGGCTTTGCTTTTTCCCAGGCTACATCTGAATGATGGTAGGCCGCTTTAAGCAGAGAATCAGATGACCTCTTAACGTCATCAGGAATTTTCGGATACTGTGCAGAAACTGAACCAGCGGAGAGCGTTAATGCTGCTGAAAAAAGCAGATTTAATAAGTTCTTTTTCATTTGTGTTTTGCTCGTTAAAGAAGCTACAGAAATTAAGCAATTTTCTTGTGGAAGAAACGGATTCGAATTACAAAAAAAATGATGCTGATTTCTTAGATTAACTTGGTTATAAAATTTGGTTAGATAATATATTATGTTTCAAATTTGCATTCAAAAAAAGTAGGTGTTTTTGCTGGTGCAGTTGTTTAAAATTGTGTTATTCGAACAAATAAACTGACGATAAAAACATCAGAAAGCACCTTTAAAAGCCACGATCCAAGATAGGAATATTTTTCATATATAAATGTAACATTCTTAAATAAAAAAGGAGAGCACTCGCTGCTCCCCTTTTTAAAACCAAATATATAAAACCCGGAGCGAGAAGATATCTCCTCCGAATGTCTTGTTATTTCAACGGATCGAATGTTCCTGCACCTTTTAAGCTATTCCAGCCTGTAGTCTGTTCCAGGTATGGAGAAGCACTTAAAATGTTTTCGTTCAATCCAAAGAAATAATATTGTGGATACCAGGTAAACTTCCAGTTGGCTGGATTAGTTACGTCAAGGTCATCTTTTTCTGTTATCACAAAATAGTTATCATACAAGTAATCTAGATATGCAGCATAGTTGGCACTACCATTTGGGGTAGGATAAGTTGCCGGATCCCTGTCAATAACCGGTGCATTTCCTGTAGCAGGTTTTATCAACGGATCTGTGCTACCATTATATCTTGCGCCTGCGGTGGTTTTCACTGTGATGAAATATCCTGTTCTACGAGTACCGTTTAAAGGCTTAATACCTAAACGGGCAGCTGTAGGAGAGTTTTCTTCAAAAAGCATCCAGCGTCTTAAATCAAAGAAACGTTTTCCTTCGTATGCGAACTCGATGCCACGCTCTTTAATTACAGCACCAAAAAGCTGATCTCTGCTAGTTAAGCCACCCAGTCCGTATGACCCGTCTAAATTTTCTACACCCGCTCGTTCTCTGATAGACTTGATACCTTCCAGACCTTCTGAAAGCCTGTTAGATCCTATAGCAGATTCCGCAAGGTTTAGCACAACCTCCGCGAAACGCATTTCCATATAATCCATTCCATTCTGCTGAAAATTTCCATTAGCATTTGAGGCTGCAGGGTCAGTTGCTTTACACAAATATATGCCACTTGAATTTGCCCCTTTTGTTTCTGTGGTTAAGCTTGGAATAGTAGCGGTTGCGTTGTTATACCATTTATACGTCCATTGCTTGAAATTTGCCCCTGTACTTCCATTATAGGGCCAAACTGCTCCATTGTAGACAAAGGTTTTGTAAAAACGTGGATCACGGTTTTTATAGAATTTCTTTGCATCGTAGGTATAAGTGGAAGAACCTGGCATTTTACCATCCTTCATAGGAAAAGCATCTACAATTTGTTTTGTAGGAGAAAGAGAACCTCCACCATTTAATTCTTTTGATCTGGCTGCTTGTTCCCATCCATTGTTTTTAGTAGTAGTTCCGCCGATGGCCAGATTATTAAAGCCGTACACGATAACAGCTTCAGGATTATTTACTTCAGTAAACCACATATTACCCCATGCTACTCCATTCGCAGTACCGCCAGTTTTAAATAAGGCACTGCCATTCGCTTCAAGTAATGCTTTGGCAGCAAGATTAGCTTTATAGGCTTCTTCCCAACGTGCAGCGTCATCGTTCCGGTTAAACAACGGACTTGCCCATGTCAACAAAACCCTTCCTTTAAGAGCTGCGCATGCTCCACTAGTAATGCGTCCCCAATCTGTACTTCCCCATTTTCCAGGTAATAAAGATTGTGCTAGGTCTAAATCGGTAACGATTTGTTTGATACAATCAGATGAAGAACTTCTCGGAATTTGCAAGGAAGTACCATCATCGCTTATAGGATCTTGAGGAACTAATGCTAAAGGAACCCCTCCGTAAAGTCTAACCAAATCAAAATATTGCCATGCTCTCCAGAAATACATCTGGCCATTCAACTTGTTTCTGGTATCTTCCGGAAGCCCGTACTTATCAATTTCGGCAAGAAAGATATTAATTTGTTTTAATCTTGTATACGGATTATTCACAATGCTGGTACTAAGTCTGGCACCAAAATAATTTAATGCATGACTATTGGTGTAGCTAATAGTTGACCAAACCTTATTGAAATCAGTCTCCCCTGCAAACTCGTCGGTTGTTCTAGCAAAATTATCATTTGCCGTGGCCAGGTTCCAGGAAAGGGACTGAGCATTATTTCCAGGCAAAAATAAACCATATACGTAGTCGACATAGCCTTGTGCAAGTGCCGCATCTTTAAAAACTTCCTCATTGTATCCGGCTAAATCTCTTTTTTCTTCAAGAAATGTGTCTTTACAACCTGCCACTAACATTGCAGCAGCTGTAAATAATACCAATATTTTATTTCTTTTCATCTCTGTTATAGATTATTGATTTTACGAAACTAACCTGATTAAAAGGTTAAGTTAACACCAAGTGAATATGTCATTAAATTCGGGTAAGCATCCCATGCACCATCAGGTCCTTTGTAACTATATGGGTTATACAGATTAGCAGGATTAAGCGCAGATAAAAATACCCTTGCGTTATTGATTTTAACTTTTTCCAGCATTGATTTCGGAAAGGTGTAGCTAATATTAAAACTTGGTATCCGCAATCTGAATGCACTCACTTTATAAAAATTTGATGTCGGAGTTAAGTTAATATCGGCGAAATTTGGATTTGGCATCACTCCCTCAGGGTTGATAACCGGATCATAAATATTTCCCCAGATACTTGGTAAACTGGTGAAATTTCTCGCAATAGATACGTTTAGTGCTTTTCTTTCATCAATTTCAGACCAACCTCCGAAAGAGCCCGCTAATACGGCATCAAGACTTATACCTTTGTAACCTGCTTTTAATGTGATACCGAATCCATAGTGATTTGTTGCCTTATGTGACAACTGAATCTGATCGTTCGCATCAATAATTCCGTCTGGTCCGGCAAATGTACCATCTGACTGCAACTGACCTCTAACATCACGATAGTACAAAGTACCGGGTTTCAGTTGTGATACAGGTACACCAAAAACCTGTGTTATTTTATACTGGTTGATATAGTTGGCTACATCTTCCGGGGTTTTGAACATTCCCATATAATCGTAACCCCATTTTCCATTGTCTGAAGATTGATTAACTTGCGCTAACCATGGCTTTAATGCATCATTTGCATTGAAATTACCAACCTTAACTTTATCATCGTTCCAGCCAAAACGTGCACTTACACCATAATTAAAGTCAGATCCAATTTTATCATCCCAGGAGATACCAAGTTCGTAACCAAAATAATCAGCTGCTCCAAAGTTTACGGATGCTACAGTACCCCCAACAGTTACCGGAATGCTCGCTGTAGGCTCGATCAAAATATTTCTGGCCAAATTATAGTAACCTTCCACGTTCAGTGATAATCGGTTGGCAAGGAATTTAGCATCTATACCAACATTATTCTTATATTCTGTACTCCAGGTTGCGTCTCTGTTTGGGGCAGCTTCCATTTTAAAACCAGTGGTAGCTGCACTATTCCCTCCGAATACACCGCCTTTACCATCCTGGAATGTGTAACGCTGTCTCCACAACCAGGCTTTGGTCTGATCATTTCCAAGAACTCCAAAAGCATATCTCAGCTTTAGGTAATTAACTGCGGGTACTTTAAAGAAACTCTCTTCTGAAATTACCCAACCAACAGATCCCGAATAAAACTTGCCCCAATAATTTTCAGGTGCAAACTTCGTTGAAGCATCTGTTCTGAATAAAAACTCCGCCAAATATTTATTGGCGTAAGCATAATTTGCTCTACCTACATAAGATAGCGTCCCAGCCTCGTTTGCACTTGTAGAACCATCGATTGCCCCCGTTGCCGAGTTGAATTGACCATTAGTAGCTGCAATCGGACTGGCTTTATAAACAACCTGTTGCGAGTTTTCAGATTCTGATTTCTCAACAGTAAACAATCCACTTACTGAATGCTTTCCAAAATCACGTGCATAATTTAGAACAAAATTGGTTTGTTCGCTTTTTTGGTTTGTATTCGAGTAATATAAGCGATCGCCATTGGTAACCCTTAATGAACTGGCTACTGTTGCACCCTCATAAATGTGTTTATTTGTCCCTAATCTGTTAAATTCATATAATGTATAAGAAGTTCCTACCTGGTCGCCCACTGAGTTACCTGTATTTCTTGCATAAGCAAACCTGGCTTTTAGCCCTTTAATGAATGGAGCTTCATATTCCGCATAAGCATTTACGGTAAACAGATTAGATTTGGTTGTAGCCAGGTTATTTAACCTATTGATTTCGTTGAAATGATATCTTGATAAGTCATTTGTAGTACCAGGAAGTTTTACCGGTAAACCATTGATATAATCAGGAACATATCTAGGAGCTAAGAGCAGGTTTTTATAATCATCCTCAACCCCTTCGCCTGAAACTTTATTAAAGGTTTTTACCAAATCACCACTGTTACCCGAAACCTGTAAACCAACCTTCAAGTTAGAGGCGACAGTAACGTCTGTACCGGCTCTAAAATTCCATCTGCTGAAATCTAGTGTTGCTAAATTACCCGTTTGTTTGTTGTACGATGCATTAGCAAAATAGGTTGCACGGTCAGCACCACCGCTCACACTTAAGGTGTGACGAACATCGTATGCGGATTTCCAGGCATCTTCGAGGCGATCATAATTGATAGTCTTGAAATGTTCGAGTTCATCATCTGTGAAAAAATTATCCACTCCAGGAATTTTCGCGCCCCCATTCGGACCATTCATAATGTTGAAGTATTGCCCAAACTGATATGCACTCATCATTTTGGTACGGTAAGCCTCATCGTTAATAGCGTAAGAACCACTGTATGAAATTCTAGGTTTACCCGTTTTTCCACGTTTAGTTGTTACTAATACTACCCCGTTTCCACCTCTTGTACCATAGATGGCCGCAGACGCATCTTTCAAAAATGACATGCTCTCAATCTCTGAGGCATCAAGATTTCCAAAATTTGTGGCATCCGGTTTACCTTGACCGTCAATCTGAATCACACCATCTATTACATATAAAGGATCTGTACTTCCTCCATCTTTAGAAAAAATTGTATTTGGGTTTCTTATTGTAATTTTCGCGGGTGTACCTGGACGTGCAACACCACCACTAACGCCAACACCCAGTAGCCTGCCACTTAAAGCGGCGGCGACATTAGTACCAGGCAGATCTTCAATTTCTGAAGCTTTAATATCGACAACAGATCCTGTTAAGGTTGTGCGTTTTTGTACGCCGTACCCCACCACTACTACGTCTTCCAGGTTCTTATTTTCTGAAACCAGCTTAACAGTTATCGCATCTTTTGATCCCACCGTAACCTGTTGTCTTACATACCCTATATAAGAAAACACCAGCACATCAGCATCACTTCTTACCTGAATGGTAAACACACCGTCGCTGTTCGTACTAACATTACTTGGAATACCCTTCAAGCTCACGTTTACACCAGGGATGCCCTGACCATCAGACTGGTCTACAACCTTACCCGTAACCTTTCGGACCTGGGCAAAGAGAACTGAACTTGCAGATAGCATGAGCAGCAAGAACAATGAAAATTTGCGTAAAAATTTTAAGTTCATATTTATTATTTGGTTAGTTATTGATGTAACAGCCGGTGGCTTTACATTATTGAAATTGCTTCGTTAGATATGATTATAGTGAAATAATTATTTAAGACAATAGTTTAAACACAAACATCGGTCAAATTCAGGTTATCTACCTCACGAAAACAAGCAGGATGTCCTAAAAGAAAGCTATCAGCATTTTTGGAAAATTGGCTCATTCCGTTTTGATTACAAGATTTATATTCTGGTTAGATTGTTTTTTTAACAATTCACTGCTTCAATGATATAACTTAACAAATTACATTTCTGAAACAATGATACAAGGTACAAATTAATTCATATATAAATACAATATTTAAATAAAAAATATTTTAATTTTTTTTTGTTGTTAAAATTTCAGAGAATTTTTAACTATTCATCCAGAACTTAAAAGCTTAAGGCATTAGTGCTGAAACGATAAAATATATAAAACGCTTAATTGCTCTGTAGGGTTGATACAGAATTTGTTTGAGATCAGCTCGGATATGATTCTACCTGACATTTACTCAAGTCTGGAAAAAGTGCTGGAAAAGTTCGGGAAACCATCGGCTATTCTTTTGCACCCAGCCGATAACCGGGAGAACATTACCCAAACTTTTCCAGAACTTGTCTGCATGTTGTCTGGGAGAATTCCCGATACCATCCGCACCCGTTGCCGAACAATCCCGGAAGGTTTCCCGAAGCCCGGCCGAAGGTTTCCCGAACAAACAGGGTGTTTTCCCGAACACCTTCCGAACACCTCCCGAACAACGCCCCATCAATCAGCAATTTCTCAGAAACCATAAATCAGGTCTCTTTCTGGTTTTTAGTTTGCCTCAGCTGCCTTTGCCTTACGCCTCTTCTCCCACTCTACACCCTCTTTTTTAAGGTCGTAGCCTGCAGCTGATAAATAGTTGTTGATCCGTCCTTTATACTTACCGAACCAGGCATGCTTTTTATCCGACGACTCTGCATCCATTGCGCGCTCACGTGCCTCATTAAGCCAGGTAAAAATCTGTTTTTTCTGATCTTCAGTCAAAGTCAGGATTTCTTCCTGATAGGCTTTGTAAGTATTGGGCATCACGTTATAGGTCATACCGTTTTTCACGCCTTCAACTTGCTCTGTAGTTAATTGAGCAGAAAGTTTGCTGATATATTTTTTGTGGAGTTTTGCCAGCTCAGCATCAGTAATACGGGCTTGTTTAGCCAGCGCCGAATCGCGCTCAACCTTATTATCTTTCTGCTGATTTTTAATGGCTGCAACTTTGGCATCGCGCGCACTGTAAATATCATTGAGGTTACTGTACTGATCTCTGATTACATTTCTCACTTTCTCTGCTTTTCCGGCATCTGTTACACCAAGATTGGCCACTATTTTATCAGCACGCTCGGTAATTACCTTCTGATAAGCAGCCTTATCTTCAACCGCATTTTTCTGGGCAAAACTTACAGCTACACTGGAGAAGGTTAACAACAATGCTAAAAACGATACTCTCATAATTTGAATTTTATTGTGAATTGAATTTTGGTTAAATTAACGTTATTGCAAAAGGCAAAACCGCCATCCGAAACTAGTAAAATTTCTTGGTGTTTTTATAGTCTCTTATTTATTAATAAACAAAAAATTTATATAAAAATAATTTGCCGGTTTATATTTTGGTTAGGGCCTAGCGGCCTTTCTACAAAACTCAACAATCCCTAAACGTTTTTAATGATACTTTTTATCTAATTAATATAGGATATTACCATAATACGTTTTAACTTTAAGGCGTCAACCTGTTGCTTTTGAGCATAGAAGAACCGCTAACCAGATATTTTTAATCCTAACGCATGAAACCTCATTTTCACAAAGTACCCATTACCCTGCAAAGTTCATTCAGCATCCGCCACGATATTAAGCCTGACTTCGGAAACATCTGGCATTACCATCCCGAACTGGAACTACATTATGTAATTAAAGGCGAAGGAGTACGGTTTATCGGCGACAACATCAGCAACTTTGAACCAGATGAAATGATTCTCCTTGGAGAAAACCTGCCACATACCTGGAGATGTAAGGAAGAGTACTTTCAGAACAATCCGGAGTTAACTACAGAAGCGATGGTGATTCACTTTTTGCCCGACTGTTTAGGCAAATATATCCTGACGCTTCCGGAAGCTTACCTCATTCCAAAATTGTTTGAAAAAGCAAAAAGCGGTATGGTGATCAATGGGAAAGCAAAAGACAAGCTGGTCGACCTGATGCGTATGGCTGTTGATGCGACCAATCTCGACAGGATCATTATTTTGCTGTCCATCATTAAAACGCTTGCAGAAACTGAAGAATATGATAGTATCGTTAGCGGAAAAAATACATTTTATCAATCCAACGAGTCGGAAACCGTAAGGATCAATAAGATTTGTAATTATACGCTGAGTAACTATAAAGAAGACATCACGCTTGAAGAAGTGGCTTCACTGAGCAACCTGAGTGTTACTTCCTTCTGCCGCTATTTTAAACTCATGACTAAAAAGACCTTTTACGATTTCCTGATCGAAATCAGGGTGAGCCATGCCTGCAGATTATTGGTGGAGAACAAGTTGCCGACAGAAGTGATCTGTTTTGATTGTGGTTTCAATAACGTATCCAACTTTTACAGGCATTTTAAGAAAGTAACCGGCATGACGCCGCTGGATTATAAAAGGAAGTATCTGAATTAAGATGTTCTCACATGTCTTAGGTGGTTCAAAAGTTAATACATTCCGTGGCCGCTTTGTTTCCGTTACTATACGAAAACCTCAATATTAAGATCGCTCCTGAGCGCGGCATAATCCGCATACAATTGGTCTACATTTTTGATTGTTGCCGATGTTAGCTTCCCCACATTCCTGCGGGTAAAGGTACCGATATTTAAACCCCTTTTCTGAAGGAAGTATTTTGAAACTAAAGGATAAACCTCATGCATCACCTCCATATTTTTGATCAGAAACTGCTGCACAACTTGCACTTCATGCTGCAATGCCGCATCATTATAGTGGTCGCATAGCCACACGATTAACTCGGGGAAATAATTTCCCTGAATGCAGGATAAACCAGAAGCGCCTGCTTTTAAAGATTCAACTGCATGCCCCATATAGGCATCATAAAGCCCAAAAGCATGTCCATTAGTTAAAGTGAGCTTTTGCCTGATCTGATCCAAATCGAGACAGGTGTCTTTATGGTAAATCACTCTTCCGCTAGCTACATATTCAGCCAGTTGTACTGGTTTTAAAACCCTTTTGTAAGGCACCGGACACTCATAAAAGCCCAGTGGAATCTCACCCGTCTGATTCAGCAAATCGGAGACCCGGTCATCCAGTACTTCATCAGCTTCATTTTCAGCTGCCAGTAAACTGGTGATGACGATTACAGCTTCCACACCTGCATCGCTCACCTGTTTTACAAACTCAGCCTGCCGGGAAATTGCGGCACCAAAAGTACCTGTAGCAACTACAGGAACAGCGCCATCAACAATTTTAACCACATGCTTAATGGCCTGCAACCTCTCCTTCTCATTCAATTCAAACATCTCACTCGAGAGACAATTTGCAAACAGACCCGAAGCACCCGCCTGCAGATAAATTTCTGTTAACTGCGTAAGTGCAGAATAATCAATATCGCCATTGCTTAAAAAAGGCGTGAGCATAACCGGGATGAAACCCTTTTGTGAGTTTTCCATTGTAATCTGGTTTTAACTATTGTTTTATTTTATTACCTGGCTTTTGCAATTGCCAGGGTCAGGTGTTGCGCTTTTTAACTTTCGTAAGGAAAATGCCAACCAGAAATATGGTTAGTGTTCCAACCACAATAATCATATTCTGGTGAAGCGGGTTTCTAAATGCCTCATATTTTTCAGGTAACAGTGAAGAAAAAGTCATCCAGATAATTACCAGTATACCGATTAAGGTGGCAATAATTGCTTCATGGTTTTTGCTTTGTTTACTTACAATCCCAAGCAGAAATAAGCCGAGCATACCCGCAGCAAAAATGCCCGATAGCTGCCACCACATGTCCAATATACTTTTCACACCAATCATCGCAATTCCAGCCAACATGCCCAGTAAACCAAATCCAATTGTGGCCACGTGCAACATCGACAGGTTTTGTTTCTCAGTGATATCCTTTTTAAAATAGCGTTTATAGATATCAACCGAAAATACCGTCGCCGAAGCATTCATGCCCGAGCTGATGGTACTCATGGCTGCCGATAGAATGGCGGAAACAATTAAGCCGACTAAGCCGACCGGAATTTTCGTTACCATAAAATGCGGCATAATTTTATCGCCGTAATCTGCAGGCTGCAAGGCCTGCTGAACCTTTAAAATCTCCGCTGCCGAAGCGTGTAAAGGCAAACGTTCTACCGCTACCTGATGTTTGATAGACTGTACCAGATCAGGGTTAACCTCATAATAAGCAAACAGGCAAGATCCTATAATAAAAAACAAGAGCGAAGCGGGAATATATAACCATACACATAACCACACAGACCTTGAAGCAGCTTTAGCTGAAGAGGCCGTGTGATAACGCTGGATATAATTCTGATCCATGCCAAAGTTATTCAGGTTAATGAAAAACCCATACAGGAGAACGACCCAAAAGGATGAGCTGGTGAAGTCCATTTTAAAGCTGCCCAGACTAAATTTATTGGCCGATTTCCCGATTTCAATTACCCTGGCTACCCCCCCGTCCATGTTGCGAACAATCAGGTAGAGAATGAGCAAAGCACCCAGTGTTTTAACAACTGCCTGAACCACTTCTGTCCAGATCACTGCTTCTATTCCCCCCAAAACGGTATAGAAGATAATGCAAATGCCCATTACAATCATAATCAACTGCATGGAATAACCGGTTAGGGCCTGCAGACTCAGGGCAATTCCAAAAAATATCGAACCCATCCTGGCCAGTTGGGTGAGCAGAAAACAAATTACGGCATATACCCTTGCCCATGCACCAAAGCGCTTTTCCAGATGGGTGTAGGCAGATATCTCTCCACTGCGGCGGTAAAAAGGCACGAAATATTTCGATGCCACCCATGCGGCCAGCGGCATAGAAATACTAAATACAAATGCATTCCAGTTGCTCCCGAATGCTTTTCCGGGAACCCCTAAAAAAGTGTTGCTGCTTAGAAACGTAGCATAAATGGATAAACCTATTGCCCATCCGGGAATGAGGCCCGAGGCTTTTGTAAATTGCTCGGTATTTTTATTTTTTCGCGAAAAGTATACACCAACTAATATCATCCCAACAAGGTAAATGAAGATAATCGCCAGATCGAATACAGGAAGACCTCTCATTAATTGTTGGCTCGTTTATTAATTTGGTTAAAACAAATATGCATGGCTAAATATCAGCATTCATATAAGATTTTCGCTACATCTTATAACATATTATCTTATTGAACATCTAAAGCATCAAAGGTCAGTGCATTAGCATCTACCGCAACCACACTCACCTTATAGCTTCCGGCGTTAATCATGCTGCCGGTATCGGTGTTCAGGTAGTTCCACTTGCCCTCTTTTGTGGCAGCAAATTCCAGTTGTTCAGTTTTCATTACTGTCCCGTCGGCAGATGAAAATACGAGTTTAGCTTTTAAAGGTTTATCGGAAGGATTATGATACTTAATCGTTAATGAATAGGTATCTGCTACCCCCACCTGAATGCTCCATTCCAGAATACCTCCACTTGCTGATTTAAATGTTACACGAGGTTTGCCCATCAGTTCAGCTCTAACAATACTGGTTCCCCTTAATACCGCATCGGTTGCTTTGTAAGAAGTGACCATTTTTAAATCATAGGCAGGTGCAAGCTCACTTGGCGGAACAATTACCACATTGGCAAAATCTCCCTGTAAATCTAACCCATCACCTTTGTTAAATCGCTTTCGATATACGTTGAAGTGATCACCAACACTGTTTACAACCTGCGTTTTAGTATCTTCATAAAGCTTCATGCTTGCAGAACCAGGGCTGCTCAGTACAAATACATCTGCCTCCCGGTTCATTTTGAATTTAACTTGTCTTTTTGAAGCGGCAGACTTAAACTGAATCCACTCTGCGCCATATAAGTTTGGCGGAAGTTGGTTGAAAGTTGCCCTGTTACCGGCATACTGCTGATCGCCGACATCCATCCAGCTTTTTAACTGATATTCATTACTTGCACCGGTTTCAATAATCTGATTACGTTGATCGGCCACTTTAACCTTCTGATCTGTTGTAGCGATGGCAATGGCCGAAATAAGTGCCTGTCCCACTTTAACCTGAGGAAAAGAAACCACCAGCTGCCCGCCTTTCACAAATGCCCTGACGGTTTTTTTTAGCACTTTGTTTGTTCCTGCTTCCTTCCAGATATCAAGGTCCTTTAATACTACCCGATTATTGATGGCTACATCAAACAGCCTCATTTTTTCGGCATCCATGCCGCCACCAATACCCAGCCAGGGCTCAATGAAATATAGCTCTACCAGAAACTCCCCATCGGCGGGTACAGGAAAACTGAACTTTAATTGATCTCTGCCATACCGGAAAGACTGAAATAGCTTCCAGTCTGAACTGCCCTGAATCGGCGAGAATGTTCTTCGCTGACTGGCAAAAAAAGCCGGTACACCCGGGAAGGCATCTGTCCACGAACCTGAGCCATACTTTTTTCCATCAGTGCTTAATTGCTGATCGGCCAGCCATACGTTTCCGGACGCATCCTGATAAGAAGGCCCACCACAATTTAACCGGTACAGGTATTGATATCCTTTCTGCGGTGCTAAAACCGTAGTCTTTTCTAACAGACGGTTAAAGCCTGGCGATGGAGGCAGGTCATTTAAAACGATCTGATCTTTCGAAACAGCCTTCCCATCCACATATCCCACAGCATACAGTACATTATATTTAATTTCTGGTTTATCCCATTGGAAATGAGTGCCCACAACTCCACGCTTTTTCCTGCCTAACGACTGGCCGTTCACATCATTGAAAAGTTCTACCTCATCACAGTTTGAATACACAACAATACTATCCTTTATGCCCGGCTTAGTCCAGCGGTTTGGCCAGGTATGCGAGACGATATACACCATCGGCTCCGTCTTCTTCGGCGCATAATTCGCCCTGAACATATAAAATACGTCTGTCGGTTCCTCCCAGGGAGTGTACATCCCTTTGTAATTTACCGGTCCAACCCGGTCCAGGTCTCTTAACCCCTCGCCGCCCTGTACCCTTCCCGGGTTATCGTGAGAGCTGTATAGCCAAAAAAAGTGACCGGCAGTTTTATCTTTAACCGTTTCAGCCAGAAGGACTTTGGTCTCCATCAGGTCGGTCATCTTGTTTTCTGTATAGCCTTTACCATTGTCATCTGTATCATGGAGGTCGATGGTTCTCCAGGCGCCATATTCACCCACCAGCACTTGACGTTGCAGGTCTTCGCCATAGCTTAGCGGATTTCCACCATAAGTCCCCGTCCAGTTTTGCGGAACGTCCCAGTCTGTACCCTTACCTCCATTACAGGTGGTTACCTTTCGCTGCGACGAGGCGGTCGGATCGAGTTTTCTGATTAGTTCGGTACATTCTTTTGCAAAGGCCTCGGGCAGGGTACTTTCATTTTCCAGTCCCCATAAAACCACTGCCGGGCTGTTCCTGCGTTCCTTTACCCAGTCGGTTAACAATGCTTTGAAGTTACTCCTGAACGCAGGGGTATCGTACCAGATATGCGCAGCCATTTGTGTCCAGCACAAAATCCCTTCCTGATCCCAGTATGCTGAATAAAGCAGATTATGGGGCTGATGGGCATCGCGAAAGGCGTTGAAGCCGGCCGCTTTGATCTGCCTTACCCTCGATGAAATCTGCTCATTTGAAAAAGCATGGCTCTGCCCTATTAAATGCTCATATTCGGCGATTCCGTTAATAAATACTGGCTCTCCGTTTAACAAAAATACTTTCTGTGAGGCCTTATCGCCAACGGGCCAGCTGATCCAGCGGATACCATAGGGCGTTTTCAGTTCATCAAGTACTTTGCCGTTTTCAACAATCGTGGTTCGTACGGAATATAGATACGGATTTTCCAGAGACCACAGCTGAGGGTCAACGATTTTACCGGTTTGCTGACTTAGCTCGGTTTCCCTGCCAGCAGGAATTGTAAGCCTATTTTTTAAGGATTTCACCACCTTTCCGCCTGCATCAAGGAGTTGAGTGGAAACGCTGATTGATCTCGACTGGCTACTGTAATTTTTGATGGTTGTCGCGAGGTTTAGAACAGCCGCTTTTTCTGAGATCTGGTCATCATTCCAGACATGAACGCCAAAAGGCTGAATTCTGACATCATTCGTGGTAATTAAATGCACCGGGCGGAAAATACCCATGGGTTGCGAGCCTTCAGAGAATCCGCGTTCCGTAGAACATCCACCATCTACCCAGGGTAAATCCTGAATGTTGGCAGGATGATCAGCACGAACAGCCAGAATATTTTCCTGATTGTTTAGTTTGATGACACCTGTAACATCAAGTGTAAAAGTGGTTCGACCACCTGCGTGATAGCCGATCATTTTTCCATTCAGCCAAATGGTAGCATATGAACCTACGCCTTCAAAATAGAGGAATTGTCTTTTCCCCACTCCTGACTCCCTGCTTTTGAACGTTTTACGATACCAGGCATAACCATGTTTATTGCCATGAAGCTTGCGCTGATAGCCTTCATACTGATCCCAGTTATGCGGAACGTTTACCATCTTCCAGTTTACCGGATTATACTGCTGTGCTTCGAAACCATCGTATGCCCGGATGTTTTGCTCATCAGCAATGGTTAGCCAATCTGCGTTTAAAGAAATATCCTTCCTGGTCTGGGCATTTAACCCGGTCACTGAGAACAACAGGAAAAAAATCAGTAATGCTTTTGTATTCTTCATCATTATTTAAGCCTCAAATCCCCGTTCAGTTGATATCTCTCACCAGCTTTTGTATTAAATTCAATCTTCTTATCCTGATACTTCACCACGCACTTTCCTCCCGCAGTCGATTTCACTACCAGAGAAGTCAGCCGCCCTTTATCCCAGTTCAATTCCAGTTCGAAACCACCGCGGGCGCGTAAACCACTAATCTTTCCGTTCGGGATATCTGTTGGCAACGCAGGCAAAATATCCAGGTAGCCCTGGTGACTCTGCACCAGCATTTCCGCTATTCCCGCTGCGCCGCCAAAATTTCCGTCAATCTGAAATGGCGGGTGGGCGTCGAAAAGGTTTACATACGAACCTGCACCGCCATTAGCAGGCTTCAATAACATTTTAATTAGCTTCATGGCATGGTCACCTTCTTTAAAGCGTGCCCAGAAATTAATCTTCCAGGCCAGGCTCCAGCCCGTAGCCTCATCCCCTCTGTAAATGAGTGATTTTCTGGCGGCATTCATCAGCATTGTGTCCTGATCCCAGGTAATGTCATTTCCCGGAAACACGCCCCATAAATGGGAAACGTGGCGGTGTTTGCTGGCCGTATCATCTTTATCTTCGAGCCACTCCTGCAATTGTCCGTATTTCCCAATCTGATTGGGTGCGATTTGTTTTACTTTGTCTTCCAGTTCCCCTCTGAAAGCGGCATCGACATTTAATATACGCGAAGCATCTATACAGTTTTTAAACAGCGAACGGATAATCTGATGATCCATCGTTGGTCCGGCTACCAGCCCACCATTCTCCGGAGAATTAGACGGCGTACTGATCAGCCAGCCAGTCTTTGGATCCTTAACCAGGAAATCCTGAAAAAAAAATGCAGCCTCTTTCATCAGCGGATAGGCCTCATTTCTGAGAAAACGTTCATCTCTGGCAAACAGGTAATGCTCCCATAAGTGCTCGCTCAACCAGCCGGCGCCGGTTACCCAAATCCCATGGTTGGATGCATTGATCGGCGCGGTGCCATTCCATAGGTCAGTATTGTGATGTAATACCCAACCCCGGGCATTATAATAGTCTTTTGCGGTTTCAGCACCTTTTTTAGCCAGGCCCTTTATTTTCTGGAACAGCGGCTCGTTTAAATCAGCAAGATTCAGATTTTCGGCCGGCCAGTAATTCATCTCAAGATTGATATTGGTAGTGTACTTGCTTCCCCATGGCGGACTCAATAAATCATTCCAAATCCCCTGAAGGTTGGCAGGTTGCGTACCTTGGCGAGAGCTGGAAATCAGCAAATAGCGTCCATACTGCATATACAAAGCCGCAAATGCCGGATCGCTGGAATTTGCGAACCTGATCAAACGCTCATCAGTGGGCAGTTTTTCATTTGTCGACGGGCCGAAATCTACTTTAAAACGATTATAGTAAGACTGGTATTCGCGAATATGGTTTTGCTTAAGCGTTTCATAACTTTTCTCTCTTACAGATTTTAATGCCATAATGCTGGCTTGTTCTGGCTTGCCTGAAACATCATCCGCATTGATAAAGTTGGTTCCTGCGGTTAAAAACAAAGTGGCTTCATCAGCCTTGCTGATTATGATTTTATTGCCCACAACCTTTACATTGCCATTGCTGGTGATAACCGTCAGACGGCTTTCCCCCTTCAACGCACCGTCTTTTACCTGCACGTTGAGTGCGATAGTATGCTGATCGAGCATTCTGACCGACGACTGCGGGTGAACGCTGGAAAATGAGGCTTCAAAACTTACAGATCTTCTGGTATCGGAGGCCAAATGTACCACTATTGCCTGGTTAGGCTGACTGGCGAAATAGCTCCTTTCGAAATGAACGTCATTTACGGTATAGGAGGTTTTGGAAATGGCCGTAGTTAAATCAAGTGAACGCTTGTAGTTCGAAACAGCTGCTTTGCCATGATGGAAGTTTAAATCTAAATCACCAAAAGGTTGATAGCTGCCCTGATATTGCGGTGTTGCGGGTGGGCTTGCATTCTGAATTTTATACTTCCAGGTTTTAACCAGGGAGATTCCCTGACCGACATTGCTTCCTGCAGGATAAATCCCGATAGGTTTGGTGGTATCTTTATAACCACCTATGCCACCACGATCAGCGTAATTGAATACCTGAATGGCTATTGTATTTCTTCCGGCCCTGATCAGCTTTGCCGGAACTGTATATTTTCGTGCATCCGGTTTATCCATATGGCCAACCAGTTCTCCGTTAACATAAGTAAAATCCTCGTCGAAGATTTTGTTTAAATCTAAGGTCAGATCTTTACCTACCCAGCTTTCAGGCACATCGATGCTCGTGCGAAACCACACTGCCCCATCCAGGTTTTGTAAGCCCACGGTTTCCCAGCCCTCATAACTCGGAACGGCCAAATCTTTCCAGTTTTGATCATCAAAACCGGGCAGTGCAGGATTGCCTTGAATGCCTTTTCCGGCTTTCATTTCCTGTACCCACGCAGCCCTGTTGCCCGCTTCGCTTTCCACCCCCATAAACTCCACCTGTGCTAAAGTCTCGGCCTCTTTCTGCTTTCCTTCGGCTAAAAGCTTCCTGATTTCAGCAAGATATCGCGAAGCACCTTTCTTATTGTAATTGCGGGGCTTACCCGTCCATAATGTTTCTTCATTGAACTGAATATGATCGTGGTTTACACCCCCGAATATCATTGCGCCTAAGCGCCCGTTACCTATAGGAAGGGCATCACTCCACTTTTGCGCAGGTTTATTGTACCAAAGTAACTGATTTAGATTCTGAGCCTTGGCTGAAAAAGCAATCAATAAACTGCAAATTATCAAAACATATTTCCGTATTGCAAACCTCATCTCTACTGCCCTTTATCACCAGAAATTACGTTGACATTTTCAGTCACATCGCCCTCTTTTTTAACGGCTCCTTTAATCTTCCCGAAATTGTTATTGCCCAAGCTGATGTTTTTGGTGGCCTGCCCACTCAATTTAAGATAGGTTGCCGTGGCCGGAACGGGGAAGGCATTATAAATAAAAGCATCACTTACATTCTTCAGATCGACCACTGCCGCCGTGTTCGGTTTATAGCTTTTGAAGCCGTCAACAATGAACTGGGTTACATTCAGGGCTTTTAGTGCAGGGCCGATTTCTGTGTTTACCGTAACATTATGGAATTCAATCAGGTTGGCATTGGATATGCTGAATCCGGTTTTAGCCTCCATATTGATGTCGTTGAAAGTTACGTTTTCAATTGGCATCTCCTCCAGGCCATTTAAGTAGCCTGCCTGATTTACCTGTCCGGTGATATTGCTGAGATGAATATTCCTGAATTTTGGAGTACGCTCAGAAACCGGCTCGACATTGGTTTTAGCATATTGCATATCCAGTACGATAGCCTGATCTTTAATATTTTTCATAATGATATTACTCACCCTGATTTCTTCCACGATGCCGCCTCTCCCTCTGGCGGTTTTGATTCTGATGCCACGATCGGTGCCATCAAACACGCAGTTTGAAATGGTTATTTTCCGCACATCGCCGCTCATTTCACTGCCGATTACCACACCGCCATGACCGGATAGCATGGTACAATTGGTGATCACATAATTTTCTGCAGGAACAGCCATTTTACGTCCGGGTGCATCTTTACCCGATTTGATGGTAATACAGTCATCACCTACGCTGATGTGGCAATCAGAAATGTGCACATTGTTGCAGGATTCAGGATTAATACCATCCGTATTTGGCGAATGTGGATTATTGATGGTCACCGCGTGAACCTTTACATTTTCGCAAAACTCCGGATTAACTGTCCAGAATGGAGAATTTCTGATGGTAATGCCTTCAATCAACACATTTTTACAGAACATAGGCTGTATAAACGGCGGACGAAGGAAACCGCGTTTCATTTGCTTCGGATCATCCGGAAGCACAATATCTTCGTTGAGTCCGTCGAAAGTGGTTTGCCATTTCGAGCGCGGCTGCCCCTCTTTATAGCCTTCAACGAAATCCCACCATTTCTTTCCGTGGCCGTCGATTAGCCCCCTGCCGATGATGGAAATGTTCTCGGCTTTATAGGCATAAAAAAGAGGTGAAAAGGATGTGACATCAACCCCTTCATAACGGCTTTTTACCATGGGCAGGTAATCGTCAAAATTATCGCTGAAGTGGAGCTCCGCTCCGGCATCAATCAGAATAGTGATATTGCTTTTAAGATGAATGGCACCTGTTAAATATTTGCCCGCAGGGAAATAAACAGTACCACCACCTGCCTTCGAGGCGGCTTCAATGGCATTTTTTATGGCCGTAGTGGCCAGTTTGCTGCTATCGTTTTTAGCACCGTATTTTAAAACATTGTAATAGGATTGTGCATTGGCAACCACTGAAGTGGTTAATAAGCTCATCGCTATACAAAAGATTGTTACCAGCTTTAATTTCATTGTGTGTTTTCGATTAATCCATTTTCACTTTTAGTGCCTTCAAATCTTTGCCTTTGTAAATTTCTTTTCCATTGTCAAAAATCAGGAAACCCTTTCCCTTATTGTACCTTTTTCCGGTTTTATCCCACAACACAGTAATGCTTTTTCCGTGGTACGACAGGTTATCCAATACAAACCAATCCCACTGGTTTTTCGGAATCAGCGGGGTGATTTCCAAAACATTATCTGCACGGGGCTTGATCCCAATCAGGTCATTAATCACCAGATCATTAAAAGTAGAGTGGTTGTAAAAGCTGCTTCGCGGATTATCCCCTTTCAACCATTCACCGGTTTTTTCATCCTGATATTCACCGATGTAAGGTTTTCCGTTTTTTACGTGCGAGGCAGCATACTGGTGCAACTCCTGGTAAAATACCCGGGCATTCATTTTGCCATGATTCTTATAGTTGGTTAGCAAATTAGCTAATCCCTTCAGCGTTTGCGAACTGGCAAAGGGCCAGAGTGCGCCATCCCATTCACAACTGTGCCCCGTGCCGCGGGTCCTGAATGTAGGCTCCCTTCTTTCTGCTGTGGTAAGCCCCCAGGGCGCTTTGAACCCCGCAGTATCCAGTAACTGATCCCAGGCTTTCGCGTAAACGGACTTATCATCAGGTAAATTAAAGTCCCATGGGGTAAAGCCGATCGCTTCCCTTACAGCTGATGAGCCTCCTTTTGCCTTCCTGGTTTCAAAAAAACTTTCGGTTGTATTCCATAAACTGTCTTGTACCAGGCTTTTGATCCTTGCAGATTTTTCCTGGTATTTTAAGGCCATTGCTTTATCACCCATTAAACTGGCAATCTTATTCAAAGCCACTGCATTGCCGTACATATAACTGTTTATGGTTGGACGCTGATTCTGGTCTTTCCTTGAACCGCTCACCGATTCCTCCATCCCATCTTTTACATCATTTTGCCAGAACAAACCGTTTTTAAGCTGGCGCTGCTCTTCCCACTTGGCATAATCCAGATCCAGCGCAGGAAGAATCTCTTTTAAAAAAGCCTGGTCTGGTTTTACCAGTTCATTCTGATAAACCGCGTCATCTACCCAGCTGCTAAACTGGTGGAAGCGTTGTTTGCTTTCCCCAATATCTGCTTTGTAAAGCCAGAACTTAATATAATCCTTTAAGTAGCTATTGTCTTTCAGCCATCTTCCTTCATAAATATGATGCCCCAAAGCGCAGCTGATGGAATTGTATTTCCCTGCATGCTTTACCGGCTCAATGAACTCGGTGAAGATAAATCCATCAGGAGTTTTCACCAGATGCTTGCGGTAAGTCCACCAACGATAATAATAGTTTTGCTCCAATACGGAATCAGGACATTCGAACATGGGTGCCTGATCGGCCAGCCAGGTAAAAGCCTCGCTGTTCGGCACAAAATTTTTTACCGCCTCCGTATCAATTGAGTTAAAATAATCGACATACTTTTTAAGTTTGGATGTGCCTAAAATAGCCGATTGTTGCGCAAAACCGCTAATCGTTAACAGCGAGATACCTGCTGTAAATAATATTTTTTTCGTATTTATCATTATTCAAATAACCAATCTATATCCTTACCTCTGCCATCTAAACCCGCATTGAAAATGCGCAATTCCTGCTTATCATCAATAAAACCCAGCACCAGGCATTCCCCTTTTCCTAAAGTTAACGTATGTTTTCCGGCCGGGAAACTATAAGCATGCACATTTGCCGGCGGATAACCATTCAATACCAGCGCGTTTGAGATTTTAATCTCCGATTGTCCGTAATTATTGGCACTCGCATCTGTTTCCAGTTGTGGTGGCGCTAAGAATTTTGCATCTTTCTGATTGAAAAAGCCGACCAGCAACTTCACCGGAATCCTAGTCTCGAAGCTGATCTCCGTACCAGATTTTAATTGCCTGGTTTTGGAAAGTCTGATTCCTTTTAATCCGTTCAGCTGGTCTGCGACTTCTTTGATGCGCACCGAGCTATCTGCAAATACGATTGCCTCTTTTTCAACTGTGTAATTTTCTAATGGACTGATTAGCTTTACATCCGCGTTTTTATAAGGCTGAACTGTTACAATACCCGCCCCTTTTACCGATTTCAATGAATCAATACTCCTTTTAAAATGTTCCAGCTCTTTGTTAAATACCGGAAGCATCTCTTTCCAGTGGATAAATGTTTTATCTACGCCACGCATCGGGATTTTCCGCTGTTTGGTTTGCATGCTGTTGGCATACAGGTAGCTCCCTTCGGTCAGTTTCACTAGTTTAGCATAATGATCTACACTGTTTTGCAGGAAAGGTAATGCCTGTTCCAGATCAGCCACCTGGTTTGAATATTTAAAGCGCAGAATCCAGAGCGCGGCTTTAACCTTTTCAGCATAAAAGTTCGCCATTTCATCGTAACAATACATATCGTTTTTTAAACGATTGAATTCTTCCACATCTTTTCCGGCCTTCACTTTATTGATCGATGCCAAGGCATTTTTGCCGTGTGCCACCACCTCTTTTGCAATCTGAATGGGTGTTTCACCAATATGCCCCTGTTTCTTCCATTCTTTTTCTGCATAGTCGATGATCATTTCACCTTCAGGCGCTTCCGATTCATACATCAGGGTAAACACACCGTATCGGTAGGGATTAATTAGCTGCGTCATCAGCATGCCCAGTGTCAGCGTCTGGCGGTTACCATCGGTTATACCATACCTGCGCAACAACTTGGGCGAAATCTCTCCCGATTCTTCGTAAGCATTTAATATTTCTTTTCCACCGGCCAGATCCGTGCCGTATTTCGATGCCAGTTCTGCGCCCCAGTAATCGATTTCTTTTGTACGGTCGCGCTGCGAATTCCAGGAATAGCGTGCCCATTCCTTATACCAAATCCAGTCCCTGTCAACCTCTAATAATCTGCCATTCACCTGGTCAGCAGTATATGGCCAGTCCCAATAGCTTGCCTGTGGATATAAGTGTAATCCTTTGGCACCATAAATTTTGTTCATGGCTTGTACCGACTTCTGAATGAAATCTGCCGAACCATACCTGAAAGGCTCCAGGTTTGCCAGAATATGCACATTCGATATATTAATGGTACCAATGGCTGCCAGTTTCCTGTTTAGCTCTGCCCAGGCACCACGGGGTTGGTAGGTGGTTAATGCCTCTCCGTTAAATTTGTTTTCGGTGTATAAATTTTTGTATAAAGGCAGTGCCGCTTTCATTACACTGGGTGCATCCGTATCATGGGCGCGGAGCACAATGGGTGGCTCCTCTTTTATGCCCGCAGCTTTTAAACCATCTTTTACACCTGGGATAATGGTTTTGGTAAACCAGTCAATATCGTCTTGCCCCACACCTTCCATGGCCTCGCCTAAAGCCACCATTAAACCAACGTTAGGATATTTTTCTACAAAAGCCGTAATGGACTTTTTGGTGTAATCGGCAATTAAGGGAATAATAGGCCGGTTGCGGTCCTGCGTTTTCAATCCGTGCTTATCGGCAAATGGCTTTGGGATAATGATATTGTAAAACATCTGGATCACCCAAATACCTCTTTTGTCTGCCTCATGCGTCAGGAACTGAAAAATCTCCTCATTTTTCTTTAAAGTCGCTTCATCCACTTCCACTGCATAAGGATAATCTTTCAGCCGCAATAAAGAAGAAAATGGGTGTCCGTTCCATAGATAAAGCGAATTGTAACGGTTTTCCACCATCATATCCAAATACTTTATCCATAGTTTTTTATCATATAACCATGGGAAAGTCTCCTCCGTGTAGGGGTATTCATATACATCGTGACCTGTGAGGTAATCTGGTTTCTGCAATCCGATGCAAGTTCCCCTGAGCACCATCTCCGGACGATCAGTGAGATTGATCTGCAACGGCATTTTTTTTGTCTTCTGTACCTGATCAGCCAGTTCCATACAACCGTACAGCGCTCCGGAAGCATCGTAACCAATAATATAAATGGTACCGTTTGGCGCGCTGGAAATGATAAAACTTTCTTTTTGCTGAACGAGCTTACTGAGAATCGCTTTGGGAATCGCTGCCACGAATGCCTGATCATCTACGATTCCAATAACGATGTTATTTTTTGCAGCGACCGGTTTCTGTTTTTTTTCAATTCGGTTACTGATACCGTTGGCGGTTAAGCTTTTCGACAGTCTTTCCGCGCCAAACTGAACGCGTAACTGTTGCCTGCCGGAAACAATAATGGTTTTCTGCAATGGAAGGGTTGCCCCTGAACAAATTGAAATGAAAGATAATAGGAAACAGAAAGCAAAAATCAGGAATTTTCTCATTCGGTGTGGCTCTGATAAAAGACTAATCGAATCCGATCAGCATTATATTTGGTTAATAAATTATTTAAATATAAAAATAATATTCAAATATAAGCAAATGAGCCGTTCGCTTTTGTAAAATTTCTATGCCTTAAAATTGCTTATAGTACTATTTGGCAAGCAAAAGGATAATTAGATTAGAAGATAAAGAATTTTAATCAACAATATTTATTTTATTTGTAAGCATATTCTAATCAATTATAAATTTAAACCATAAACATGTTTTCTTTAACAAACAAAAGAGCAGTGGTTACGGGTGGCGGTAGCGGAATCGGCAAAGCCATTGCAACCGTATTGGCAAAGCAGGGCGCAGAGGTTCACATCATTGAATTGGGCCCTGAACATGCCGAAAACACCTTGCAGGAAATTAAAAATGGCGGCGGTGCTGCATTCAGCTACGCCTGCGATGTATCTGACCACCAGGCTGTAATTGATACTTTTAACAAAATCGGACAGATTAATATATTAGTTAACAATGCCGGCATTGCGCATATTGGAAAAGCCGATACAACCGAAGAAGCCGATTTCGATCGCATTATGCGGGTGAATGTAAAAGGCGTTTACAATTGTTTATATGCGGCAATCCCTCAGCTTCGTGCGGCTGGTGGCGGCGTAATCATCAATATGGCGTCTATTGCCTCGCTGATTGGCCTGCCCGACAGGTTTGCCTACAGTACAGCAAAAGGTGCGGTGAAAGCCATGACCATGAGTGTGGCGAAGGACTATATCGGTGAAAACATCAGGTGCAATTCCATTTCACCGGCCCGTGTGCATACCCCTTTTGTGGATGGTTTTCTGCAAAAAAACTATCCGGATAATATTGACGAAATGTTCGATAAATTATCTAAAACGCAGCCCATCGGCAGAATGGCCAAACCGGAAGAGATCGGTGCACTGGCGTTGTATTTATGCAGCGACGAGGCTTCGTTTATTACCGGCTGCGATTATCCGATCGACGGTGGCTTTACTACTTTAAATAATTAATACTAAGCCCGAAGATACCTCACTTGATACTATATAAAAATTAACAATATGAAATTAATACGTTTTGGAGCTGCAGGTGCAGAAAAACCAGGAGTGATTATAGATGATAAATACTATGACGTTTCAGGTTTGGTACAGGATTACAATGAAGCATTTTTTGGTGGCGATGGACTGGAAAAACTAAAACAGGATATCGCTACTGCGAGCTTAACAGAAGTAGATAAAGGTGTACGCCTCGGACCAGCATTGGCGCGTCCTTCCAAAATCATCTGTGTAGGCTTAAACTACAAAGATCACGCTGCAGAAACCAATGCACCTATCCCTGCTGAACCGATTTTATTCTTTAAAGCCACTTCAGCGATTGTGGGTCCAAATGATGACCTCACCATCCCTAAAAACAGTAAAAAAACAGACTGGGAAGTGGAACTTGCAATTGTTATTGGCAAAAAAGCCAGCTATGTATCTGAGGAAAATGCATTAGACCACATTGCAGGCTACGTGCTGCACAACGATTACAGTGAACGTGAATTCCAGCTGGAACGCAACGGACAATGGGTGAAAGGTAAAAGTTGCGATACGTTTGCTCCGATTGGCCCATTCATTGCCACCCAGGATGAGATTGAAGATGTGCACAATCTTCGCCTTTGGTTAACGGTTAACGGAGAAACTTTACAGGACGGTAATACTTCAAACCTGATTTTCAATGTGCCATTTATGGTATCTTATATCAGTCAGTTTATGACGCTATTGCCGGGTGATGTGATTACTACCGGAACACCTGCAGGTGTTGGCTTAGGACAAAAACCAGAACCATGGTACCTTAAAGATGGTGATGTAGTGGAACTAGGCATTGATGGTTTAGGTTCAAGTAAACAAAACGTTAAAGCTTACACCGAAAACTAATGCAGAGATATTGCTTCACCCTCGATCTGATCGATGAGCCCTCCCTGATTGCAGGATACAGAAAACACCATGAAGCGATCTGGCCGGAGATACAGGAAAGTATTACTTCGGCAGGTGTGCTCGATATGGAAATCTACTTAAGCGGAAGCAGGCTGTTTATGGTTATGGAAGTGGGTGAAGACTTTTCTTTTGAGAAGAAAGCACAGGCCGACCTGGAAAACCCGAAAGTGCAGGAATGGGAAACCCTGATGTGGAAATACCAGCAGGCGCTGCCAGGAGCTGAGCCGGGTGAGAAATGGCGGCTAATGGATAAAATTTTCAAGCTATAGATCATGATTGATACCCACGTACATTTCTGGAATTTTGATCCGGTAAGGGATAGCTGGATCACCGAAGACATGCAGGCGATCCGCAATGACTTCTCCCCTAAAAACTTAAGCCGGATATACAGCGACCTCCAGATTACGGGCTGCGTAGCGGTTCAGGCCAACCAGTCGGAGGCTGAAAATGAATTCCTGCTGTCACTGGCAGAACAAAATGACCTGATTAAAGGCATTGTCGGCTGGATCGATCTTAAAAACCCTGATCTTGCTGATCGCCTAAAACATTGGAGCAATTTTAAACTGATCAAAGGCTGGCGCCATGTGCTTCAGGCAGAAAATCAGGCGTTCATACTTAACCCGGATTTCATTGCGGGCATCAGGCAACTGAAAGATTTCGGCTATACTTACGACCTGCTGTGTTACCACAATCAGCTCGATAGCATCATCAGGATGGTCGACCAGGTTCCTGACCAGGCCTTTGTCCTCGATCATTGCGGTAAACCGGATGTAAAATCGCAAGATTTAAAAACCTGGGCTGGCCATATTAAAACACTGGCAGAAAATCCGAATGTATATTGTAAAGTTTCAGGCTTGCTTGCAGAAGCCGACTGGGAAAACTGGAAAGAGATTGAAATTTTTAACTGCTTCGATGTGATTTTTGAAAACTTTGGTGCAGAGCGGATCATGTATGGCAGCGACTGGCCGGTAATGCTCATCAGCCGCCCTTACCAGGACTGGCTTCAGCTTGTGCGCAAATACACGGAAAGGCTGAGTGAGCAGCAAAGAAAATCAGTTTTCAGTGATAATGCCAAAGCTTTTTATAGACTGTAAACCACGGAAATTTATCATTTTAGAGCTTTTAGGTAGTTAAATTCCTAAATAAACCGAATATAACAGATAGTGCAGGATGGAGAAATTAATATATAATATTAGTTTTCGACTTTAAAAGGCATCTGACCAAGACAATAGATTAAATAATGAGCAAAAAAATTACATTTCCTTACCATCCGCAATATCCTTCTGTTGCCGACTTAAGGCGTAAAGCAAAAAACAGAATTCCTAAGTTCGCGTTCGACTACTTAGAAGGTGGTTGTAATGAGGGACTGAATTTGGCACGTAACGAGAACGATTTTGATGATATTTACCTGAAGCCAAATTACCTGCGTGTAGGGTCAGAAATCGACATGTCGGTAGAGCTGTTCGGCCGTAAGTATAGTGCTCCGTTTGGTATTTCACCAATAGGCCTGCAAGGTTTAATGTGGCCTAATGCTCCTGAAATATTAGCCAAAGCAGCAGCAAAACATGATATCCCTTATACTTTAAGTACCGTTTCTACCAGCAGCATTGAGCGCATTGCCGAAGTTTCTGATGGAAAGGCATGGTTTCAGCTCTATCACCCGACAGAAAGCAGGTTAAGGGATGATATATTGAACCGTTTGAAAGCGGTTGAATGCCCGGTGCTCGTCGTATTGGTTGATGTTCCTGCATTTGGGTTGCGGTATAAAGAAATTAAAAGCGGACTATCCATTCCACCGAAGATGTCCATCAATAACATTCTTCAGGCATTTGCAAGACCACTATGGGGCATTAAAACCTTACAGCATGGGATCCCGTCTTTTGCTACACTAAAGCCATATATGGAAAAAGGTATGGACATGTCGCAACTGGGGCAATTCATGAACCGGACTTTTACCGGTAAGGTAGATATCGAAAAGGTTTCTGCTATCCGCGAAATCTGGAAAGGACCACTGGTACTGAAAGGCATTGCAACGGATGAAGATATGCAGGCAGCTATACAGATTGGTGTTGATGGGGTAATTGTATCGAACCACGGCGGAAGACAAATTGATGCAGGTGAATCATCGATCAATTCATTAATCAAACTGGCCGCAAATCCCGCTTATAAATCGAAATTAAAAATCATGCTTGATGGTGGTATCCGTTCAGGTGTAGATTTAGCCAGGGCACATGCTGTTGGATCTGAATTCAATTTTATGGGACGCCCGTTTATGTATGGTGTTGGTGCTTTGGGTAACGAAGGCGGTGAACATACCATTAATATGTTCAAAACGCACCTTTACCAGATCATGCAGCAGCTGACGATTGAGAAGGTTTCCCAATTTCCTGACAGATTATTGGAGGTGTAATTAGTCCGAAGTCTTGAGTTCATGATGGCAATGAAGTTCCCGCAGATCTCGCTGATTTCGCATATACCGAAGTATTTCCGTCATTAAAAAAAACCACAAAGACACAAAAGAACACAAAGGGGATCATTATGCTTTGTGTTCTTTTGTGTCTTTTGTTTTGAAATTCCGCGCCTTCCGTGTTTCCGTGGCTACCCACAAAAAAACTCCTGCAACGCAGGAGCTCCTTCATTCTTTGTGTCTTCGTAGTAAAAATAGATTACCTACTTCGAAAACTTATATGTCGTACTCGTTTTGTATGTCTGTCCTGGTTTCAACTCCGTGGAAGCAAAGTTCGGATGATTTGGTGCATCAGGAAAATGCTGTGTTTCCAGGCAAATCGCTGAGCGATGCGGATATGACTTACCTCCTTTACCATCTTTATCAGCTCCGGTTAGGAAGTTTCCGCTGTAAAACTGTAAACCCGGCTCTGTGGTGTAAATATCCATTTTAATTCCAGTTACCGTACTCTTTACCGTAGCAATTGATGTTTTAGCATCGTGTGCTTTTAAAGCGAAGTTATGGTCGTATCCTTTACCATACTTCAACTGCTCGTCTTTATCTTCAATAGATTTGCCAATCGTTTTCGCCTTATTGAAATCAAATGGAGTACCTGCAACAGCGGTTAACTTTCCTGTTGGGATCAAAGTAGAATCAACCGGCGTAATCGAATCTGCAGCAACGGTTAATTCATGATCAAGGATGGTATTGTTCCCTTCACCGTTCAGGTTAAAATAGGCGTGGTTGGTTAAGTTCACCACCGTAGCTTTATCTGTAGTGGCTTCGTAGTCGATCTGCACCGCATTATCATCCGTTAGGGTATAAATTACTTTAACATTCAACGTACCCGGATAACCCGCTTCACCATCTTTAGCTACGTAAGTCAGCTCCAGTTTGTGCCCATCTAATTGTTTGGCGTCCCACACTTTTGAATAAAAACCATCAGTTCCACCGTGAAGTGTATTAAGTCCATCGTTAAGCTGTAACTGATATTGCTCCCCATTCAAAGTAAACTTCCCTTTGCCAATGCGGTTGCCATACCTACCGATTAACGCGCCAAAAAAGGGTTCACCTTTTTTGCGGTAGGCCCCAATGCTATCGTAGCCTAAAACCACATCAGTTAATTTATTATCCTTATCAGGAACCATAAGCGAAACAATCCTTCCGCCATAATTGGTAATGCTTATGCTTGCACCGTCTTTATTTTTGAGTGTGTATAATTTAACGGCTTTACCATCAATAGTGCTTTCGTATTTGGTACTGTCCAACGCAGTGGTGTTTTGGACAGACTTTTCTGTTTTAGACTGGCACGAATACAGGAACATAGCAGCACAAATGGCCGCAACCGATACCGGCTTAAGATATATTTTCTTCATAAAGATTTATTTTGGTTAAGGCTAAAGTAGCAAAAATATATTATCGTCATTGTAACGATTATCAATAATATTTGAGTTAATATTGAATTGACTTTATAACATCAGAAAAAATCGCATAATTTGCATCGGTTTGCAATGTTAGCAAATCATTCACAACAACCTAAAACGTTCTGCTTAAAAATGGCTAAATACCTTAACCAGAAACCTGTACTTGTAGCGGTAGATTGTATCATCTTCGGCTACGATGGCGAGCAATTGAAACTCCTGGTCATCAAAAGAGCTATCGAACCGGTAAAAGATAAATGGAGCTTAATGGGTGGATTTATCGGCGACGAAGAAAACCTGGATGGTGCCGCCAAGCGTATCCTTCTGGAGCTGACGGGCCTGCACGATGTGTACCTCGAACAACTCCATGCCTACGGACGCCCGGATCGTGATCCGATTGAGCGTACTATTTCGGTGGTGTATTTTGCTTTAATCGACATCAATAAATACAGCAAACAGATTAGCGACCAGTTCCATGCCGAGTGGTTTAAACTTGCGGAAGTTCCTGAACTGATTTTCGACCATAATGAAATGGTGCAAGCCGCGATGGATAAGATCCGTTATCAGGCAGCCCTCCATCCTATTTTATTTGAACTACTGCCAAAGAAATTTACCATTCCACAATTGCAATCGCTTTATGAGCAGGTATATGATACCCCTATTGATAACCGGAACTTCATCCGTAAAATCACCGCAAGTGGTCTGTTAATTAAGCAAACTGAAAAAGATAAATCGAATTCCCGTCGCGGTGCTTTCTACTTTAAACTGGATAAAAACAAGCATAAGGCGCAGTTCCAGTCGTTTTTAAACTTTATACCGAAGTCGACTAAATAATTTTTATTTTTTTTTGGCGACTATATTTTTAAAAATCAGACAGTTGTAAAGGGCTCAATAAAACGCTTCAAATAAAAATAAAAAAAGATTTGCACGATTAATTATTATCCCTATATTTGCACCTCCTTAAACAACAAGGAAAAACGATTCCGTAGCTCAGCTGGTAGAGCATTACACTTTTAATGTAGTGGTCCTGGGTTCGAATCCCAGCGGGATCACAAAAAAAATATAAAAGAGAACTAAAACCCTGAAAATCAAATGATTGCAGGGTTTTTGCTTTTACGGATTTTACCAAAATATGCATTAAATCGCATATAAAATTTGTGTCATTCGGTGCGTCGTTCTTTATATATCAAACTCCCCTAATTCGTATTAACATATTGATATTCAACTAGTTTAATAGATGAACATCTTGTATGAATGAAACTGCAAAGCTATTTTTGTTTAACCTTAATGTTATCGTTATGAAAACTAATTTTAGCGTCTTTTCTTTTTGAAAAAGCCAAAAAACTACACAAAAGGGGCTGTTTACTTTATCTTTTTAAGAATTACGGTGGACGGGATTCGTGCGGAGATGTCTACAAGCAGAAGCTGCGAACCAGAGCGATGGAATGCAAAAGCAGGAAAAGTCATTGGGACAAAGGACCTGTGCAGTCGCAAAAAGGGCAGCCCCTTTTTCATCCAGTCTGTCAGAGTGACCAGCGATACGCCAAGCTCAGCGGCTAGTTCCTGTTTGGATAATAGGTGTTCTTGCTGTTCCTGACTGGAACTGCCGCCTGTTTTAAAATGTTGTTGTAGTTCTGCCCGCAATGCATCCCTGATGCACTGGCTAAGGGCTTGTTCATTGATAATAACCATAGCCTTTGTTTTGGGACAAAAGAATGCTATGGATTTAGTTTTTTGTTACCACCGGGTTTGCGTGGTAAATTGATAAGGTTTGAATATGCTTGGAGAGTGCTATTAAAATTCTTATTATCAGATTGATAGAAAACCGTTTCTTTTAGATCGGATGATGAGCCGTAAAAACGTTATTTCTTCTTTTTTGCAGGAGTAATTGTGTAAAGTCTATGCTTTTCAGGTATTTCATTCTCTCTTTTCAGAGGATCTTTTGGATCAATGCCTCGGAGATAGTACCGTAATTTATCTATCTTTATTTCTTTGACCTGTCCAATATTCTCCTGATCATATTCTCTGAAATACTTACTGATCATCTTAGCCCAGGTGTTTTGTGCAGGGGTGATCAACAATTCGTTGCCATCCGGCGCCTTTAATTTCTGCATTTGCAGGAATAGATCTAGTATAGCTAAAGCTTGTTCATTCCTGATATTTATATAGCCATCCCACTGTCGGGCTTCTTTCAGTTCTGCCTTTAAATCTGTAATCTCTAATT
Organism: Pedobacter sp. A2324; assembly: GCF_059693705.1. Lineage (NCBI taxonomy): Bacteria > Pseudomonadati > Bacteroidota > Sphingobacteriia > Sphingobacteriales > Sphingobacteriaceae > Pedobacter > Pedobacter sp. A2324. Next base: position 37,432 of record NZ_JCASSK010000005.1, on the reverse strand, counting down.
GTTGTTTCCTGATCAGCTCGACCTGATCGGCAATAATTTCAGGGAGGGTCTTTTGGGTATGCCACTGGTCAATCGAGCGTAGATATTTTTGAAAATCTGTGAGTTTTTCCAGTATCTCCATATCCAGTGCATGACTGGAATTAAAAGGATTTTTATGCTCTAAAAAATTGATACGTCTTAGAACAATTTGCCAGACAAAAGTGAAAAATTCCTCTTCGCCGTCTGGTTTTTTTTCTAGAAAATAGGCAAGGTGATATTGATAAAAGGCAGGGTATTCTTTTTCAGGTAATGTAAAAAGCTTTTTTATAAAAAGATTATCCTCAAAGCCATTTTTCAGCCCGGTAAAAATACCTATATCATAGGGATGCGGGTTGAGGTTAAAAGCTTCGTGGGGTTTAAAATATTTGTTGGGCATACTTTCCGAATTAATTTATCCCATGTGGATAATATAAATTAGTACCCCAAATTTATCGATTATAATTCTATAATAACACCCAGCACGATCAGAAAAACGGTAAAGGCATCAGGTGATAATCAAATTGGATAATGGCGTGATAGACAAAATTACATGTTAAGCTAGATAATTAGAATATTTTGCTTTCCAAAATAGAAATGGTATCCGATAATCAGGGATTTACGCATTTAGTGGTGGGAAATGAGAAATAAATCTTGAAAACTTGTTACAATCAGTATTTATTAACTAAGTTTGTGTATGCAAGAAGGGATAAATATCATCCCTTTTGTCAGACGGAAACTTAAATGATTGGGCAATACGGTTACTTAGAGGACTTTATTAGCGAACTGCGTTCAGATGGAAGGTATGCATTTTCATTGCCGGAAGTACGGAATAAGTTTGAACAATCCGATGAGGCGATTAAAAAGGCACTACAGCGGCTTAAAAAGAAGGGCGAGATTGCCTTAATAAGAAATGAGTTCTATGTAATCATTACTCCTGAATATCGGATTAAAGGAATTCTTCCACCATCCTTATTTGTGTCAGAATTGATGAAATTTTTAGATAAAGATTACTACGTAGGTCTGTTAAATGCAGCCGCTTATTACGGAGCTGCCCACCAGCAACCTCAATCTTTTTCGGTAATCACAATGAAACCAAGCTTAAGGAATGTAGATAACGATAACCTGAAAATAAATTTCTATATAAAGAAGGAATGGGCAAAAAGTGATATCGTTCAAAAAAAGGTTGATACAGGATATATAAACGTATCATCTCCAGAGTTAACCGCTTTGGATTTGGTAAATTATTTTGAACAGGCGGGCGGCCTTAATAGAGTTGCAACAGTGTTGGAAGAACTTTGTGAAAGTATAGATGCTGATAAGATGCTTGATCTAGCAAAACGGTATTCTCCTATAACTGCGATTCAGCGTTTAGGCTTTCTGCTAGAAGAGATTTTGAATATGTATGATTTAAGCGAACCAATAAAAGACTATTTAAAGACAGTGAATTATTTCCCGATACTATTAAGACCGCAAAAGGAAAAGCCAGAGATGATAACCGGTAATGACTGGAAGGTTGTTCAAAATTTAGAAATAGAAACAGATTTATGATTCCACAGGCATATATAACCGCATGGCGTAAGAAAGCTCCCTGGCAGGAGGATTTTCAGGTAGAACAGGATCTAGTCATTGAGCGGGCTTTGATGGCAATATATAGCGATGAATATTTAAAAGAGCGATTGGCCTTTAGAGGTGGAACGGCATTACATAAATTATATCTTTCGCCAGCCGCTAGATATTCTGAAGACATAGATTTGGTGCAAATTACCGCAGAGCCATTCGGGCCAATTATGGACAAGCTACGTGAAGTATTATCTTTTTTGGGTGACAAACCAATACGTAAACAAAAACAACATAATAATACATTGATTTACCGCTTTGATTCAGAAGGTGGAATTCCATTAAGATTAAAGGTTGAGGTTAATTGTCGGGAACACCATACAATTTTTGGCATCCAGGATGTAAAGCACACTATGCAATCGGAATGGTATAGCGGTGAAGTCCTTGTTCCGACCTATGAATTAGCCGAGTTGTTAGGAACTAAAATGCGTGCCCTGTACCAGAGACGAAAAGGAAGAGATTTGTTTGATATGTGGTTTGCGATTACACAGAATGACGTTGATTCAACAAGAATTATCGAAGCTTGGAAATTTTACATGAAGCAAGAAGATAATAGTGTGTCGCAAAAGGAATTCCTAGAAAACATGGAAAAAAAAATTTTGGATCAAGATTTTTTAGGTGATATGGAAGGGTTATTAAGACCGGGTTTGACTTATGAGATTATTGAAGCTTACGAACTTGTAAAAACAGAAATTTTAGAAAAAATATAAGGATATTATGTTGTCAAACGATTTAAAATCGAAAATAAATAAGCTTTGGGATAAGTTTTGGAGCAGGGGTATTACTAATCCAATTACGGCAATTGAACAAATTTCATATTTGTTGTTTTTGCGGAGGATAGATGATGCAGATAAAGAAGCCAAAATTCAGAACCCAAAACATAAGACACTTTTTATCAAAGAAAAAGTAGATAAAAATGGCAGCCCGTTAAAAGGAAAAAATGGCAAAGCTATTTTAGAAAGTGCTGACGATTGTCGTTGGTCAAATTTTTCAGTGCTAGAAAATGCAGATGAAATATTAGAAGTAGTCAGTAAAAAGGCTTTCCCTTTTATAAAGGGATTAAATGATCCCAGTCAGCCTTATACTCGGCATATGCAAAACGCTGTTTTTGGAATCAACAATGCAACATTGCTTAAGGAAGCCGTTGAGGATATAAATAGCATTTTTGAAGATATCAAACTGCAACAAGAAGAAGGACAGCAGTTCCAAGACACGCAAGGAGATGTTTACGAATATCTTATCAATGAAATTAGCACTTCGGGAAAAAATGGACAGTTTAGAACTCCAAGGCATATAATTCAATTTATGTGTGAACTTATAAACCCAGATATAAATGATAAAATTTGTGATCCTGCTTGTGGCACCGGAGGATTCTTACTGGGAGCTTATCAACACATACTTACAAAATATACAAAAACAGATAATGTAATAGAAGACGAAAATGGATTAATCCGTTATAAGAGAAACGGTGGAGAGAAAATAACAGATTCAAAAATTTGGAATAAGCTGAACAGTAAGACCTTTTTCGGCTTCGATATCGACCAAAATATGGTACGCATTGGCTTAATGAATCTAATGCTTCATGGAATAAAAATCCCGCAAATTGAAAACTTGGATTCTCTATCAAAAGAATATGACGTACAGCATAAGGACGGAGAATATTCAATGGTTCTTGCCAATCCACCATTTACTGGAAGAATAAATAAAGATGGTGTTAGTGATAAACTCAAAAGTTATGGAACTCAAAGTGAGTTGCTGTTCTTAATTCGTATTTCTAAAATGCTTCGTAAAGGAGGTAAGGCTGCCGTTATTATTCCGGAAGGTGTTTTGTCCAATGGGAGCAAAAATCAAAAAGCTACGAGAGAGGTTTTATTAAAAGACAATAATGTGGAAGCCGTAATTTCTTTACCAAGCGGAGTCTTCAAACCTTACGCGGGTGTTAAAACTTCAATTTTGGTCTTCTCTAAAATTAAAGAAGATAGTATTATTTTAAATACGAAAAGAGTTTGGTTTTATGAGTTAAAGAATGACGGATATAGCTTGGATGATAATAGAAGAAAGCTATCTGATAATCCACTCCCAATAGCCAGAGACACTTTTAATCAAAGAGAAACAAATATTTCTACAGAGCGGCTTACTCATTTTTATGTATCTGTAGAAGAGATTAAGTTGAATGGTTTTGATTTAAGTTATAATCGTTATAGGCAATTCGAATATGAAGAGCAAAGTTATGATCCACCAAAAGAAATATTGGAAGCCATTTTTCAACTAGAGGATACCATCCGAAAGGAAATGGATGAACTTAAAAATATGATTGGATAATGGAGTTTGTGAATAATATTTTTAATATTTCGAAAGGGACGAAAGTAAGTTCCTATTCAGATAAACCTGATGGTTACTCCCATAGGTATTTACAGATTGAAGACTTGCGTAATAACAATCAATTGAAATACACAAATGACACTAAGTCTGTATATGTTAACGAAAATGATATAATTATAGCTTGGGATGGTGCTAATGTAGGAACCATAGGTTTTAGACTTAATGGAGTTATTGGAAGCACATTGGCTAGATTATCCATTAAAGAAGATTTAAGAGATAAATGTAACAGCATTTATATAGGTTACTTTCTATCTTCAAAGTTCAAATATTTTCAAAATACTTCTACAGGAGCAATTATTCCACATTTAAGTCGATCAGCATTAGAAAGGCTTCCAATACCACTACCGGATATTGAAACTCAAAATAAAATTGTTTCCATTTTAGATAAAGTAAAAGTCATTTTGGATAAAAAAGAAGAAACAATTCAGAAATATGATGAATTAATAAAGGCCACTTTTCTGGAAATGTTTGGAGATCCGATAAAAAACGAAAAGGGATTTAGGAAAGTTAGTATCGAAGAGGTTAGTCATACGATCAAAGATGGTCCACACGTTTCTCCGGACTATGTAGATAATGGAATACCAATTTTATCTACAAGAAACATTAAGCCGGGGCAGCTTGTATTAAACGATCTAAAATTCGTATCTCAAGAAATTTATGAAAGATTAATTAAATATTTCAAGCCAAGCAAATACGATGTCATTATTACTAAAGGGGGAACAACAGGATGTGCTAAAGTTATTGACTGGGAATTTGAATTTTGTATTTGGGTGCATTTAGCTGTAGTTAGATTAAAAGAAGAGGTTAATCCATACTACTTTGAAAGTTTTATAAATTCAGATTACGGTTACTATCAAACCCAACGCTACACTCAAGGTATAGCAAACAGAGATTTAGGGTTACGTAAAATTGCAAAAATTCAACTGTTATTACCTCCAATTGATTTGCAAGATAGATTTGGATTGCTATATTCAAAAGTAAGTAGCATCAAACTAAAACTTGAAAAAGCAAAGTATGCGGTTGAAATGTTAAGAGATAGTTTATCCCAACTTGCCTTCAAAGGCCAATTAAATTTCAATACCGCTGTTGATTTGGAAGTTTTATTGGAAAATGATTACACATTTTTCAGGGAAAATAGTACTTCTCAATCAATACAGTTCTTGTTGGATAGGTTGGATAAAAATGAGCTAAATAACTATAAATTTCATGATCGAGAGGCATACGACAAAGCAAAAGAATTTGTATTTGAACTTCTAAAAGAGCATAAAATAAAACAAGTCTTTGATGAAAAGTCGAAACGTGTAAAATTGACTATTTAATGAAATTACTAAAACTCAAAATAGAAAATAAAGAAGGATTCCGAAGCCTTCAACAAGGCTTTGAAATAAATTTCCATTCGCTAGCTGATACTGAAGCTATGGAATATTTTCGTCCTTTTTGTTTTGCAGGTCTAAATGGAAGTGGTAAATCAAACGTATTAGAAGCCTTGGCCAATATTTTCTATCATTTAGAAGTTTGTGTAGCAAGATATTTACCCAATAATATTCAAAATCTTCAAAATTTCAGAAGATCGGAATGTACGCCCGATGCTTTCACTGTGGAGTACTTGATTGGTCAACACAACAGGAAATACTATACTCTTTATTATTTTGATAAAGTAACCATTGTTAAAGAAGAAGGCAAAGAGCCGCAAATGTTTATCCAATCCTTTCCCTTTGATGAATCAGTTGAGAAAAGAAAAGTTTCATTAGTTCCTTCAAAGAATAAAGAATCTGCTGCAGAAGGAAAAACATATTTACCAGCTCATATTATAGGATATTCATCAGGTGAAAATGAAATTTTAAGTTTACCATTTATAAAAAGTCGTTTGATTCATTTGGATGAATATTTACAGGCTGTTAGAGATAATTATGATGGTTATCATGAGGCAGAAAATAGTTTGATTTATATTGATAACAATATGAGTCAGGCTGTATTATTAACTTGTTTGCTGTTTGAAGATGATGAAACCCTCGCTCCACTTAGATCTGTAGATAATACAGGTATTTTGGGCCTAAGGAGTTTTAGAATGAACATTCATTTCCATGACTTTGAATTTAAAGATTCCAAGGGAAATACTAAAAAACTACCAATATTAGATTTCCTTGAACATAGAGAACTAGATAATCTCAAAAAATGTGCTACCTCATGGTTTTTAGATCATGAAACAAATACTTTATGGTTAGATTTCTATGTTGACGAGGCAACAAAAGAAGCTTTTAGAAGTCATTTTAATAATGCTTTAGAATGCTTTCAACTATTCCGTTTATTATACGAGCTAAATAACTATTTTATTGATGAAAGAACCAAAGCTGAGGTTTATCGATCAAAAGGTGTATATATAGATGGAAAATTACCAACACCAAGCCCTTCTAAGGATGTATTTCATTTCTTAGATTTTTATATAATTAAGGAGTTGAAGAAGACTGGTACGAAAAAGGATTTGCTATTAAGGAGTTTTTCTGATGGGGAACATCAATTCATTCATACTATTGGAATCTGTTTATTACTTAAAGACAGACGTACGTTGTTGTTGTTGGATGAACCGGAAACCCATTTTAACCCAAAATGGAGGGCTAAATTTGTCAAAGTATTAAACGATAGTATAGTAGCTGGGAGTAAGGGAAAAGAGTATAATGTACATTTATTAAAAGATGTATTATTGACTTCACACTCTCCGTTCATCATATCGGATTGTTTACCTGATAATGTCATATTATTTGAGAAGGATGGTGAAGGTAAAACGACTGCAAAAAAAGTTTCTGAAATTGAAAACACTTTCAATACTTATGGGACATCTGTCGAACTGGTCTTAGATAAACTTTTTGATTACAATCAATCAATTGGCGACTTATCATTTTCCGAAATTGATAATATAAATATAGATGAAATAAATACGACTGAAGAGATTGCTAAAGCAAAGTTGTTATTGAGGAAATTTGGAGAATCCATTGAGAAAGATATGGTATTATCGCAACTAAATAGAAAACTTAAAGATAATCCAAATGCTAAGAGCTTATAAACCATTAGATAATCATGGAGTTTTCCTTTATCAAAATCATGTTCAGCATTTAGTATGTGAAGTTTGGTGTAATGCGGTTGATGGTCAAAATGCTCAAGATTTATTATCGGAAGAATTTGAGCTTATATATTTAGCGAGAGATTGGGTAAAGGTATCTGTAGATGAAATTTATGAGATATGTAAAGCATTGACTGATGAAGAAAGGGCTGCAATCCGTGAAGCTTTCTTTATTAATAATGATATTGAATCTTTATGCGAAGGGGCATTAAGTCCAATTGAACTTAACACATTACATCTTGTTGTTGAACAAAGAATGAAACCTTTGTTAGTCAGATTTTATAATGAATTGATTAGTTCAAAAGAAAAATTAGATTATTATAACAAACTAGTAGAGAATAATAACAGCTATGACTTTTGCCCTTGCTGTGGATTGATTAGGATTGAGAGTAATGAATCCCCTTTTCGTGAGGATAATGATCACTATTTACCTAAAGCGGAATATCCCTTCGCATCAGTCAATTTTACGAATTTGCCTCCTGTATGCAACAAGTGTAATAAAAAATGGAAGACAATAAAGAATCCATTTGAAAATGGAAGGATATCATTCTATCCTTTTAAAGCTTTGGAGAATGAGTTTGAAATTAGTGTTAGTATAAATGAATCAGATTCTACAGATTATCTGTTATTAAGTGAACAGGAAATAGTAATAGGATTTAATAATGATGTTGGTAAAGTTGACACTTGGAACTGGTTGTTTGGGATTCGTATAAGATATAATGAAGAGGTAAGGCAGTTTAGCAAAACGGAATTAAGATTGTTAAAATATAGATTTGAAAAGAATAGAATGAGAGATCATAATTTAACCTATCATGAAGTTGTATCTGATGTTATCGAAGAATATATGATTGACAAGTATGACGACAGGAAATTTTTAAAGGCCTCATTTTTAACAGAAATTTTGACTAAACCTGAGTGGTTAGCAGCATATAACAATTTATAAAATTGATAGGATAAGTGAATATTAATTGTGTTTCGTATTTCTGAAAAAAATTAGTGTATTTATATGTAGCATTTGCAGCTATTCTCTATTAATTAAAAGGTGCGTTATTCGGGGAGTTCGAATTTCAAAACCACTATAAAATATTGCAAACGTTGATTTTTGCACTAGGTGCAAATCCCAGCGGGATCACAGAAAGACGCAAGAAATTGTGTCTTTTTTGGTTTAATAATATTTAGACCAAGATAGCTTTTCGAAGATAAATCAATCAAATACAACTTAAGTCAATCTGTATGGTGGTAATTCACTGGCCATATTATGAATTAAATTTGTTGGCCACCATTAGGCTCCCCACCTATCGAATCAGTTTTTAGCATAAGCCGTTTTGCCGGATCCGTCCGGGAAATAACATGTGTTACTTTAAATGGATTGAAAATGAAAAGCAATCAGGTCATGAACATATTGTTCTGGCACAAAAAATCAAAAGCCGGTAAGGACGGCTACGCAACGGTGATCTGTAGGATTACCATCGACGGGATGGAATAGGAATTCTCTACATCCAAAAAAGTTCATATCGATCACTGGATCTGGTTACCGAACGGGCATCTGCTGGTAGGGATCACAAAGCTGTCAACCTCGCACTGAGTGATGTGGAGTCGGATCTTGAAACCCACTTTAAGGTTCTCCGGATGTCCCATGGATTTGTTACACCACAAATGGTTAGGAATGCCTACAAAAATGCACCCTTACACCTGGAGAAAATTGGCAAAAGAACAACTGTTGAGGAAATACCGACGCTTCTGGAGCTAAGTGAATATCACCTGGCTGAATTTGCCGAACTAGCGGCAATTGGCCAGCGTTCAAAAGCAACGCTTAGGCAATGGAGGTCTTCTCAGAGGAAGCTTAAAGAATTTATTTCTTTTGAATTTAAATGTAACGATCTGCTCCTGTCCGAAATTGACTTTTCATTTGCGCAAAAGCTTTTCCGGTACCTCACGATCAAAAGGTTAAAAATTTTACGCTTGGACAAGGTTAGAGATGCTTTCGTTTTCCAATGTTTTACAGGTTTTGCCTATCAGGACATCTATGCCCTGACACCGCAGCATATCAAAAAACACGGTGTTGAACGGGAACGATGGTTGGTTAAGGAAAGAGGAAAGACAAAGGTGACTGAGATGGTACCGGTGCTCCCCATAGTGGATGAAATCATTGATAAATACAAAGATGATCCCTATTGCCGTTTTAAAAATAGCCTCTTACCGGTAAATAGCAATGCGAAATACAATACCTACTTGAAGGAACTTGCCGATATTTGTGGTATCGGAAGAGAGCTGAATACCCACCTTGCACGCCATACTTTTGCAGACATCATGCTCAACGTCCTGGAATTCCCATTGGAAGATGTGAGCAAAATGCTCGGACATAAAAGTATAAGAACTACCCAGCGTTATGCCAGGGTCAAAAAGCGCCGCATAGGAAACCGGATGAACGCGGTCAAAGGATTGCTATTCCAAGCAGATGAACAGTTAAAAGACTTTTAACCTATCAATTGTGAAAATAATTATGTATTTGCTAAGCATCTGAATTGCCTGATCGTGGCACTATTCGTGTTCAATCTATTATGGCGGTATATTGCCGCTAACGAACCGTTCTATTAAAATTGATCAAATGGAAAATTTAGCATTACTGGCCCACTTCGAGGCTAAACCCGGTAAAGAACAACAAGTTGCTGACTTCCTTGCAAGCGCTTTGCCTTTGGCAGAAGCTGAATCCGGTACTATTCGCTGGTATGCATTGCAGCTCGGACCTTCCACCTTTGGTATATTCGATACATTTACCGATGATGCCGGTCGAGATGCGCACTTAAACGGTGAGATCGCTAAAGCACTGATGGCCAGCGCCGATGAACTACTTGTTTCGACGCCAGTGATTGACAAAGTAAAAATACTTGCCTTTAAGTGATCTCTAACAAAAGCTGGCAGTGACTGCAGGTCGGCATCCGGCACAGGCCGACCGCTATCACTTGCCTGCTGAATATGATCTGATCGGATTATGTGGACAATCTCAAATATTACCCGATCCAACCACATAAGATATCGTTGTGATCAATTGCCGATATCAAGAGATATTTGGTTTTCAGTTCAGGCCTGCAAAAAAATTAGTTTAATAGGGATCTTATGTACAATCATCGAACAACTGACAGGCTTGAATATTTTAGCGATGCTGTTTTAGCTATTGCCGCAACATTACTCGCCACAGAATTGCCTAAACCGGAAGCCGGAACAGATCTGCTGGGAGAGATATTGAAAAACTGGCCTCATTATGCTGCGTTCGCCGCGTCTTTCCTGTTTATATGCGTTGCCTGGTCCAACCATCACAACATGTTTATTTATATAAAAAAGACAGATCAGTACCTGCTCATATTACATATCTTGTTTTTAATGTTTGTCACACTCCAGTCTTTCACTACAGGATTATTGGCACTCCATGTAGGCAAACCAGACGAAAGAACGGCAGCATTGATCTATCATACTACATTGGTGTTGATGACAGTACTTTATAACTGCGTATGGTGGTATGCCACCAGAAAGAAAGGTCTTTTGGAAGAAAATACAGACCCGGCACTTGTCAAACTGCTGACAAGAGAGTATGCGATCGCCCCTGTGCTACACTTAGCTGCCTTAATTATTTCTTTTTGGAACGTGGCTTTTAGTATTATTCCCATAGTATTACTCTACATCTATTTTGCGCTGCCTCGGTTCAGCGAAAAGAAGATAAGGGAGAGGAACGAGTCGATTCAAGGTTAGCTAACCTATAAGAATCTGTAGAACAAAGGCCAGCAAACAGCTAAATTACACATTAGTGGTATGATTAATGTTGCTAGTAAATAGTGATCAGGATTCGTTTTCTGATGACTGAAGGTGTATGTTTTTCATGAAAAAAAAACCGACAATAATCGTGCTGCGATTGTACAATGAAAGTTTTGTCATCATGCTTTGGATTCTCTATATGAGTTAGTTTTTTTAAGAAAGATATAAAAAAAGGCATAATATGATCTTGGAAGACCGATAAAGCGTAAATTTTCACGCCAGGGTTATAATACACTAATTTTTCTTACAAATTGTGACGGTGGCGGTTTTAATATTAAAAATCTGTGTATTTAAGGATATAATCTGAAGATCTTTTGCTTCAAAAAAATTTAGAAACCCAATTATTAATCCTCCTTTATCTTATTTCGATGGTTTTTACCCCAGTCAATCATTTCAGCAATCATATTGCTTAGCGTATCGCAATAGCTAGTAGTCGTGTACTCCACACGGGGTGGAGAGGTGTCGTATACTTTGCGTAGTACCAGCTTATTTTGTTCCAGTTCTTTAAGCTCTTTAGATAATACTTTGGTGGTAATACCGCCAGTACTCCGTTGTATATCTCGAAAGCGGGTATTCCCCTGGTGGACAGCAACCAGTATAGGCAGTTTCCACTTCCCATTTATTACATACAGCGTATCCTGCAAATGTCGTATCTGCTGGTCAATGGCTGCTTTATCCTATTGTATATCTGGCATCCTTTAGGTAACTGGTATGTTTTGGGAATATATCCTTATGCAGGCAAGCGTGATCTTCGAAAAGTTTGACCAGATGGCCTTTGTCAAAACCATACTGGACCTTTCCAAATATACCACAATGGTCCGGGCGCGCATCCTGTATAATCACCTATTCTTTAATCAGATTCCTTACGCGTATATTTCAGAGATCATCCGCCAGGATTCCCTGATGAGTTTTATTAACCACGACAATTATAATCCCCGGATCATCGAGTACATCGCCAACAGCCGGCTTTGGGAAAAGTATTCTCCAAAGGAGTTTCCCATCGCTATGCTGGAGATTTTTGAAAGCCCGTTCAAAGTCTGGGAACATGCATTTGAATATCAGATCAGCGAAGAATGCCGGGCTGCGCTTCCATAACCCATCCATCAAAGACTTCCTGGTAGCTTACCTCCAGGCTGATGAACATATTCAGATCCAACTGATCAGTGCCGGACAACAGCTCAGGGCAATGGTAGAATTCTTTTCAACAAAAGGTCGTTTTTCCAAAAACAGCCTCAATGTATCTGATAAGGTTAAAGCTGTACTGGAAACACGTATCATTCGTGATTTTAATACTCTGCTCGCACCTATGAGGTTCTATTTTGACAAGGAAATCCATGCAGACAATTTTGTGGCGTCCAAACTCACTGGATGAAAGGCTCTGCACCAAAGCTCTTGAAAGAACTGGGTCATTAAAATATTAGCACAAATAGAATAGTAATTTAGATATTAAGAAAAACTACCTCAACTCCCATCATCACCCCTGCTGCCACCAATGTATTCACGAAATTAACGGCATCATTCCCGATAATTCCCTTCCGCTCCAGTAAAGCGCCCAATACTGAATCAGTAATATTACCTATTGTGCCTGAAATTACTATAAATAAAAAGCTGACGCCCCAGCCCCATCCAATCGCATAGATAACCGCTATCACGGCACTTCCTAAGATACCGATCACGGTTCCTTCCACACTGACCACCCCATCCCTACCACATACATCTGCTTTGAAGGAAATGATATTGAAGAATCGTCGTCCGTAAACCATTCCGAGCTCAGAGGATAGTGTATCAGCTGTAGCAGATGCGAAAGCGGCAGCCATTACAGGCAACAACAGCGCCGAGTGCTGAGGATAGTTAATAACTATGATACTGACGATGCCAGCTGCCCCTGCGTTAGCGAGAACTTGCAGCATATTCCGCCCATTTCCGGTTTCCTCAATTTTAATTAATGACTGCTTTTTGTGCCGTTGCCAGGAGGTAGCAGCAGAACCTAATATAAAAAAAGTCGTCATCATGGCTAATCCGGGGTATCCCGCAGCAATAAAAATAGTTATCGCAATCACAGCTCCAGTGAAAGCTGCCGCAACCGTCAGCTTTTTGGCCAGGATGCTGTAAGCTATGCCCGAAATAATGATGACAGGCATTAAGATACCAATATTAAACATCACGCAAACAATTCACATCTTCCATGGCTGGATATTTTTTTGATAGGTTTTACCAGAATTATTTATGATTGCTGTTGTAGCTGTTGGAAAGTGATAATAATAAATTCGGCTGGCCTCACAATAGCCACCTTCACACAGATGAGCATTTTACCGTCTAATATATCATTTGGGGTCATTGTAGATCCAAGTCCAATCTGCACGTCGTAAGCTTCTTCAGCCACTGCACCAGCTAAAGCACCCTGTTTCCAAAGACTGAAAAGAAAACTACCGATCATGGATTTAACCGTAATCCAGGTGTTGGCATCGTTCGGTTCAAACACATAAGCGCTGGTGGCAGCTTTTATAGATTGCTCAATCATGATCAATGTTCTACGCACATTGACGTATTTCCAGTCATTGCTGTTTCCATCCAAAGTTCTTGCTCCCCATACCAGCGTCCCCAACCCTTCAAACGGACGGATCACATTTATTGATTTTCCGGTTTCAGGATCTAAATTAAAAAATCCCTGTATCTCGCCCGATACGTCCACAACGGGGCTCAAAACTTGATTTAGTGAACAATTAGCAGGCGCTTTCCATACACCTCTGGCATTGTCGATCCTGGTATACATGCCAGCTATCGCAGCACTCGGAGGCAACTGGTTTGCCAAATATCTCGCATGTTGTAGAATAGCCTTGTAATTGGGGCTTGCAGATTTAAGTGCAAGGTGATGATTCTTTTTTAGGCTGATGAGCTGATCCCAGAAGCTGCCATCATCCGGCTTTTCCTGCATCAGAGTTTCCAGCTGAGCCAACTTAACTGCAAAATCCTGGCATATTTTTATCGGTTCACCGTCTTCCAGGTATTTGCTAATTGTATCAGGCAGATTTTCGAAAGTAAGCTCATCATCATCAACCACACTGGTATTTAGCCAGGGGTAGTAGGCTGCTCCATAGTTGAGAAAGTGATCTCCAATCCTGTTTCTAAAATCCGCTGCTACCTCTTCCGGTTTCGACGTTTCATCGTGTTTTTTTAAATCGAAAATTGCGAAACGGTCTTGCATACGGATGCAATGTGCCAGTACTTCCGCATAAACGGCATAAGCTTCCTCCTCTAACTTCACAACATCCGGAATCACAATAAGGGTTGGTTCGTGGGTATGTGCAAGAATTTCCAGCGGGCCACCGGCTTTGGTAAAGTCAGAAGCCTTGACTTCCAGTCCATTCTGCTTATCACCGTAAGTGTCCACCGCCAAAATTATGCATGATCCGCCCCCATTGGCATAAAAGAAGCGAATGCTGTTATAGAAATATAACTCATTGTGTGCTTCGAACGAAATATTTACGGTAGCGGCACCAAGTTTAATAGATGATGCGGTAGCAGGATGAACATTATCTTCTTCAATTTTAAATTTTGGGGAAAATGCACCGCCAAAGCTTTCTACATATTCGGCAAGGGAATTGATTCTGGTGGGTAAACCTAGCAGGGAGTTGCCGTTTCTTTCAGCCTTGAAGGTATATCCGATAAAAGCTGGAATGGCAGTTTCAACAGCTACAGCTGAATTGGGGAAGGCAGTAACTTCACTAATATAAACTCCTGGTGTTTTGTAATCTGGCATACTTGACTTTGATTAATAATAATTTTTACGAACTAATAACTTTTTTTCCAGCTACAGGTCTCGCTATGGGTATTGTTCGGTCTTCCCGGCACACATGTTCGACCACGGCATATAACCGATAAAGGGCTAGTACTAACTAAGAGCATACCAGGATCGTACCTTGAACGTAAAAAGACGTAGCAGACACGTTCGAGACACGTTCCAGACACGTACAAAACCCGGACAAGTTATAGGCCGTGGTGGGAGGATTATGCCTCTTGCCTACTACCAATATACCTTGACACCAACACAGCATTACGTCAAGCAGAAAAAGGCAATAATGTAGCTTAGCACTTTTTAATACCAGATAGTGAGGTTTTACGGCTTAGCTTATACTTTGACCATAAATTAAGCCTATAATGCGTTTACCCCTCCATTTCTTCCTTCAGTTTCAGGTGTCCGTATAAAAACTTATTTATCTCCACAACCTCTGCTTCAATTGCAAGCGCTATCAGATAAAGTTCAAAGCCCATTGGCCTCGCATTATCCTTTAAGGTGAGGTCATTTAACCGTTGTTTGGTAATGCCTGTCTTTTTTGCTAATGTGGCTTTACTAACAGATCGTTTAGCTAAATACTCTCCTAATTTGGTCATCACAATTGAAATTTTCTTCAGAATTCATTTAAAGATAAGCGCATTGAATAAAGTGATAATAATAATTTGCAAAATAGACTGTTTATAATTACTTTAGTAATGTCAAACATTACATTAGTGGTGTTTAACCAGTAAATATTTACAGACTATAACAAATCTAATTATGAACACACCGCATCATTATTCGGGTTTAATGACTCAAAGTGAATTTACGATCCGTTATCAATGTTGCATTTCACGAATTGCATCTGGATACACTCAGGAAGATGTTTCATTCCTGATGGGCAAGCAACCCTATTTTTACCGCGATTATGAAGAACTCAATGATGGCGTAAAGCTTCATGATAATGATAAACTTGCTTTAAAAGCTATTTTTCACTCCACATCAGATGTAGAATTAAATTTAATTCCCGACCCCTACGGTTTCCATGAAAAGCGAGCTATAAGAGGTATCAAAACATACCAGGCGGGCAAAATTCAATATTGCCTTATTCATCCATGGGATGTTGTCAACAAAAAGAAAGGAACAAAAGAAAACAGCCGCATCACATACGAGGAATATGACTATATCATTCCTGACGACGCGAGGCTCGAGATCATTAATAAATATAAAACAGCGGTTATGAAGTTACTTGAACGTTCGTTTTTCAAATACCCACAGCAACCTGTTGATATTTATACGCACTTAAAGTTTTCCCGTTTCGACCCCATGATCAAACCTTTATTTGTGAAACTGGCAGTATACGAGTTGATGGCAAGTAAACATCTTCACATGAAAACTATAGAGAATAAAATACACTATCACGGATAGAGAATAGGATCATGATGACAAACTCGCCTTTGTTTTTAAAGTTGGACAGTCAGCCACATCTTCCAATACGCCAAAATGTACCAATGCCTTCAAGATACCATCATCGTCTACATCAGCAGTGGTATAGTCGGCTATGGCTTTAACGCCTGCATTGGCATCGCCCATGGCTACTCCAATGGCAGTATGCGTAAGCATGGCAATATCATTACCCCCATCGCCAAAGGCCATTGTTTGAGAAGGTTGAATATCGAAATGCTTACAGAAAATTTCGATGCCCACATATTTATTTAATCCGCCGGCATTTACGTCAGCAAAAAGTGGTGTCCACCTGCTTGCTACGCAGTTGGGCATCACGTTTTCCATAAACAGAACTTCCTCTTCCGGGTTCATAAAAACATTTGCCTGTAACACATTTCCAAAATCCACGTTTTCAGGATCCAATAGCGGAGGTAAAGGCAGGTTGATATGATCATGCATTTGTTTCACCATATCGGTAATCGTATGCACGAATACGCCATCATGATACATCAATGCGAAATTCATATTGTATTTTTTCTGATAATCCACCAGTGCTTTTATGTCTTCTGCATGCATGGGTTGTTTGTGCAAAATCTCTCCATCGGTTGTGGCGCAAAGCCCACCGTTAAAACAGATGAAGCCATCAAAAGACAACTCGTTTAATACTTCCAGGGCCTGAATGGAACGCCCGGTGGCTACGATTACTTTAATGCCTTTGTTGCGGAGTGCATCAAGTGCCCTCTTAGTAGAAACGGGTATTTGGTTGGTTTTGAAACTGACTAATGTGCCATCCACATCAAAAAATACAGCTTTGATGTCTGGTTTGATATTTCTATGGTTGATTTGTTCGTTGCTATTATTATTCATGTTCTGGCTTCCCGATGATATACTAATGATCGTAATTAAAATTGCGAAATGGTTGAGATAAGTTGTAACTGATCAAAATGATCGGTTTTGTGCATTCCGGCACGACTAATGCAAAAATAAATCATCTCCGGTAAATAATATCATAGTACTGCAAGAAATGGTGAACTTGATCAAAAAACTGGGTTATCACGATTACAATCTTATACTAACGTATGATTATAGTACTATATCCTACCATATGCAGATAAGGACTTATGACTGATCAAACAAAATGGCCGTCCGATAGAAATCAGACGGCCATCTCGACATTTAAATCACTTCAACTTATACCAGATCGAAACGATCAGCATTCATAATCTTGTTCCAGGCTTTTACAAAATCCTTCACAAATTTATCGTTTGCATCAGCGCTTCCATACACCTCGGCAATAGCCCTTAATTCTGCGTTTGAGCCAATAGCCAGATCAGCACGGGTGGCAGTCCATTTTGGTTGACCTGTGGCACGGTTAGTACCCAGGTAAACTTCTTTGTCATCCGACGTAGCTTTCCAGGCTACGTTCATATCCAGTAAATTTACAAAGAAATCGTTCGATAACTGCTGAGGGCGTTCAGTAAACACGCCGTTTTTCGAACCGTCAGCATTGATATCCAGCACTCTCAATCCACCTAGCAACACGGTAAGTTCAGGTGCAGTAAGGTTGAGTAGCTGAGCCCTGTCGATCAACAATTCTTCTGTAGACACGCCAAATTTCGATTTGCGGTAGTTACGGAAACCGTCAGCCAGTGGCTCCAGGTAGCCGAATGATTCTACATCGGTTTGTTCTTGGGAAGCATCCATACGACCTGGATAAAATGGCACTTGAGTTGCACTTCCTGTTGATTTTTCGATAGCGGCATTACCAGCCAGTACAATTAAATCGGCAAGGGAAACTTTTTTCCCATCAAACTGCGCAGCATTGAATTCGTTCTGAATACCTTCAAGTACGTTTAATACTTTGCTTAACTGTGCAGGCTGATTCACCTCCCAGTCTTTTTGAGGAGCCAGACGGATCCGTGCACCATTTGCACCACCACGTTTATCTGATCCACGGAAAGTGGAAGCCGAAGCCCAGGCGGTGGAAACCAGTTCAGATACCGTTAATCCAGAATCCAAGATTTTACCTTTTAAAGCAGCGATATCATTATCATCAATTAAGGTATGGTCGACGGCAGGTATCGGATCTTGCCAGAGTAATTCTTCCTGTGGTACATCCGGACCTAAATAACGGTCTTTTGGTCCCATATCACGGTGTGTTAATTTATACCAAGCACGTGCAAAAGCATCAGCAAAGGCATCTGGATTTTCAAGGAACCCTCTTGAAATCTTTTCATAAGCCGGATCGAACCTTAAAGCCAAATCCGTTGTCAGCATGGTTGGAAGATGCTTCTTAGCGCTATCGTAAGCATCAGGAATAATCGCTTCCGCATTTTTGGCTACCCATTGGTGTGCACCTGCAGGGCTTTTGGTCAGTTCCCAATCGTATTTGAACAGGTTTTCAAAAAAGTTATTGCTCCATTTGGTTGGCGTGGTTGTCCAGGTCACTTCTAAACCGCTGGTAATGGTATCTGCACCTTTACCCGAACCATAGCTGTTGCTCCAGCCAAATCCCTGACTCTCTATACCCGCTGCTTCAGGTTCTTTACCTACATGATCTGCCGAAGCGGCACCATGTGTTTTACCAAAGGTATGGCCTCCTGCAATAAGTGCTACCGTTTCCTCGTCGTTCATCGCCATGCGACCAAAAGTATCGCGGATATCTTTAGCTGAAAGAAGCGGATCAGGATTACCATCCGGTCCTTCAGGATTTACATAAATTAAACCCATTTGCACCGCTGCCAGTGGTTTCTCCAGATTGCGGGTATGCACATCGCCATCGGCATCATCATCACTCACTAATACACCGTGATCTTTGTGCGCACCATCAGAGCCGTGTGCATAGCGTAAATCACCACCTAACCAGGTTTTCTCGGCACCCCAATATACTGATTCGTCCGCTTCCCATAAATCCTCCCTGCCACCTGCAAAGCCAAAGGTTTTAAAGCCCATCGACTCTAGTGCGATATTTCCGGTAAGGATAATCAAATCCGCCCAAGAAATTTTACGCCCGTATTTTTGTTTTATAGGCCACAACAATCTTCGGGCCTTGTCTAAACTCACGTTATCTGGCCAGCTGTTCAATGGCGCAAAACGTTGTAATCCTGCACCCGCACCACCACGGCCGTCTCCGACACGATAAGTACCTGCACTGTGCCAGGCCATACGGATAAACAAACCACCATAGTGTCCGAAATCTGCTGGCCACCAGTCTTGTGAATCCGTCATCAATGCATGCAGATCGCTTTTCACCGCTTCAAGATCAAGGCTTTTAAATGCCTCAGCATAACTAAAATCTTCACCCATAGGATCAGATAAAGAAGAATGCTGGCGAAGAATATTAAGTTTCAATTGATTTGGCCACCAGTCGTGATTGCGGGTACCCCCACCGCCAACGTTGGTTTTCATAGCGCCATTGTGAAATGGGCATTTGCTGATGTCGTTTGATCCGTTGTCCATGTTTTATTTTTATGTTCTGTTAGATGAATACTAATTTAAGCTTTAAGTTTAAATATTGAGATAAAATTAAAACATTGATTCAACCAATCACAATCATTTAATTCTATGATATGATAGGTAAAATCTATTAAGAAGCTTCACATGCGCTTTTATCCCGCAGTCGCTGCCCTATTTAAACGTTATAGTTACTAAAGGCAGGAATATCTACATAGCTGCTTAGGGAACCAGGCAATGTTTGGACGCCCATAGAATTAAGAGCATATCTGATATAAAAAAATAAAGAGCGAACAATAATGCCGCTCTTTACCTTGGTTTACAATTTAATGTCCCTAATAAACTGTATACCAATCCAACTTATATTCAAGAGGATAGACAAGAACTCATGAATTAAAATCAAAAATAAGTACCTGCTGTTTAAGTTGTCAAACAATCTGACATTAAGATTTGACAATTATCAATATGAATAAATAAAGGAGTTGTGATGTCTTACAAAACAACGTCCGCTAATCGTGATGAGTGATCTATCTTAATAAATCTTTCAGATTAACCTTGCATTTGGCTAAGGTACTTGGTATTTTTGCGTCATGTCGCCTACTTTTAAGATCCTATATCTTTTCGAGAGTTCAACCTTATTTATTGTAGAAGTTAAACGTCTGGATTTACCTGATAGTGCTGATTTATCAGACCTTTATCAATGGCTATATCTCGACCGTCAAAATGGTGCATTTATAAAACTCTGGTTCAATTCAATGGATTCATCTCCAGCTGTTGAAGAGCGTTATTTTGAGCAAGGCTATTTGAAATTCAATGAAGGTCAGGCCACATTTATTGAAAAGTACAATTCTGCGCAGCATACTTTGATTAACAAAACTAAGAATAAACCTGATCCTAACTTCTTGGCGCTGCTGGAAGACTACTTTAGTTAAACCTGGTTTTTTGCTGTTTTGAAACTGGCCATGTGATGAGACAGGCTTTCGGTCAGCTTCATAATCTCATTCAGTTTGTGGGTTACACTGCTTACTCCATCGCTGCTTAGTTGGTAGCTGAAAACCGGTTGGCTACTGGTGGCTAAAGTCTGATCATCGCGTATTGCTAAAATTTTTCCAAACAGGTTGTTTACCTGATCCAGCTGTGGGTGGACTTTAGCTTCTTCGCTGCTGAGGAAAATCGAAGTAGTTAAGGCCCCTATCTGATAAATGTTAAACTGTATAGCATTTAACGAAGAAAAATCAATCGAATGGCTGATGGGTTCAAGTTTTGCAGCCCCAATGGCATCAGATAGCTCAACTAGCGTTAAATGTGCATTTTTGCGAGCCATTCTGGACTGTGTTGGATCCACGATTGCGGCACTGGCTTTATATACTGCCACGTTTAAATAATTTTGCGTTGCCTGAACCGCATGAGATATGTAGTACTGCAGTTTGCGGCTATCCCATACTGGAAACAAATAACTGGCAAAAACTGCAATGGCACAGCCAATGATCGTATAGATAATTCTTTCCTGGATAATATGGTCAAAATGCCCATGATAACTTCCTAAAGTTAAAATTACCGCAGCGGTGATAAATCCCACACACAGCGCATAGTTTAGGCGGTTAAAAGCATAAAATCCAAGCAAGAAAATCACTGATAAGCTTAATAGAACTACAGGCGATTTGATGAGGTAAACCACAATCAAACCTAAAACTACCCCCGGCAAAGTACCAAGTACCCTTTGTATATTCCTTTTCCAGGTGAGTGAAAATCTGGGGCGGGATACGATTAGGAGGGTGAGAAAAACCCAGTAACTGTATTTACTGGGCTCAAAAAATGATAACAGGATATAAGCAAAAAGAAAGGAAAATGCCAGGCGCAGGGAAAACCTGAATATTGGTGAAGAAAACGTAAGTTGTTGGAACAGGGCTGTATTCTCCGGGCTTACAAACAACGGATAGGCAATTTCATCTTCCAATGCTTTGGGAGTGTCATTAGAGACTACAGGTTCGGTTCTCATTTTGCTGATTAACGATGTGATTTCATCTGCGTTTGATACAATCCTCGAAATGATATTTTGCTGTGCGGAGGTCAAGCCCGCCAGGTTATTGAGAAGCATTTCTTTACACTGTCGGTAATTAATCATCTCATTCGCTAGTGCCCCTTGCCTTGATTTACGGAAATCTCTGCTCAGCAATTCAAGCTCCTTAGCCAGCCCCTCAATCAGTTGCTCAATTAAAGGCAGGCGGTTCGTACCCGACAACGCTTCGCGCACATACTCATAGTCATAATGTACCGCACTAAGTTGCTCATATAGGTCGATCACCAGCCTTGCTTTATTTATTAAAACCTGTCCACGGCGATTTTCCGGGTTCATGGCATGAGTATCAGTAAGCAGCAACTGCCTGATTAATTCATGGCGTTGATTCACGCGAATATGCAGTCTGATTGAGGAGGATTGCAGACTCTCTAATGGGATTTCGGGATTATAGTGTTCAGCTTTCGACCTTAAGAAGGCGGCGCTGCTGATTAAACACTCGAAAATTGCGTGATGCAGTGAGCGGTAGGGCCTCAAAAGTACCTGAACCAAACTCAGCGCATAATACCAGCATCCACCGATCAGCACATAGCAACTGAACTGAAAAGGATGACTGGGATGTAGCCCTACCACAAAGGTACTGAGCGCAAGTGTCATGGTTCCGATTAAACCCATTCTGTTACCCAGGCCCATAAACATGGAAAAGATAAAGGATAAACAAATTAGCACTGCAGCAGCAAGGAGTGGATAGGGCAAACTTGCACTGACGATTAGTGAAGCAAAGAAAAACAATATGATGCTATATATTGCAGCCCTAAGTTTATTTGCCCTGTGGTCGGGCAAATCAGTTAAACTGATGAGTAATGCACCTACACCAATCCCGGTAGCAGTTTCGGGTTTACCTAACCAGAAGAATAAGGCAACAGGCAACACTACAGAAAGCGTATTGCGAACTGCATCTGAAAAATACTCACCCAGGAAGAAAATTGAGATATGTGTACGGAAGGTTGATTTACCCATATTTTATAACCGATTAATATGGATTAACCAAATTAAACGCGGGCAAAGGTACAGTTTTCAATGGGAAAGATCACAGGGACATCTTAATTTATGCGTTCCGCTGAGATTTAATGTTTTTGACAACCTTACCGCGATATTGAGCCAAAGGTTGTCAAAAATCTAAAGAATTATTTACTTAAAACGGCATTTGGATTTGGTGGCGTTGCATTTAACAGATGTCGTACAAAAAAATCGCGCTTTCGTCGTCTGCCATACACACCACCATCACTGTGCCCCATGCCGGGAATACTTAAGATATCGAAATCTTTATTGGCTTTTATCAAGGCATCAGCTAGCCGGTAAGTCGATTCTGGTGGCACATTTTCATCCGCCTCACCTACAATTAAAAATAAATTACCTTGTAACTTTGCTGCATTGGTGATATTCGATTGTTCATCATAGTGCTGCCCCACAGGATAGCCCATCCATTGCTCGTTCCACCATTGCTTATCAATTCGGTTATCATGGCAACCACACGCTGATACAGCAGCTTTATAGAACTCGGGGTGAAACAGTAAAGCGCCGGTTGAGTTTTGTCCGCCGGCAGATGTGCCGTAAATCCCTACTCTGCTGATGTCGGCATTTGGATATTTCCTGGCCATGGCCTTAATCCATAAAATACGGTCGGGAAAACCCGCATCGGCAAGATTTTTCCAGCATACATCATGGAAGGCCTTTGAGCGGTTTGCAGTGCCCATGCCATCCATCTGCACAACAATAAAACCCAATTCGGCCATACTTTGCATCTCACTTGCCGGAAGAAAATTCTTTGGAACAAAACTATCCTGAGGACCAGCATAAATATATTCGATTACCGGATAAGTTTTATTTGGATCTAGTTTCGATGGCTGACAAACAATACCCCAGATGTCGGTTATGCCATCACGTGCTTTGGCCACAAAAATTTCAGGCAACTTCACCCCCACTTCCAGGTAAGGATCGACGGAGGCACGTTCAAATTCAGTAACGGTGTGTGTAGTACCCGTAATTTTCAACTTCGATACTGCTGGAATATTTACCTGAGAATAGGTATCAATATAGTATTTCCGATCTGGCGAAAAGGTTAAGCTGTGGTTCCCTTTTTCCGGAGTCAGATTAATGAGGTTTTTTCCGTCAAAACCAATTCTGTAATAGTGTATAAAATATGGATCTTCATCCTTATTCATTCCACTTGCCCGAAACCAGATCTGTCTCTTAGTTACATCAACGCTGTCAATATCCCTCACCACCCAATTGCCTTTGGTGATCAATTGCTGCTTGCCTGTAATGGTATTAACCAGGTACAAATGCTGCCAGCCATCCTGTTCACTGGTGTACAGCATTTCATTGGTTTTTGTCAGGTAACGGGTATAAATTCTATTTTCGTAAATGAAGGTTTTGGCTTTGTCATCAATTACGTTTCTCGTCTTACCCGTTTGCACATCAACTTCTATTACCCTGAAACGCTGATGTCCGCGGTCAGCTTTCTCGAAAGTGTAATACCGGCTATTATTCACACGCCAATGCAGTTCCTGAGGTCCAAAAAAGTCAACAGGATCTGTATCCACTTTTATGGACTTTTTGGCTTCAACATTAAATATGTAGGGCTCATATGATGTAAATTCATCACCTGGTTGCGCATACTCTCTTGATTTAAGCAGACCTCGTGTAGTACCGGCAACGGAACTAAGCACATAATGTACTTTCTTTGTTTCTTTCGGGAAGGTTTTGTAAGCAATGATATTTTTGCCGTCGGGCGACCAGGTATAACTTCCATAAGGGTGTTCGGCATTCCCATCAAAACTCAGCTGTGTTTCTAACCTGGTGGTGACGTCCAATACCAGAATATTTCCGCCGCGGATAATAAGGTCATATTTTCCGTCGGGAGATTTTTTCTGATCCCTCACGCCCTGCCAGCGCGACTTCCGCTGTTGAAGGGGTTTCTTAGCATTATAATTAAATACAACTGTATCATTGGTTTCTTTTATCTGGTAAGTATTAAGATCAAGGGTATACCATTTGTTATCTTTTTTAAGGGTTGCGTTTTGATTTTGCTCCGAAAAGTAAAGCACTTCAAATTGCAGCCTTTCCGGATTTTGCTTCTTACCTGACACGGTTTCCAGGGCAGCGGCCACTTTCCGGTTATCAAAGGCCTCCTGTTTTTTTCCTGAAATGGCGTCAACATACATGTATGTCCAGTTGCGGCTGGGCAGATTTTTCTTATACCAGAATGCAGTGCCGTCCTTCTTCCAGAATGGCGTGATATCGTTATTAGTAGGAAGATTGCGTAGTGCTGTATCTATTTTTGACGCCTGCTGATAATTTAATGCTATGTCTGATGCATCGGGTAAATAAGCCGTTACTTTTTGTTGTGCAATGGCCATGTGGGCGGAAAGCATAGTGAAAAAAGTAAGGAGAAAGCCATTGAGCTTGTTGCAATTCATAGGTTGAAATAATTATTTAAACTAAGGATATAAATTAAAAAAACAGAGAAGACACTATTCAGCATCCACAGCTTCAGGGGTTTCCCTGCTCTTGTTTTTTATCAGGTAATATATCGGAATACCAATCATGGTAATGATTAATCCGGGCCAGGTAAATTTAGGTTTGAAAACAATCAGTAAAATACAAAATGCCAGTCCCATTAAAATATAGATGACAGGCAATACGGGATACCCAATCGCTTTATAAGGGCGTGCGGCATCAGGTCTTTTTTTTCGAAGAATGAAAATCCCAAAAATTGTAAGCATATAAAACATCACCACCACAAATGAAATCATATCCAGTAAATCGCCGTACTTTCCGCTTAAACACCATAAACATGCGAACAAACACTGCACCCATAAACCAAATCCAGGAACCGATTTTTGATTAAGCGTACCTACTTTTTTAAAGAATAACCCGTCCTTCGCCATCGAATAATATACCCTTGCCCCTGCCATGATCAACCCGTTGTTACATCCAAAAGTAGAGACCATAATCATGACCGCAATAATCACTGTTCCTGCGGTGCCGAATATATGATTCGCTGCAGAAACTGCAACCCGATCCTTATCAGCATAGGCAATGTCGTGCAATGAAAGTACCCCCGTATACATGATATTGGTTAACAGATAGAGTATGGTAACGATGATGGTACCGAGCGCCAGACTCAAACCTATGTTCCTCGCCGGGTTTTTGATCTCTCCGGCAATAAAGGTGACGTTATTCCAGGAATCACTGCTAAAGATAGAGCCTACCATGGAGATTGCTATTGCACCCACTGCAGCAATGGCAGAATAGTTAATATCAGTACCGGTTGACGTTAATCCGGTGAGTTTCCAGGCATCTGCCCAGTTATTTCTCCAGATATCTTTGTCCAGGAATAACAGTCCGAAAATGATTAAACCAAAAAGACTTAGTAGTTTGGCTACAGTGAATGTAGTTTGGATGGTTTTACCTCCTTTAACGCCTCTGCTATTGATAAAGGTAAGCAATACAATAACTCCAATTGATAGAAGCTGTGCCGGTGAAACAGATAAAAAACCCAGATCAATGGCAACCAGTTCCTCACTGAATGCGGGTATGAGGTAAGCAGTAAATTTTGCAAAAGCTACACCCACTGCTGCAATAGTTGCTGTTTGAATCACGGTGAAAAAGCTCCATCCATATAAAAAGCTTACCAGTGGATTATAAGCCTCCTTCAGATAAATATATTGCCCTCCTGCTTTAGGATACATGGCACTCAGCTCACCATAGCTTAATGCTGCAGTAAGCGTCATAAATCCGGTGATGAGCCATACCACCATGAGCCAGCCAGCACTGCCTACATTTCGGGTAATATCTGCACTTACAATAAAAATTCCCGAGCCGATCATACTGCCTGCAACCAGCATGGTCGCATCAATAAGTTTAAGTGAGGGTTTGAAATGTTCAGAATTTTTGTTCATAAAGTTGATTAGCAGGATCAGTACATCAGGTCAGTATCCAGACGCCTTTAGTAAAAAAGTTGACAACAGGCTAGCCATCCATTTAAGAAATGGCTTCATTTACTATGTCGAAACTAGTTGAAATTAATTACCTACAAGACTCACTCTGCTCACGTTGTTGTAATTGTCAATGTATGCCCGGGGTGATTGTCCGATGATGCTTTTGAATACCCTGTTAAAATTAGTAATGCTGTTGAAGCCTGCCTTATAGGCTACTCCGGAAATACAGTCTGCTTTTTCGCCGGATATGAGGCTTTTACAGGCATCGTTGATACGAACTTCATTCAGGAACGACACAAAAGTATGACCCGTATGCTTCTTAAAATAACGACAAAATGCCTGAGGTGTCATAAATGCAGCATTGGCCACATCTTCCAGTGAGATCTGGTTGTTGTAATTTTCAGTGATAAAGTTGATGATTTTACTTAACCTCATCCCCTCGTTTTCCGAAACGTTCGATGAATAAAGATCTGAACAGAGGGGTTCAACATTTTCATTCAATTCCTGAAGTCCGTTAACCAGTTTCAAAAAGTTAAACAGCACATCAACGCCCGATGCCCGGTACACGCTAAACATTTTCGCAGCAATTTCCTTGGCCAGTTTTTCGGGAACCTTAAAACCGTGCTTGTTTTTAGTAAGAAAAGCGCTGGCCATTTTCATTTCCGGAAGGGCAAACAAAGCAGCTAATGCACCGCTCGCATTAAAATAAATTGAACAGGCTTTTACAGATTTGTGCTCATCCCCCGAAAAATACTCGGGATTACTCTTAAAAAGGTGGGGAAGTTTGGCTCCGATTAGAAATACATCACCAGAACGGAAGGCATGCATATCATTTCCAGCGATCAAGGTACCTTCTCCCTTTTCAATGTAAGTGATTTGCCACTCATCATGACGGTGCAAATACTGATAAAAATAAGGCAGTTCAATATGTTCTGAAATAACACTCTTATCATCTGGAACGAGCATGGTAAACGGTAGTACTTTCATCTGAGCTTGGTTGGTTTAGGTTTGTTGATTATGGAATGAATTTAAGGATTTTAACTCAAAAACATAAAAAATCAGCTAATAAGGTTAAAATACGGTCAACATATGCTAATATCTTAATGAAATTAACAACTGCACAAGAACTTCAATCCATTCAACTAACTACCTGTCAAACATTTACAGCAAAAAACAACAGTTTTAGTTGTGACATCACTAGCGGGTTACCGCGAAAGCATTCAATGGCATTGATGTTTGAGTTTCCGAAATGATTTCGCTTACCAGTAATCCGGTTGCTGGCCCGAGGCTTAAACCCATCATCCCATGGCCGGTTGCAATGATCAGGTTTTTTTTACGCTCACTTCTTCCAATATAGGGTAAACCATCAGGTGACGATGGACGGAAACCATACCAGATATCTTTCTCATCAGGAAGTATGGGCTTTAAATCAGGAAAATATTTAGGAACAGATTCAACGATTCCCCTTACTCTCTGCATATTTACCCGCGAATTGATCTTGTCGAGTTCCATCGTTCCGCCATAGCGAATACTGCCGTTCATTGGCGTTATGGCTACTCTCGCTTCACAAAGAAGCGCTGGAATAGTTAAGCGGCCTTCAGGCTCAGGCTCCATAAAAGAATAACCTTTCCCGGGCATGAGTGAGATATTTTGTCCAGCCATTTTGGCTACCGCCGGCGACCAGGAACCTGTGGCCACTACAAACTGATCGGCTTCGAAAACTTTTTCACCAGCATACACACGGCTAATCTGATCATTGATCGATTCTATTTTGGTTACTTCCGTGTTTTTAAGAATTTCCACGCCGTTGGTAATTAAATAACTAAGCAACGCGTTCATCAGTTTAGCAGGATAGAGGTGTGCATCGCAACGATAATGCACTGCACCTAAAACATCCAGTGCAAGGTTTGGCTGTAAAACTTTACATTCGCCAGGCGACAATACCGCCATATCTAAACCGAGTGCGATGGCTTTCTCGGCCAGATGTGTTTCTTCTTCTCCTGCCTGATCGGTTTTATAAAATGCCAGAATGCCATTATGGGTGAGTTCAAACTCAAATTCAGGCGTAGCAGCAAGCTCCTCATACATTTTTTTACTCAGTAAAGAAAGATCCCTCAATGGAATCGCAGCTGCGTCAACATGCTTCTGATTTGCATTTTTCATGAACTTCAAACCCCAGTTGATCAAACTGCCATTTAAAGATGGGCGTACGTAAAACGGACTTTTACTGTTAAACATCCAACGAATCCCCTGACTGATCATTCCGGGAGCAGCTAAAGGTACAAAGTGACTTGGCACAATCATCCCTGCATTACCAAAGGAGCAGTTATCAGTAATATCACCCTTATCGAGAACCGTCACTTGATAACCCTTTTTAGTCAGGTAGTAAGCCGAGGTTAATCCTACAATTCCCCCACCTATAATTAAAACTTTTGCCATTGATGTAGTGATACGTAAAAGCCAATGGCGATAAACGGGCCATTGGCAAATGATAAATTAGTTGATTAGATCACCTGGAATCCGAAAGCATACGGATCGTCTTCAGCATCTATTTTTATGGTATTGTAACCATATACCTTTGCCCAACCCTCCACACTGGGTATAATGGCTGTAATGCCATTTAACTCAACCACCTCCTCCACTCTTCCGGTAAACTTACTACCGATGAAACTTTCATGTATAAAATCTTCACCTTGTTTCAACTTACCTTTAGCATGCCATTGTGCCATACGTGCAGATGTACCTGTTCCGCAAGGTGAGCGATCAATGGCTTTATCTCCATAGAAAACAGCATTGCGGGCAGTAGATGTAGGGTCCAGGGTTTTACCGGTCCACAATACGTGGCTGCAGCCATTAATTGTCGGATCGAGCGGATGAATAAAACTGTACTGCTCATTGATTTGTTTACGGATGGTTTGACTCCAGGTAATCAACTGAGCAGCGGTATAATTTTCCAGGCCTGGGAAATTTTCCTGTGGATCAACTATTGCATAGAAATTACCTCCGTAGGCCACATCAAAATTTAACAGCCCCAGATCAGGGCATTCCACTTCAAGGCTTTCTGCGGCCAGGTAGGAAGCCACATTTTTCAGTTTTACCGATTTTACTTTCTTTCCTTCCTGTTTATACTCAATGTGAACTAAACCCGCCGGCGCTTCCATACGAATAACACCAGGAATGCGGGGCTGGATAAGTCCTTCTTCTATCGCAATCGTAATCGTGCCGATGGTTCCATGTCCGCACATAGGTAAACAACCACTTGTTTCAATAAACAATACTGCTACATCATTTTGAGGATCGTGAGGTGGGTATAGAATACTTCCCGACATCATATCATGACCACGTGGTTCAAACATTAAGCCCGTTCTGATCCAGTCGTACTCTTTTAAAAAATGCTGGCGCTTTTCGCTCATATTAGAGCCATTAAGCTGAGGGCCACCACCTGCAACCAGTCTTACCGGATTACCGCAGGTATGGGCGTCGACGCAAAAGAAAGTTTTACTCATCTGGGAGGATTATTTTCTGATCAACTGTTCTGTAAATACCAAGTGGATTACCGTCCTTCAACTCATCGGGCAATAAATCCTGATCCCAGTCCTGGTAAGCCAGGGGCCTTACGAAACGATAAACCGCAGTTGACCCTACTGAAGTAAAGCGGCTGTCGTTTGTGGCCGGGAACGGACCTCCATGCTGCATGGCTGCACAAACTTCCACTCCGGTTGGAACCCCGTTCAATATAATACGGCCGGTCTTTTCGGTCAATATATGAATGAGATCTTTATAGTCTGATAGCTCCTGATCCGCGGCCATTACTGTTGCCGTAAGCTGCCCCTCAAGTGCAGCAACAACCTCCGAAAGTTGTGCCACATCATCGGCCACAACCAATAACGAATAGGGACCGAAAATTTCCTCTCTGAGCCTCGGATTGTTAATAAAATCCTTTCCTTTCACCTGTGCCACTCTGGCTTCTGATTGATTTTTAAGCGACTCATTTTTAATGCCTGATACTGCCAGGATTTCAACTCCGGTTTCGCCAGCCACTTCTTCTGAAAGCTTGCTGTAATTTGCTGCAATGCCCGGAGTGAGCATCGTTGCAGAAGGGATCAATTCGATTGCTGAAGCCATAACAGATTTGAACTTTTCAAGCCCGGGCGATTGAATAGCCAGCATAAGTCCGGGATTGGTACAAAACTGACCCGCTCCAAGTGTAATGGATGCTGCATATTTTTTAGCCAGTTCTTCCGCCTGATGCTCAATTGCCTTTGGTAAAAAGATCACCGGATTGATACTACCCATCTCTGCAAAAACAGGTATAGGTTGTG
Organism: Pedobacter sp. A2324; assembly: GCF_059693705.1. Lineage (NCBI taxonomy): Bacteria > Pseudomonadati > Bacteroidota > Sphingobacteriia > Sphingobacteriales > Sphingobacteriaceae > Pedobacter > Pedobacter sp. A2324. The sequence continues at coordinate 6,468 of NZ_JCASSK010000005.1, read as the reverse complement.
CTCTATCCTGTGCCAGCTTAACCAACGACATACCACCTTTAAACGAACCTGTAAAGGTTACTGCTTTTGTTAAGGGATGTTTAACCAAAGCTTCACCTATCTGATATCCATCATCATACAACATAGAAAATACCCCTTTCGGCATTCCGGTTTTTTCCACTGCCCTGCTTATTGCTCCGGCAACCATCGCACTTGTACCGTAATGTGCCGGATGGGCTTTAACAACAACCGGACAACCCGATGCCAAAGCGGAAGCGGTATCACCACCAGCTACAGAAAACGCCAGGGGGAAATTACTTGCGCCGAAAACAACCACAGGCCCAATAGGAATAAGCATTCTCCTGATGTCCGGTTTTGGTAGCGGCAGCCTGTTGGCTTGACCATGATCGATGATCGCGTTTACCCATGAACCTTCCGATACCAGATTGGCAAACAACCTGAGCTGCCCCGTTGTACGGCCAATCTCCCCTTGTAATCGTGCCAGAGGTAAACCACTTTCAGCCGAAGCCCTGGCTACCAGTGGATCGCCTAATAGCGCAATCTCATCGGCAATGGCGGTTAAAAACAACGCTTTTTTATCTTTATGGATGTTTCGGTAAACCTTAAATGCAGATGTTGCAGCTTCGAGGGCTTCATCCACCAAAGTTTCGTTGGCTTTCGAAAAGGTACCTTCAAGCACCGATCCCGTAGCAGCGTCAAGTGCCTGAAGATTCTTTTCAGCAACATCAACATATTCCGCTGCTACTATATTTTTTCCGTTCATATTTGGCTTTTAAACTATTTACCCCAGCTACCAGCAGGCAATTGAGGACGAACAGCCACTGCATCGTTGATAATTTTCATCACTTTTTCACGCTCTGCACCCTCTACTGCTAAACGTGGCGCGCGGACGGTTTCTGTTCCTAAACCAGTTGCCTTTTCAGCCATTTTAATGTACTGCACTAATTTCGGGTGTATGTCAAGCTCAAGTACCGGAAGGAACCAACGGTAAATAGTTAAGGCTTCAGCAATGCGGTTTTGTTTAACCAGCCTGAATATGGCGACTGTTTCTTTTGGAAAGGCATCTACAAGACCAGCAACCCAACCATCTGCTCCCATCACAATGCTTTCCATAGCAAGCGGATCTACACCGGTAAAAATCTTGAAACGATCGCCGAAACGATTAATCAAACGGGTTACATTCGATACATCTCTGGTCGACTCTTTAATCGCCTGGATGTTATCATATTTGGTTAACACCTCAAACATATCAAGTGTAACTTCAATTTTATAATCTACAGGGTTGTTGTAAATCATGATCGGCAAAGATGTGCTTTCGGCAATGGCGCCGAAAAATGCAAGCGTTTCATCTGCCGCAGCATTATAACGCATTGGCGGAAGTAACATCAAACCGTTAGCACCAAGCGACTCTGCTCTCTGTGCCACTTCAATACCTTTTTTTGTAGTCGATTCCGCTATATTTAATAGAACAGGAACCCTTCCAGCAACAACTTCCAGAGTGTGCGACAAAAGACTGAATTTTTCATCTTCGGTTAAAACGCTTGCTTCACCAAGTGAACCGCCAAGAATAATTCCCTCGGCTCCTGCCTCAAGCTGCGCTTCAATATTTAAGTCGAATGTTTCGAAATCCAACTCATCATTTGCTGTAAATTTAGTGGTAACAGCAGGAAAAACCCCAGTCCATTTTATACTCATGGTATATTATATAATTGATTTAGTTTAAAATTCTAATCTGTGGAGATGACTCATTCAATTTTGGCAATTACCTTTTATAATAATTGATGTGATTGATTTAATATCAAAGTTAAAGGATCAGCTTTCCAGAATATTATAGGATTTTAACCAATATCAACTATAAATACGCCAGTTAAAACTAATATATAAGAGGTTTTTAGAAACCATTATTTAGCTGGTTTTACCTGTACGTAATACATGAATTCGATGGCTTCTTTATTGAATAATTTTTGCTGATCACCAGTAATAGCTGCCTGTTTCCATTTTGTTGACGGATTGATCTTAAGTGTTTTAACACCATCCGTTTTCAATACCAGCGGAAGATTAAAACCTTCAACACAATGGGTGTATCTGAAAAACACTTTCCCATCTTTCAGGTAAAACTCAAAATTGGGTATTTGAACAGTTCTAAGGTATTGATTAAACACAGGGGAATAGTTGAATCCTGTTTTTTTCGAAATGAAGTTTTCTATTTGTTGGGTAGTTACCGTTTTATGGTAAAAGGTTGAATTCAATCCCCTTAATACTGATCTGAATAATTCATCATTATTCAGGCCATGCCGGATAGATTGCAACATGTTCCCACCTTTGGGATACATATCTCCACTGCCTTGTGCATTAACACCATAAGCCGGAATAATCGTTTTATCATTTCGAATGCCTTTACGGATACCAAAATTATATTCATTCCCAGCCTGCTCACCAAAAGTATAATCTACAAATAAGGTTTCACTATAATTAGTAAAGCCCTCATGGACCCACATATCCGCAAGGTCGTTTGTGGTAATATTATTCCCGAACCATTCATGCCCGCTTTCGTGTATGATAATAAAATCCCACTTCATACCCCATCCGTAGCCAGATGCATCCCTGCCGCGGTAACCAAATTTATAACCGTTCCCGTAAGAAACAGCTGATTGGTGTTCCATACCTGTATGCGAAGCATCAATCAGCTGGTAACCATCTTCGTAAAAAGGATAAGGTCCAAACCAATGCTCCAGCGCTTTCATCATTTTATGCACCTGATCCGGCATATAGGATTTAGCTTTAGGATAGTTATAATCCAGCACCCAGTAGTTAATGTCTAAAGGTCCTTTCTCTCCCGGATATACCTCGTTAAAATTAACATATTTTCCAATGTATGGAATCAGACAATAGTTACTGATGGGGTCAATTACGTTGTATTGATAGGTTGTTGTTCCATCCGGGTTGGCTTTTTTATATCGCAGCCTCCCGTTGGCTATGGCCACCAAACTATCAGGAACTGTCATTGTAAGCGAGGCACCTTTGTCGGGTTCATCACTTTGATGATCTTTATTTGGGTACCAGACCGAGGCACCCAATCCCTGACAAGCAACTGTCATCCATGGCCGGCCAAGTGAATCGGTTGTAAAAATAAAACCCCCATCCCATGGCGCACGGATAGCCTGATGAACTTTTCCATGGTAAAAGATATGAATGTTGTTTGTAGTGGAGAGTTTCTGAGCGGGAACGTTGATGTACCACACGGAACCTGCATGTTCAAATCTTAATTTGGATGCACCGTTGTAGAGTACACTATCAATAACTAAGGGCTGTTGCAAATCAATCTGCATACGTGTGGCCCCGCTATTTTGCCGAACCACTTTGTACACAATCTTGTTATCGCCAGCAATGCTCTTATCATTGTAATCGGGTTTAACACTCAGTTCGTAACGCTGCACATCCCACCAGCTACGTTCGGCATTTAAACTCCCGCGAAGTGTATCTGCTAAAGTATAGGCTGGTTTCTGGTTTTGCGCCAAAAGTTTTGCTGCTGAAATCAGCAGCAAAAGCGTTAAAAATGTCGTGTTAAGTATTTTCATGTTTTCTAATAAGCCTGACTTCTTATAGCTTCAATCTCTTTTGTGGTGATGGCGAGATGTTTACCTAACATCCTGCTTGAATCTTCAGTGATCAGAAAATCGTCTTCGACCCTGATACCTGAAAAATCCCTGAATTTCTCCAGTCTATCGTAATTGATAAATTCTGTAAACTTATTTTCAGCTTTCCAGCGGTCAATTAATTCAGGAATGATATAAACTCCAGGCTCAACGGTTAAAACGTATCCGGTTTCCAGTGCTTTACCTAATCTTAAAGATTTTAATCCAAACTGACTTGTATTTTTAAGGAGTTCATCGGTATAACCTACATACTGTTCACCCATATCTTCCATATCATGCACATCCAGCCCCATCATATGCCCTGTTCCGCATTGAAAAAACATGGCATGAGCACCCTGCGCCACAGCATCTTCAATATTGCCTTTCATTAAACCGAGATCTTTTAGTCCCTGAGCAAGCGTTTTGCAAGATGTTAAATGAACATCAAGGTAGCGGACACCGGGAGCAAGTAGGTTTTTGGCATTTGTATAGGCCTCCAGAACAATGTCATAAACATCTTTTTGATCCGAGGTAAATTGCTTGCCAACCGGAAATGTGCGCGTTAAGTCGCCCGCGTAACCCATAGCGGTTTCAACACCAGAATCATTCAGTACCATTTGCCCTTCGCTGAGCTGGTTCCCGTAATAATGATTGTGCAAAATTTCTCCTCTTACAGTCAGTATGGCGGGGTAAGCCAGGTTACCTCCTGATGATAGAGCGGCCTCCTGTATTTTCGCGGCAAGTTCCCGCTCGTACATCCCTGGTCTGGCCGTTTTCATGATCATCAAATGCATATCTGCAGACAATGATGCTGCCTGGTCTAACTCAGTAATCTCTTCAGCCGATTTTATAGATCTTTGTGCGACAACAGCTTTAATAAAAGCTATAGATGCAGCGTCTTTCACTTGATTAATGGATAAATTTAACCAGCTCGCCAGCTTGATTTTATTTTCCGGTCTGTATGGCGGTAAGAAGTGTATTATATGATGTTTCTTCTGATACTGTGTCAGGTAGGCACCCAGGTTTTCCAAGGGCAATACCTGTTTTAATCCGGCATCCTCACTTTTCTCTTTAAGTGTTTTTTGGCGGCCCATCCATACAATGTCATCAATACCCATTTCATCGCCAAATAGAATGGTCTCATCGCCATCTAAATCAATTATTGCCGCCAAAGCAGGCTCACTTATACCAAAATAATAAAGAAAAGTACTGTCTTGCCTGAAGTGGTAAGTATTATCTTTATAATTCATCGGGCTATCTTCATTTCCAAGAAAAAGTAAGATTCCGGAATTTATCTTTGACTTTAAAGCTGCTCTGCGCTGAATGTAAACTTGTTTATCAAACATCATTTTTTGTGTTAGGCAAATATCCTGATTGCAACCATTAAGTTTGACTCAAAACCGTCAATGGCTAATATATGATAAGTATTTGCGAATTAAAGGTTATCGTAAGGGTATAAAAATCGCAATTTATTTATGGTTGGACTACAGTTTATTGTAAAAATCAATCCACACATTCGCAGTCCGTTAAGTATTGCGATTTAATTCAAACCATCTTAGGCGGCTATATGTTATCATATAAAACGATAACGTTATGGCAACTAAGGAAAAAGAAAATACAGAAGGAAAAACGAGTGGCACATCCAAAGAAAAAGCTTCTTTCGACCAAAATGGAAAAGGGGCCTCGGAAAAGTATGGTCAGGCAGGCTCTACTCCAAATGAATCAGGAGAAGAAAACGGACCTGGGACAAAACATCAGGATAAAAAGTAAAACATAGGAATTCAAAAGATAAAAAGAGTATAGTACTCTTTTTATCTTTCGTAGATACTCATTTTTTCGGCTAATTCAATTATACTTTTAATTTTCAGTTTTTGGAACAATCGAAGCTTATATGTACTGACTGTTCCCATTTGCAGGTTAAGTTGATTGGAAATTTCCAATACCCCGATTCCTTTTGTCAGCAACTCAGCTACCTCCAGCTCTCTTGAAGAAAGCTTCGTAAATGGATTATCGGCGTCATTACCCAAAATACTGTTAAACATATTTTCCTTTACGTTTCTGCTCGAGTACCTGCTTCCCGCAAGTATTGTGGTAATCGCCGTAACAATTTCCGACTCCTCTGCATTTTTTGTGAGGTACCCTGATGCGCCGGATTTAAGGTAAGGTACAGCATAAATATTTTCATTAAGTGAAGAAAATACAAGAATCCTCGCATTTGGTTGTACCGCCTTCAATTGATCGATTACTTTGAGGTTATTGCCCCCCGGCAAGTTTACATCAATTACAATCAAGTTAGGAGACTTTTCAGCCTCTAAAAGTGCTTGTTCCATATTTGAGGCATGGAGTATTTGTACACCTGCCCAAAAGTCTGATATCAAACTTTTTAAACCTCTGCGGATAATCTCATGATCATCGGCGATAAGAATTGAAAACGTCGCTACGGCGTTCTTTGCTTTCATTGTATTAGGAATATTTGGCAATTTAGTAAAAAGTTAGTTTATTATACGTAAATGTAGTTTATTTTTTGTCTTATTCTGTAAAGGTTATTATACATATAAAAGATTTTATGCACTTAAAACACTCTTGGTGTTGCCAGTCGGATGTTTGGCTTAATGAATGAATAGGCAATCGAGATCTCATGTGTGCCTCCGCTATAGCCCTGTAATGGACCAATCGAGAAATCATAACCATAACCAATCCTGATTTTTTCTGATGGGAAGATCTGTATCGCTGCAACAGCAGAGTTACGTGGTGTCAGGTCGTTTTGAAGATAGCTCTTGTCGTAGAGTTTTACACCTGTGCGGTATGACCCACCTACCCAGAGAAATTCCTT
>NZ_JCASSK010000004.1:0-635033 GCF_059693705.1 Pedobacter sp. A2324 | reverse complement strand
TTGGTATATGTACTTGCATCAATATCGGCTTGAGTTAATGTATGGGAAGCAGTCAAAGTAACACTTGTACCCGGAGCCAGACTAGAAACAGGAGAACCTGTAACCACGGCATTCGCATCGGTAATTACTAGATTGGTTAAGGTGACATTGCCGGTATTCTTGATGATAAGATCATAATTCAACACACCTCCAACAGCCGTTGGTACTGATCCAATCACACTTTTCACTAAAGTCACGGCACCCACTGGTGGAATCGTGGCTAGTGTTGGCGTATCATTAGTTTCAGTCGTTCCTGAAACATCCGTCACATCTGCTCCAGCTGGTGTTTTAGCGGTTACCGTTGCGGTGTTAGTATAAGTGCCTGCATCCACATCCCCTTGAGTTAAAGTATGGGATGCGGTAAGGGTAATGCTTGCGCCCGGAGCCAAAGTAGAAACCGGCGATCCAGTAACAATTGCATTGGCATCGGTAACCATCAGATTAGTTAAGGTTACATTACCTGTATTTTTAATAACCAGGTTGTAATTCAATACCTCGCCAGCTTTATTAGGAACAGTACCGCTAACCGATTTAACCAAGGTCACAGCACCCATTGGCGTAATCGTAGCCACTGTCGGTGTATCATTAGTCTCCGTCGTTCCTGAAACATCAGTCACATCTGCTCCAGCTGGCGTTTTACCAGTTACCGTTGCGGTATTGGTATATGTACTTGCATCAATATCGGCTTGAGTTAATGTATGGGAAGCAGTCAAAGTAACACTTGCCCCCGGAGCTAAAGTCGAAACCGGTGATCCAGTAACAATTGCGTTTGCATCAGTAACCATAAGATTGGTTAAAGTTACATTACCGGTATTTTTAACAACAAGGTTGTAACTCAATACCTCTCCTGTTTTATTCGGCACAATACCGTTAACAGTTTTCACTAAAGTCACAGCACCAGCCGGAGTAATGGTAGCTACTGTCGGCGTATCATTAGTTTCAGTCGTTCCTGAAACATCAGTCACATCTGATCCAGCTGGTGTTTTACCAGTTACAGTTGCAGTGTTGTTGTAAGTTCCTGCATCAACATCGCTTTGAGTTAAAGTATGGGATGCGGTAAGGTTAATGCTTGCGCCCGGAGCTAAAGTCGAAACCGGTGATCCAGTAACAATTGCATTGGCATCAGTAACCACAAGATTGGTTAAGGTTACATTACCGGTATTTTTAACAATAAGATTGTAATTCAATACCTCGCCTGCTTTATTCGGAACAGTTCCGTTAACCGTTTTGACCAAGGTCACAGCACCCGCCGGAGTAATGGTAGCCACTGTTGGCGTATCATTAGTGTCAGTCGTTCCTGAAACATCAGTCACATCTGATCCAGCTGGTGTTTTACCAGTTACAGTTGCAGTGTTGTTGTAAGTTCCTGCATCAACATCGCTTTGAGTTAAAGTATGAGCAGCAGTCAAAGTAATACTTGCGCCCGGAGCCAAAGTAGAAACCGGCGATCCAGTGACAATCGCATTGGCATCGGTAACCATCAGATTGGTCAAAGTTACGTTACCCATGTTTTTAATCACCAGATTGTAGTTCAATACCTCGCCTGATTTATTCGGAACAGTTCCGTTAACCGTTTTGACCAAGGTCACAGAACCGGCCGGCGTAATCGTTGCCACCGTAGGTGTATCGTTCGTCTCCGCCGTTCCTGAAACATCAGTTACATCTGATCCAGCTGGTGTTTTACCAGTTACAGTTGCAGTGTTGTTGTAAGTTCCTGCATCAACATCGCTTTGAGTTAAAGTATGAGCAGCAGTCAAAGTAATACTTGCGCCCGGAGCTAAAGTAGAAACCGGTGATCCAGTAACAATTGCGTTTGCATCAGTAACCATAAGATTGGTTAAAGTTACATTACCGGTATTTTTAACAACAAGGTTGTAATTCATTACCTCGCCTGCTTTATTCGGCACAGTACCGCTAACAGATTTCACTAAAGTCACAGAACCAGCCGGCGTAATGGTAGCCACTGTTGGCGTATCATTAGTGCCAGTCGTTCCTGAAACATCAGTCACATCTGCTCCAGCTGGTGTTTTACCCGTTACCGTTGCAGTATTGCTATAGGTACCTGCATCCACATCGCTTTGAGTTAAAGTATGTGAAGCAGTCAAAGTAACACTTGCCCCCGGAGCTAAAGTCGAAACCGGTGATCCAGTAACAATTGCGTTTGCATCAGTAACCACAAGATTGGTTAAGGTTACATTACCGGTATTTTTAACAATAAGATTGTAATTCAATACCTCGCCTGCTTTATTCGGAACAGTTCCGTTAACCGTTTTGACCAAGGTCACAGCACCCGCCGGAGTAATGGTAGCCACTGTTGGCGTATCATTAGTGTCAGTCGTTCCTGAAACATCAGTCACATCTGCTCCAGCTGGTGTTTTACCAGTTACAGTTGCAGTGTTGTTGTAAGTTCCTGCATCAACATCGCTTTGAGTTAAAGTATGAGCAGCAGTCAAAGTAATACTTGCGCCCGGAGCCAAAGTAGAAACCGGAGAACCCGTTACTATGGCATTGACGTCTGTAACCACAAGATTGGTTAAGGTGACGTTTCCAATATTTTTAACAACAAGATTGTAATTCAGTACCTCGCCTGCTTTATTAGGAACAGTACCGCTAATAGATTTTACTAAAGTCACAGCACCCGCTGGAGGAATGGTTGCTACTGTTGGTGTATCATTGGTCTCTGTCGTTCCTGAAACATCACTCACATCTGCTCCAGCGGGTGTTTTACCCGTTACCGTTGCCGTATTGCTGTATGTACCCGCATCAACATCTACTTGAGTTAAAGTATGGGATGCGGTAAGTGTAATGCTCGCACCCGGAGCCAGACTAGAAACCGGAGAACCCGCAACAATTGCATTGGCATCGGTGACTACCAAATTGCTTAAGGTGACATTACCTATATTTTTAATAACCAGGTTATATTTTAAAATACCTCCTGCAACAGACGGAATGGCTCCATCAATCGTTTTGACTAATGTTACAGCCGGTAAAATAGAAATATTAACATTCGCAGCTGCACTTTGAGCAGTTGGAAGTTCAGTACTGGTAGCAATGGCCACATTACTAATTTGTCCGCTTGCAGCAGTCGGGTTGCCATTGCTATTCAGATCACTTTGGAGCACTGTATAAGAACCTGTGTAAGTCCAGACTTCGTTCTTTTCCAGAATCTGATCTGTATTGCCGCCTGTTTTCGCAGGATTTGACAAAACACCACCAAGTAAAGCATCTGTAACGACAACATTATTTTGATTTGAATTCCCGGTATTTTTAACAACTATCGTATAAGGAATTACATCTCCAGCCTGGCTAACAGAAACCAACGGTGTTGTTTTGGTGATATTCAACGAAGAACAAACAGGTATAGTTGTGGTGATCGTAAATGCATTACCAACGCACCCTCCGGCAGCCGTGGAAGTTGGAGTAACAGTATAAACAATAGTCTGAATAGCATTGCTCTTATTTATCAGCGTCTGACTAATACTGTTGCCTGAACCGGCAGATGCACCTGCTACTTCTGGATTGTTGTTTACCGTCCATGTGAAAGCTGAAGGCACACTGTTTCCACCTTTACCTGTGTTATTCAGATTTGATGTTTGGATATTATAGTTAAGAACGCCATCACATGCTAAAGTAACGGCATCGCTGAAACCTTGCGGGCTTGGATAAATGGTTGCTTTTACTGCGGTTCTTAATGCACTTTCACAGCCATTTAACGTTTGCGTAGCATAATAGGTCGAACCATTCACCAGGGTGGTAGATGAAGCCAAAGTTGTTCCGTTAGCTGATGCAGAATACCATTTAACTGCTGTACCTGCCGCAACAAGATTAGCCACAGTAGCATGCTCAATCTCACAGAAAGTCTGATCTGATGCCGTTGGCGCTGCCGTTTTAGTGACCATTATTGTTACTTGCGATGTAGCCGGCAAACATGGGGTAATTTGTCCGACACTACTCACTGTAAAAGTTCCTGAGGCGGTAGGCGTTCCACTTATGATCAGCTTTTTGGCTACAACATCATTAACAGCAATCAATCCAGCCGGAAGAGTCGTGTAACTCACATCCGTGGCCGATCCTCCCCACGCAAATTCAATAGGCGTAATCGCGGTAGTCTCGCAAACTGTCTGGTTAACGTTTCCTGTCGTTGTTAATGTAGCCGAAGGATTGATATTTACACTTGCACTAACTGATGCCGGAGAACAGGTTGAGGATTGACCAAGAGTTGATACGGAATAGGTTCCACTGGTTGTTGGTGTACCACTAACAGTTAACACTTTGCCGTTTTTAGATGCAGTTAAACCCGCAGGTAATGTAGTATAGGAAACATCAGTTGCACTACCACCCCAGGTATAGGTTGAGGTTATCGATGTGCCCGCACAAACCGTTTGATTTTCGCCCGATGCCACCAACGTAGGCGCTTCATTTATTGTTACTGTTCCTGCTACACTCACAGCATTACAGGGGGTTGTTTGTCCCGTTGTGGAAACCGTATAACTTCCGCTAGCGGTTGGAATCCCGCTTATGGTTAAAGCACTACCACTCTTCGAAGCAGATAACCCAGCAGGCAAGGTTGTGTAAGAAACATCCGTTGCCCCACCACCCCAGGTATAGGTCGAACTAATTGCCGTTCCGGCACATACATTCTTTGTATTTCCACTTGCTGTAAGTGTTGGCGCCTGGTTTACCGTTACATTATAAGTGGAGGATTTCGGACCATTGGACCCATGGGCTATCGCAGTCACCGTCGCTGTCCCATTGAAGTCGGATGCCCAGGTTACTGTGGCCGTCGCTGTGCCCACATTTGACGCAGTCGTCATTGGCGAGGTGACTACCGTTCCTGCAGTATTTGGACTTACTGCAAAAGCCATAGAGGTGGCAAAAGCAGAACTTGCGGTATATGTATTCGCACCTGCTCCCTGACAGCGGATATTGTTTCCTGAAGTAAAAACAGGAGCTGCAACATCAGGGGCTATATTGATGGTTACGATAGCATCGTCGCACGTAAGCGTGCCATTAATAGTAGTACAAATGGAGTAAGTAAATGTATCCTGTCCGTAATATCCGGCGGCCGGCGTATAGGTTAACGTTCCATTAGCGTTCTTCACAATTGTACCGTGTGCTGATGAGGTAGGTACTGTATAAGACGACAATGAGGCTTGATTGTTAGGAATGTCATTATTTAGCACATCAATAACTATTGGCACGCCTAATGTTGTGGCCGCCAGATCGTCATTTGCCGTCACCAGCGTAATAAACTTTGTATTAAACGCCAGAAAAGCTGGATCGCTGCTGCCCCCGAGCTTATAACGCAGAACAAGCGGCTTCTGATAATTAAAGGAAGTAATCCCAAAAGCACTGGCATCGGCAGCCCATATCCGAATAGGTCTGTCTGTCTTAATAAATCCTGGCTGTATAACGCCAGTATTGGGGTTATAAAAATCCGGAAGCCAGTTACCCATGGATGATATTGCAGATTGATCTATACTAATTTTGTTCCCAACCAAAACACCATTAGCATCCTCAAAATACACTTCATCCAAAGCACCGGTCGCCTGAGCAACCTGCGTAATTACAATATCAGGAATACCGTCCCCTATCTGAGAATCATCAGCAATCGCACCGAAATTGAAACTCAAAGGCTGTGCAGTAGAAGGAATGTTTGTGATACATGAGCCCATATCCAATCCCCTGATTCCTCTTGTCAATATCTGGGATACTGTGACAGGAACAGAATATGGGTACACTCCTCCGTTATCTACGCCATCTTCCAGCTGACCTAGCCCTACAAAGTTCGATGCTGTACCTGGCAAGGGAATGTCTTTCACAGGAAATGCCTGATAGCTTCCAGCTGTAAAACTTATTTTTGTTGCAAGTAGTAAATCGTTAACTCCGGTAGAGTAATTTACACCATTCCACTTAAAGCCCAGCAGGTTATGCTTATTATCCGGTTGCACTGAATTAATCGCACCAACCGCAGACGTCCAGTACCCTTTGTAATCTGTGTATAAAGCAGTTGCACCATATTGCGCAGCAACTTCCGACCGCTCGAATACCATGAGCGATAAAAACAAGGTGATAACTCTAAAAAAATTGGATGATTGGTTTTTACAGCGTTTAAATTTATTCATTACTTCCTACCGGAAAGATTCCTTATATATAAAAAAAAAGACGTTACTAATAATACCAGATCAACTCATATGCATGCCAGACCATAAGTTTTGCCAGATTTCAACCATTCCACTATACACTGATAGTGAATATGTTCAGACAAGACATGGATTCAGGGGCTACATATAGGGGGACAAAAGTATATTTTACAATCAGGCAATGAATATCTCTTAACAAGCATTTCAAAAGCACATAAATACACTCTTTTCTGTATTACCAATACTACAAAGTAAATAAATAATGGTCTTATTTTTAAACGTGGTGGTGGGCACTGCGGACTTGCAACGTAATTATTTGATAATAATCAACAACTTTTAGTTCACAACTCATGTCCGTGGACAAAACAAACAGTTAAATGGTATTGCTTCGGAGTGAAGCGAATCACCTGATAATTTCAAAACCGTTCACGATGTTGCCGGTTCATCGTGTACATTTTGATGCAAGGCAGTATAGTTGGAAGTCGCGCGCTCTGCTAGGGCTTTCCTATAGTTACAGTTAAACTACCACTTGAATTTAGCGGGACATCATAAGCACCACGAGCAGATAGCTTTTGATTAAAGATCATGTAACGATCTGACGAATTCGCATCAACCGCCTGTTTAATCCTCAAGAGTGCCTTTGGGGTATTTTTTGTAGCGATGCCCAATTTTAAACTGACAGTTTTGGTTACCGCATTGTAGGTCGCCATTTCAATAGTACCTGCATCGGTTGTAATCCATAATCCGACAGGAGCAATAAATACCGCAGATTTAGCTGATGTATTAAGAACGACACTGATGTCGTTGTCCTTCTGTGTAATATTTCCTCCAAATGATAACCAGCCGAATTCATCGTGATTGATGAGGTAGGTTGCGGTGTTAACGGCATAACCAAAAAATCCGGATCCATAATCTCCTGAAATGCCATCATTCTCTAAAGTAGACGGGTAAGCATGAAATGCAGCAGGCGCGAAACCTTCTTGTGTTATATTCGAGATAGCCCCCAGCAAGCCTGCATAGCCTGCTCGTAAGAGATAAAAATCAGCGGGATTTTTTCGGTAATCGGTTAATACAGGAATCGCATTAAGTGCCGATCCATAGTGATGAATCATCCGCTCCACCCGTTGTAATTTTCCGCCATAAAGAAAATCCCAATACCTCCGGGCATTTCCATTGTAAGCCCAGTGTGGCACAACAGGCATATAGGCCAATATTGCATCTAGTGTAACTTTCGCCTTATCCTGGTAGCCAAAATAATCCGACCACATGTACACTTCCTCCTGCCCTGTCGAATCCCAGGGCATTTCACTACCAAACGGATATTCCAACGACCGCCAGTGATCGGCCCTTGCTTTCATCACTTTCTCAAGCTTCGCTGCCTCTTCCAGCATCCCCTCATTTTTAAGGTCATTCAGAATCAGGTAAAATACCGTTCCCTCCATTTGGCCAAACTGTGCATAGTAAGGTGCAATAGTTACCATAGCCAAACCTGTTTCTGCAGCATCAATTATATGTTGCTTCCAGCTGTTTGCATCCACCAAACCATTGTAGTTTCTTGCCAGACGATACAATACCCAGTGTGCAGCCGCAACGTGCGGGTAGTTGTAAGATCGCTCCAGGTTGTCCGCTTCCTTTTTAGGCCATGCCGACCAGGTTTTAAAATTCAACGTGCCTGAATACGTGTCTTTAGGAAGTGAGTCGGGGGCATAATAAAATAAGCTTTTCCGTACCCCATATTTTTTAGGACCTTCTTTAAGCTGAATTCTGCCAAACATTACCGTGTCCACAAAAGTCTTCAGTTTGTCAACCTCCATTTGATCAGGCCTAACCAATTGTTTCATGATTGCGCCTAACCACGATCCCGCACCTCCTTCATCACTTAGGCCAGCAATCCATGCCCTGTTATCTTGTCTAACCTGTTCCTTTTTTTCATTGTCATAGGTAATTACAGATGGGCTACGTTTAAAAATTGAATCTGGTTCACTAAACCATTGTTTCGTAGTCAAAAAATGGCCATAGCTATTGATCACATCCTCTTCAGATTCGATAACCTTATAGCTGATCGTCTGTATCAAACCGTCCTGATAGGTAACCGATAATCTTGCTCTGCCCCATGTCAACCCTTTCAACTGATAAGCTTTCCATCCGCTTTTGGTGGTTGGCAATGCTTTGATCTCAATAGCTTTATCAGGAAAAACGCTGATGGCTCGTACTTCCTTGGGGTATTTCAGAAAAAGCTTTCCATTTACATTTTTAGGCAGCACATAACCTGGTACAGAAATCGCTACCGGCTTATGAAGCTGAATCAATCGTGGCTCGGTGTCCTTTGCACTTCCTGAAACCACAAGCTGCAACGCATAATTTTTGGTTTCACCTGGCTTGATTACGGCTGATGTAGGGATGTTCCATGGGTTTGCATTTTTCCACTCATTTTCCGCAAATGCTTTACTGTGTACCATCCATTCGTAAAATCCTTCAAAGGCAATGCCCCGGGGTGTTTTATCGTCGTTTAATGGATTATAGGCTTCAAATGGAGTATTCTTTACCGGAATTACCAACAATGAAGGGGCTTGTCCGCTCAACCGGGTAACTTGCAAATAGCCGGCATCGTTTCCGATGTAAGGATCATAAAATACATTATTGGCATGGGTCTGCTCCAGCGTTCTCCCTTCCAGGATATTGTCAAAGATCATCGGAATACCAAGGGCACCGATCTCTACAGAACGTTCTGTTTTATTTTTGATCTGAAAGCGGAGCACCAGCTGGCCACTTTTCATCTCCCAAATTCTGGTGATCTGCAGGGGAATATCGGCTGGAAGCGTTGCATCTAAATTAGCCGCAGCGATTGTCTTTGGAAGTACAACATTTCTTACCGGATGTCTTTTAGCTGCCGTACTATAACTTTTCCAAGCGCTCTCGCCCGAAAAACGTAATCTTAAGTTAATATCGCCAAGATGATAAAGTCCATCGCTGCTTCGCACCTTTAAACTATCAGCAGGTATAAAATCGAAATTCCTGGTCGATTTAGGTTGCAAACCCGCCACAGTCTGTGAAGAATTTACCAATCTTAACGTTAAAGCGCCAGCATCAAATGTCGAAATGCCCTTCTCCAAACCTAAAGTTGATGGCTGTTTGGATAGTTTTTGCCAGGGTGATTGAGCAAAAGCCATTGCGCTAAACAATCCGCTGATGAATAAGATTAAGGCAATATTTCTATTAAATCTGATTACGCAGGGTAAATAAATGTTCTTCATAAATCATGGTGTGCAGTGCCGCACCTTCCATAAAAGTAGGCTTAAAATATCAAACGAGCCAATTTCGTAATCTACGGGTGAAAAAATGAGAAGAATGGGATTATATCAGATCAAATCCAACATCAAAAAAATAGAATAAGGGAGCAACCGAACATGGAATCATGCCCGCCGCTGGAAATTAACTGATAAGGAATGACGACTATTCCACTTTGTTATCTTGTGGCAACGATACAAAAACCTTTTCAGATCCTTTATTTGCAGGTGCCATTTGATAGAACAGAAACCAATAAGTAAATATCATGATCAGCAAACCTAAAAGCAGATTATAAATATCTTTATTTTTCATAACAGCTTCGTTACAAAAACAATGCCGATAAAAGCATTGAATTGAAATTGTTTTAAAAAAATGTAAATGATTTTATTCCTGTAAATAATATAGAATTTCATTTATCCAAAACGTGTGCAAACAACCAAACTAAAAACATTTCTGAGCATAATGTGTTTACAACGAATCAGAATAAGCTTTTTATGAATAACAATTTACCCCTTACCGTTAAGCGCACAATAGAGCTTATCGGGCTAATGGCACTGGTGACTGTACTCGTTATAGGTCGAGACATTATCATGCCTATGTTGATGGCTTTTTTCATCAGCATCATGCTGCTCCCGATCTACCGGTTTCTGAAAAAAAGAAAGTTCCCCGAGTCTCTGTCTATTATACTGCCTATTTTGCTGGTTGCAATTTTTGTAGCGCTAATTGTGTGGTTTTTTTCAAATCAGATTGGTGTACTGGTGAAAGATTTCCCACAAATCAAGGCAAATGTAACCCAGCATATCAATTCGCTAAGCGATTGGATCAGCAGGATTACCAAATACAATAGTGCCGACCAAAAAGCCTTTATACAAGATAAAAGTGATGACCTGATGAACATGGGAACCTCGCTTGCTGGTGGTGCAGCTGTCACCTTAAGCGGAATTTTTGTTTTCATCGGTCTTTTACCAATTTACATTTATCTAATGCTGTTCTATAAAGACATTCTCTTGAGGTTCATATTTATGTGGTTCAAAACCGATCATCACCCGAAAGTGAAAGAAGCAATCTTTGAAACCGAATCAATCATTAAAAGTTACCTTCTGGGACTTTTGATTCAAATCACATATATGACTATTCTTCTTGGTGGAATTCTGATGCTGATTGGTATTGAACATGCACTATTAATTGGAGTGATCTTCGCTATGCTCAACCTAATCCCTTATGTGGGTGCGTTAATTGGCAATATAATCGGCGTATTATTAACCCTCGCATCGTCACAGGAAATTGCACCTGTCCTGTATGTACTGGGCGTAATTGCTTTGGTTCAGTTTCTCGACAACAATATTCTAATGCCAAGGATTGTCGGATCTAAAGTTAAAATCAACGCCTTGTTCGCCATCCTTGGTGTGTTTATTGGCGGAACTGTTGCAGGCGTTTCAGGAATGTTCCTTGCATTACCAGTTATTGCTGTTTTGAAGATTATCTTCGATCGTACAGATATGTTCAAACAATGGGGTGTTCTGCTGGGCGATGAAAGACCGGCGAAAAGTCCGATGACATTTTCCAGCTTCAGGAAAAAGAAGCCGGTACCTGTTAAAAGCGGTATTGAAAACGAATAATTAACAAGTTATATATTATGAAAAAAGCATATCTAATCTTAAGCACCATTGCAATTTTGCTTTCCGCATGCGGCTCAGATGATAAAAACAAAGTTAACGAAAGTGATACTACGCTTTTATCTGAAAAAACCAGCGCGGCAATAAAAGCTGATCCGGTTACCGGGACACTCAGATTAAACGGTGAAGCTAAACTTGGTCAGCCCATTAGCATAAAATTCTCAGTATATAATAATACTGATACTGTGGTCAAATTCTGTAAATGGCATACGCCTTTCGAGAAATTGTCAAGTAAATACCTTGATGTTGCATTTGAAGACCATACTGACATTAGTTACCTGGGGCCGATGGCCAAAAGAATGATGCCCCCACCTGCTGAAAGCTACACATCTTTGAAAAAAGGTGACAGTACAAGCACAGATTTCAATCTTGCAGATGGATATGCCATTACAAAAGCTGGTTCCTATACCATCAAATATAACGCAGCAACTGTTAGCGGCATAGTAGTGCCTGACAGCTTGAAAATCACTGTAGTAAATTAATCTTTATGTAATGTAATTAAAACCATTTACATGCATCTAATGTTGAGTTAATACATAAAAACGAAAAACATGGGACTATTAAAAACAGCTATATTAGGTGCTGCAGTATATGCAGGGTTTAAATACGTAACCAAAAAAGATCCGGTTACAGGAAAATCTATCGTTGATGATCTCAAAGATAAAGCTCCGGAATGGAAGGAAAAAGCTAACGATTACAAACGTGAATTCGAGGCTAAACTTTCGTATGCGAAAGATGACCTGGGCATTTAAACCGCTCGCATGGGAATAAGAAAGGTCGCCGTTGGAAAAAACCAGCGGCGACCTTTTATTTTTATTCAGGCATGGTAAACCTTAAATATCCAGCTGGCCTACATCCGTTCCGGCGATATGATTCCCAATATCAACATACCGGAATTAATGATATCAGCAGTTTTTTTGCAAAGGTTTAAACGAAACTGTTTTGCTTCACCTGCCTCAGTTTTCACAATTGGTGGAACTTCGTGGTAGAATTTATTGAACAATTTAGCAAGTTCGTATAAATAATTTGCCAAACTTGCAGGACTATAAGCCTTCGCAGCGATGGCAATCTCAGCCGGATATTTGGCCAATTGCAAAATCATTTCAAGCTCCACATCAGAAATACCAGCAAAGCCAGAATCATTAACAGAAAACCGGTAATCCGCTTTTGCTAATAAAGATTTTATCCTGGCATGTGTATATTGAATAAACGGACCAGTATTGCCTTGAAAATCAATACTCTCCGCCGGATTAAATAATAACCGCTTTTTAGGTTCCACCTTTAAAAGGAAATACTTCAAAGCACCTAAACCAATATTCTTATAAAGTGCTTCCTTATCTTCTTCTGCAAAATCATTTGTTTTACCCAATTCCTCAGTTTTTTCCCTGGCAGTAGCAACCATGCTTTCAATCAGCTCATCAGCATCCACTACAGTTCCTTCACGGCTTTTCATTTTACCATTTGGCAAATCAACCATGCCATAAGATAAGTGATATAAACCTTTAGCCCAACTTTTACCCAGCTTCTCCAGAATGAGGAACAATACCTTAAAGTGGTAATCCTGCTCGTTACCTACCACATAAATCGACTCGTCCATATTGAAATCATCGTGTTTCATTTCTGCAGTACCTAAATCCTGCGTAATGTAAACCGACGTTCCGTCTGCACGTAACACCAGCTTCTGGTCTAAGCCATCTTCAGTTAAATCTATCCAAACAGAACCATCTTCTTTTTTAAAGAAAACACCTTTTGCCAAACCTTCTTCAACGGTACCTTTCCCAAGTAAATAAGTGTTACTCTCATAGTAAAACTTATCAAAATCAACACCGAGGTTTTTATACGTCACATTGAAACCAGCATAAACCCATTCATTCATGGTTTTCCAAAGGGAAACCACTTCTTCATCCCCCTGCTCCCATTTCAAAAGCATTTGCTGAGCCTCTTTAATCAGTGGTGCATTCTTTTTTGCTTCTTCCTCTGTTTGTCCTTCAGCTTTTAATCCGTCAATTTCTTTTTTGTATTCTTTATCGAAGATTACATAGTATTTACCAACCAGATGGTCGCCTTTTAAGCCTGAGCTGTCAGGTGTTTCACCATTGCCCCATTTCTGCCAGGCTAGCATAGACTTGCAGATATGGATTCCCCGGTCGTTTACCAGATTAACTTTAACAACATCATATCCGTAAGCTTTTAACAATTCTGACACCGAATAACCCAGAAGGTTATTCCTAACATGCCCCAAATGCAGCGGTTTGTTGGTATTTGGCGAAGAATACTCAACCATTACCTTTTTACCATTTGAAGGATAAATGCCGAAATCCGGAGACAGAACTTGTTCGTTGAATTGTTTAAGAAAGTAGCTTTCAGCAATACTTAAGTTGAGAAAACCTTTGACCACATTAAACCCGATAATGTTCTCTACGTTAGTTACCAGATATTCCCCAATTTCGGTTGCCGTTTGCTCAGGCGATTTCTTAGATATTTTAGTAAAGGGGAATACAACAATTGTTGCCTGTCCTTCAAATTCTTTGCGGGTTTCCTGTATATTGATTACACTTTCAGCAACTTCTTCATTATATATTTCAAAGATTGCCTTCTGTGCTTCAGTAATAATAAAATTCATGGGGTAAAAATAGGGATTAAAGCGGAAAGCTGAAAGACCAAAGCTGAAAGACTCGGGCAATAAAATAATCCCTGTACTTGCTACCTGATATCCGCCACTTGATACTACATAAAATTCTAATAGCTTTGTAACAACTAACTTATTTATGAGCGAGCAGAATACAGATTTTAAAGTAGGCGTAAACACCGAAATTGGCCGGTTACGTAAATTATTGATTCATAGTCCCGATAGCGGCCTTGGAAAGGTAGTACCTTCTAAGGCGCAAGACTGGCTGTTTGAAGATATTGTACATTTAGATACCATCCGAAAAGGCGAATACGACTACTATATCAAACTGTTAATGTATTTCCTTGATCCCGAAAAAATAAAAGGAAAGCTTGCACATATCGATTCGGAAGAGGGAAACCGGAATTTCTTCAAACCCAATCATCCTGATTTCCATCATTCGAAATCTGTCATAGAAATTCAGAATCTATTAAGCGAAATGTTGGAAAATGAATCGATCCGGAAAAAATTAGTTGCTGCTGTTTGTGCCATTGAAGGCTGTACCTATAAGGTTCAGATACAGCTTACAAACACAGATCCTAAAGAGCTTGCTGAAATTTTTATATCCGGCACGCTTGCCAATGATACCATGATCTTTGCACCAATTCCCAATCTGATATTTACCCGTGACGTAGGTACAACCATAAATAACCATATTCTTTTAAATAAACCTGCAAAAAAAGCACGGGTCCGCGAAACACTTTTAATGCGTTATATTTTCTTTAATCATCCCCTGTTCGCAAATTATCAGGATAAGGTGCTGGAAATCCCCGACGTAACCATGCATTTCCTGCGCCCGGGTGATGAACCCGCTTTCAGTACCACTTTGGAAGGTGGTGATGTGATGATGGTAAGTCCGAATCATGTGCTCATTGGCTGCAGTGAGCGTACCTCTGAACATGGAGCTAATGAAGCGATAAAACTGCTTTTTGAAAACGATGTGGTAGAAAAGGTCACCGTAGTTAAAATACCAAGTAAACGTGACTATATGCACCTGGATACTGTATTTACGCAGGTGAAACGCAATACCTGGGTAATACTGAATTCAATTGCGCACTCACCGAAATATAATCCTTTTGAACCCATTAATTTCTTAAAAGAACCTGAAAAGCTTGAAGCGACCACAGCAATTCAGTTTACCAAAGCTAATCCTCAGGCACCCAAACATTTTGAGCATGTAGAAGCTTTATTGAATGACATCAGTCAGAATGACCTGAAAAGCAATGAGCCAACCAAAATCATCTACAGTGGAAACAATACCTTTCCATATGATTCCAGGGAACAATGGACCGATTCGTGTAACCTTCTCGCAATAAAAGAAGGAGTTGTATTAGGATACGATAGAAACGACAAAACGGTAGAAGCTTTCAAAGCCGCCGGCTTTAATGTTGTTGATGTGAAAGATTTAATTCAGGACTTAGAAGCTGGTAAAGTAGATATCGAAACCATTACGGATACATTAATTTTAATGCCATCAGCAGAACTCTCCCGCGCACGCGGAGGCTTTCACTGTATGAGCTTACCAATATTGAGGGATAATTTAAGTTAAAGAAAACATAATGCAAATAACAAGCCACCTCCTAATGATTCGCCCTGTTGATTTTAAGTTCAACGAGCAAACTGCAGAAAACAATAAATTCCAGGTAGCCTCTCAACACGCTAATGTGCAGGCACAAGCGCTAAAGGAATTTGACAATTTTGCAGAATTATTGAGAAATAACAACGTTGATGTGATGGTAATTGATGACACGCTCGAACCGGAGACACCTGACTCAATTTTTCCAAATAACTGGGTTTCATTTCACGAAGACGGATCGGTTTATCTTTACCCTATGTTTTCCGAAAACAGAAGACAGGAGCGCAGGCAGGACATCCTGGATGAGCTAAGTAAACAATTTGACATCAAACACGTCAACGATTTAAGTTTTTATGAATTTCAGGAGGCCTATCTTGAAGGAACAGGCAGTATGGTGTTGGATCGGGTAAACAAAATTGCCTACGCCTGCCTAAGCATCAGAACAGATGTAAGTGCGCTGAATAACTTCTGCCAGCTGGCTGAATATAAATCGGTGATTTTCCATGCTGTTGATGGAAGTGGATTTCCGATCTACCATACCAATGTGATGATGTGTATCGGAGATCGCTTTGCCGTGATCTGCCTTGAATCGATTCCCAATCAGCACGAAAAAAGCTTCTTGAAACAGGTACTGAGCAGTACAGGTAAAGAAATTATTGAAATTAGCCTTGAACAGATGAATCATTTTGCAGGCAATATGCTACAGGTTTCGAACAAAGACGGGGGAAGTTTACTGGTGATGTCGGCCCAAGCCTATAATTCACTGAACAATGAACAGATCCAGGCACTTGAAAAATACAGCCGCATCATTTATTCAGCAATAGATACAATCGAAACAAACGGTGGCGGAAGTGCCAGGTGCATGCTAGCAGAAATCCATTTGCCTCAAATGTAAGCAGGATCATTTGCGCTATTCCGATAAGTTTTGCTACTTTCGCCGAAAATCTGAATAGCAATATGTCTTTAGCACAACAACTACAAACACGGTCTGGCAATAAATGCGAGTTGTGTACTTCAACTAACCACTTATCTGTTTATGAAGTACCGCCAACGAGCAATCCAAACGCCGACAATAGCATTCTGGTTTGTAATATCTGTTTAAATCAGATTGAAAAAAGAGAACAACTTGATGCCAGTCACTGGAAAGCCTTAACAGAAACCATGTGGTCGGAATTTACGCCCGTACAAGTGGCAGCATGGAGAATGTTAAGTCGTTTAAGAAACGAAGGCTGGGCAGCTAATAGTTTAGATATTCTGTACCTGGATGATGAAACTTTAGAGTGGGCTAAAAAAACTGGTGATCACGAGCAGGATGGTACAGTAGAGTTCCACCAGGATAGTAATGGAACCCGGTTATACGAGGGAGATACCGTTGTGTTAGTCAAAACACTGGATGTAAAGGGCTCTACCCTCACTGCGAAGTTGGGTACAGTGGTCAAAAACATCCGACTGGTTCACGATAATACGGAACAAATTGAAGGTAAAGTAGAAGGCCAAACCATCGTAATCCTCACCAAATATTTAAGGAAAGGTTAAAATTCTTAGCTCATTGCGGGTTACAAAACAATCTGTTCTAGAAGAGAGATTGCTTCGTACCTCGCAATGATAAACAGTTATTTAACGACGCTCGTATAAATTTACCAAACCGGCGGTGCATAAAAATTCTGGAGGTTTTCACAGTTAAAACCATATCTGGTTAACAGGGAAACCGCATCACCAATTTTATCAACACTCGAGTCGATTCTTAAAATTTTATCTGAATCAGTCAGATCGACACTCCAGGTAGCGCCGGAAAGTAAATTATTCAGGTGCTGAGCAATCTTATTCAGTTCAACTCCTGTTTGAATGTTCGTTTTGAAAATTGAGATCATGATGTAGAATTTAATCGTTTTTGTTAAGGTTTAGAGGGGTAGACGGTTGAGTAGCGGAATTACTTTAAAAAAAATGAAAATAATTAGCAACGCATTTTTCCTATGCTCCGTTTCCTTACCGTAAAAATATTTTCAATAAAGATTAATTCTCGATTTAAAATTACATTTTTGCAAAAATTATTAATAACTAAATGCAGAGTTACTCAGAATTTCTCGATCTAAGCGTTGGCTTTCCGCAGGAAGGCTTTGATGTGTTGGATGATGAATTATATTTTCAGGACTTAAACCTGATGGAAATGATTGAAACCTACGGTACTCCCCTACGTTTCACATACTTACCGCTGGTTAGCAAGAAAATTCAGCAAGCGAAGATTCTTTTCCAGACTGCCATATTAAAGAATAATTACCGTGGCGATTACAAGTATTGCTATTGTACCAAAAGCTCGCATTTCAGACACATTGTTGAAGAAGCACTGAAGAACAATATTCACCTTGAAACTTCCTCTGCTTTTGACATGCCAATGGTAGATGCCCTTGAGAAGAAAGGTCACTTAACAAAAGATACCACCATTATCTGTAATGGCTTTAAAACTTATCAGTACAAGCAATATATTATCGATATGTTGCACGACGGTTATAAAAACATCATCCCGGTTTTAGATAATAAGGAAGAATTTAACCTGTATGATGATGAGGTTGAAATGGAAGAACCTTGTAACCTGGGTATCCGGATTGCTGCAGAAGAGCAGCCAGATTCCCAGTTCTATACCTCCCGTTTAGGGGTACGTATGGAAGATGTAATCGATTTTTATAATAATAAGATCGTTCACAATCCAAATTTCAAAGTGAAATTACTTCACTTTTTTATCAATTCGGGAATAACCGATTCTCCTTATTACTGGAATGAACTGGAAAAATATGTAACCCTATACTGTAAATTCAAAAAAATCAATCCTGATCTTGATACGCTGGATATTGGTGGAGGTATGCCGTTCAAAGATTCACTGGTGTTCGATTTCGATTACGAATACATGGTAAACGAAATCGTGAAACGGATTAAGGAAATCTGTGCTATTCACGATGTAATGGAACCAGATATTATTACTGAATTCGGTAAGTACACTGTGGCAGAAGCCTCCGGAATTTTATATAAAGTATTAGGGCGTAAGCAACAAAACGACCGTGAGCGTTGGTTAATGCTGGATGGTTCTTTCATTACGAATTTACCTGATGTTTGGGCATTAAATCAAAAATACATCCTTCTTCCAATCAACAACTGGGATGCTGAGTACGAGCGTGTCAATTTAGGTGGTATTACCTGCGATGGTCAGGATTACTATAACCAGGAAGCCCATATGAATAGCGTATTTATGCCTAAAACCCGTAAGGTCCAATACCTGGGTTTCTTTCATACCGGTGCCTATCAGGAGGTATTGAGCGGTTACGGAGGTATTCACCACTGTTTACTTCCAAGTCCGAAACACGTGCTAATCCGCAGGAACCGCGATGAAAGTTTCAACTTCGAGGTTTTCGGAGAAGAACAAAATAGTAAGCAGGTATTGAAGATTCTGGGTTATTAACCTGGTATAATAAAATTTTACATTAGAAAGCGCTGGGTAATCACTCAGCGCTTTTTTTGTTCATTGGTCATTATGAGGTACGAAATATTTCTTTGCCTTATTTTCTTTATTAACTTAGCAGACAGTTAAAAAACTACCACATTATGAAATTCGGACAAGTAGAAGACCCTTCCATTATAGATTTCACCCTACCGGCAGATGCGCCGGAAACAGCCGCAATTTTAGCTGCAAATAAACCCAAACAAAAGTTTCATGCATCTGTGGGTTGTGCAAAATGGAACAAAGCTGATTTAAAAGGTTTTTATCCAAAAGGAACCAAAGATGAGTTGACCTATTATTCTACTCAATTCAATTCAGTCGAACTTAACTCTACTTTTTATGGCATGCCAGTGAGCGATCAGGTAATTACCTGGAAAGAAAAAACACCTGCTGACTTCAGGTTTTTCCCCAAATTAACTAATACCATAAGTCATTTCAAAAGGTTAATCAACGTTAAGGAACCTGTTGAACAGTTTTGTGATGCCATCAGCAACTTCGAAGACAAGCTAGGAATGGCCTTTCTTCAGCTGCATGATAATTTTAAACCAAAAGATTTTGACCGTTTAAAAATAGTGGTAAACGAATTTCCTAAGGTAATTCCCCTAGGCGTAGAAGTTCGAAACAGAGAGTGGTTCTCCAATACAGCCATCGCAAAAGAGTTTGCCCAGCTATTTGAGGATACTGGCATAGCCAATATCATTGTGGATACTGCCGGACGCAGAGATATGCTCCACATGCGCCTTACCACGCCGACAGCTTTTGTACGCTATGTGGGTGCCAATCACGAAAGCGATTATTCCAGATTAGATGAATGGGTAGACCGTATTGTAAGCTGGAAAGAACAAGGACTTCAAAATCTCTATTTCTTTGTTCACCAGAATGTAGAGTTAGCTTCCCCCCTTCTATCTGCCTATTTTATTCAAAAATTAAATAAAGCCATTGGAACAGATTTGAAGATTCCGAAAATGGCTGATGACAAAACCCCACCAACTCTATTTTAAGAATTAAAAAGGTCTTGCGATATTAAAACAGCAAGACCTTTATCATTAGTTAGCCACCTGTAAACGTTGCCGTTTATATAATATAGCGCTGGCCAGGATTAAGCCTAGCACCACAACTCCTAAACTAAAAGGAAAAAGATAGTTCATACCAAATCCTGTCGATATTGCACCCAGCAAAGGCCCGGTAATGCCTAAAGAAAGATCAATAAATAGGCCATAATTCCCCAAAGCCGATCCCTGACTGGATGCTGCAACCAATCGAACAGCTTCTACCCCAAGTGCCGGAAAGACAAGAGAAAAACCCAATCCCGCGATTCCTGCACCGATAAAAGTAAACGTCGGATTTACCGACAAGGCAATGATGCTTAACCCGACCACTTCCATGCTTAAGCAGGCAATAGCCGTTTTCATACCACCATACTGATCAATGGCCCTGGCAAAAATTAACCTGCCCAAAACAAACATCACACTAAAAATCGACAGGCAGAATACCGCACCGGCCCAGTGTAAATAAGAATAATAGATAGTGATGAAGGTAGAAATCGCTCCAAAACCTATTCCGCCTGCAGCTAAACACAAGCCGTAGGGCGTAACCTTTTTTAATACATGCAAAAATGACTGAGGGGCCTCTTTACTCATTCCAATAATATTCAACTTGCTATTCGCATAAGCCAGACCAGCAATACCTATCAGAATAATAAATATGGCTATATACTCAATGCCAAATGCATTACTGATCAGCACGCCTAGAGGAGCACCAGCAGCGAGTGCACCATAATTACCAATTCCGTTGTAACTGATGGCCCTGGCTGTATGTGCCGGGCCCACTTTGAGTATTGCCCAATTGATCGGACTCGCGCCAACCAAACCTTCTGCAAAACCGGTAACCAGTCGCATTATTACTAGAAGTATCAAGCTTAGCATCCTATACTCACTTAAAAAAGCGACAGCTAACAACACCACACCGCTCAGAATAAAACCAGCCATACTCATTAAAACGGCAGGCTTAGGCCCCTTCTTGTCTACAATTTTTCCAGCAAAACCACGAAAGAGAAAAGTCGCAGCATACTGTAAACTGATGACTACTCCGGCAACCATTGTGCTATAAGCCAGGTTGGCATGAAGATACTGCGGCAATACCGCTAGT
Organism: Pedobacter sp. A2324; assembly: GCF_059693705.1. Lineage (NCBI taxonomy): Bacteria > Pseudomonadati > Bacteroidota > Sphingobacteriia > Sphingobacteriales > Sphingobacteriaceae > Pedobacter > Pedobacter sp. A2324. Next base: position 614,005 of record NZ_JCASSK010000004.1, on the reverse strand, counting down.
GTCAGTCCAATCGTGAAATAGCCTAAAAAAGTGAAAGCCACATAACTCACGATGGTTAAGTTAATATTTTGGATGACGGATTTTTCGGATTCGGAAGGCATAACAATAATTGAATTGCTAATTTCCTTAAAATCCTGCAATAGTACAGGCTAAAATTAAGAGTTTGACTTTCAAAAAACAGTTAGTGTATATTTAACACGAACCTACCTGTTGTAGCCGTTGATAATCCGCCTCAATCGCTTTGGTTTCTTCCTCTCCCGGCATAATATTATAGGCCGAAACGATAATATGGTTTTTATCAATAATCTCCAGCTCTGTACGCCAGCCAAAAAGCTGATCGCCATATTCCGGGTTTCCCCATGAACCTGTTATGGAAAAACCATTCGCTGTGGCATCCCCGGTGGCCTGCATAATCTGCGTTCCCATATGAAAACTGTCAATCCAGGCGAAAGTGAATTTTTGATAAGGAATATCGAAACCTATTATCATTTTACCTGACAGTGGTTTCCCATTCAGGCTGCTGACGTAGTCATAAGAGATGAAACGACCTTCTAGACTAGCCGAAATTTCAGCTTCAGATGGAGATTCGTCAGCAAGTACATCTGGTTCAAACCAGGTTTTAGTTCTCCCGGTCCACTTTCCAACCAAATCATTGAGTCTATGGTGAGCACCATCAATTATTGATTGCTCAAATTTGTTCTTTGACATATTCAAATATAAAAAATATTGCGTCAATCTCCAGCGAACAAAAATATAGTACGAACTCTCAAATTCTGTCAAAAAATTAAAGGAATCAATATAATTCCAACAGAAAACATTACAATTGTAATCTGATGCTAAACGTTGAGAATTTAAATATCGATTTCTATAACCAGGAAGATAAAACCTGGTTTAAAGCTGTTAAGCAAATCGGTTTCAATATCAAAAAAGGAACTGTTTTAGGCATCGTAGGCGAGTCAGGTTCAGGAAAATCAGTTACATCCTTTTCCATCATGCGTTTGCATGATGAACGTACAGCTAAAATTACAGGGGAGATTAATTTTGATGGCATAAACATCCTGAATCTCAGCACCAGCGAGATCCGCCAGATCAGGGGAAATCAGATTTCTATGATTTTCCAGGAACCGATGACCTCTTTAAATCCGGTTTTCACCTGTGGAGAACAGGTTGTAGAGGCCATTATACTACACCAAAAAGTCGACCGACGAACCGCCAAAAGTAAAACCATTGCGCTTTTCGAGGAAGTTCAGTTACCCAGACCCGAAAAAATATTCGACAGCTACCCGCATCAGATATCAGGAGGCCAGAAGCAACGCGTGATGATAGCGATGGCTTTGAGTGCAAATCCAAAACTTTTGATTGCCGATGAACCCACTACAGCGCTAGACGTTACCGTTCAGAAAACCATTCTTCAGTTATTGTTAAAACTCAAAGAAGAAAGGGATATGGCCATGATATTTATCTCACATGATTTAGGGGTTATTAAGGAGATTGCCGATGATATTGCAGTGATGTACAAAGGGGAAATTGTAGAACAAGGTTCTGCAGCATCGATATTCCAGCACCCGCAACACCCATATACCAAAGGCTTGCTGGCCTGCCGCCCTTCTCCTGCCCTGCAACTAAAAAAACTACCTGTCGTTGCCGATTTTTTAACCGGAAAAATTGAGGATAGCCATGCCCATTTGCAGGCATCAAATCAGTTTACGGCAGAAGAAATCGACCTCCACAGGGCGAAGCTTTATCAACAGGCACCGCTGCTGCAGATCGAAAAATTGTGCACCTGGTACCCAGTAAAAAATGGTTTTTTTGGTAAAGCAACTGATTATGTTAAAGCTGTAGATGAGGTAAGCTTCAATGTCTTTCAGGGTGAAACACTGGGATTAGTCGGTGAGTCCGGATGTGGCAAAACCACCCTCGGCAGAACCATCCTAAGGCTCATTCAACCTACATCAGGTGATATTATTTTCAATGGACAAAACATCACCAGCATTAGTAGTACTTACCTTCGAAAATTACGCAGAGATATACAGATCATCTTTCAGGATCCCTACGCTTCTTTAAATCCAAAACTTACAGTCGGACAATCAATTCTGGAACCACTTCAGGTTCATAAAATGTTCAGCAACGATTCAGAACGTAAACAAAAAGTACTTGAACTTTTAAACAAAGTAGGTTTAAAAGCAGAACATTTTAACCGTTATCCACACGAATTTAGTGGTGGCCAACGCCAGCGGATTGTTATTGCGAGGGCACTTGCACTAAAACCAAAATTTATCATTTGCGATGAATCTGTTTCGGCCCTGGATGTATCTGTTCAGGCACAGGTACTCAATCTGCTCCGGGATCTGCAACAGGAATTCGGCCTGACTTACATTTTCATTTCACATGATTTAGCGGTAGTTAAACACATCTCCGACCGGATTCTGGTGATGAACAAAGGGAAAATTGAAGAAGAAGGTTTTCCTGAAGAAATATTTTATGCACCTAAAGCTGCTTACACTAAAAAACTCATCGATGCCATTCCCGCCAGCTAAAAGCTTTACAATCCTGCTTACTACCCTACTGCTCCTTGCTAATTTCAGGTCTGAAGCCCAAAATAACCTGCATATCATATCAGACAGTTATATTTTTGAACAGGCCCCCTTCGAAGCCTGTCACGCTTCAACCTTAGTTGCACTTGATAATCAAACCCTAATGGCGGCATGGTTTGGTGGTAAGCATGAGGGTAGCAATGATGTTTCCATATGGTCATCCGTAAACCGAAAAGGAAAATGGAGCGCACCTGTAGAAATTGCGAACGGTAAACAAAATGACACTTTGCGTTTTCCCACCTGGAATCCCGTACTGTTCAAATCAAAAAATGGCATCCTGTATCTCCACTATAAAATTGGTATCAATCCCCGAAGCTGGTGGGCAGTATACAAAACATCGAATGATAACGGAAAAACCTGGTCGCAGGCCATTAAACTGCCGGATGGTTTTCTAGGTCCGATAAAAAATAAACCCGTACAACTCCGCAACGGAGATATCCTTTATCCTTCAAGTACCGAAAGTCAGGATGAAAAAATCTGGAATATTCATATTGAGAAAACCGATGCGGCAGCTAAAAACTGGAAAAAGATCATAATCGATTGCGACACCTTTGGCGTAATTCAACCTTCCATACTCACTTATCCAAATGGTAAACTGCAGCTATTGTGCAGAAGCAGACAAAATGTAATTGTAGAAAGCTGGTCGGCCGATAATGGTGAAACCTGGTCGAAGCTCACAGCAACAAAACTACCTAACCCCAATTCCGGAAGCGATGCCGTTACCCTGCGGGATGGCCGACAAATCCTGATATACAATCCGCTTTCTGCCGGTAAAAACTGGTGGGAAGGCCGTTCGGTATTAAAGCTGGCCATCTCAGATGATGGGAAAAACTGGACTGACATCTATACGCTTGAAAACCACAAAAAAGGTGAATATAGTTATCCTGCAATTATTCAGGATAGCAATGAAGTGATACATTTAAGCTACACTTCCATCAGAAAAAAGATCAAATACCTAAGCTTTAAATTACAATAAATCAATGATCTTATTAGGGGTAACACATTTTCCAATCCCCGGTTTACCTAATCTCCCCATCTTTTCTGTATCTTCGGTAAATTCAGTTTTAGCGTATGGCAAAGAAGAAATCGGCGAATATAAAATTAGTTCTTAATCAATTGGTTAGTGATGTTTTCGAAAAGAATAACAATCAGCCTTTAAATTATAAGCAGGTTTCGGCCAAGTTAAACCTAAATGATCAGGAATCAAGAGAAACTATTCTCGAAATATTAAAGGAAGGAAAAAGCACTGGTATTTTCCTTGAGCCTGAAAAAGGGAAGTTTAGATTGAAAGACCTTCAAAACTTTATTATTGGAACGGTTGATATGACAGCAGATGGATCTGCTTACATTGTACCTCAGGATGAATTTGAAAAAGACATATTCGTTGCCCCCAGAAAACTTAAAAATGCACTTCATGGCGACACGGTAAAGGCCTATGTTTTTGCGAAGAAAAGTGGCCGCAAAAATGATGGGGAAGTTGTTGAGATTATTAAACGTGCAAAATCAGACTTTACCGGTGTGATCAAAATATCAGATCGATTCGCTTTTGTAATCGCTGATGATAAAAAAATGATGCACGACATCTTCGTTCCGCTTGCCGATACACACGAAGCTAAAAGCGGCCAACGGGTATTGGTTTCGTTAACCGATTGGCCTGAAGGTGTGAAAAATCCTATTGGTATCGTAAAACATGTTTTAGGAAACCAGGGCGAGAATAACACGGAAATGAACGCGATTCTTGCGCAGTACGGATTTCCACTCGAATTTCCGGCACAGGTAGAGAAGGAAGCAAATGCCATTCCTGAAGAAATACCGGAAGCTGAAATAGCCAAAAGAAAAGACTTTAGAAAGGTTCTCACTTTCACCATAGACCCTGCAGATGCTAAGGATTTTGATGATGCCATTTCATACCAGAAACTTCCGAATGGCAACCATGAAATCGGGGTTCATATTGCTGATGTTTCCCATTACGTATTACAGGGCACAGAACTCGATAAGGAAGCCTACAGTAGGGCAACTTCTGTTTACCTGGTCGACCGGGTAATCCCCATGCTTCCTGAGCGCTTAAGCAATGGTGTATGTTCTCTCCGTCCTCATGAAGATAAACTTTGTTTTGCCGCTGTTTTTGAGCTGGATGAACACGCAAATATCAAGAATGAATGGTATGGCCGTACGGTCATTCATTCAGACAGGCGGTTTAGCTATGAAGAGGCCCAGGAAGTTATTGAAAATAAAGCCGGCGACTATGCAAACGAAATATTAAAATTAAATGAGCTGGCTTATATTCTTCGCGAACGCAAATTCCAGAATGGCGCCATCAGCTTTGAAAGCACAGAAGTAAAATTTAAACTTGATGAAGCAGGCAAACCCATCGGCGTATATGTAAAAGAGCGTAAAGATGCCCACAAGCTTATTGAAGATTATATGCTCCTGGCCAATCGCAAAGTGGCAGAATTTATTGCCACAAAGGTCAAAGGAAAAAACAAACTCACATTCGTTTACCGCGTGCATGATTCTCCTAACATGGAGACCTTGAATACCTTTGCTACGTTCGCTTCCCGCTTTGGCTACAAAATCAATACAAAATCAGATAAGGAAATTGCCAAATCTTTAAACCACCTGATGGCTGATGTTGAAGGCAAGAAGGAACAAAATATCCTTACTTCGCTAGCCATACGTTCGATGGCAAAAGCGATTTATTCCACCAAAAAGACCAGTCATTATGGCTTAGCCTTCGAGTATTATACCCACTTCACCTCTCCTATCCGACGGTATCCGGATGTAATGGCGCACCGCCTTTTACAAAGTTACTTAAATGGAGAAAAATCAGCTGATGCAGAATTCTACGAAGTGGCGTGTGTTCATTCGTCGGCCATGGAGAAAAGGGCTGCTGATGCAGAAAGGGCTTCAATTAAATATAAACAGGCCGAATATCTCGAAAACAATATCGGAACCGAATACAAGGGAATTATTTCTGGTGTAACCGAATGGGGAATGTATGTGGAAATTGAAGAAAATAAGTGTGAAGGTATGATTCGCCTGCGCGATATTTCCGACGACTTTTATGTATTGGATGAAAAAAATTACTGCATCGTAGGCCAAAGAAAGAAAAAGAAATATCAACTGGGTGATGAAGTGATGATTCGTGTGAAAAAGGTAGATCTTTCTAAACGTCAAATTGATTTTACACTAATTCCTGATTAAAAATTAAGACATTTGTGCCCGAATTCACAATGTTTAAGCAACGCATGCATACAACAGAACAACTACAACAGATTTTAGATACAGCAATACAAAATTTAAAGTTTCCTGATCATCCCAAACAACTTTATGATCCGATTACCTACATCATCAATCTCGGAGGAAAACGTGTTCGTCCGTTGTTGGTTTTGATGGCTACGGAACTATTTGGAAAAGATGCCCATGAAGCCATACATGCGGCAATGGCCATTGAGGTTTTTCATAACTTCACACTTGTGCATGATGATATTATGGACAATGCACCATTACGCAGGGGAAAACAAACGGTACATGAGAAATGGAGCATCAATACTGCCATTTTAAGTGGCGATGTGATGATGGTGGAAGCCAATAAAAATCTGGCCAAAGTCAACCCAGTTTTTTTAAAGGATGTATTAGACACTTTTAACGCTACTGCACAGGGCGTTTGCGAAGGTCAGCAACTGGATATGGAGTTCGAAGAGCGTGATGATGTGAGTATTGATGAATACATCAACATGATTCGTCTAAAAACAGCAGTTCTGCTGGGTGGTGCTTTAAAGCTTGGAGCCATTATAGCCGGTGCATCAGAAAAAGAAGCTGATTTGATCTATCAGTTTGGAGAAAATATCGGCATAGCATTTCAATTACAGGACGACATTCTGGATGTGTATGCTGACCCTGAAAAATTCGGGAAACAAGTTGGTGGCGACATCATTGCCAACAAAAAGACTTTCTTATTGTTAAAAGCATTTGAACTGGCAGAGGGCGATGTCAAAGAATCATTGGATACCTGGACCACCTGTAAAGAGTTTGATATTAAAGAAAAAGTTGAAACAGTAAGGCAGGTGTACGACACTTTAGATATTCAGAATATCGCCAAAGAAAGTATGAACCGTTATTTAGATAAAGCTTTAAATGTTTTTCAGCAAATTTCGGCAAGTGGAGAAAGGAAATCAAACCTGCTTACTCTGACCAATCAGTTAATGGCAAGGGAATACTAAAATCCATTTTGATAAATAGCACTAAAAATGAAAGACTGTCCCTTTAGAGACAGTCTTTATTGTTATTACTTGTTGGGTTAAGCTTGTGTGAGTTTATATTTAATTCCGAAACAAGAAATTTATTTCGCGAAACACATCCCCTTCGGATGTTGTTCGGAGATCAGACAGGTGTATGACACTTACACCTGATCAAAATCTGAAAATAAAGCCTTTGACATCATCAATATATTTTTGATACAGCAATGCTTTCTCAGCTTCGTGCGAACAAAAAAAGGGTATCCAAATAAATGGATACCCTTTTTAATGATTGTGGCTTACTAATTACTCTGCAACTGCAGCTTCTTCAGTAGCTTCGTCTTTTTTAACAGCTTTTTTTGCTGGTGCTTTTTTAGCAGGTGCTTCAGCAGCAACGTCTACAGCTTCAGTTTCTTGTTTTGCAACTGGCGCTTGTTTAACTGGCTCAGCTACAACTTCAGTTTCAACATAAGGAAGAATAGAAACATAAGATTTGTTGTCAGCTTTCTTTCTGAAAACAACTGTTCCATCAACCAATGCGAATAAAGTATGGTCTTTACCAATACCAACACCTTTATCAGGGTGGTGTTTTGTACCACGTTGACGTACTATAATGTTTCCTGCGATAGCTAACTGACCACCGAAAACTTTAATACCTAAACGTTTACTATGCGATTCACGTCCGTTCTTCGAACTACCGGCTCCTTTTTTGTGTGCCATGATTTTATATTTTGTAACTCGCTAAAGAAAGCGAATTATTGGGTTAACAATTAATTATAACGTGATATCAGAGATCTGAATCTTAGTGAAAAACTGGCGGTGACCATTTTTCTTTTTGTAACCTTTTCTACGTTTCTTGTGGAAAACGATTACTTTATCACCTTTCAAATGAGATACGATCTTAGCTGAAACTTTAGCACCTTTAACTGCAGGAGCACCTACAGTGATAGCACCACCATTATCAACCAACAATACATTATCAAATTCAATACTAGCGCCTTCATCTCCTTGCAATCTGTGTACAAAAAGGTGCTGGTCTTTAGCAACTTTAAATTGCTGCCCTGCTATATTTACTATTGCGTACATTGTTTAAATATTAGTTTTTTAATTTTTATTTAACGAGGTGCAAATATAGAACAAATTCAATTAACACACAAACACATATCAAAATTATTTTATGTAATTTTCACCAGAGGATATTATAGCTTATCGAGTCAATGTGGCCACGCAATGAATTGCCATACCTTATATATGCATACCTTCAAATTATTAAACCGTAACCTTGAATATATTAAGCCTAATAAACTCAAAGGCTGAGCAAGCTTATTCATTAGCCGTAAAAAAATAACCCATAAACATTCAGTAAATCGAGAATCTGTACCGAGACCTGAAACAGTCTAAATGAAAAAAAATTAAAATATTTTCATTTTCCTATTGACAAATTAAATTTTGTTACTACATTTGGCTCATTCAATAACAGAAAATGAAATTATTCAACACATATTACTTTGGTTACTTTTACTTTTTTAGTAAGAGCCGGGGCTAATATGCAAAAAGATATATAAAATATTAAATGTATAAAGAGTCCCGGCAAACAGCCGGGACTTTTTTTGTTTTACACAAAATGGACACGACAAAACGAGTAGCAATTCAGGGTATTAAGGCTTCTTTTCACGAAGAAGCAGCATACAAGTTCTTCGGAAAAGAGATCGAAACTGTTGAATGTAATTCTTTTAAAGAAACCTGCGATAAGCTGGAAAAAAACGAGGCTGACTTCGTGGTGATGGCCATAGAGAATTCCATTGCCGGAAGCTTACTACCTAACTATACATTAATCCGCGATTATGGTTTCTCTGTTGTGGGTGAAGTTTACCTGCCAATTCAACTACACCTGATGGCACTGCCGGGCGTGAAATTTGAAGACATCAAGGTGGTAACCTCCCATCCTATCGCGATCCGCCAGTGCATTGATTTCTTTTACGATTACCCGCACATCAACATTGTGGAAAGTAATGATACTGCGGCATGTGCTAAACGCATCCAGGAGGAGAAACTTACTGATACCATGGCTATAGCCAATAGCTTAGCTGCTGAATTGTACGGACTGAACATTCTCGAGCGTCGCGTTGAGTCAAATAAAAAAAACTATACCCGTTTTCTGATCCTTAAAAAAGAGAAAACAGACGAAGGAAAAAAAATCAACAAATCGTCGATTTGCTTTCAGGTTGGCCATAAGGCCGGATCATTGGCCACAGTATTAAATGTATTTGCTGAACAAGACGTAAGCTTAACAAAAATACAATCTATGCCAGTACTTGGGAAAAGAAACGAATACTACTTTTACGTTGACCTTGAGTGGCCCAGCACAGAAAAGTATGATAAGGCCATCCGGAAAGCATTAAAATACACCACCAACTTCAACATCCTTGGTGAATATCAAAAGAACGATAAAGTTTAACAAAATTAAAAATACTACAATTCCATAATCATGAAACTTAATTTAAACATCCAACCACTAAACACCTGGTTAAACGTTAACAACGAACCATTAATTATCTCGGGCCCATGCAGCGCCGAAACTGAAGAGCAATTATTAACTACAGCACATTTATTGGCTGCTACTGGTAAAGTATCGGTTTTAAGAGCTGGAATCTGGAAACCACGTACACGTCCGGGAGAATTTGAAGGTATTGGAAGTATTGGTTTAGAGTGGTTGAAACGTGCAAAAGCAGAAACTGGTTTGCCTACAGCAGTTGAGGTTGCAAATGCAAAACACGTTGAAGAAGCTCTAGCTGCAGGTGTAGATATCCTCTGGATTGGTGCGCGTTCAACAGTAAACCCTTTCACTGTTCAGGAAATTGCCGATGCTTTAAAAGGTCATGATGTTCCTGTATTAATTAAAAACCCTGTAAATCCGGATTTGCAGCTATGGATTGGTGCTATAGAGCGTATTAATGGCGCTGGAATCACTAAAATTGGTGCCATCCACCGTGGTTTCTCATCTTTCGAGAAGAGCTCTTTCCGTAACGAACCGATGTGGGAAATGGCCATCCAGTTAAAAACACTTTGCCCTGAACTTCCGATTATCAACGATCCGAGCCACATCTGTGGAAACCGCGAATTGATTCCTTATATTTCTCAAAAAGCTTTGGATTTAGATATGCAAGGTTTGATGATCGAATCACATGTTGATCCTTCAGTTGCCTGGACAGATGCAAAACAACAGGTTACTCCGGCAGCTTTGGCAGAACTTGTTGACCGCTTAACCGTTCGTGAGCCTGAAGCACCAAACGAAGCTTTTGCTGATAAACTGGCCGACTTACGTAAATCAATTGATAAAATTGATGATATCTTATTGCAAAAACTGGGTGAACGTATGTCTATCGTAGAGAAAATCGGCGAATTCAAACGCGATAATCAGGTTACTATTTTACAAGTTAACCGTTGGGATGCCATTATACAAAAAGGCCATGCCTTTGCAAAAGCTTTAAAACTAGATTTGAACTTTACAGAGAAATTCTTAGAATTGGTACACGGCGAATCTATTCGCAAGCAAACTGAAATCATGAATGCCGGTAAAGCAGAAAAAGGTATTGCTGCAGAACAACATACTGAAGTAGGCAAATAGATTTGAAAAAAGTACATCTAATGCCGGTTATTTTTACCGGCATTAGATTTAGCGCATAAAAACAGAATAAAATGGCAAAAAATGCCTTAGTCTCCTTTAAAGGCGACAAGATTATTAATACGGAAATCCAATTAACAGGTTCGAAAAGCGAATGTAACAGGGCATTGATCATCAGTGCACTGAGTAAAAAACTGGTTAAAGTTGAAAACCTGTCGAATGCAGCCGATACGGTAACACTCGATGGGATTTTAAATTCATTGAAAGACGAGGCCGAAGCTCCTGCTCAGAACTCTCAGCTCGTAGATGTTGGTCCGGCCGGAACTGCCATGCGTTTCCTTTCGGCATATCTTTCTGCAAAAAACGGGAACTTCCTGTTAACGGGTACGGAGCGTATGAAACAGCGCCCAATTGGGATACTTACTGAAGCTTTGAAAAAAATCGGAGCAAACATCTCCTATGCGGAAAGCGATGGCTTTCCTCCCTTAAATATTACAGGTCCTTTCGACCAAAAAACTTCTGAAGTTAAAATCAAAGGCGATGTGAGCAGCCAGTATATTTCTGCCCTGCTGATGATTGCACCCATATTGCCACAAGGATTAACTCTTGAAATTGAGGGAGAGCTTACTTCTAAGCCTTATGTTGATATGACACTTGATATGCTTGCTGAAGTAGGCATCGAGCACCAATGGAACGGTAATACCATTTCAATTGCTCCTCAGGCATTTAAACCAGGTAATCTTATTGTAGAGCCAGACTGGAGTGCCGCATCTTATTGGTACAGCATTGCAGCCTTGGCCGATGAAGCTGAAATCAGCCTACCTGCATTGAAAGAAAAAAGTTTACAGGGCGATAGCCGGATTCAGAAAATCATGAAGATTTTTGGAATTGCAACCGATAAAACTGAAAAAGGAATCTTCATCAGTAACTTAGGCTTATCACTCGAAACCAATCAGGTCCTTGATTTAAAAACCTGCCCTGATCTGGCACAAACGATTGTCGTAATTGCAGCAGCTCTGGGAAAAAACATGGCCTTTACAGGTTTAGAAACCCTAAAAATTAAAGAAACAGACCGTATTGCCGCTTTACAAAATGAACTGGCAAAAATCGGTGTGACGTTAACTGAAGACAATCTGGTATACACCCTAAATACAGATGAACTTCATTTCCCTGAAAAAATCACCATTGCAACTTATGAGGATCACCGTATGGCGATGGCTTTCGCCCCGCTTGCACTATTAATCAATGAAGTAGAGATTGAAGAAATGCAGGTAGTTGAAAAATCATATCCTCATTACTGGGAAGATTTAAAGAAAGCGGGATTTGATGTTAGCATTAAATAGCAGGTATGAAATCTCAAAATAACGGATCATTCAATTATTCAATCAATCTAACACTCATTCATTAACTATATGGCAGGCAACTCATTCGGGCAACTATTTCGCATCACGACCTTTGGCGAATCTCATGGCGTAGCCATTGGGATAATAATCGATGGTTGTCCAGCGCAGCTCGACATCGATATGGATTTCGTTCAATCTGAACTGGACAAGCGCAAACCTGGTCAATCCAAAATAACCACTCAGCGAAAAGAAAGCGATACCGTACAGGTATTATCAGGTGTATTTGAAGGTAAAAGTACAGGAACCCCAATAGCACTTTTAATTCCAAATGAAGACCAGCGTTCAAAGGATTACGGCCATAATGTTGATGTTTATCGCCCGAGTCATGCAGATTATGTTTACGATGCAAAATATGGCATTCGCGATCACCGCGGTGGTGGCCGTTCATCGGCACGCGAAACAGCAGCACGTGTAGCGGCCGGAGCAATTGCCAAACTCTTTTTGAAACAACAAGGAATTGAAATTTTTGCCCATGTTACCGCTGTTGGAACAATAGAAGCCCCAAATCTGGAAAGCAATGATTTGACTGCACTATTGGATATCAGGGAGGAAAATATTGTTCGTTGTGCCGATCCGGCTACGGCAAATGAAATGATTGAATTTATTGATTCCGTTAGGAAAGACGGCGATACAGTGGGTGGAAAAGTGAGCTGTGTAATTAAAGGCTGTCCTGCAGGTTTGGGCGAACCGGTTTTTGATAAACTTCATGCCGACCTGGGCAAGGCCATGTTAAGTATTAATGCAGTACACGGCTTTGAATATGGATCGGGATTCGCCGGAAGCGAACTAAGAGGTTCACAGCACAATGATATTCCCCTGCCAAAAGCGAGCGAAGCCAATACTTTTAAAACCACAACCAATTTTGCCGGCGGCATTTTAGGGGGCATTTCAAATGGAATGGATATCACCTTCAAGGTGGCTTTTAAACCTGTAGCTACCATTATGCACAATCAGCAAACCATTAATGCTGCAGGTGAAGCTGCAGAAATTAAAGGAAAAGGCCGCCACGACCCTTGTGTGGTACCAAGGGCAGTAGTCATTGTTGAAGCCATGGCGGCTTTGGTTCTGGCAGATCAGTTTTTAAGAAATAAAGCGAGTGTAATTTGAAATTAAGTCGCCTATTAAAAATGGTAATATGAAAATCCTTTCAATACTACTTCTTTTCTTTAGTTTAAATTCCTTTGCACAGTCTCATACAGATCAGATTTCAAAACACCGGGAAAACTATAAACACGAATTTGTTAAAGACAGCTATGCGCCATTAAAAGAAAGTGATCTTCCGAATCTACATTTTTATGATGCAGACAGCAGTTACAGACTTACTGCAAATGTGGAGATCTTAAAAAATGAAAAGGTTTTTAAAATGCCGACCTACGATGGAACGAGCAAAGAATTTTATCGCTATGCCAGGATTAGTTTTATGTTGAATGGCAAAGCTGTAAGCATGACCTTGTATAAAAACGTAGCCTTATCCGGCAATCCGAAGTACAAAGATCTGTTATTTCTTCCTTTTACAGACGAAACCAATACCAAAGAGACCTACGGCGGCGGAAGGTACATTGACCTCAGCTCAAAAGAAATAGCCGATAACAAGATTGAAGTGGATTTTAATAAAGCTTATAATCCATATTGTGCATACAGCGACGGTTATAGATGTCCTGTTCCGCCTCAGGAGAACGACTTAGAACTGGAAATAAAGGCCGGAGAGCAACTTTATACCGGTGATAAAAAACATAAAAAGTAGCAATTGAATTATTTTACAAATAAAACAGCTGTTTTTTAAAGATTTGTATTGCTGACACATGCTAAGTGACGTTTTAATATTACATTTGGGGGTTCCAAATATTTGTTTTTAAAAAATGAGCTACAATTGCCTGATCGTTGATGACAATGAGATCGAAAGAGACCTAATTGAGTTCCAGCTGAAGAAAATTCCTTCATTAAATATTGTAGCTAATTGTGCCAATGGTATTGAAGCCTCACAGGTTCTCTCTACAACCCCCATCGACATCGTTTTTTCTGACATTGATATGCCAGACTTATCAGGAATGGATTTACTCAAAAGCCTCAAAAACAAACCCCAGTTTATTTTTATAACCTCGTATAGCGAATATGCAGTGGAGGGCTTTAATCTGGATGCAATAGATTTCATTGTTAAACCAGCTTCTTTCGACCGGATATTAAAAGCGACGAATAAAGCTATCGAATATATCGAGCTTAAAAAGAATGCAGAAAGGCATTCCGAAAAATCAAACGGCGACTACGAGCTAAAAGATGATTACTTCTTCTTCAGAGAAACAAAAGGGATTACCAAACTCAGGTATGACGATGTGATTTACATTGAAAGCATGGGCGATTTTTCAAAATTGTTTACTCATGACGATAAGCACATTATTCTGGTAAGCTTAAAAAATCTGGAAAAACAGCTGCCATCTGCCCTTTTTTCACGTGTTCATAAGCAATACATTATCAATATCAATCATATTGCTACCCTTACGAATCATGAGGTACATCTGAATCATAATTTTGTGGTTCCGATTAGTGCTGCAAACCGACAGGAGCTGCTGGAGAAATCTATTGATAAGAAAATCTTATCCAGATTTATGAAGTAAACTATCTTTTAAGCTCAATAACAAAATTACTTCCAACGCCATCATTGACGTGTGCTGATACCTTACCATCCATTAAGCCGATGAAGGTTCTGCATAGCAGTAAGCCCAGCCCCGTTCCCTTTTCCTTATTGGTACCTGGTGTACTTATACCTGCACCAAGATAACCTGGCTTATTAAAATGTGTAATCTGCTTCTCCGTTAATCCTATACCGGTATCCGCTATCTTAAGATTGATTTGCGTGGCCATACTTTTCACGCTGATCTCCACCACTCCTCCGTTTGGTGTAAACTTAATGGCATTAGTAATCAGGTTTCTGATGACAAGCGCTAGCATGTTAAGGTCTGCCTTGCAAAAGGTTTGCTGAGGTACTGTGTTGATAAGCGAGATGTTCTTTTCGTGCGCCGTAGCTGCCAAAGTATTGCTTACATCCGTGCTGAGCTCATGCAAATCCAACTGCTGCAAATAAGGGTTGAAACCCTGCATCTGGCTCGCAGCCCAGTTAAGTAAATTCTCCATCATGGAGGAAGTGTAGCTTAAGTTATTTTTAAGGGTTGCCGCGTAACGGCGTAGCTTTTCTCTTTCTATATCACCCTCTTCCAAGAGCTGGATAAAGGCAATTAATGAATTAACAGGTGTACGCATATCATGACTTACGACACTGAATATTCTGTCTTTTACTTTACTGAGTTGTTCAAGTTCTCTTTTTTGGGTATTTATGATTTTATTTAGTCTGTTGGTTTTCCGTTGACTAAGATATATCAGCAAGGCAATGATGAATATCAACGTAGCAGCGGTGGTTAAAAACACCTTGATCTTCCAGTCAATTTTTATCTGCTGGTTTTGCGAAAAGATTTTTTTATCTTTTTCGGACGCAGCGAACCGGGCCTCATTGGTTTCCTTTTGCAACTTATTTTCCTGAGCAAGGTGTTGTAGGTCTAACGCAAGCTTAGCCTTTTGGAAGGAAAGCAGATCCAAAGCTTTCTCTTTATCTGCAAGAACCAGCTGTTGCCGCCGCAATTCCAGCTGCTGCTTTTGCCTTTTAAGTTCACTTTCTGATATGCGTTGTTTCATCAGGTAGTCATTCTCCTTCACACTAAAATCCAGTTCCAACTGACGCTTAATAATTTCCCGTTTTTTATCCTGATCAACAATTTTATCCCTCACAGTAACATACTGTCTGAAATAAATGAGAGACTGGTTATAGTCTTTAAGTTTTTCATAAACACGGCTCAAACTTAATGCAGCCTGCTTTTCATTCTCCAAAAGGCTATTGTCTTCGGCAATTTTTAAACTCTCGGAAAGCAGTCTAATGGCTTCGTCTGTATTATTTTCCTCCTGATAAAAATCACCCAAAGCGTATAAGCTGGAGGCATATCCATCCTGGTTCTCGCCATCTTTATTGATTGCTAACGATTCCCTGTACGCTTTAATAGCATCCTTTTTCTTCCCTACCGATCGGTAGAGATCACCGATGTCGCTTTTGCAGGTTGCGATTAAACCCTGATCTTTTATATCTTCGGCTACCCTTAATGCTTTAGTAAAATAGTCGAGAGCCAGCTTATTTTTTTGCGCAGGCATCATATTCATTTCGGCAAGTTCCTTATCCGAAGCATGGAAATAATTGGTACCTATTGCTTCATACACTACCGAAACCCCGCGAAGATTATCCTTATCCTTTTGAAAAACCTTTAATGCTTTACTGAGGTAATATACAGCCTGACTCTGATTGCCCATATGCTGATACACAGTTGAAACATTCGTGTAGCAACTCGCCATATCTTCTTCATTGCCTAACTTCTCATATATTGCAATCGCCTTCTGATTAACATCCAGAGATTTAACATAATCGGGAATACTAGAATACAATGCCCCCAAATTGAGGTTTATCCCGCCAACCATATCGAGGTTTCCGATTGCCGAAAAATCAGCTAAAGCTTTATTGTAATTCTCTTCAGCCTTTAAATAGCTCGAACGGCCATGAAACCCCAATGCACGCCTGTAAAAAGCGTACGCTGAAAATTTCTTTAGATTTTTTTCGTGTGCAAGTTCAATTACTTTATCAATGTAGCTATCTGCAGCTTCTCTTTTCTTTAAACCAATATACTGGCGGTAAATGGTTTCTAAAATTTTAAGCTTTATAGAATCGCGTTTTACATACTGATTATCCAGTCGTAGAGCACTATCTAACTTTGCCTGAGAAACGACATAGCGTTGCTGGGCAAGGGAAACCTTGAATGAAAAGGCAATGAAAAATAATAAAATCCAGCGTTTATCAGGTAACACAAAACGAATTACACAGGGGCCTGACGATGAGCAACTCATGACTAAAAACGCAAAGATCTGTGAAAGTCAGCTGGATAGGAATCGCAAAGCGGAGCCTTTGGAAGGCAAAACCTCCAAATCCGGTTAAATTTAAACATCATATACACTTTAGGGACAAAGTATAAATGTATATAAAATTCCGATTACAAAGTAACCGTATTTTTACCTGATTGAAAATGGCATTAAGAACTTAAAATATAGCGGGGAACCTAGCAGGGTTAGCATCGTGCATCATCTTATAAATGGTTTCAATAACATCATCAACAGAAGGTTTGCTAAAATAGTCGCCATCCGAACCGAATGGAGGCCTGTGAGCTTTAGCAGACAACGTTCTGGGCTGCCCGTCAAGATGAAAATAACCTTTTTGCGTTTCCAGAATGTTTTGCAGAATATAGGCAGAAGCGCCACCAGGAACATCTTCATCCACCACAAGTAGTTTATTGGTTTTGGCAAGCGACGCCACACAAACTGCGGTGGTATCAAATGGTAAAAGGGTTTGCGGATCAACAATTTCCACTGAAATTCCCATGAGCAATAACTCTTCCGCAGCTTCCTGAACCACTCTTAAAGTCGAACCGTATGAAACCACTGTAATGTCAGTTCCTTCTTCCACTACTTCAGCTATGCCAAGGGGTACGGTAAATTCTCCAACATTTGTCGGCAGCTTTTCTTTTAAGCGGTAGCCATTTAAGCATTCAATTACAACTGCAGGTTCGTCAGCCCTAAACAGTGTATTATACATTCCTGCAGCCTGAGTCATATTTCTGGGCACACATAAATGCATTCCCCTGAGCGAGCCAAGCAACATGGCAATTGGTGAACCAGAATGCCATATCCCTTCGAGGCGATGTCCACGTGTACGCACAATAACCGGTGCTTTTTGTATTCCTTTTGTCCGGTAAGCCAACGATGCAAGATCATCACTCAACACGTTCAGCGCAAAAATCAGGTAGTCGAGATACTGGATTTCAGCAATTGGTTTTAAGCCGCGAAGGGCCAAACCTATTCCCTGCCCCATGATGGTCATTTCACGGATTCCGGTATCGGTAATCCTGAGTTCTCCAAATTTCGCCTGCAAGCCGGCAAAACCCTGGTTAACATCTCCAATATTTCCTAAATCCTCCCCAAATGCAACTAACCGTAAATCTCGTGAGAAATTCTCATTAAAGCAGGCGTTCAGGACTTCCCTGCCATCGATCATTTTAGACTGATCGTCATAAGCAGGCGCTACAACAGGAATCATTGCCGGCCTGTCATCGCCATCAGTATGCAATTTCGAGCTATAACGTTCATAATTCAATTCTTGCTGGGCTTTATACCATTCAAGGAGTGCCGCTCTCTCAGGCGTAGCGAACTTTGCAGATAAGCGAATGGCTTTACGGGCCGCAACAATTACATCTTTACGTTGTGCGTCAGCAGTAGCAGCTAAACCTGCAGCTATTTTTGCCAATTCAGGTTGTTGTGCAGTCATCGCATTAATGAAATCGACAACCTGTTTATGCTCTGGCTTTATGCTATCTAAGAATTCATTCCAGGCTTCCTTTTGCGCGTTGCGAACGAATATTTTCGCGTTTTTTTCTACAGCTGCAATTTCATCGTCGGTTGCTATTGCCGATTCCAGCATCCACTCACGCATTTTCACAATACAGTCGTGCTCGGTTTCCCAGGTTAGGCGGTCTTTAGACTTGTAGCGTTCATGGGAACCGGAAGTGGAATGTCCTTGAGGCTGAGTGAGTTCGGTAACATGAATCAGTACCGGCACATGTTTTTCGCGACAAACGTGAATCGCCCTTTCATACACCTCGCATAAAGCCGGATAATCCCAGCCCTTAACCTTATAAATTTCATATCCGGCGTTCTTTTCGTCACGCTGAAAGCCTTTTAAAACCTCAGAGATATCCTCTTTAGTGGTTTGGTACCTGGCCGGAACAGAGATGCCATAAGCATCATCCCAAATGGAGATCGCCATAGGAATCTGTAAAACACCGGCAGCATTGATGGCTTCGAAAAATACACCCTCCGAAGTTGATGCATTACCAATGGTACCAAAGGCAACTTCATTACCTTCAACAGAAAAGTGCTTTAAATATTCTAACTCTTTATTTTCGCGATATAGCTTTGATGCATAAGCGAGCCCTACCAGACGGGCCATCTGGCCGCCTGTAGGAGAAATATCTGAAGAACAGTTTTTAATTTTTGTAAGATCATTCCAGCTACCATCTTCATTTACCGATTTGGTGGCGAAGTGGCAGTTCATCTGCCGCCCACCTGAAAAAGGATCAGCGCCTTCAGTTGGATTGGCGTACAGCTGAGCAAAAAATTCCTTAATAGTTGAGATGCCCGTTGCAAAAGCAAATGTTTGATCACGATAGTATCCAGAACGCCAGTCACCAGCCTTGAATGCTTTGGCCATGGCGATCTGAGGAACCTCTTTACCATCACCGAATATCCCAAACTTCGCCTTTCCCGTTAATACTTCCCTACGCCCTAAAACACTCGCCTGTCTACTCTCATACGCTATCTTGTAGTCGTTTAGCACAATAGACTTAAAGTCGTTAAAACTTAATTCAGAAGCATCAATGGCATTGGTAACTATTTTTTCATTCTGCATCGTAATCAATATTGGTTTTGGCAAATATATATAAAATTAAAAGTTTGCCTTTATGATGCTTTGTAAAATTATATATGGACTGGTAAAATATTAATGGAATAGTTTTTGTTTTAGATGATAAAACAATAAATTTGTTTTAAGAATTTTAAATATAATAACCATCACATAACATGAAAAAGATCTTAGTATTATTCGCTTTTGTATTGGGTTTAAGTGTTGCCGTAAACGCGCAGACTAAACCTGCTGAATTCAAGTTTGAGGCTGAAACACATGATTTCGGTAAAATTGTCTTAAACAAACCTGTAACTTTTGATTTTAAGTACACTAATATTGGCGACGAGCCATTAATTATCAGCAAAGCTGAAGCAAGCTGTGGTTGTACAGTTCCAAAATATACCTCTACTCCACTTAAAAAAGGTGAAACTGGTGTTATTTCGGTAACGTTTAATGCAGCGGCTGGTCCGTCTACTTTCTCAAAAGCAGTAACCATTTCTTCAAATGCTAAAACACCAATTAAAGTGCTTTACATTAAAGGTGAAACCGTTTCAGCTCCTGCTTCGTCATCTAAGTAATTATTTAAACAACAATATTTAAAAAGTCCCGATTTTCATCGGGACTTTTTTATTTTTGCACCATGCCACAAATTTCACAAAAAGGCCTGCAGATGCCTGCTTCGCCAATCAGAAAACTCACTCCATTTGCCGACAAAGCTAAACAGGACGGAAAAAAGGTTTTTCATCTAAATATTGGTCAGCCCGATATAGAAACACCCGAAATCATGCTGGATGCCATTAAGAACATTGACTTCAATGTTTGGGCTTATACACCATCAGAAGGTACTCTGGCTTATAGATTAAAGCTTACAGAATATTACAATAAGCTGGGTTACAACATTACACCTGAAAACATTCTGGTGACCGTTGGTGGTTCTGAAGCGATTACCATCGCCATGCAGACTTGTGTAAATGAAGGCGATGAAATCATCATCCCTGAACCATTTTACGCCAATTATAACGGTTTTGCCTGCATGAGTAATGTCGTTGTAAAACCCATCCTATCTTATATTGAAAATGGCTTTGCGCTTCCTCCTATTGCTGAATTCGAGAAACTGATAACAGAAAAAACGAAGGCAATTATTATCTGCAATCCAAATAACCCGACAGGATACCTGTACTCCAAAGAAGAATTGGATGCCTTGAAAAGTTTATGCTTAAAGTATGACCTTTTTCTGTTCTCAGACGAGGCTTACCGTGAATTCTGTTATGATGGACGCGAATTTATTTCACCAATGCATTTGGATGGCTTAGATGAAAATGTGGTGATTATGGACACGGTTTCTAAACGTTATAGTGCATGTGGTGCACGTTTAGGCTGTTTAATTACCAAAAACAAGGCCGTTATAGCTTCAGGTTTGAAGTTTGCACAGGCCAGGTTAAGCCCCGGAATGGTTGAACAGATTGCGGGAGCTGCAGCAGTAGATACCCCGGATAGCTATTTTGAGAAAGTAAATACGGAATACACTTTACGCCGTGATACGCTCGTAGGGAGATTAAATAACATCGATGGTGTATTTTGCCCCAATCCTGGAGGTGCATTTTATGTAGTGGCTAAATTCCCGATTGATGATGCAGACAAGTTTTGCCAGTGGATTTTAGAAGAATTTAACCACAACAACCAAACGGTAATGATGGCACCGGCTACCGGGTTTTATTCAACTCCTGGTTCCGGAAAGAATGAGGTTCGCATGGCCTACGTATTAAATACCGATGATTTAAATAGCGCAATGGACTGCCTTGAAATTGCCCTGAAAGCATATCCTGGAAGAGTTGACTAATGTTTGACCGGTTCTTATAGAATTGCTTTTCAACAATAATAAATCATACAGAAAACCCCACATCTTTGAGTATGTGGGGTTTTTTATTTAAAGAAACTGAGCTACAAATTAAGATAATGAAGCCAGTAATTTTTCCAGGTTGTCGATACTCATTTTAAAACCTGTTTCGAAGCCCATTTCAATCATTTTTTCCAAACGCTCAAGCGACTCGTTTACGATGATGATAGTTACTTTTGTAACGCCCTCCACTTCACTAAAAGTATGATCCCAGTCAGAACCTGGTAACTCTGGATTCTCGTTTGCATCTGCAAAAGCGTTATACAGCCTGAAATTGGTTTTAGGGCTAATGGATGTGTACTCCTGAAGTGCCCAACGCTCCATGCCCTCCGGACTTATCATGGCGTAAAATCTTTTCCCACCTAATTTGAAATCCATGTATTTTGTTCTGGCCGACCAGGGTTTAGGTGCCTGCCACTGATCCAGCAATTCCTTTTTCGTAAATGCATCCCATACCAAAGGAAGTGCTGCTGCAAACTCTCTGGTGATCGATACCGTTTTTGTGGCCTTGTCAACGGTAAAATCAAATAATAAATCGGTTTTCATATTTTTATTTTTTAGATTGTTTTTTCATGTTTGCTAATAACACATCCAGTTGATCGAAATTAGTTTCCCAAATGGACCTAAACTGTTCCAGCCATTTGTCAATCTCTTTCATCTTTTCTACTTCAAGGGAATAATAGATCTCTCTGCCTTGTTGTTCCTGTTTAACAATTTCGCACTCTGTGAGGATGCGCAGATGTTTTGAAATAGCCTGCCGCGTGGAATTAAAGTTTTCAGCGATGGCATTCGGCGTCATCGCCTGGATCGCAATCAATGTAATGATAGCGCGCCTTGTTGGATCAGCTATCGCCTGGAAAATATCTCGCCTCATCGGTTATTAATTAAAGTATATGAAACTATTCAGTTGCAAATATATATGCAACTATTTGGTTTCGCAAATAATTATTGATTTTATTTATTGCGGATTGGAGCAGCGACCATCAAGCTATGGTTTTATCAAAGTGCCCTGGCGGTGGGTTTAATGCAATTTAAGCAGCAAAAAGCGGATTTAAATGGGTTTACACTGCGTTTTCGTTGCATTTACCCAAACAATGTGCAAGGAATGTGCATACAATGTGCAAAGAATATGCATGGGTATTATCCGCGACGGTATTACCAACCTACCGGAAAACCTAAAGGATGGTAACATTTTAAAATGCAACCATCATCTCGAATGTGTTAAATTTAGGTCAAACAAAATATTCTGTTATGCGTTATCTTATTATGTCACCATTCAAAGCAGCAATAATCGTGGGGGTAACCATAGGCCTCATTTCATTTATCGGATATAGAGCAATTAATCGTGTTCATCAGCTTCCTGCGAACAGATAGATTTGCTTTAAAAATCCTCCGTTAACATGATATATTAATTTATGGTGTTAATGGCAAAATCAATACTATAGAGTTGTCCGAAATGGACCAGCGGGAAGTCCTGATTGGTTGGTTAAATTTCCATTCGGGTAATTTGCCCATGAATATTTTACTGCTACCGGTTTTGCAACCTGATCGCTCTGCAGATGAACTTGACCGTTTTTGATACTGGCTGTTGCCAGATAAAACACCTGGTCAGCTCCGGCAATAAGAAAGCCTTTTAAACTGCCCGACTTTGCCTGAATACCATTATTGAATCTAAAGGTTAAGATCAGCTCGTTGTGTTGCTGAACCAATGATTGATAAACCGGGCCGGAGTACTCTACAGGTTTATGATAGGTTTTAGCGAGCGCAATCAAGGCTAGCCTTTTGCCAACGTCCTGTTTGTTTTTAGGATGAATATCAGCTTCCTCCCCGATATCAATGGTTACGGCCATACCCGTGTGTGGCAATGCCAATGTTTTGAGCTGAGCGTTACGAAGCATTGGCCAGGAGGTTTCGTCGCCTTCCCCCCTACCATAGCCAGCCAGCTGAGCAAAGTAGAAGGGTAACGTTGGGTTTTTAAACTGCGTTCTCCAATCCTGAATCAATGCAGGAAAAAGGGTTTCATATTGAACAGCGCGGCCGGCATTGGCTTCTCCCTGATACCAGATAACGCCTTTGATAGCGAATGAAATAAAAGGGTGAATCATGGCGTTGTATAGCACTGTTGGTCTGTTGGCACCCGAGTTAGCCTGAGGCATGGGTTTCAAATCTTTTAAATCGACACCGGTTTGATATTTCCACGAACCATTTATACTCACTTTTTCACCAGCACCCTGAATAAAAAGGTTTGAGGGCTCACCGTAAATACCACCGCCCCCGCCACCGTCGAAAACACGTACGGTGATGAAATGGTCGCCGGGTGAAACCCTTTCTTTAGGCACCCGGTATTTGCGTTCATGATCGTAGCCCTCTGTTCTGCCGATTTCCTGCTCGTCGAAAAAAGTGATGTCATTATCATCTATCGTTCCCAGCGATAAAATCAGCTCCTGACCTGTCCAGCTCTGGGGTATCGTAATTTTCTTTCTAAACCAGACTACGCCATCAAAACCAGGATTTTCTTTGGCGTCAAAAAACGCGGGCAAGGTCATCTCTTTCCATCCGGCATCACCGATATTTTTACCTGCCCAAACTGCTGTACCTGATTTAATCCCTTTATCCTGCAATTTTAAGGCCTCATTCCAGGCAGTAATTTGTTTTAAATAGTCTTCATCACCATTCTTTTGCTGAACCTGGGCAAGTGCGGTTTTAAAGTCGGGAAATTGCGATATGGTTTTAGCACTGGTCCACGCTTCAGCTACAGTACCACCCCAGGAACTGTGAATTAACCCTATCGGAATTCCGGTTTGTTTATACACTTCTCTGGCAAAGAAATATGCAGTCGATGAAAATTCCGGCACATTAGTCGGGGAGCACACATTCCATCCTCCATTCTGAACACTGAGATCATCCGTTGGAAAATTAGCTGTAGTGTGGTTTACCTGTAGTAACCTGATGTTGGGATAGTTTGCAGCAGCAATTTCCGATTGGTAATTGCTGATTTTCCCCCAGCCGGCCAATGGCATTTCCATGTTCGACTGCCCTGAGCACAACCAAACATCACCAATCAGTACGTTATCAAATTTTATTGCTGTACCGGCTGCAGAAAGCACCACGATATATGGCCCTCCGTAAGCAGGTGTTTTAATTCTGATCTTAAAGTTCCCGGCTTTATCTGTACGCTGCGCATATTTTTTTTGATCCCAGGAACAGGCCAGCATTACCAGATCACCTGGATTTGCCTTTCCCTCCATATTGATTTCAGCTTTTTGCTGCAATACCATATTTGAACTGAAAAAGGCGGGTAGCGTAACTTTCCCCTGCGATGCAGTATAGGAGCAAAACAACAGGCAAACTAATGCTAATTTAATTCTGATCATGATTTAACCTCCTCCACTTTAATCACTACACTGCTACGGTCTGCTTTAACATTTGGATTAAAACCCACTTTCATCAAAAAATCACCACTGTAAATCGTCTTGGAATCGATGCTTGACTGAGTACCCGGATACAAGTTGATTTCGGTTAAACGGTATTTTTTATCAGGGTTCAGTCCCTGCATCCTGATTGGCAATTTACTGCCTTCATCGTAACGGCTATTCACCAGGTAGTTAAAAGTGACCGCAGCAGATTGGTCTGCGCTGACAAACAACATGGAGGCAACGCTGCCTTCAGCAGGATTTGCCAGGCGATATTGTTCGCCTTGCCAGATGGTTTGCTTGATTTCATTATAATTTTTAATCGCAAGCTGGCAAAACTTAAGGTCATTTTCCGGCAGTTTACTTACCACAATATCGAAACCCAGTTTCCCCATAGTGGCTACATCGGTGCGGAATTTAATGGGCTGCTTACCCCAATCGGTAACATGGTTGGAGCTGGCGATAGCCGGATAAAAATAGGAATACTCCCACTGAATCAAAATACGCTCGAGGGGATCTGTATTATCGCTTGGCCAGAATTCAGTAAAATATTTAAGCGCCGCATAATCTACCCTTCCACCTCCACCCGAGCAAAGCATCATCGGAACTTTAGGATACTTTGCCCTGATCCTTTCCAGAACCTTGTATAAGCCCTGCACATATTCGATGTAAAAAGCGGCCTGATCCTTTAGATGGGAAGAATATGCATTATAAATAACTGCATTGCAGTCCCATTTGATATAAGCAAGAGACGGATTCTTGGTAAAAAGACCGTCTACAACGCCAAATACAAAGTCCTGTACTTTTGGATTAGCCAAATCCAGTACCAGTTGATTCCGGAAGTAATATTCGTCCCTTTTAGGTTGCTTCACCACCCAATCGGGATGTTTTTCATAGAGTTCGCTTTTGGGATTCACCATTTCCGGTTCTATCCAGATGCCGAATTTCACATCATTCTGACCGGCTTCTTTTACCAGTGAACTGATTCCGTTGGGCAGTTTCTGTTTATTCTCCTGCCAGTCGCCTAACCCTGCATGATCATCATTACGTGGATATTTATTGGCGAACCAGCCATCATCCAGTAAAAACATATCTACGCCAAGGGTTTTGGTATCTTTCAGTAACCCGGCCAGTTTCTGTTCATTGAAATCAAAATAGGTGGCTTCCCAGTTGTTTAGCAAGGTTAAGCGGTCGCCTTTACCATCCAGAAGTTGGTAGTTGCGCGCCCAGCTTTGCAATTTCCGGCTAGCGTCGCCTTTACCTGTGGTTGAGAAAGTATAGAGAAATTTCGGTGTAACAAAAGGTTGGTTAGCCTTGAGCTTAAAGTTGGATGCATAATTGTTTATACCGGCAATAATCCGAAGGTTATCCTGATAATCCAGTTCGAGATCTACACGGAAATTACCACTCCACTCCATTGCGCCGTATAAAACATCACCCTGGGTTTCAGTTGCCGGAGCGTTGAGTGAAACCATAAACACAGAAGGCTGAAACAAGTTTGCCCGGGTACCCAGTTTGCTATCGAGCGTTTTAATACCGTGGGTAAGGCGGCTTTCTTCAGGCTGCATCTCCTTTGCCCAATCGCCATGGTATTGTTTCAGAAAATAACTTTTACCCTTCAGGTATAGATTTGCGGAAGCGAACTTTTCTAGAGTAACCGCACCTTTTTCACTGTGACTGATTTCGGTCCATTGTTCAATTACATCTTCCTTAAAGAAACTCTTATAAAACAGTTTAACCGTGAAGTTGTATACCGGATCTTTTAAGGTAAGTGTGGTTAAACGAACATTGTCGTTGATATCTTTAGCTTGCTGTTGAACGAAATTCAGGTTCAGGCTTTTGTTCCCGTCAGCGTGCGTTACACTGATGGCCGGTTCGGCCAGGTTACGCGAGCCAGAAGGCGTGTAAGCTGCATTTAACTGGCCTGTATATTCCGTTGTTTGTTTATAGGCAGCATTTACCTGAGCGTATTCGGCAGGCGAGTGTAACTTTTCACCGAAATAAATGGTGTTTACATCCTTGCCTTTCACGGCTTCGAGTACCATTGCGTTATGGGCGGTTTCAATGCTGATGATTTCCTGTGCAAGTCCTGCTTGGCCAATGCCAAACAAACCGAGTAACAGGATTTGATGCTTGAATGTAGATATATTAATTGCTTTCATTGGTGTGTATTTATTTTAATGTGATTTTAAGCATGGTTGCCTGCGCTGGCTGGAGTGCTTGCTGATGATAGTTTATGGGGTTGATGGGTTGATGGCTGATCAGATCTTCGATGGATACAATCGATTTTTCATCAATGCCTAACCTGGAATAATCGATAGGTGCTATAGCAGAACTGTTTCCATAGTTGAAAAGTGCCACATACCTCACCTTGCCCTGTTCTTTTATAAACTGGTTTGATGCACTCTTGCCCCGGTTGCCGTCCACCGGTTTAAAAGCTTTCCCATCACGAATAATCTGAAGCAAATCCTGATCCTGAAACAGCTTTTGGGCATTGGCTTTCCATGGTCCGTTGGCTGAGAAATCATCCCCAACAATTAAAGTTCCGGTTACGATGGCTGATAGCGTTCGTGAAATATTTGCAGCCTCGCCTTCATTGCCCAGAACAACATGGTCTGCATCGATATAATGATACAGATAAGTTTGCCACCAGCAGTTAGTTAAACTGTTTAAGGTGTATTCAGTATCTTTAATGCTCTTGAAAGCATCGCAGGCGATCCGCCTCACCTGAACATACCTGCCGGAAGCTAAACTTGGCGATATGGCGGCATAAATCAGCATTTTGTTATCCAGGCATTGCAGCAAATATTCCATTCCAACCCTATAGGCCTGCATGCCTGTGCTAACCTTTGGATTATAAAACTGGGTAGATTCTACTGCTGCATGACCCAGAAAGTCTATTTTAATCATTTCAAACCCACAGGCTTTAAGACTTGAAATGACTGACCGGATTCTATTTTGTGTGCCCGGATGTGTCGGATCCAAAGCCCTGGCACCATCAAAATCATGGAAACCACCCTCCACTTTCGTCCACATTTCGCCAAAAGTAAAATCACTGCCGGGTGCTTTTCGGTTTGCTCCGCCCTGAAAGCCCCAGTCTGTAAACGGTGCCCAATAAATGCCGGGTTTTAAGCCTTTGCTTTTACAGTAATCAGCAAACTTCTTTAATGCCGAATAATCATTTCCTTTAAGCAGGTTATCCCAGTATGAATCCAGATCGATGTAGGCGACATTGCCCATGCGGAAGCTCTTCAGGTTTTCGGCAAAAAAATCCACCACCTGAGTTACCTTTTCGTAGGAGAGCTTCTCCTGCATTACACCCCAGCTATTCCAGCCTACAGGTGTAGCTCCGGTCCAGTTCGCCACAATTGGCTTTTCAGTTTCACGAACGGTTTTGGCATAGCTTTCCATACCTGTACGCCAGTCGTCGAAATAGCCAAAAAGAATGCCTGAAGAAGAAATTGAATTTCCTTTCAGGTAGCCATGTGCTGATCGGTCGCGTGTAAGCTCGTAGCTGGTATATCCACATTCAACGGCCAGTTTTAGGTGCTGCGGGACGGGCAGACGAGTCTTCAAAGCGGTTTTCCACTGGTCATGGTTCAAAGTACCGATCACATATCCTTTTCTGGTACGGTTATCATAAACAGAAGTAACTTCCGAACTGACATGCTCTTTTTCCATGCTGATCAAGTTCGCCTGGTAACTGATGAAAGTATCGTTATCAAAAGGAACCATTAAACCCGTTTGATTCGTAAAATCATCAGCAGCAGTTAACTTTCCTTTAAGGGGAAACATTTGGTTGCTGCTTAAAGCCGTACCCGAAATGGAAACTTTAATCACGAAAAATTGATGGTTGGAGTATGCAAAAATCGATTGGATGAAAGTCACTCCGGATTTGCTTCTGCCCGTAAACTGATACTGCTGACCGGTTCCGGTATCATTCTTAAAAGTCTTTTTCACAATTGTGCGGCGATTAACATCACGGGAGCTGATCATTTCATTGTTGACCAGCACTTCAGAATAACCATCTTTCAGTACCTGTTTTCCGTTTACAAACACATCAAAAGTCCCTTTTTCCGCTTTGTAATTGATAAAGGAATTTTTACCGAAAGGAATTTTTTGTCCGAAAACTGACGCATTGCTAAAAATAAGGAAAAGGCAAATTACCTTCGATAAATTGTTCATGGCTATTACGATTTCTGACTGGTCATATCAACCATTTTACCGTTAATTTTAATTTTTATTTTAGTAGGTACCGGGCCATAGACCTTATAGGCAGTTACTTTTCCATCCTTCCAGTCGAAATCTACCGTGAGGTTTCCGCGGGCTTTTACGCCGGTAATTTTACCCGAAGCTTTCCACTCCTGAGGGATAGATGGCAATAATTCGATAAAGCGATCGTGACTCTGGATCAGCATTTCGGCAATGCCAGCCGCTCCGCCAAAGTTACCATCAATCTGGAAAGGTGGACCGGCAGACAGCAGATTCGGATATATCCCTCCTCCTGCACCATAGTTAATGTCTGTTTTAATGGTGGGTTTCATCAGTTCGTGCAGCAGTTTGCCCGAACGTTCCCCATCCTGTAACCTGGCCCAGAATAATAGCTTATAGGCAATCGACCAGCTTGGCCCGTCATCGCCCCTAACTTCCAGTGATTTTTTTGCCGCTTCTGCCAGTTCCGGTGTTTTAACCGGAGTAATTAATGATGCGGGATAAAGCCCGTATAAATGGGAAATATGACGGTGTTGGGGTTCGGTTTCCTTGTAATCCCTTATCCATTCCATGATCCGGCCGTCTTTGCTGATAGTTCCGGCCGGAGGTACAGCTTTTAACTTCTCCGACAGAAACTTACTAAAGTCCTGATCAACGCCCAGGGTTTTCGCGGCATCGATCACATTTGTAAACAATTCTCTTACAATCTGATTATCAATGGTTGGCCCCATGGAGATGCTGGCTGTTTTTCCGTTAGGAAGATAGAAAGTATTTTCAGGAGAAACGGACGGTGCGGTGACCAGCCAACCCGTTTCAGGATCTTTAACCAGCGCATCGGCATAAAATTCAGCCGAGCCTTTTAATATGGGATAGATTTTTTTGAGATAAGCCTGATCATTGCTAAAAGCATAATGATCCCATAGATTGTTACATAACCAGCCCGACCCCGCATTTGAAGCACCCCATGAGGCACTTTCACCAGGTTCGGTGAAACCCCATACATTGGTGATGACATGGGCGATCCAACCTTTGGAATTGTAATAGGCTTTTGCCGTTTTCTCTCCGTTTTTCACCATTCTTCCAACTAAATCTGCCAGTGGCAGGTTCAACTCAGATAAGTTACTCACTTCAACGGGCCATTGATTCATCTGGATATTGACGTCGAGATGGTAATCGCCGTTCCATGGGGTATGAACCTGGTTAGCCCATAGCCCCTGCAAATTTGGCGGCAATAAACCTACCCGGGTGCTGCTGATGCTCAGATAGCGGCCAAACTGATAAAACAGCACCGGAAAGCCAACATCTGCTTTCGGATTTTTATTGTAGTTAACTAAACGTTCATCAGTTGGGATGGTATCTGTAATGTTGTTACCAATCTTTAAACTTAAGCGGTTGAATTTTTTCTGATAGTTACGGATATGGTTTTGTTTTTGAATGGCGTAAGTTTTGGAAAATGCCGATTTTAAGTCGAGGTTCACATTTTCTTTAAAGCCCGCATCCATAAAATCCGTACCGGCGGCGATGTAGATCAGTGCACTGGTAGCATTTTTTACAATGATTTTATTGTTTTTGACGGTTTGTGTACCTCCCGTTAAGCGGGCTTTTACGCGACTGATATACTGCATGCCTTTGCCATCTATGCCGTTGTCCAGTTGTCCGCTCATGATCAGTTCCCCATTTGCAGCAGCTACAATTCCCCGCTCCGGACGGGATATTTCGATATCAAAATTCAACAAGCCTGGTTTGGAGGCCGTTAACCTGATTACATCTACATCATCATCAAAACTCGTGAGGTATTCGCGGGTGTAGGCGACGCCATCGATGACAAAGCTGGTTCTGGCCACAGCCTGAGACAGCGAAAGTTCGCGTTGATAAAGGCTTGCATTTTCAACAGCTTTTTTTTGGTTTGGATAAGTAAAATTAAGCTTTAAATTACCCAGCAGCTGAAAGCAGCCATAATTGGTGCCACCTGAACCCGGACCTTTACAAATGAAGTTTTTATTAACCAGATCCTGAGCAAGATCATTCTTGCCTGCTAAAATAAGCTGCCTGATTTCAGGAAGGCTTTTGTGAGCTTCATAGTTGTTGGCATCCTGCGGGGCGCCCGACCATAATGTAATGTCGTTGAGCACTATATTTTCGGTATTGATTCCCCCGTCAGGCATCATACCCAGGCGGCCGTTTCCAAGCGGAATGGTTTCTTCCCAACGCCGGGCCGGTTTATTATACCAGAGTTTAAGGTTCTGCTGCGCAGCAGCATGCTCAATAAGGAACGAGCAGAAAGACAGCAATAATATCAGTTGATTTCGCATAACTAAATAGTTTCCAGTTGATTTACTTTTTTATATCCCAGTTCGGCCCCGCCACTTACAGGCATAATAATTCCGGTGATAAAGCGGGCTTTATCGGACGCAAGAAACACACAGGCATCGGCTACCACATCTCCGCTGGGGCAATACCCTAAGGCATGTATACCATCAAGGTAGTGTTTGATTCCTTCTACATCATTCTGAGCTTTACCCCACTCCTCCAGCATATCCGTCCACACGCCAGCCGGGGCCACTGCGTTGACACGGATTTTATATTTTGCATAATCCAATGCCATGGATTTGGTAAGCGCGTTGATTGCGCCCTTGGTAGCGGAATAAGCAGCATGATTTTCCTGTCCTATTTCCCCAACCAGACTACTCGTATTGATGATACACCCCTGGGATTTGATCAGTGCTTCAAGACCGAATTTTACTGTGTGGTAAACACCCTTTACATTAACATTAAACAAGTCATCCCATTCCGAATCAGCTGTTTCATGAATATTTTTTGAGGGATAAGCAATACCTGCATTGTTATGAATCACATCTAGCTGATGAAAACGATCGAGCGTTTTCGCGACGGCATTGCGGATATCCTGTGCATTTGACACATCGGCATGAATGCCAATATGTGGTGCGCCTAAAATAGAAAGCGCACGATTAATCGAAGCCTGATCATTGGAAATGATGGCCAGCTTTGCACCTTCTTCTGCATATTTTAATGCGCACTCAAAGCCGATACCCTTTGAGCCGCCTGTTAGAAATACAACTTTGTTTTTTAGTAAATGCATCTTGTATTTAAAATTAGTTATCTGAATAAATAGAATAGAACCGCCATGCTGATGAACAATATGGCGGATAATGTTTTATAGTTGCCCAATCCGGGCCAGCCTTTTGCTGTTAGCGGTGATTTCCATGAAGCCCAGTATAACGTAGCACTTTCGCGGGTATGTACAACAGGGTAGATATAGGAAAGTATAATCTGTAACAGTACACAAAATGTAAACAGGTAAAAAGCCATCATCATAAAAGGGATTGCTGCGAACCAGGTATCTGTCCACAATTTATTGATGGTAAACACCACTGCTCCCAGGGCAGAACCGAACCACAGGGTAATTTTTGCTGATGGCGCAGAAGCACCTTTCCAGAAAATCCCTAACAGGAATACGCATGTAATTGGGGGAGCAATGTGGGCGATGATGTCATTGATCCCGCTAAAAATACTTTCGTACCGGTTGAGTAGTGGCAGTAAGCCCAGAGAGAACAGCAAGGCTATACCTGCGGCAATTTTACCGGTTTTAACCAGTTTCCGATTGTTGAGGTTGGGGTAATACCGGGCGTAAATATCATAGCTCACCATGGTTGAAATTGAGTTTAACGCGCCCGATACCTGGCTCATTAAGCCGGAGAGTAAAGCGGCAACCAGCAGACCAATAAGGCCGCTGGGCAGTAGTTGCGTAATCATCAGCGTGTAGATGCCTTTACTTTCTACTATTGGCTGACCATTGCTGCCCATCGTCGTAATGCTTGAAAGATCGAGCTGGCCGGTTTGCGCTAATGTGTAGGCAAAAAGGCCCGGAATGATGAATATAAATACGGGCAGAATTTTGATGAAGCCACAGAATAACGTACCCACGCGGGCATGATTCTCATTTTTGGCTCCCAGAACGCGTTGCACAATGGTTTGATCGGCGCACCAATACCAGATGCCCAATACCGGGTAACCTAAAAATACGGCATACCATGGCATTCCTGATGGGTCGCTGGCCGGCCTTAACATCGAAAGTTTTACGTTTTGTTTTTCAGAATGTAAAACCTCAACCATGGCATTCCAGCCCGACATTTTGTGATAGCAGGCAAAACAAATGACGCCTGCCCCCAGTAACAATACTACGGTTTGAATGGATTCGGTTACTACAACGGCCTTCAAACCACCCACAATAGTATACAGGGCCGTGATGATACAGATGACCACAACGCTCAGATATATATTTACGCCAAACAGGGTTTTGAGTACAATACCACCTGCAAGCATAGAAAATGCGATGTGGATGATGATGGCTGAAACGATAGATACAAACGTTAACCAGTCCCTGCTCGAACGGTCGTAACGTTTCTCCAAGAAATCGGGTAAGGTGGATACGCCTGATTTGATGTAAAAAGGAACAAAAAACAGGGCGAGCAGTATCAGGGTAAAGGCGGCCATCCATTCGAAATTCCCGCTAAGTAAACCGGTATCAAAACCACTTTGTGCCAAACTAACCAGGTGGACGGTTGATATGTTTGTAGCGAAAAGCGCCAGACCGATTGCCGGCCACTTTAGCGACTTACCGGCCAGAAAATAGCTGCTGGCTTCATTTTTTTGGCTTTGACGGCGGTGCCTGATGCCCACCCACAATCCGATAAACAGAATGAGAAGGATATAGCTGGCACTAATGATGATATCAACGGTCTGGATCATTTTAAATTGGTTTTTTAATCATTGAAATTACAATTTAAGATCGCAACTGCTGCCTGTATTTTGAGGCGTGTGGTATAAACCATTTTCTAAACGGACCGGATGCACAAAACGCGCTTTTAGATGTGGGATGTGTTCTAAAAATAAAGCCTCGTGACCTAAGGCGATGTGGTTAAACAGCACCAGGTGTTGATGGAGCTGCCCCATATCCCCCACGTGTGGTACAACAGGGATATTGAATTTTCTGCACAATAAACTTATTGCTAAAAACTCACTTACCCCACCTACCCGTACGGCATCTACCTGCATGAAACCAGCACATTGTACCTGCAGATAATTTTTAAACACAATCGCATTTGGCACATGCTCCCCCAATGCGAGTTTAACCGGGGCAATTTTCTTCGCCAGGGTTTGATGTGCCAGCACATCATCGGGATGCGTTGGTTCTTCAATCCAGTAAGGATTCATTTTACTCAGTTCGGCACAAACGGCTGATGCCTGAGGCAGGTTCCATTGCTGATTGGCGTCGAGCATGATTTTAATGTCATCGCCTGCAACTTCACGCACCATGTTAGCGCGGCGGATATCATGCTCAGGATCTTTCGATCCAACTTTAAGTTTCATGGCAGTAAAGCCCGTTTCCAGCGCCCTCTTAACATTCTGTTTTACCTGTTCATCAGGATAATTAAACCAGCCAATTGAGGTATCGTATCCGGGGTAACCTACATTTAAGATTGAAGTGCGGGAAGACTGTGTGAGCTTATTTTCGTTTATTAAATCAATGGCCTGCTGCCGGGTCAGTTCATCTTCCAGGTATGAAAAATCAATGGTATTCGCCAGTTCTTCCGCTGAAAGATCGATCATCAGTTTCCAAAGTGGTACGCCTCTCTTTTTAGCCCACAAATCCCAGCAGGCATTGGTAACGGCGGCCAGTGCCAGGTGAACAACACCTTTATGGGGCCCAAGCCACCTGAATTGCTGTTCATTAGCAAAAGACCTGTAAGTTGTGCCGAAGTTCGCCATCAATTCTTCAATGTCTCTTCCGCGTAACTGGCTGGCGTAAAAACCAGCGGCTTTGCAAACCAGATCGTTTCCCTCACCTAAAGTAAAAGCAAAGCCGGTACCTGTTAAAGCGGTATCATCTTTTAAGTTTACCACGGCGTAGGAATAGATGGGGTCGCGATGAATGGCATCACTTCCCGCACCATTTCCGAGTGGAAATCTCGCATCTCTTATTTCAATACTTTTGATCATAACTATTGCTTATTCCAGAAAGTGAGTTCGCTCATATTGCTGTAGCCTGAACCAGTTACGGTATGCAATACCCTGATGCGGATGTAACGAACAGGCGGCGGATTAGCAATCAGGTCAAATTTCATGGCATTTTTACCATCGTCTGTACGGGTGATGTCTTTCAGTAAGGTCCAACCTTTAGCAACAGCTTCGGCTTTCCAGCCGGAATCATCAGCCCTTAAATTTGTGGTGGCATTGGTCAGGTCATTGATCCCCCAAACTTCAAAACGATCAGGATTATTGCAGCAATCCCGGCCAACTTCCTCAATCTGGGCCAGGTTGGTGTAAGTTCTTCCCATATCGAAGGTGAGCACGTGTGCAATATAACTGCCATCACTGTGAAAGATGTTCGGGTAGCCCTGCGGACCATTGCTATTGTCCCAAAGCTTACTGATGCTTGTACCGGATTCGTAGGTATTCACATCATTGGGCAGGCGAACTTCCCTGAATAATGATTTATCACATTGTGCAAAGGTGAATATTTTTGGAAAGGTGGAAAAGTCGCTTACGCTGAATACATCCAATGAGCCCAAAGATGGGATATAGGAAGATTTATAAAGCACATCAGTTCCTGATTTATAATCATTTAAGGTAATCGACATATCCTTTGCTGCCAGCGTTTTCTCCGTAACCACATTGCTGGTATTGGTATACCGGATAGTGGTACCCACGTTGATGGTATCAGGTACATTAAAATTCAGCTGAACGGAACCGTTGGCATTAACAACGTAAGGCTCGGTAGCGTTGAACGGGCGGTTTAACAATGCACCCTGATATAGAGGCCCGTAAACCCTTACGTTGGGCGCTTCAATAGGAATTGATTTCCGTCCCTGTGCGTCGTAAGACAATACGGTGAACGTATAAGTATACTCACTTAGGTTCGGAATAATCACTTTAATGGTATCCAAAGGATTATGAGAAGTGGATTTTACAGTTATTGAATCGACATTATTATTCCACTTGATTACATATTTGGTTACGCTTGGATCGGGACTTGGATTAAACCATAATCCTGTACGCAGGTTACCGGCTTTAGCTACAATTTTTGAAACTTTTCCGGGGTAAACGGTTTCGCCGTTTTTAAGGAACTCCTTGAAGGCTACATCATCTTTAGTACAACTGATGATGATGGTTGCAATAAGCAGCACCGCTAAGACTATATATCTGTTTTTCATTTTTTCTCTACTGATTAATTTGAAGAATAATTATCGGGCATCACCGTAAAACGCCATTTCCATAGCGTGCGCAAAGGTGCCGCTAGACCATGTTGTGGATACGCTTAAACGTACATAGCGGACTTTTGGACTTACCAGCGGAACATTGAAACTTACACCTGCTTTAACAAAATCATTATCGGCAGTGGTGTGTGCAACCGGCGTAGCGCCAGAAGGTGGCGGCGGATAATTGTAATTTCCCAGGTTTGTCCAGTCGCCGATTACCGTTCCTTCAGGAGCAGACATAGGCAGGCTGGCATCTCTCGGAGCCGTTGCGTTTGATCCCCAGAGTGAAAATACTTTTGGATTACCATGCCCGTAAGCAAATTTATCCCCTCCGTCCGGGCGTTCCCAAAGAATGAAACGACTCAGTTTGGCACTTACGCCCAAGCCGAATGTAGCAATAGCAGGCATGGCACCGCCTGGCGCAGTATGCCAGCCATTTGAACTTCCATCGGTTCTTCCATCCCATAAATAGGGTAAATCCCATCCATAAGCAATTACGCCATCTGATGGCAGGCGGTAAGAAGTGAACTTATTTCTATCCAGAATCGATTCAAAAAGCGGGGTGATTGTTTTATAGGTGGTATCGGATATATTTCCGTAATTATCAATAACATAGTAGCCAATTCTCTTTTCAACGGGCTGGTAACCGCGAACTGAATAATCTATTGTTGCCAGTTTGGAGAAATTCTGGTCAATCACATCAGACACATTGCCTTCGAAGCCTAAAAGGATTACGCCTAAATTTGCTTTACCCGGGTTGGTGCCGGTGATTTTAATCCCGCCGAAATCTGCCTGGGCATTAATTGTAGGTTTTACCAGTAAGTATGGTGGCGTATCCGGGCTCACTTTAACAACCAGTGGATCAGATTTCACATTGGCCCTGCTCACTGTGTAAAGTGTAACTTCGTATTCTTGCTTTTTAGCAAATCCCTCCACTGTGATGGTGTCGGAATAGTAGCTTGATTTGGTTTCCCGCGTGGTAACGCCATTTATTTTATATTGCGCCAACACGTAGAGAATATTTTGAGAATTAGGAAGCGAGTAGGTAATATTGGCTCCCCCATTATAATTCTGCACTTTAACGTTGCTTACCACCGCCGGCTTGGTCATGTCAGTTGAGGCCGGCTCATTATAGGTTTCCATTTTTTCGCAGGCCATTAGACAAACGATTGAAAACAACATGAGCGCAATCCATTTATTTATATTTTTCATTTTCTTAAACTTAAGATTAACATCATATTTTAACTACCAGAAGGGATTTTGCACCAGATTTGGGTTCACGACCAAATCATAGCTTTTAATTGGCCACAGATAATCTTTAATTCCAAATACAGGGATAAACTGAGTAGCCGGGCGGTAATAATTAATCGCATCGGCATTATTGATGCTCCAGCCCTGTACCGGCGTGGTAAGCACTGCCTGCAATTCTTTCCATCGTCTTAAATCCCATCCGCTGTGCCCTTCAAAGCACAGTTCAATTCTTCTTTCCTGATGAATGATTTGCCTCAACCCTTCTTTGGTATTAAACTTATTCGGGTTTCTGGAGTAGTTTGTCCATGAAGTCTGAATCCCTCTTAAACCCGCCCTTGCCCTTACACGGTCTGCATAGGTAAAAACTTCGGTTGTTGGTCCGCCTACTTCATTTAAAGCTTCTGCATAAAGCAGATACAGGTCAGCTAATCTGATTAATGGCATACGGTAAGCGAAGGTCTGAAAACCATCATCATACACCGAAGCATAGCTAACGAGTTTTTTGGGCCAGTAGCCGGTGATGTTCAAACGGATATTATCACTGGGCGCTGCAAATCCCGAACCCCTTGCAGATACATGGTATAGGGGGCGCTGGTCATCATTCTGGTTGATGCGGCCATTTCCAAACCAGATGCCGCCATCGAAAGCCATATCGGCATAAAAACGGGTTTCGCGGGCAAAGTGTCCTTTAATCGTTTCATAGCCTTCCTTGATATAATACCTGCTGGCATTATCGCCAGCCATAATGGTATTTCTACCTGCATAGTCCCAGGTTTTATCTTCTGTGATTGGCACCCCGTTTACGGTATAAAAAAGCTCTTGTGTAGCAATAGGCGCAGAAAACGTTGAGGGGTTGGAAAATGCATTGACAGCCGAATTTGCGGTAAGCCTCGGGGTAGCGAAACCCTGATACCCGAATGCCGGATTAGATGCCCAAACGATTTCTGAATTGAGTTCCCATTTTTCGGTAACCGCATTCTGAACATCCAACTCTCTTTTTAACGAGTCAGACAGCGTTCCGATCGTTGTTGGCGAAGAAAAAGTATACAACTTAATACCTTCCCCTTCGGCAGCAACGATAGCGGCTTTGGCTGCATCAGCTGCTTTGCGCCATTTTTGTGGATCAAATGCCTGCGGAAACAGGCTAATGCCATCCTTATCCCTGAAAGATGCATAATCGGGATTACCATTGAAAAGCGGACTTGCAGCAGTAGCCAAAACATCAGCTTTTACTGACAGTGCAATTATGCTGGTTGCACGGCCCAGCTCAGTTGCCTGATTGGAAATGGTAGCCGGCAGGTCGGGAATGGCTTCATCTAAAAGCGACACAATATAATCTACAGATTCATCTACAGTGGAACGCTTAATTCGCACTTCATCAGTACTTGCTGAGATGGACAGATTGGTTTTAATCAATGGAATAGGTCCGTACATTTTAAACAGCAGGTAATGATAGTATGCTTTCAGGAACTTCGCCTCGGCTATCCATCTTTTCTTATCATTTGCCGAAAGGTCGATGGGCTTATCGATGTTTTCCAGCATGATATTACAAAGCCTGATGGAGCGGAAAAAGCTATAGCTCCCTTCGTTACCATCCCAGGCATTTAGCCCTGGGTTTGCCGTATTCTGTGTACCACGCAACAAGTTAAAGCCTACACGGTTAAAACCTAAATAATTGTCGAGCGAATTGGAATAAATCAGCTCTCCGGAAGTGGTAAAACCAGGGTTGGTAGCCATATCAGTAGAGCGCTGGAGATAAGCATAACAACCATACAGGTAATTTTCAGCTTCATTTCTGTTTCTGAAGGCATAATCCAGTGTGCCCAGATTTTCGGGCGTAATATCTAGGTATTTTTTGCAAGAATAAATTGAACATAACAGTACCAACGCACAGATATATGTCGAATATTTTTTGATCGCTTTCATTATAGTGTTACGTTTAGGCCAACATTAAATACTTTTTGAATGGGATAGGCAAATCCATTACCCCCTTGTTCAGGATCCCACATTTTAAATGGCGACCAGGTTAATAGGTTTAAACCATTGAAATAGATGCGGGCTGAGCTCAACCTGATTTTGTTGGAAACCCGCTGTGGCAATGTATAACCAATCTCAACAGACTTTAATCTGATTAACCGGCCGTTTCTCATCCACCAGGTACTGGTTTGGCGGTTGTTTTCCAAATCTTCTTTAGTTACCGATAAGCGTGGGTAAAGGGCATATAAGTCCTGATTTTCGGGCGACCAGTGGTTGTTGGCAAATTCCTGTAATAACTGGGTGTTTCCGAAATAATCGCCGTCACCGCCGTCGAAAGGGTTTACTTTTCTTTTCTCATCTGTAGGTACGAATGGGCTGATTTTTTCCGGTTTAATGAAGAATGTCATCCGGCCCTGGCCAGTAACAAAGGCCGACAGATCGAAACCTTTGTAAGATGAGCTGAATCCGAAACCATAAACCAGTTCAGGCGACTGAGGGAAACCAATATAGGCCTTATCCGCATCATCGATTTTACCGTCGTTGTTTAAGTCTTTGTATTTGATGTCACCTCCCCTTGGTGGCTTTCCGCCAGTAGAAAAAATCTGCGTGGGAGAATTGGCAACCTCTTTATCATCAACAAACAAACGTTCTGCAATGTAACCGTAGTTCCGGCTGATCGCCTGTCCGGTAGTATAGCGATAGGCTTCAGCCCATTGCGGTTCTTCAAAATTCACATATTTGTTTTTGGCGAAAGTCATGTTTCCGCGAACTGCAAAAGAAAAATCATTTGCATTAAACTTATAATCCAAAGATAAATCCATCCCCCTTGAGCGGGCGATACCGATATTGGCACCGATATCGGGCAGGTTGGTATTCGGGTCTATTGCTTCGAGACCTAAAGTGGAAGGCACATTTCTCCTGGGCATGTAAATATCGTAGCGGTAGTTATTGTAAACCTCAGCAATTACACTTAAATTTTTAAATAGTGTTGCTTCTAAAGCAATATTGGTTTGCTGAGAAGTTTCCCATGTAATATTGGTATTTTCATAGCTATTGATATATACACCCGGGCGTTCTGAAGCACCATTAAAACCAAACTGTGCGTAGTTTCCTCCACCGTTCAGGTTCACATCAGATTTGTAAAAGAAACGCTGTGATCCGATGGCGTCGTTACCCACGATACCGAAACTTCCGCGTAGTTTTAACCTGCTGATGACGTTTGCAATCCCACCTTTCCAGAAAGGTTCATTAGACACGATCCATCCACCGCCTATAGTTGGGAAGAAGCCAAAACGGTGATTTTCTGAAAACCTTTCGGAACCGTTATAGCCAAAATTGCTTTCAACAAAATAGCGGTTTTTATACGAATAGGTTAAACGGCCAGCTAAGCCGATATTTCGGTAAGGAAGAGAATACTGGAGTGTTGGCTGATTATTTTTTGGATCCCTTGCATTATTGTAGCGGGTTTGCTGAGCCGTTCCAATTAATGTTCCGCTAACTGTATGGCTGCCAAAAGTCCTGTCGTAGTTCATTGATGCCTGCGCATAAAGGAAAGTATTTACGTTTGGCGAACCCGGATAATAAGATAAATATTCACGCGAAACATTTAGTGGAGCCGTTACAGATGGATTTAACCAGTTGAGTGTATATTGATTTGATAGCCTGTCGTACGAACTTACATTGTAATAGAACGGGGCATACGCCATTGACGAATCAAAGTACGAATACCTGTTGGTACTGAAGATTGAGCGGAATGTTAAACCTTCAGTTAAAAAATCGAGTTTTTGGTTGACCTCAAACTGTGCCGACATTCTGGATTCGGAAGAATTCTTATGTCCCATCAGCATTTGTGCGTATGGATTGATATTCCGGATATCGTTTGCGGCATTGCCTACCGTATTGCCGAACAGGATGTGCTGGGCATTCTGGTTAGCCTGATCTGCAGGAAAGTAGGCTGGAAATAATACCGGACTGGTATGAATAGCGGCGTTATACAAATCAGTAGAGAAGCCTCCATCAGACGCGATCGGACCATTGTATTCACTGAAATTGCCCGATAAGCGGACTACCATTTCTGTAGTTTTAGTTAAGTCGATATTAACATTCGAACGCAACTGGTAGTTACGGAATTTAATATTATTGTCGTTGTTATTACGCTCATCTTCTTTTAAAACACCGTTATCTAGGTTATAGGAACCGGCAACATAATAGCGAGCTACGCCACCACCGCCGCTGATACCTAAATTGGCACGCTGAGTAGAAGTTCTCTTTTTAAAGAGCATATCCAGCCAGTTTACCGCAGGATACACATATTCATTATAACCGGGCGATTTGTTGATGGTATTTTGTGTATTGATAATTTTATTCTGGTTGAAAACGGGATCCATGTTACGCCCGATTGCAGCTTCATTGAAAAGCTTCATGTAGGTTACCGGATCGGCAAGTTCGAGGTTCTGAGTAGACTGACTGGCAGACTGCTCTAAGCGGAAACTGATTTTAGCCTTGCCTTCTTTACCAGACTTGGTGGCGACTAAAATCACGCCATTGGCACCACGGGCACCATATAGTGCAGTTGCACTTGCGTCTTTCAGTATCGAAAAGCTTTCGATATCATCTACCTGTAAGCGTGCAAGATCTGACGAGGTGAGCTCCACGTTATCAATCAGGATGAGTGGATCTTGTTTATATCCGAAGGTAGTGACGCCGCGGATAAAAAACTGTGAGTTGTCCTGGCCGGGCTGACCACTACGCTGATAACCTATCACACCAGCGATTTGTCCGGATAAGGCATTGGTTAAATTACTGGAGGGGATTTTAAGGTTGGCTACTTTGACTGTAGTAACTGAACCCACCAGAGCTTCTTTTCGCTGGCGCTGACCCAGTGCTGTAATCACCACTTCATCGGCCAGGATATTATCCTCGATCAGTTTGATGTTGATTACACTCCCCTCTCCAACCGTTACACGCCGTTCTTTGTAGCCCACAAAAGAGAATCTGATTAGCTGTCCCGGACTTACATCCAATACAAATTTTCCGTTATTGTCGGTTTGGGTACCCACATTGGCCTGGCTTACCACGGCTACAACCACTCCAGGCATCCCGATACCCAATGAATCAGTTACTTTACCGGTGATGGTTTTCTTTGCAGGAACTTGGGCAAAGGAAGCACTGCCCATAAAAAGCAGCAAAAACACCAGTGCATAGAGATGTTTACATTTTTTTTGTAGAGTTTGGCTCATACTTGTTTGAATTATTTGGTTATTGTAAGCGATAAATCAAAAACATCATGAAGTGAAGAGACTCAATCTGCTTGATTTGCTTTACAAGTTCAAAATTAATGCTATTCGAAGGGTGTTAAAATAGCATATTCACCTATTATGATGGACTATCCAATTATTTTACAACCAAATCTGCTATATGTTTTTTGGTCTGCAAATGATATATTTGCTATCAGCGACGCATGTATTAGCCAACTATTTTGCTGCTACTAACCAAATCATTTCGTAAATGAAAAGAAAAGACGGATTTCAAGGGGAAAAACACATCTACGTACCGGAAGCTTCGTGGAAAGCCGCGGCAGAAAGCAATGTATTCATGAGTCAGCTTTACGTAACCTCCATGGGTTATTTTCCGAATGCCGCTTTTCATTACCGTGACCGTCCCGAGGGATGCAGTGAGAACATCCTGATCTACTGTTTGAGGGGCAAGGGCTGG
This sequence comes from Pedobacter sp. A2324, assembly GCF_059693705.1. Lineage (NCBI taxonomy): Bacteria > Pseudomonadati > Bacteroidota > Sphingobacteriia > Sphingobacteriales > Sphingobacteriaceae > Pedobacter > Pedobacter sp. A2324. Next base: position 570,861 of record NZ_JCASSK010000004.1, on the reverse strand, counting down.
TTTTTACTCGATGACCGGCGGTTAGAGGTGTCAGCAAACGAATTTATCATTGTGCCAACTACCAAAGTGAAGATGAGTTACGGTGCAGATGATCATGAACCCTGGACAATCTACTGGATCCACTTTTGTGGAAAGGATCTTGAAGGTTTTAATAAAGGATTTAATCTGAAACTCTACGACGGTGCGAAACAAATCCAGCTGAATGAAAAAGGTATCCAAATATGGGAATCCATGTATGATAACCTTCAGCTCGGATATAGCAAAGATAACCTCAACAATATCAGTTTATGTTTATGCCATTTCCTGGCTACATTTTTTTATCCGGAGAAACACAGCAGCATTAAAGCTCAGGATGATCAGGATATGATCAAAAAAACAATTGATTACATGCACCAGGGTTTAGCCAATAAAATTTCTCTGGAAGAGCTTGCCGGCCTCAATAACCTGTCCGTTTCTTACTTTTCCAGCCTGTTCAGAAAATCTACAGGGATGCCGCCTATGGATTATTTTATTCACTTAAAGGTAAGGAAAGCCTGTGGCTTGCTTTACAGTACTGAAATCAAAATCAGGGAAATCGCGGTAAGCCTTGGTTATGAAGACCCTTTTCATTTTTCAAGGTTGTTTAAGAAAAGTATGAGGGTATCCCCGCAGGTTTATAGGGTATTGAGGCGAAGGAGGTCTGAAGTTTCAGATTGATTTTCAATCATCGCTTAGCTTCAGCAAACAATTACCTAAAAAAATTGTATATTTGTTGTTCAGATTTAAAACAGTAAAAAGTTTAAAACTGAAATTGAAAACTATACTGGGGCCGTTCTTGGATTTGACGGGGTGGCGAAAGTTATGTTAGCATGCAGTGCGTTGTACGGAGAGCACTTAAAGTGAACGTTCACATTTTAGTTGGCGAAAATACTTACGCCTTAGCTGCCTAGTTTAGAACTAGCTTAGCTTTTGTCCCTCTAACCGCTGCATTGTTGGGTTAGAATCCGGGGCATCGAAACAACAGCGCTGGCTTCAAAAAGGTACGGTTTGAAGTGAGACAAAGTACCTAAGGATTTAAATAAGGTCGGTTTTCAGCCCGTTTATTTCCCGAAAATCAATTGAAAAATAAGCATGTAGAAGGTATAATTTATCTCACAACTGGACAAGGGTTCGACTCCCTTCGGCTCCACTGGAATTAGTAACAAAATTCACCAAAAAAACACTAGAACCCTGCAAATCAACGATTTGCAGGGTTTTTGTTTTTACGCATTAGTGGTGTTTTTGCCAAAATATCGAATATGCGAGGTGCGTCAAGAGGTGCGTCGTCTAAAATTTAAAAATGACGCACCTCTTTTATTGATAACAGATTGAATTTCAACCTGTTCAATAAAATATCTTGACTTCTTTTAATTGCATTCTTACATTTATTCACTTTTAAAGAGCAATTTATGAAACGAAATTTCAGTTTAATTTTCTTCCTTAAACACGGCCGGAACAGTAGTAATCAGGAAAAATTCATCTATTTAAGAATAACCGTTTCAAAACAACGGGCAGAAACCGCAACAGGAAAGACCTGTTTGGAAGAAGAATGGGGAAATGGTAAAGTAAAGGGTAACACAGCTCGAGCTAAAATTCTCAATGCATATTTTCACCAACTTGAACTCCAGGTTCAGGATGCCCAAAGAAGGCTTTTAGTGCTAGGAGATGAAATAACTGCCCAAAATTTAATGGATGTGTATTTAGGTAAATCTGAAAAAAAACGCACACTTAAAGAGATATTTCAGCAACATAATCGCGAGATGGAAGCGCTTGTCGGCAGCGAGTACTCTAAAAATGACACTTTTACGATATCAAACCGCTCTTCGACATGTCACACAATTTATGCAAGAAAAATATAAAGTTACGGATGTCAATATTGACAAAATCAACCATAAATTTTTGACAGACTACGATTTTTTTCTTAGAACTGTACGTAAATGTTCGAATAATTCAGCGGTTAAATATATAAAGAATCTAAAAAAGATAATCAAAATTTGTCTTGCCAACAGCTGGATTATCAATGATCCATTTGCAAATTTTAAAGCGACTGTAAAAGAAATTGATCGTGTTTGTCTTACTGAAGATGAAGTCGACAGGCTTGAGCAGACAAACTTTGCAAACGAGCGTCTCCAACGAGTTAAGGATATCTTTCTATTTAGCTGCTATACAGGATTGGCATACATTGATATTTACCAGCTGAAAACAACAGAGGTCATTGGACGAAAGTACGAACGCTGGATTATATCTAACAGGCAAAAAACCGGAACGCCAACCAGAATTCCATTACTGCCAAAAGCAATAACGCTTTTGGATAGATATGCCGATCACCCACTTTGTTATAATTCTGAAAAGGTCTTTCCTGTAAGTTCAAATCAAAAAATGAATGCTTATCTTAAAGAAATTGCAGATATCTGTGGTATTCGTACGGTATTAACATTTCATTTAGCTAGACATACATTTGCTACCACAATCACTCTTATGAATGATGTCCCAATTGAAACCGTTAGTAAAATGCTCGGTCATAAAAACATTAAGACCACTCAGCATTACGCAAAAATTATGGATAGGAAGATTGATAATGATATGGCAAAGCTCCAGATTAAACTTCAGGAAAAGAAGACTAAGGAAACAGTATTGACTACTTATAATTATACAATTGTAACGAAATAAAAAACGTCCTGTTTGCAGAAATCTAAGTGTTGTCGAAGAACATACTTAGATGGTTTCACTTCTGTCTAGAATGAATTAATAGCTAATATCTCAATTTTATCTTTTAAAATACAATAGTATCAGTGCTAAAGAAGCCCATACGCAATTCGTTACAGCACTGAATAATGAGTCAACATGCAAGAGCCGTCAAAATAATTAAGGATAATGCAAATTAAACAATTGGTAAAGAGCTTGAGGATAATCGAAGATAATAGCAGCATAGAGAATAGAACACTAAAGGGAACTAGAACTATTATGGGCAGTTGAAGAATAGATTTGGTATTCCATTTGCACTGCTACTATGAAATGGCGTCTATCGAACACCTACGAGGATGAACCTATTATTAATTAATTATTTAAAATGGGAGGTTTAGATAATCGTGGCAAATAAAAAAAGAATGATTTAATAATCTTTTCTTCAAGTGCACTGGCAGGGACTACAATTGAACAATTAATACCTCTGCTTACATTGTTTAATTCTGTTAATGAAAAAAAATAGCTTCTATTAAGGATTCAGGTCACTATAATCGTGCTCAATAATTTTCAGCATTGATTGTAGCTAATCGACTCTTTATGTTTTTAATGCCATAAACGAATCGAAATTGCAGAGTCAAGTGAGGTTTCATAAAAGATGGAGGGCTTTAGTTGAACTACGATTTGAAGTGATATACAGGAATTGATCGTAATACCCTGGCCGGAATTTTTCGCGCCCATGCGGCGTGCAGGGTAAAAAACGTAAAGCTTATTCCGGCCTGCAGGCTGGATCTGCTTGATGGACCAAGCTTGCTGGCATATCCCACAGACAAGGAAGCCTACGGCAGATTGTCTGCACTGCTCACTCTTGGAAACATGCGGGCCGAAAAAGGTTCCTGCCATATTTCAAGGGCGGATGTTTATGCCCATAGCAAGGGAATCATCTTTTGCATTGTGACGCCCGGAGTGCTCAACCGCAGGTTTGAATATGAGCCAGACTTTATCAGTGCTGTCGCAGAATATAAGCAATGTTTGAATGGGCAACTCTATCTATCAGCTACCAAATCCTATATGGGAAATGATGATAAACTGATTTTTCGTACATAGCAGCTTTCTGAGCTTCATGGGATTCCGGTAGTCGCAACGGGCGATATCCACTACCATGAACCTGCTCGTAGGGAATTGCAGGATGTATTGACATGCGTGCGGGAGAAATGTACCATACAGGAAGCTGGGTTTCGCTTGCATCAGAATGCAGAACGCTATATGAAAGAGGTCGCCGAAATGGATCGTCTGTTCAGAAAATATCCAGGCGCTATCAAAAATACAATGGTCATTGCTGAGGCCTGAAATTTTTCTTTGGATGAGCTAAATTATGTTTACCCTGAAGAAATCAATCAAAGCGGCCGAAGTCCAATGGAAGAACTGGAATTCCTTACCTGGAAAGGAGCGCACAAGTTTTACGGAGAAGAGATCCCGGAAAAAGTGGTTAAAATGATCCACCATGAAATGGAGTTCGTGAGGCAAATGGATTATGCTAACTATTTTCTCTTTGTAGAGGATATTGTGCGCGAGGCTAGGTCGCGCGGGATACTATGCCAGGGAAGGGGTTCTGCTGCAAATTCTGCGATTTGTTTTGTTCTGGGAATTACATCGGTTAATCCCATGAAATTTGATCTGCTTTTCGAGCGCTTTATTTCTCCGGCCAGAAATGAGCCGCCTGATATCGATGTAGATTTTGAGCATGAGCGAAGGGAAGAAATCATCCAATACATCTATAATAAATACGGGCGTGACCGGGCGGCAATAGTAGCTACGGTAACCCAGCAACACCAAAAGGGCGCAATTCGTGATGTTGGAAAAGCGATGGGGCTTTCAGTGGATACCATCAACAGGTTGTCGAGTTCCATTTGGGAGTTTACCGATGAGTGGTTCGAAGGAAAAAGGGTTACTGAACAAGGTCTAAATCCAAATGATCTGCACCTAAGAAAAACGCTAGAGCTTACCTCACAGATGATGGGTTTTCCGCGGCAGCTCGGCCAGCATACCGGGGGTTTCGTAGTTACCCAGGGAAAGCTTACAGACCTGTGCCCTATCCTTAATGCCCGGATGGAGAATCGCACCAATATTGAATGGAACAAAGATGATATCGATGCGCTGGGATTTTTAAAAGTGGATGTCCTGGCGCTTGGCATGCTTACGTGCATACGCAAGGCATTTGATCTTTGCCGGGACCATCATGGAAAGCAATATACCCTGGCAAATATTCCTCAGGATGACCCTAAAGTTTACGACATGATCTGTCTTGCCGACACCTTAGGAGTATTCCAAATTGAGAGCCGTGCACAGATGTCCATGCTTCCCAGATTACAGCCGCGGGAATTTTATGACTTGGTAATCGAGGTGGCAATTGTAAGACCAGGGCCAATACAGGGAGACATGGTGCATCCATACCTGCGCAGGCGAAACGGTGAAGAGGATGTGGCTTACCCCTCTCCGGAACTTGAGGAAATTCTGGGAAGGACTTTAGGCGTTCCACTGTTCCACGAGCAGGCTATGAAGATAGCAATCGTTGCTGCTGGATTTACTCCGGCGGAAGCTGATGGACTGCGGCGAAGCATGGCAACATTTAAGTTTAAAGGGCTGGTAAATCAGTACGAGCAAAAACTTATAGATGGGATGCTAGCCAAAGGATATACCTTAGAATTTGCAAAGCGGATATTCAGGCAGCTGGAAGGATTTGGAAGCTATGGTTTTCCTGAATCTCATGCGGCAAGTTTTGCGCTGTTGGTATACGTGTCCTGCTGGCTAAAATATTATTATCCGGACGTTTTTGCTACAGCATTGCTGAACAGTATGCCTATGGGTTTTTACCAGCCTGCGCAAATTGTGATTGATGCGCAAAAGCATACGGTAAAGGTGCGCGAGATAGATGTCAACCATTCTTTGTGGGATAATAAGTTCGAAGAAAAATCGGGCAAATATTTTGCAATAAGGTTGGGGTTTCGGCAAATCAGCGGCATTCGGCAAGATGAAATGGAAATTCTGGTTGGTGCGCGCGGCGCCGGATACCGAAGCATCACCGCGCTGCGTGACGTGGGAGTCTCAATCGCTACGCTGGAAAGATTGGCGGATGCGGATGCTTTTCGCTCTATGGGAATGGATCGGAGAAAGGCGCTGTGGGAAATTTCGGCTTTGCAGGATATGCCAGTAGAATTATTCAAGGGACAGGCATCTGAGAGCGTGCTTGAAACGCAGGTCGAGCTTCCGCTTATGGGAAAGGGAGAACACGTGGTGCAGGATTATGCAACGACTGGACTTTCGCTAAAGGCACACCCTGTGAGTTTTGTGCGATCGCAACTTGATATGCTTAATATCCGAACTTGCCACCATATCAACAACGATTCTACAGACGGGCAATTAGTAAAAGTGGCGGGATTGGTTTTGGTGCGCCAGCGTCCCGGCACAGCAGCGGAGTTTGTTTTATCACCATCGAGGATGAAACGGGATATTCTAATCTCGTAGTATTCGAAAAATTGTTTGAGACCTACCGTAAGGAAATATTGCACGCAAGGCTGCTGATGGTAGAAGGCCGATTACAGCGCGAGGGACAGGTAGTGCACGTTATAGTGAGTAAGTGTTTTGATTTTACAAAGATGCTGGGCAAGTTAGTGCAGCGAGAGATTGATGAGTTGCCGGTACTAACCTTAGCTCGAGGTGATGAAAAAACAGCGCCTTATCCTTCACAGAATAAAAGGACGCAGGTACGTGAAGAGGTGCCAAATGAGGCATTCCATGGTGGGAGGAATTTTAAATAATAAGTGCCAGACTGGTGTCGCTTATGAAAATAATCCCATCGAAATCTATACCTAAGTTGAATGGTAAGGGTTTTTGGTGGCCCTGCCAGTTGGCATAAATATTCGTAATAGAAATTGTAGTACCGTTACTGGGACTGTCATTAATTAAGTTTTTGATTCAAAATGAAAGAACCTTTTTTCATTTTGGTCGATGGAATTACCACTAGTGTCATTTCATAGCCCTAGTCGCCTTATCAAAAGATAATACCAGATTCTTTTGATCTATATCTTTTAAGGAAACCTCATGAACACCATTGCCCAGGCCAGTAGTAAAATAAACATTAGCCTTAACAATAGTTCCTTTCTCAAGCCCTTCCTCAAATAGGGCAATCCCGAATAGAGTACTGTCCACCTTTGATAAAACAGTTATACTCACTGTACCCAGATCATACTTTCCGTTATTCTTCAGGGTAACAACACCTTGTTTGTATGTATAGCTCACCCCTTTCAGCGTTTCCAGATATGTCTTATTCTTGCTGGTGATCGGCTGGTAGGTTTGCGCATATCCTGAAAAGCTAGCAATTGCCAGCAGTAAAACTAAAATGACTTTCTTCATGATCTAAGTTAATAATTCAATTACTTCATTTTGGTAATCTCAGATTTCAGATTACCTATTTCATCATCAGGGTCTCCTTCAGAATCAAAGATTCGCGCCACATCCATGTCCTTACCATATACCACTGCATTTGCAGCCGCATCAATCTCCAGAGAAGCGCCGTTTACAGAAAGCCCTGCAAAGAGTCCCTTACTACGGGAATAGGAATATACCTCAGCATCGAGTTTGTAATCGGTATTCACCGCAGAACTTCGCCCCAAAGGACCTGCCGCTACAGATAGATCACCCCCCAGCGTGAAGCTACTTTTTTTAATTTCAGTCAGACTATTTGCATGGGTAAAAACAAGAACTAGTTCAGTTGACTGTACGCCAGCTTGGAGACCAACACTTCCACCAGTAATGGTTACAAAAACAGGGTTGCTCCAGGAACCGTCATTCCTTTTCACCATAGCAATGCCCCTTCCGCGTTTCCCTCCAATAACAAAACCTGCGTTGATCAGCTTTGGTACAATAACAATTCCTTGGGTAAGCTCAAGTAGTCTTGTGGGGATGGATTCTTTCATCTTTCCGAAACCCGAAAGTACTTGTGTTGACGCCTTTATCCTTTTTTGCTCCTTATTCTGAGAGGCGGCATCATTGGGAAAGATTAATGCTGAGAAGCACAGCACAGCGAGGTTCAGCTTGATCGTATTGAGTATATTCATGTGTAGAAAAAATTCCCGGCATTATCAAGCAGGCTTACGCCTCCAAATAGTCCGGAAGTGCAATATTATATCTTTTATTTCTTTTCATGAATGGTCTAGAAGTTTATTACCTTTCTGTGAGAAATGACCTTTGATTCAATAAAATGGAGCATTATCATGGATTTGGAATGATGCAGCAATGTGCTAATTATCTCAATTATGTTTTAATGAGCAAATTATAATATTGCGTGGTAAGCAAATGATGGAGATAAAAACAGGATACTGCCCCAATAGGAATCCAGCATACGACCAAAATATGCTCATAATGATGTTCATGGTGATGAATCTGTCCCCTCAAATAGGCTATTAATATCAGCAAACAGATCACCAGAATTGAAACAACAGACCATAGAGAGTGATGATTCTCCTTAAAAATTGCGAACAAAAAAATAACTTGGATTAACAGCAAAAACAAAATAGATGTCTTCCTGACCAAAATGTGTTTTTTCATAGATTAATTAGATTCATCCTCTATTTTGTAGAATTTATTTTTATCCATTGGAGGAATAATCAAAACATTGACAGCTTCAATACTTCAAGCATTACTCCATAAAACCGGCCGTTCGAAAAATTAATCTGGCTATGCAATCAAACCGTAAAAATCTTCAAATGTCGCTCACTTTAAAAGAGCAAAGAGCAAAAAATCACCCCCCCTTAAAAGCCGGAATTAGCGGAACTGAATTGCTTGCGAAACGCTTCGGGGCTCAGACCCGTCTGTTTTTTGAAAAATTTGCAGAAATATGAATTGTCTTCGAAATTCAATTCGTAGGCAATCTGCTTAACAGTCAAACTGAAGTTGATCAGCATCCTTTTAGCTTCCAGTGCTATGCGATTTCTTATCACCTCTCCCGCGGAAATTCCCAAAACATCGTTGCATAAGGCATTCAGGTGGTTTGGGGTAATATAGAGCAGTGCTGCGTATTCCTTAGGCAATCTGAGATCTAGGTAGTTGTTATCAATTAAGCGTTCAAAGTTTCTCAATAGTGTAATATTATAGCTGTCTGAAACTTGATCTCCCCTTTTTTCGGTAAGATTACCAATCAACATAAAAAGACGCAGGATAAGGACTCTTATCATATCCATTTTAAAGCGGTTATTGCTTTCTGCTTCATCGACACTTTCGTCAAGCAATCTGGTTACCGATTCCCTGAATTCATCGGGTATTGAAATTACCGACTCGTCGACATGCCCACTGAAAAATAAAAACTGATCCAAGTAATCCGACTTCAGCAAAAAAGATTGAAAAAACTGAGGTGAAAAGTTTACTACATACCCATCCATTTCACCTTCAAACTCCCATCCGTGAACCTGGCCCGGAGCCATAAAATAGATTTGATAAGGCGTTATTTTAAAATTCTGGAAATCGATGGAAAACCCACCTCCCCCATGCGTAAATAAAATAAGATGATAAAAATCGTGCCGATGGGGAAAATGAAGTTTTTTCAAATTCTTTAAATAGATAGCAAACCTGCTTACAATAATATCTTCCTGCCTGTTAAGTGAAAATTCGCAGATGTCATAGACCGGAAACTCGTTTCTCATATTTATCCCAACTTAAAATTTATAATCAAACGATCTCGCCAAAGGTACCAATCACGTTTTAAAATACACATAAAAATGGGCACCACAGTACCAACCAGTAATGCCCATCTGTTTTCGAACTCATAGAAACTCTTACCTAAACCTAACCTCTAAACTTGCTAAAGCGTGGTAATGAACACAATCGATGCACTCCCACCTATGTGAAGCTTGTCTTAAAAGAGACTTAGCACAAGAGCCACCTTAATGACTATCCTACTAATTGATAGATTCCATCCAGGCTTCCAATGCCTTGTTTGGTGATGCCTAGATCTTTGATAAGCCCAGTCGAAAGTTCCATTACCCAACCATGTATCTGAAGATCGGACCCCGCCTTCCATGCATTCTCAACAATGGCAGTTCTGCTCACGTTATTCACCTGTTCCATTACATTAAACTCAACAAGCCTTCTTAATCTTTCCTGTTCATCTGCAATCTGGTCCAACTCTTGGCTATGAATTCGGTAGACGTCCTTAATGTGTCTAAGCCAATTATCAATCATACCAAACTGTTTGTTACTCAAAGCCGCAGTAACCCCTCCACACCCATAGTGCCCAGCAACAATAACATGCTTCACTTTTAACACGCTTACAGCATAATCCAGCACACTCAACATATTAAGATCGGAGTTAACACAGACATTCGCCACATTTCTGTGCTCAAATATGCCCCCTGCCTTTATGCCCGTAATAACATTTGCTGGAGCACGGCTGTCAGCGCAGCCAATCCAAAGTACTTCAGGTTGCTGGCTCTTTGCCAATTGGTTAAAGAAGTCAGGATCCTCTGTCGATGTTTCCTGGGCCCATTTCAAATTTCCTGTAATCATTTGACTGAACGTGTCTGCCGAATGATGAGGGCAACTGCAGCTTTGTGCTGCGGTGCCAGAATACTGATGAGATTCGTTCTGATTTTCCATGATCAATTAGAATTTGTTAAAGGGAAGAAATTTACCATCTAAGGTAATTTTCACTCTAGCTCCATTTGGATTTTCGACGCGCTCCACATCCATCTTAAAGTCGATACCGCTCATAGCTCCATCGCCGAACATTTCATTGATCACAGCCTTAATTGCTGGACCATAGGCCTGCATCATCTCTGTAAGTCGATAAAGGGTCGGGTCGGTAGGCGTGGCCTGAACAAAAGCCCTCATTGGGATTTGCTGTAGCGACTCTACCAGTTCTGGCGTCAAAGAAATCATTTCACCAACCTTTGTTGCGGCTTCTTTATCCATAGTGGCCTGCCCATGTAATGCATGAGTAGTCCAGATGAGACTGCTACCGATAGCTTTAGCTAGATCTTGATATTTTACTTTGCTTTTAATAATGCTTTGAATAATTAATTCAGTTGCGATTTTTCTGTCCATTTTATTATGATTTATTTTTTATCAAAATTATCGACATTTGTAACCCAGGTACGGTAGAATTCGAATGAATCATGGTACTTTTTACTGAATAGAAAATAAAAACTATCTTAAGAGATCAAAAATGCGATGACACTTTAATTATTTGTTTCGGTTTAGAAATAATGTTTTAATCCAAATCGTTAAATCATTTTTTTGTCTGAACAGTTGATGCGGAACATAAAAAATATTTAACCAGCAATATAGGTGATCACGTTTACGAAAAAAATGGCGATGGTTTTTGCTTCACTCCCTCAAGTATACCTTGAGTATTATTTCTGATTGAGATTGTTTGATCAGCATAACGGTGTGGTATTTTTCATCTTTAAATACAAGAAAGACGTCCTGATTTAACATTTTCAATACGTCTTGGCTTTCTTGAATTACTCTAAAGAATGACACTCATACCATCTTCAATTTCTTCCAACCCGATCTTCAATATCTTATCCCCATCTTTCAAATCACCAAACACTTCAATTTTATCCGATAATATCCGACCCTTTATAACCTTGACTTTTTTAGCTTTGCCATTCTCGACAAGTATCACATGTAGCCCCGTTGGACTTTCAACAATTGCAGACCTTCGAATAAAGACTGTAGCATTGGAATTTTGCAAGTTCAATGTTGCTTCTACTCTGTTCAATAGATCGGCTTAGTGTCTGCTGAATGGTTAAAATTTGACCATGTGCATAGAGGGCCGCAAAGACTATTGCACCCAAACTGGCAAAAAATTTGAATTTCATTGTTGAAATAATAATGTGAAATATGGGATTGAGCGTATTTCAAAGGAACTATGAGCCAGGTGTTGTCAGGCTTATAACGGCACTTTAGGCAAGGACACTGTTTTTTTTCAGACAAAACTTCAGCGGCAAAATTAACTCACCCTTCATCCTATCATTGTAAATGGATCAGGTTAGACCCTAGTACTAGGAATATAACTTAAAGAATTAATTATCAGGTTGTTGATTTGCGTCAATTTGTGTGGCTTAGTTGACTTTTACTTGTCTGGGTTTATTCCAGGCCAAGCCATCAATTATAGTTATAATGGTGCTTAGCCGAAAAATCAAAGTGAAATTAGCACATGTCATGACTACCGGGCTAATTTCACTTTCAATGCCACTGAACTATTTCAATCTCCGATCGGCTTCATTAATGGCTAGGTTATTGATACTTGCATATCTCTTTGCCATTAAACCGTTTTCGTCGAACTCCCAGTTTTCATTTCCGTAAGCTCTGAACCAGTTACCATCTAAATCTTGAAATTCATACTCAAATCTTACTGCGATACGATTATCTGTATGCGCCCAATACTCTTTTTTGAGTTTATAGTTCAACTCTTTCTTCCATTTTTCTGAAAGAAATTTAACAATATCCTTTCTTCCATTAACGAATTGATCTCTGTTTCTCCATTCGCTATCAATAGTATAGGCCTCGGAGATTTTCTCAGGATCCTGTGAATTCCAGGCATCTTCTGCGAATTGGATTTTTTGTAATGCGGTCTCCAATGTATATGGAGGTAGTGGGAATTTCTGTTCCATGATTTTAGTTTATTAAGTTATTTATAATTGATTTTGATTTTTCTATTAACTCATTTGATTTAAACATTTTACTTTCCGTTATGCAGCTCTCGAAGAGGAGATAGACGTGATCGGATATCGTATCATCTGCTATTAGAGATTTGAAAAATGCTCGGAGATCAGCCTTATGTTGTTGGATTGGATTCAAAATCTTAACGTTGTCACTTGGAATTTCAGACAAAATATTAAGGAAGCTACAACCTCTAAAATTCTCTTTCATATTCATATGAATTAAAAAATTGAATGACGAGACTACCTTGGACTTTAACTCCTTTTCATTTTTCACAAATTCATACAGCTCATTAAACCAGTATTCATGCCTGGCATCCAGGAACGCAACACATAAGTCTTCCTTTGACTTAAAATGCTGATAAAAACTGGCTTTAGCGACACTGGCTTCAGAAATGATTTGATTGATTCCTGTAGAATTGTAACCTTGACTCGCAAAGAGAACAGATGCTGTCTCCATAATCCTTTTTTTCGGTGATGTCATATATTTAAAGTTTAACTATGCAAATATAGATAAACATTTGAAACGAACAAACAAGTCTGTCTGTTTTTTTGTTTTATTTGAAATCTTTCGGATGGCCTCCTTGTTAGCCAACAATTAGTTCATTAATTTATGCAAAATGACCGCCTATACGTGCTCTCTAAGCAGGGATCGCTACCTAAACTATAAGTTGTCAAGCCAATCCTTTCACAGACTTCAACACCATCATGTTTACTTGGTATCAAATGCCTGCTTTTTGCTTTGCTGTTCAAACTTAGCATCGCTTCCACAGAAATAAATTCATATTTCGGTGAAACAGGTTTAAGAATCGTTCAAACATGCTTTTGAACTGTTGAATTTGCAGGCTTTTTGCTGTGGTAGTTTTCAATTTGCTTTCGCATATCAGATGCAAAAAAAAATTGACTCTACTGATTAATGGTGAATAAGCACAGGTAGCTTTTTTTTTGCATACAACCGTATCATATATAACTGCGGAGAAATAGCAGCATCTGACAAATCGTTCCTTTCGAGAACTTCGGCAGCAATCTGCAACAAATTTCACATGGAAATCTAAATGCTTAAGGTGATAAAACATGAATCTACTTAACAGACAGTGCCAATAAGCACAACTATAATTTCAATCAATGTGTCGATACAGTGGCTAACAGCAACCAACGATGGATTTCACCAATTGAACGATTTTAAATGCCAGTTCGCCTAATTTAAAATCAATGCCCGCTCGAAACGCACTAGCTTCGAGGCAATCATTGGTATTGTTTCATTAATAGAATCTAAGTTCAGAGTGAAGCGGAACACCAAATTAATCGTATAACGAAACCACATAAAAGGATATGACGATGTCACTCAATCAAGAAGTTAGCAGATACGACCATATAAATGGGGTTGCAGGTGTGAAAGCCGCCAGGTTGCTGAAATATGCGAAATTAACCACCTAACCGGGATTTCTGCGCGGGATGCAGACGAAGGAAGCCGCAACGATAAATAAAGATATCTCTGAATTTATAAAGTCTCAGTAAGTCAGGCACCAGTTCAACCTAATAAACCCTTTTGTCAATTGAATCGAATTTAAAAAAGTCCCGCAAGGGAAAAATGTACAACAGGTCGGGACTTTTAAGTCTTTACCCGCCTTCCAGGACGCTTTAGATTTGTACCAACAAAAAGATAATTAAAATGAAAAGTATGAAACGTCACGCAACAGCCGTCTGGGACGGTACAATACAAGGCGGAGCAGGGCATATTACCTCTCAAAGCACAGTTTTAAATAACAGCCAGTACTCATACAATTCCCGCTTCGTTGGCGGGAAGGGCACTAACCCAGAGGAACTTTTGGCAGCAGCGCACGCTAGTTGCTTCACAATGAAGTTAAGCCTTGACCTCACCGCGGCCGGGTATCTTCCGGGCACGTTAGAAACAAGATCAGTCATCACGATGGAAGAAGGAAAAATAGTGCACTCAGAATTACAACTTACCGCCGAGGTCCCTAACATTAGCCAAGAGCAATTCCTGGAAATAGCGACCAGCGCAAAAGAAACCTGTCCGGTAAGCGGAGCCTTCAATTTCAAAATAACACTAATTGCAAATCTTAAAAATATATAAAAATGAAATCATTAATAACAAAAATCCTTATTCTTCCAGCGCTAGCTTTAAGCCTGGCTTCTTTAAAATCAAATGCACAACAAACGCCTCCAGCTGACAGCGACCCTAACATCTCAGTGCAAATCAGAGGATTTTTAAAAGCACTAAATAGCGGAGGCGGAAAGCCAATAGAGGAAATGACCCCGGTGGACGCAAGACTTGTTTTAGTAGGTGCCCAAAAATCAGTAAAGTTTGATTATTCTGACATTGAGGAAAGTGAAAAAGTTATTCCAATCGAGGGCGGCACGCTTAAATTACATGTGGTAAAGCCAAAAGGTGCTAAAGCTGGTCTTCCAGTGTTCATGTTCTTCCACGGCGGTGGTTGGGTTTTAGGAGACTTTCCCACCCACAAAAGACTGGTAAGAGACCTTGTTGTCAATAGCGGTGCTGTAGCGGTTTTTCCTGATTATACTCCTTCCCCAGAAGCAAGGTTTCCAGTAGCGATTAACCAGGCTTATGCTGCAACGCTCTGGGTAGCTAAAAACGGAAGTCAAATCGGGGTTAATCCATCAAAAATGGCAGTAGTAGGCAATAGTGTCGGAGGGAATATGGCTGCTGTAGTCGCACAAATGGCGAAAGATAAAAACGGGCCAAAACTTTTACAACAAATCCTCTTATGGCCAGTTACTGACGCAGACTTCAGCCGTCAATCTTGGAAAGATTATGGTACCGAAAGGTTCCTCACTGCGTCTTTAATGAAATGGATGTGGAATAACTACCTTCCAAGCGAGGCTGACCGCAAAAACCGTTATGCTTCTCCGCTACAAGCTTCCCTTTCCGAATTGAAAGGTCTGCCTCCCACCTTGATTCAGGTTGCGGAGAACGATATCCTACATGACGAAGGCGTTGCTTATGGCAGGAAACTAGACGAAGCAGGCGTGCCTACAACCATCCAGGATTATAAAGGCTTCATACATGATTATGGCATGTTAAACCCTTTGGCAGATATCCCCGCGGTTCAGGTATCGGTACAACAAGCAGCAAGCGTGTTAAAAACTGCGCTGTTCTCTAAGTAAAAAGAGCTGCTAGCCATCCTGGCTAGCAGTAATATATCTATCGAGGAAGCCCCCTTGATCAACCAGTTTACCAAGACTTGGCTGATTAAGCGGGGCTTCATATTTTTTTAAAGGTCACAACGAAAGATTATCGGAGTAAGTAAACAACCCTCTTGTCCGAAGGGTACTATCTTTCCTAGGTAAATTAGTACTCCCACCATACAAAAAGGGATAAAGAATCTTGCATCAATTGAACTACGCAGTGGACAACTTCAAGCCCATAATGATCTTTCGTACTTTGAGTCTCCCAGTTGGACAGGTATATCAATTATGATTTGACTTCTTTTCTGAATATTGCAGGGCTGACCCTGCATTTTTGAGTAAACATTCTGTTAAAATAGGCGGGATCATCATAGCCGAGTTCATATGAAATTTCCTTAATACTAAGCTCGGAGTACAGCAAAAGTCGTTTGGCTTCCAGTACGATCCTATTTTTTATCATTTGGTTTGGGTTTGCCAATTGTAGGCGCTTGAGTTTGTTGGAAAGTGTTTTTGGCGCAAGGTTCATCAACCCGGCATATTCCGATACGCCATGCTTGGTCCGGAAATGGATCTCGACCAACCGATTGAAACTCCTGTAAAACTCATGATCATCCGCGGCCGCCTTAGGCTCTACGGCCAGGATATTCTGTTTTTTCCAAACCCTTGTGGCACGGATGATAATTTGTTTAAGATAGGTACGAATCATTTCTTCTGATGACCTGTCTCCCTCAGCAAGTTCATAAGCGATATTGTTGTATATATTTTCGATGCTGTGGTATTCATCCTGGTTAAGGACTATGTGGGGGATTTCGAAGATATTGTTAAATAGAATGCCATCACAGGCAACTTCCGCGTCGTGTATTTGTATACAATAAAAATCCCTGTTATAGAAGGCAAGCCTAGAAGGTTCAGCAGCTGAGGCGGTGAATTTCAGATACTGATTGGCGTTGACAAAGAAAAGCGTAGGCGCGATGATCTCAAAACTTTCAAAGTCAACCGCAATTGAGGATCCTTTCGGCGCAAGTAAAACTTTGATGTATGAACGGTATATATCGCCATCCACCAAGTGGTGGTCATCTTGAGAAAAGTTACGTAAACCAAATCTTTTATAATTTGATTCAAATATTAACTCTGAAGGACTCATGTTTAGAAAATTTGAGTCAAAGTTATGAAAAATGAT
Organism: Pedobacter sp. A2324; assembly: GCF_059693705.1. Classification (NCBI taxonomy): domain Bacteria; kingdom Pseudomonadati; phylum Bacteroidota; class Sphingobacteriia; order Sphingobacteriales; family Sphingobacteriaceae; genus Pedobacter; species Pedobacter sp. A2324. The sequence continues at coordinate 554,088 of NZ_JCASSK010000004.1, read as the reverse complement.
GTATATGAGAATCTGCCAATAGCCAAGTTCCGAAATTTCAAGGCCCATTTCGCTGAAGAAGGGGATGTTCCTCGCCTAGAAACCTATAACTGAATGATCATCGATTAATGTAGTGTGGGCATACAATTTAGCCGAGAAAATGAAAGGTAAACTATGAATTTCGGACGCAGTTATTCGAAGTACTCACCAAAAAAGAACTAAACAGCATCTAAAGCCTTTCTTTTGTGATCTTTAACCTGTTTGAAATGACTTGGCGTTAAACCAGTTATTTTTTTAAACTGATTGCTTAAATAAGCGACACTGGAATAGTTCATGCGGTAAGCAATTTCGCTCAGGGAAAGTTCATCGTATACCAATAATTCTTTGACTTTTTCGATCTTTTGAGCAATAAAGTACTTCTCAATAGTCGTTCCCTCCACCTGCGAAAACAAATTTGAAAGATAGTTGTAGTCGTGATGAAGTTTGCTGCTCAAAAATTCCGAGAACGTGATTTTGATGTCATTTTCAGTATGATGGATAAGCTCAATGATCGTATTTTTTATTCTCTCGATGATGCGGCTCTTTTTATCGTCGATCAGTGTAAACCCAAGTTTGATAAGAGAACCTTCCAGCTTCTCTTTTTCTTCAGGGCTGAGATCATTTTTAATTTCCACTTCGCCTAATACTATTTTTTCAGTCTCCAGGCCTAAATCTTCGAATTCGTGCCGAACGGCGGTGACGCAACGGCTGCATACCATGTTTTTTATGTATAGTGTTGTCATGTTAATGTATTGATTCTTTTAGTCTTCGATATATAATTTAAGTGATAAATGGGGATACAAAATCCTCATAGGATGTCGAGATGTAATAGTTAGATTCCACGACTTTTTTCCCAGAGAATTTTTATATACCTTAATTTGCAATAATCTTCACTAAAGATTGCATGCCAGAATTCTTTAGAAGTTAATTTTACAATTCTTCTATTTTATAGCCATGATTTTCAATAATTGCTATAACCTGCTCCTTGGTCACCTTGTCAGTGCTCACGGTAAGAATTTTTTGAGGGTTACCGGTGTCTACGCTCCAGCTGCAAATTCCTTCAGTATGATCGAGGCTGTTTTGAATTTTAGAGACACATCCACCACAGTTAATGTTCGTTTTAAATTGATAGTTCTTCGTTTCCATTGTTATAAATTTAATTATTTGACACTGCTAATATCCGTACAAACGCTCTGGTTATTGTTGCACAATCTTTAGATTTATTTATAAGATTTACTGTCTGGGCTAGCCCACTTTAATCGCAGACTATTAGCTAAAACACTTAGGCTACTTAATGCCATCGCTCCGCCAGCTATCATTGGATTAAGTAAGAAACCATTTATTGGATAAAGTAACCCTGCCGCAATTGGAACTCCGATTAAATTATATATAAATGCCCAAAACAGGTTTTGCCTAATAGTTTTAACTGTTCGTTTCGATAGGCTAATTGCATGAGATATCTTAGTGAGGTCAGAAGAAATAATTGTCATTTTAGCAACATCCATTGCAATATCTGAGCCTTTTCCCATGGCAATGCTTACATCAGCTGTAGCTAGCGCGGTACTATCATTGATACCATCGCCTACCATTGCCACAACCTTACCTTTATTTCGAAGTGCCTTAACAAAGTCAGCTTTTTGCTGTGGTAAAACATCAGCACTATATTGAGAAATGCCAACTTCCTCCGCGATGGCTTTTGCAGCAGCGCTGTTATCTCCTGTCAGCATATAAACCTCGATGCCCAGGTTCTGCATGTCTTTAACGGCCTGGGCAGATGTGCCTTTGACTTTATCAGAAATTGCTATTACCGATATAGCCTGATCATCTTCCGAAAACCATATGACCGTTTTAGAGCTTCCAGACCATTTATCTGCATGCACTTGTAGTTCATCGGCCACTCTCACTCCATTTTCCATCAAAAGCCTTCTGTTACCCACCAAATAGGCTTTCCCGTTAAATTTCCCCCTTGCGCCCTTGCCTGTTATACTTTCGAAGTCAGATAATATTATTGTGGATTCGTCTCCCAAATATTTCAAAACTGATTCTGCCAATGGGTGCTCGGATTGCTTTTCGATGCTTAAAAGTATATCTTTTGCTGTATTATCATTGTTCAGCCAAATGATTTCCTCTATTATGGGACTTCCCTCAGTAATTGTCCCTGTTTTATCTAATATGATCGCGTTGACATTCCTTGCCAACTCTAAACTTTCGGCATCCTTTATTAGAATACCCATTTCTGCTCCCTTTCCAACGCCAACCATTATTGCCGTAGGTGTTGCCAATCCTAACGCACACGGACAGGCGATAACCAATACAGTAACTGCGGCCAATAGTCCTTGTACAATACCGCTTTGACCTCCGAAAACGAACCATGCGGCAAATGTCAAGATAGCGATTCCAATAATAGACGGCACAAAAATGCCTGCAACCTTATCAACTAACTTCTGCACAGGAGCCTTGCTGCCTTGTGCATCTTGCACCATTCGGATGATTTGCGAAAGCATAGTGTCCTTTCCCACTCTTGTTGCCCTGAACTGAAAACTTCCTTTTTGGTTGATAGTCCCTGCAAACACTTTATCGTTAATTACTTTTGGCAGAGGCAACGGCTCACCGCTCAACATGCTTTCGTCAACATATGAAGTCCCTAAAGTGATAATCCCATCAACGGCAATCTTTTCACCAGGTTTTACAAGTATAACCTGCCCTTCATGTACCTCTTCAATGAGAACCTCCACCTCACTCCCATCTGCCTGCACTGACACAACAGTTTTAGGCTGCAGGCCCATAAGCTTTTTTATTGCTGATGAAGTACCCCCCTTAGCTTTTTCTTCCAGAAGTTTACCTAGCAATATAAATGTTATGATAACTGCAGCGGCCTCAAAATAAACGTGGGCATGCAAACCCCGTTGTTGCCAAAAACCTGCAAACAACATATTAAAGACACTAAATCCATAGGCCATGCCAGTGCTCAGCGCTACTAAAGTATCCATGTTGGCATTACCGTGTTTTGCCTGTTTCCATGCATTTACAAAAAAATCCCTGCCTAGCCATACAACAACCGGAGTCGAGAAAGCCCACATCATATGATTGGCATAAGGTACATTCATAAGAAACATCCCCAGCACCACAACCGGTAAGGAGAGGATCCCCGCCCAAAAGGTTTTTGATTTTAATTGTTTAAATTTCCTTTCATGAATGACTTCCAATGCTTCCATTTGTTCAGGGGAATCTTCTATAAACAGATCATACCCTATATCCTGTACTGATTTCTTGATTTTCAAAGAATCAGTAACTTCAGGAAGATAATCAATTGAAAGGTCAGATGTTGCGAAATTCACTGAGGCTTTGATAACCCCTGGTAGGCGCTTAACAATACTTTCTACACTCCCCGCACATGACGCACAGGTCATCCCCAATACAGGAAAAATTTGCTTGATGGCTTTATTAGTCGATGATTTCATAATTCATTTCTTTTTACAATGCAAATCTGACTTTTTAAGTGTGGTTACACATTACAAAATTTTGAGAATACGTTGTAAAATTCATGTATTGAGAATGAGCGAGTCCAATATTGGACACTAATGAGGACTGCATTTCAAATTAAAAAACCTGGTTATCAAATCATTGCATAAAAAAAATAAAAAATAAATCAAAAAATAGACAGACTGGTTTGTTCGTTTTACGAATTTGCCATACATTTGTCTCTGAAGATGTGATACAAAGGTAGCTTGGAACGCTTTTCATTGCTAGAGATTGCTTTTTCCGGATCTGGCGCGCAATTCGGAAAGGAGTGAAACAATTACTCGCCCAGTGAACGTATTTAAGTAAGCGTTATCATTTGACAACTAATTAATTTAATCCTAAAATTTAAAAATCGGAATTATGAAAACTTTAAAACAAATCTTAGTAATAGCCGCAGTTCTAACCGTAAGATTAGCAAACGCACAAAACAATAACAAACCAACTGCCATCGAGCAGGCGCATGTTAACAAAACCGAGGCTGAGTCAACCAATCAGAATGAGAAAGTTGAGAAAAAATATCCACTGCCACCATTCACCTATGAATCGGCATTGCAAAAAATACAGTTTGCAGAAGACGCCTGGAACTCGCAGGATCCCGAAAGAATATCCAAGGCCTATACCAAGGATAGCGAATGGAGGAACAGAGATCAATTCGTAAATGGAAGGGAAGACATTGTGAAATTTCTTTCCAATAAATGGAAGAAAGAATTGAATTACAAGCTCAAAAAGGAGTATTGGGCGCATGCAGGTAACCGCATCGCGGTGAGGTTTGAGTATGAATATATGACCAAGGACGGAAAATGGTTCAGGGCTTATGGAAATGAAAACTGGGAGTTTGACGAAAACGGCTTAATGGCGAAAAGGTATGCGAGCATCAATGATTTGCCAATTGATGAGAAAGATCGAAAATTTAAATAGCATTTGTGTTAAGGGGCGGAAATGGATAAGAAATACTTTTTTCTTTTCGCCCCTTATTAAAACCTCATTTTCTTTTTGGGCAAAAGGATCAAGTGCTGGCAGGATAGCAATGTCCTGTGGCAGAATCATTAAGGTCATGATTTATTCTAACTGTCTTTTCTATCCAACCACCGATCATTATACCGGTTTCAACGATTTGAAAAGATGATGGAACCTTTAGGCTGCTAGCTTTAGTTAAAGGTGCACTATTCCTACAAGCATATCCCCGTAATTCTTCTTACTTCAATGCGCTATGACCAGATTGGGGAAATAGATTGTGAAGCTGATGCCATTTTGGGCAAGCCCTTGGTTACTGATAATCTTATACTAACTATAGAAGCTCTTTTGAAATAATGCACTTCAGGCCCTATTTACAGATATAACTTTAGCGACCTTCAAAGAATTTAATTAAATATTTAGTCTTCATAATAGAATTTTTGAATCCATTCGCTAAAGGTGAATATACATCTATCCGTCATTACTGATAGTTAGTAAATTTCGTTTTAGGTAGCAATAAGGGATAGAAGCGTCATAAGCGCTGAATCACGCTGTTCGAAGTTCTGAAATAAAAAGGTGTATGAATCTTTAGCGGTACTAATGTGTATCTCAGGAAAATCCTTACTCAGTATCCGATCTTCACTGTCATATTGAATGAGATCTTTAGGTTTAACCAATTCGATGCAGGACATGCGGATGTATGTGTTTTGAACGCGAATAAATTTTCCGTGTTTAGATATTAGCATATATTAGATTGAGCGTAATTATATTAAATCCATTATTTTTATGATCGTGGTCGGAAATGCTTGTCAAAAAATGCTTTAATGGCAACAAATTTCATTTGCTTCGAGGCCAAGGTGTTGTAAAGCTTTCTCACCAGATAACCCTGGTTAACTCATAGAATATTAAGTGACTATCATGTCCATAGTCCGGTGTAATATCGACGGTCTTAGGGGCTTGGTCATCTTCGTCTCTTGACAGCATCTTGTGTAAACCAAGTTCCCAGTCATTCCAACTTCTAACATATCAAATATTACTACAATTTAGCCTTCGAAAGTAGATGATAAGCATGGGTTAACACTTCAGGGATAGGATTTACCATCTTTCTCTTGAGAATATCAAACCAGGCGATACTGACAGTAAGTTTTGCTTTGACCTTATTCCGATCATCAATAAATTCATGAACGATTTCCCATTTTGAATAGTCCTCATTAACTTCCTTTACACTAAAATTAATGAATACCACATCTGTATATTTGATTTCCCGAAGGAAAACACACTCCTCCCGTAATAATATAGGTGCAAACTTATCTCTCTCCATGATATCCATGGTAATGCCCAACTCATTAAGCACTTCCATCCGGTATTGCGACGCAAGATCATAATAACTACTATGGCGCAAATGAAAATTGGGATCGAGGTCTGCCCAGCGAAGGGTAACTTTTCCTTTTTCTAACATATTATAACTTTAAATTATTACCAAAACTGCCCTTGACGTAGTAGCATTAAAACGTATAAGAAAATCCATAAGTAGCTAACAAATTCGAAATACATCAAACTTCTGGAAAAGAAGCGCTGTCTTTTATCATTTAAAAAGTAAATGAATAAGTCGGCGTTATTATGGAGTGTAAATGCATTAATCGTGATATGAGCAAGGCACAGGAGACCAATGCCAAAGTGAATGCCATGGATGAGCACGATGATCCCCATGATATTGTACTCTTCAATATCCAGGCCGCTTAATATGCTTGACCAGGCGCTGTATTGGAAACACAAAAAGGCTATTCCATTAAGCAAAAGAGCAACGGAAGATACTTGATAACCTATCTTGTTTTCTTCCGATTTAAACTTCCTCAGTTGACTGAGTAGCCAGGAACCTGCTATAACTAGTAGCACGCTTTGGGCGAATTCCAATGGCATGGAATTCCCTGGGGTGAAATGCACAGTTAATAAAATAAAAATAAAAGGCAGAAAAAACAGGGCGATGACTAAAAACAAGGTTAGCATCAAATAATCTAACCTTGTTTTTTTTATGATATTTTTACGCTGCTTATGCAATACGTGAGCCATATTATTTTTTAAGCTGCAAATGGGTTTATTTTTTCGGGTTACTTTCTTCCCACTGCCGCTGGATGTTTTCAGCAACGGCGTTCCCTTCAAAATCGTGGGGCATATTTGAGCTCATGGTCTGAGAGAACGGAACATCCTGTGGGATAAAATCTAATTCATGACCAAGTTTACTATAATCATAAGGCCACCTGTAAACCGTAGGTATTTCTCCAGGCCAGTTACCATGAAAGTGTTCGACAGGCGTAGTCCATTCAAGTGTATTGGCTTGCCAAGGATTCTGCGTTGCAGGCTTACCTTTGAAAATGGAATAAAAGAAGTTAAACAAAAACGCAACCTGGGCCAGCGCAGCAATAATAGCTGCCCAAGTAACAAATACATTCACTGTCATCCATTTTTGCATAAATTCAAATTCTGTGAACGCATAATATCTCCTTGGAACGCCATCCAGACCTAAAAAATGAAGTGGAAAAAATACGAGATAGGCACATATAAATGTCAACCAGAAATGGAGATAGCCAAGCTTTGCATTCATCATCCGTCCAAACATTTTCGGAAACCAGTGATATACTCCCGCGAGCATTCCAAAAATTGCTGCAGAACCCATTACCAAGTGAAAATGTGCTACAACAAAGTAGGTATCATGTAAGTTGATATCCAAAGATGCATTACCCAAAAATAGACCGGTTAAACCTCCTGAAATGAAAAATGAGACTAACCCAATAGCAAAAAGCATGGCTGGAGTGAACTTTATATTACCTCTCCACAATGTGGCGAGGTAATTAAATGTTTTTACGGCTGAGGGAACGGCAATGATTAAGGTGGTAATCATGAACACCCCGCCCAGTAAAGGGTTCATGCCTGTAACGAACATATGGTGTCCCCACACTATAAATGAGAGGACAGTGATACCAATCAATGAATATACCATTGCATGATATCCAAATATCGGCTTTCTCGAATTCACAGAGATTACTTCAGAAGATATCCCCAGTGCCGGCATAATCACAATATACACTTCGGGATGTCCTAGAAACCAGAAGAGATGTTGCCATAAAATTGGTGAGCCACCTTCGTTTGGCAAAATATTCGTTCCCATTACGATGTCAGAAAGGTAAAAGCTAGTTCCGAAGTTTCTGTCGAAAATTAGAAATACCACCCCGGCAATCAGCACTGGAAATGATAATATCCCAAGAATGGCAGTCAGCATCAACGCCCAAATTGGTAATGGCATCTTCCATAAATCCATGCCTTTGGTACGCATATTCAGGATAGTACTAACATAATTTATGCCGCCCATCATTTGTGAAACGATGAAAAATGTCATACTGATCAACCATAACGTCATCCCCAGCCCCGAACCGGAAATCGCAGTGGGAAGTACGGAGAGTGGTGGATAGATGGTCCATCCGGCCGCCGCAGGACCAGTTTGAACAAAGAATGAGCTCATCATGATGATGCATGCCAAAAGGAAAAACCAGTAAGATAACATATTCATGAATGGCGATGCCATATCACGTGCTCCGATCTGCAAGGGTATCAAAAGGTTACTGAAAGTCCCACTCAGACCTGCGGTCAACACAAAAAATACCATGATGGTTCCATGAATGGTCACCAACGCTAGATAAAAGTCAGGTTTTATACGGCCACCCTCAGCCCATTTCCCTAAAAACGTTTCCAGAAAAGGGAAATTTTTATCAGGCCAGGCGAGTTGAATTCTGAACAGAATCGATAATACCATGGCGATTACTGCCATCACAATTCCGGTAATCAGGAACTGTTTTGCAATCATTTTGTGATCGCGGCTAAAAATATACTTGCTAATAAGTGATTCCTTAACATGATGACTATCGGCATGTTGCAACGAAACATGTGAATCAGATTGTATTGTAGTGGACATTTTAGATAAAATAATTAGATTGACTAAAATGCAAATGTCCGCAAGAAGCAGGTTTGATTCGTGTACTATTATCTAATCGTGATGTACTTTTTGGAAATATCAAAACGAGATTTCGGTCAGATAGTAATCTGATTGGCCATGCGCCTGAAGTTCTCCGGGGAGATGCCTGTCTTGTTCTTAAAAAACCTTGAAAAATAGGCTCGGTCTTCGAAGTTGAGCACGTATGCGATTTCTTTGATCGTGAGGTTGCTACTTATAATTTTTCGCTTTGCCTCGATGATCAGTCTTTTGTGAAGCGCCTGTGTAGAGGTGATGTTGAGTTTACCCTGAAGAATCTGATTTAAGCGTTTTTCACCAATTCCAAGGCGCTCAGCGTAAAATGCCGTTTTTCGCTCCTGAACGTAATGCTCTTCCATCAATAATAAAAATTCATAAGTCCTTTTCTGATTGAAATCCTGTTCCGGTAGTGCTTTTTGTTCTGCCCTAAGTATATTACGTAGGAACACCTTCAATAAAGCTTTAAGAATGGAAATATCTGACAATGGATTTAGGCATTCTTCGTATATTAACTTGAAGGTTATCTTTAATGTTTCTGCAATTTGCGGGCTTAAGTCAATTGACGCATTCCACCCAAGCAAATTGAATAGCTTGAAGACATCGATTGAAAAATCTTTATCTTCTTCATCCAGGCAATCTCTTTTGAAAGCAATAAATTTACCGGACGACGACTTAATGTTCACCTTGGGAGACCGAAAGGGTCCGACTAACATTAGGTAGTCTCTATTTTGCCCCTTAGCTTTGCTCTTTTCATACCAGTAAATCTCGAAAAAGTCTTCCCTTGAAGGATCAGTTTGAAAATCCTCCGGTATATCTTTGAAATTATGTACAATAAGCTTTTCTGTATTCATACGGGCTTACAATATTACAAAACATTTCGATTGACCAAGCAATCAGAAGGGGATATAAATGTATGATGGATTGACTTTTTTTTAGCTTAACACTGTATCAGATGTACCTTAGCCTAACTCTCAGAAGCTTATAGATGGTAAAAACATATGTTTATCTTGTACCGTAAAAATTTACCACTATTATTGATTATCCCTAGTCCGACTGGGTGAAAAGCAATAGCAGAGCGTGACCTTTTGCCCTTTATACCTCTTGTAGAAATACCTAATAAAACATCTGTTTATTGGGAAAAACGCATAGCACCCATCAAACCATTAAGTGTAAGTCCTAAACACAACAAAACCAATTACCAAATACGAAGCAGTGATGGGGATGTCATTATCATTTTTCGAAAAACAGGCAGTTTTCAGCCAAAAAATTAGGCTCAATAAGAAAGATTTACAATCAATTACGGCTATGGTTGAATTCATGACCTGCAACGATCAGAAGTGCCTGCCACCAGATGAGGTGGAACTGACTATTCCACTGACCAAGTAGCGTATTGCGATGCTTCGAATGCTTAAGTGAACCGGTTATGTGAATGTTAATTCCACAGAGCATTCTTCTTTAACAACCTGCCTATTGCAATTAGGCAGGTTGTTATCTCATAAGCGGTGTCTAGAGGCTTTAATTTAGCTTAAATTCGAAGAATCATTTCTCACAACCATGGTCTAAAAAAGCGGCTGAAACATCGAAAATTGTTAGCGTCCAATCTTTCAGGCTTCTTATATACTCTGTTCGTAACCTCATCAGTGACCAGATTGCAAGATAGGGTGTAAGGATAAATATGTCACCGCTATGTTTGCTTTTTCAAATGATTCAGAAGAAAACGCGCAAAAATATACCGATTTGTGAGATTGACAAACACCATCAGATAACCAGCTGACAACCAAAGAAAATAATTTTTCTTACGAAAATGAACTGCAAATTTAAGGTTAAGCGTGCCTAACCTGAACCGGATTCCGCTTCCAGAATACAGTCAATATTATACATCATGTCATCACTCGCCCAGATCCACGCATGGTCCATAACGATCTCGAGAAGCGTCTCTTCTGCTCCGTATCCACAAAGTGGCGTCCGTCCGGGATCATCATTATCATACACCATAATCCCGTCACCGTTATCAGTATAAATAGTAAAGCGCAGCGAAACCAGTGATTTATGGAAGATTTTCCCATCGCAGTTTTTAATTTTTGAATGTTTAGCAGCCATTTTTTTTTGACCAGACCAGGACTGGATTAAGGGAAAAACAAACAAGGAACGTGGAATAAAAAGCGAAGCGGTTTATGCCGCGAAAGTCCTTTTGAATTTTGACCATCCAGTACCTTGGTCAATAAAAGATATGGCTAGCTAATGAAATACTAGATGCGAACACAAAAAACTAAATCAATGGTTATGTAACCTTCGAAATCCACCGTAACCAAATATTCTTATCCTATAGTTTTCACATGCTAATGCCTATCAATTGAATGACCATTATCAATATATTCCAACAATATTTGTAGCACTCTTTTGTACCTCTCGTGGATATACGGCATGGAAAGTCTGCTGACCGGAAATGACCAAACAATACATCTGGCTCACTTGTTGGAATAAAATGTTAAGGAGAAAGAAGATCAAATCAAAAGAGCAGTCCGATGCAGGATTGGAACTGGAAAAATCTGGCGATACTACGGGTGCTATCAAGCTATACCAAAAGGCGACTGTAGCAGATCCCACCAATCACCATGCCTGGAACAGGCTCATGATACTTTACCGAAAGACCTGATCAAAAGAAGACGAAGTAAAACTAATTAATCTTGCCATTTCCAGCTACCAGGACACCATACACAACAAACATGAAGATTGGGCAAAGCAGAACAGCGAAAAGGCCGAAAACACGCGTGAACTCGCCCAGGTGCTTGGCTTGCTCGAACCAACCGGAATTCCAAAAAGTGATGACGCTACCATTGAAAAATGGCAGACCAGATTGTACCTGCTGGAATATCGTGTCAAGAATGCCAGGAAAACAATGCCTGCGAAAAAGAAATCAAAAGCCACAACGTCCAAGCCGAAAGTCGAAGTTCCAAAAGCGAAACAAAAACCAAAAAAGAATATTGCGAAAACAAGAACTAAAAAACCAAGAACTAAAAAATAACCACCCTTTGGAAAATGCGACAATAGTATAGAATACCCGCTTTTATTTACGATGGTATGGATCATGTTGCAATGGAAACTGGTTTGCACCTCCATTTCACTCATTTTATACCACCATTTATAGACCAACAGTTTTCGCTGAATACCCTACTGCTAGAAGTTGTCCTGCAGAATTTCGTGAAGTTAGAAATAGTGTAACAGACCCTTCCGTATCCAAAGGCCTAACTGAATTATTACTTTTGATATTGCCGGTTATATTGTTCAATTTCCAAGGAAAAATGATCCTATAACCAAACTGTGCTAAAGTTAAGGCATCGTATTAAGCCTCTCCTTCCTGTTCCATAGCTTGATTTCCCCAATTGGTTATAGCCTCTAAAACTGGCAATAAAGTTTTGCCAAAATCAGTAAGACTATATACAACTTTTACAGGTGGTTTTTCACCATAAACTTTTCGTAACACCAAATTATCTTTCTCTAATTGCTTCAGTTGTAAACTTAAAGTCATTTCGGTAATTGCTGGCATTTCCTTGCGGAGTTCATTGTATCTCTTTTCCTGGTCTTTCAAGTGATATAGAATAACCGCTTTCCATTTCCCACCAATGAAATCCATCGTAAGACTAACCGTGCAAGGGTATATCTTACCATTAAGTATAATAGAATCTTTAAGACATTCAGTTTTCATGATTTTAATTTATACTATCCATTTTGATAGATATTGCAAACTTAACTCACTATAGATAGTTTTGCAACTAAAATTATTATAGTATGGCACTGATCATTTTAGCACACCCGAACTTTGAAAACTCTGTAGCTAACAAAACTATTGTTGAAGAACTACAAAACAGTAACTTAAATATAGAACTAAGGAATATTTACAGCTTATATCCTGATTACAAAATTGACGTAAAAGCAGAACAAAATGCATTGTTGAGACATCAGACCATTATTTTCCAGTATCCTATTTATTGGTATAATATGCCAGCTATTTTAAAGCTTTGGTTTGATACTGTATTTGAGTATCAATTTGCTTATGGCTCCAACGGTGACAAATTGAAAGACAAAAGTTTTGTACCAAGCTTTACCATCGGGGGACCTGAATGTGAGTATACCACTTTAGGTGATCATCATTTCCGTGTACACGAATTTTGTAAGAATCTAGAACAAACAGCTTATTATTCAAAAATGAAATACGTTGACCCTATCTATTTTCATGGAACATCTGTAGTTGCTGGTTATACTATAGAAGATGTTAAGAATAAAGCAAAAGATCATGCTATAAGATTGATAGCTCAATTAAATGATTTAAAATCAACGACCTGAGTACATTACCATGTAGAGCGGTTTATTCCTATTTATTTCGATTTTTTAAATCGCTTACTCGCGTGGCTTTCATCCGTCAGGGCAAATCTGAGGCTATGTCTGAACAATTAAGATGTAGAAAAAGACTTAGGAATCCAACCAAATCCCTGACCCTTTTTGACAATATAACCTAATCCTGGCCATGGTAAATGGCAGGACATTGTTAAGCCTCTACTCATCGCTTGTTCTTTTAATATCCGCTTTCTGGTAGCTACTCCTTTTTCAAAATTTGTGTCCCATTCCGTTCCCCATTCAGGGTGTGAAAGTAGTAAGCTGGCATGTACCGTATCAACAATATGTCTCATTTTTTGGTCGTTTGAAAAATTTTAAGTATAGGATGACCTGGTGTGTGGCCTTCTGCTAATTCGGTCTGAATACAGCCAAACAAAGTTTCTCCGAACGTAAAAAGCTTCAATTTATCCTTAATAGCTGCCGTGACACTTCGAGCCAAAATAACACCATCTGTGTTAGAACCTGTATTCTTACTTTTTGAAAAATCAGGGTTCTCAGACATCCAAAAATCATATTCCAATTGAGGTAAGTGATAGTTCGCATTTTGAAATACTCTTTGCCCTGCTGTATCAAGAATGCCACCGATATGGTCTACATGCAAATGCGTAATGAATACATCTGTAAATTCATCCGCTGATATTCATGCAGAATTAAGATTCTTTAAGAATCTACCTGCCTGATCACCGATTGCTGTTCCACTACCCGTACCAATAATTATAATCCTATTTCCTTTTTTAATCACCAAGATATTGATTGCCGCGTCTACTGCATCATCTGATATAAAGTTATCTGCCAAAGCTTCTCTTACTTTTTGTTTTTCGATACCAGGGGCGAAGATCGGCTGGGCGGGATGGATAAATATGTGACCATCCGTAACCACGAGCATCTCAAGCTGTCCTAATTTAAACTTGATGTAGCCTGATGGAGATTTTACTAAATCAAGCACTGGGGCTTGAGCTTTTAATTCATAAGGTGCCAGTGATGCCGAGAACCCTAAGATCCCAGCATATTTTAACAATTCTCTTTTTTTCATCATTTTTTAATCAAAGGTATTTTAATGCTATCTTTGTGTCAAGTACGCACAATTTTGTAACCTACGCACTTGAAGTATACCAAGCTGATAATCAAATAGAACAATATTAAATGATACAAGTAAATACTGAAAAACCAAGATGCGCAGTGGACTATGCCTTTAAAAGAATAGGTGGCAAATATTAAGGGCGTATCTTATGGTATCTACATGACCGATCTGTAATGCGTTACGGCGAGCTCAGAAAAGCTTTTACTGATATAACACCTAAAATGCTTACCCAGACACTAAGGGAATTGGAAGATGATAAACTAGTTAACAGACAAGTTTATCTTGAAGTACCCCCGAAAGTTGAATATTCACTAACACCTGTTGGACAAGAATTAATTCCGTTCATCAATCATTTAAGGGCCTGGGCAGACAAACAGATGTTGGATGACAACTTGGAGACAAAATTAACCTGTTGAATTTCCGTATTAATCTAAAGTCAGCAATCTTACAATATAAATTCCACATTCGGTATCCAGTTAAAAGGGTATGAAGTTTCTATTTTATAGTCAACACTTTTCACTTTGTTAACGATTAAATCCGCAATATCACCGGGGCTTAATGAATAAGCTTCACGGCCTATATCTATTGCGCCTTCGCGCATTGAGGGCTGTGTAGCTGTTTTGAAGAGTTGGGCGATGGTGGTGCCACGCTTTTGGCCAATATTAAAACTGTCTTTTGATCCATCACCATCCTGGCCAGAAAGCACCACACAGACGCCAGATCACCCAATTCTTCTGTCTTTACACTTATCGCATTTGCATAATTCTCTTTAGGATAATTTGCAATGAACGATTTGAGCTTACCTGAAATTGTATTCCATATGTTTATCAGTTCCAATCTGGTTCCTTTAAATTCTAAGGAGAGATATACTGGGTTTGGAACATTTGTCCAGAAGTCCAGCCATATTCTTTCGCACTTAAAATATGTATAGCCGTATCTCTGATACTTCCAAAACTGCTTAAGGCATTTTTGCTCCATTGTTCATCTGTGATTTGGGTAAGCAAGTTAATAACACAGCTGTCTGCCCAATTACTGAATTCGGCTAACTCAATGAAATAAACTTTAAGATCTGTACTGTAATTTTCTTCACATTCTGATAATGTTGTCATCGTTGTTTTTTAAATGTACACAAAGATAAAGATGGGAATTGCGGCGCTGAATGGCCGAAAGTCCAAAATGTGTAGCCAGACGTTCAAACTGCTGAGCCAGTATTGCTTTCCTTCGTTCCGTAAATCATTCGGCTACCAAATGCTGGGTGGAATGTGTAAGAACTATTGCTAATCATCTAATCTCATCTCCATTTTCAAACTTCCGGATCACTGAAACTAAATTTAAATTAATTTATTATATCTCGTTAACGTGACATATTTTTACTTATTCACTATATTTACCAATATAGGCACTATGTTATATGGGGACATACTTCCCATTGACAGCGTTGTGATCAGCACTAGCAGTCATTGATAAGACACATATATATGAAAATTTTTACTTCTCTTTTCTGTTTATTTTTCCATCGAACCGCATCTAGTCAAAGCAAAATTTAGTTTAAGGCTAAGTATTCTGAATTATATGCAACATATACTTTTATTAGCAAAGTTTCCGACGGCTATCCTCATAAAGTATTTAAAACCGAATATTTAGAGTCTAAGTATAATACCACGCAGTACAAGAAGATGGCCGGCCAGCTTGATACACTAAAACTGGATTATAGCTATTACTTCGAATAATATCCGCCAATACTGAAAAATGCGCTGTCATCCAGATCATTGATTGAGAAAATCCTGATCGATAGTAGCCTTAGTAAATATTACCCCAGACAGCATACAGGCGGTTCAAATGGAAAAAGTTCAGGAGCCGGCAACCGATAAGCAAAAATAAATCCAGGCAGCCGTCATTTCTTCTGGCGTGCAACAAAGCGCTTGTTGCACGCAATTGAGGATTACGATTTCTTGCCAAAATGGGAATTAATTCTTTTGCTACGACTTTTGGTGTTATGTTCGAATAATATCCTGGATTATCACATAAAATCAGTTGCACATTTTGTGTTGGAAATTAAGGATTAATATTTACCATGGTACCATATCGCCTGATTGAGAAAAAGTTCCTGTGGGACCATTCTCATCAATTAATGCCATGGCAACGCCAGTTTTAGCGCCTTCTTCCGGAGTTAGGGGTGCCTGATCTGAACCGATAGATGTTTGCACCCAACCTGGACTAACTGCATTCACTTTAATTTTGGAAGCTTCAAGAGCGTTAGCCAGAAAAACCGTGAATTGGTTCAATGCAGTTTTTGATGCACTATAAGCATAAGGTTTTAAAGCGTATAGCCAATGTTCTTTATCTAAATGAGCACCAAAGGAACCGGACACGCTACTGATGTTTACAATTCGCCCGGCCTCGCTTTTTTTGATTATGGGCAATAATGCCTGAGTAAGCTCTACTGTACCAAAATAATTAATATCAAAAGTATCCCGAATGGTCTGAAGCGGAACGGTTGCCGTGTTATTTCCGAACCACGCACCGTCTAAAAATACGGCTGCATTGTTGATTAGAATGTCCAGCACACCATATTCGCTTTCTATGTATTTTCTAACGTTATCAATATCACTCGAATTACTGATGTCCAGTTGTACAAATGTTACATCTAATGATAAATCCCTTAAGGCCGCTTCCGCTATTTTACCTTCTATTTCATTTCTTGCCCCTAAGAGAACTTTAATCTTGTGGGCTGCTAGTTGTTTCGCTGTTTCAAAACCGATGCCTTTATTGGCTCCGGTCACTAATGCTATCTTTGTCATTTCGAAAATTGTTTAATTCCAATGCAAATGTAGCGTAGATAGTATGGCCGATGTTAGCGCAGATGACACCGATCCTTACTAAAATCAAACTTTCACTCACTTAATTTATGAAGCGATTATTCTTTTTGTAGTTTTCGGTAATCCGTAGGGGAACTTCTGGTGTGCTTTTTAAAGAATAAATTGAAATGTGACGGCTCTTCGAAACCCAGTGCAGAAGAAATTTCCACAATATTCCAGTTGGTTAATTTTAATAGGATTTTAGCCTCTTGAACAAGCCTGGCCGCAATGATCGCAGTTACAGTTCTTCCTTTAGATAATTTAACTTGCCGGTTCAAATAATTGGGATGTAGAGAAAGATTGTCTGCGAAATCTTTCGCCGTTTTAAATTTGATCGTATCCTGAGGCGATTCAATAGGAAACTGGGATTCTAATAACCTGATAAAGGAGCAGGCGATAACTTCGGTGGTATTATTTGTTTTCACAAAGGTGCTAATCGGAGCAAGCTTTTGTGCATGGAAAATAATTTCAAGTAAATAAGTGCGAAGCAGATTGTCTTTAAAAGAGCTGTTCTCCTGTGATTCATCAAACATTTTATTGTAGATTTCAATAAAGAGTTTCGTCTGATCTTCTGTAAGCGAATAGATATTCTGCCTGCCAGGTTTATAGATCGAAAATTCGAGTAGACGATAACCGCTGTTAGCTTTGGTGATAAACTCCTCCTTGAACACGCAACTAATCCCTGAGTATCCTAAACCGGTCTGGTGAACCCCAAAAGGAATCTTGGTCGTGGTGAACAGTAAGGAGTTGCCTGAAACATCAATGTTCCTGTCTTCAAATTCAAGCCTGTATTCCCCTTGTAATAAGGTCGCTGTGTAAAATTTCTTCCTGTTATATCCTAATGAAAAAACTGGATTATCAGCTATACTAAGGTCCAGTATATGAAAAGTATCTGCATTATTCTGGATTGTATCTGATAAGGCAATGATATTTGCGGGATCGGTGGAAGATGTATGACCAGATATTTTCATAATCAAAAATAATAGAAAAGTTGATCTCTTACTATATAAAATGATTTGCCCATCTTTGAAAAGCCCCCCTCAAACAAATGCGCTTATTATTGCTCACCGATCAGAAGAAGGGGGCCATACAACTTCTCAGAAATCTAGATACCCGTGCTTTTAAACTTTGCTCCGATATATTTATTTCACCAGTCGTTTCAAAGGATTCTGTTTCAAAATCCTTAGAATTTATTGCAATATGATTGATGGTACCCGTAACAATTGAAACTAACATTAGCGTGTCTACTTCCCTATTAAATAATCCTATACGATGATTTATGAATAGCTATAGCTATAAGAAAAGCATGAATACCAATTTTTTGTTCCCATAGATTGATGGGTTAATTTAAAAGTATCACTCAGCTGCTAGTTTATCAGGGTTGAATAGCTTATCCCTGTGATTTAAACCCCATTCCTTCATAGCAAATATAATTGGTGTTAAAGTGTCAGCATAAGGTTCATTTTTATAAAAGATTTTAACCGGGTAACCATCAGTAATTATTCTCTTAATCAATTTATGCTTTTCAAGTTCTTTCAATTCTTTTGCCAAGACTTTTGGAGAAATGTTGGGAATGCTATCCTGAATATCAATGAAACGCTCATTGCCCACGCCGACGGAAATAATGATGGCTAATTTCCATTTTCCACTGATCACTTCTAACGTATCACGCACAGGTTTCACTGTTTCCAAACATTTGTTATATTCTTTCTTGACTGCCATTTTGATCTAAGAGGTAACCCATGTTATTTAATATACATAATAAAGCATTATTATCTTAGTGATACATTCATCATACCTAATCTAAGTCCGGAATTGCTTTAAACCATTTTTTGTATGGAATCGGGGTTAAAATTTGATTCTATTTCAAATTCATGATTAAACTCTAAAAAATCCTGCATTACATCTTCTATTACAGCTTTAACGGGGCGGATTTCATTGATATAAGTGATGCCGTTCCCAAATGAAACATATCCCCCTTCAAGATTTCCTTCTAACATCCCTACCCTCATTCCTTGGCTTGAAACCAATACTTCAGTAATTTCTTCAGTGCTTGCCCCATCTTTATCCATCTTCACCAGTTTTTCTGCGAAAGGTGTCGGTAATGAACGATAAAATGAAAAAGCAGAACGAAATAGTAACAGATCAACCGCAGAACTTTCCAACATCATTTTCTTCACATTATGGGCCATCCTACTTTCTTCCGTACCTAAAAATAGCGTCCCTGCATATACGCCTTCTGCTCCTAATGCGAATACGGAACGGACTGCATTTACATCACTAATACCACCTGCTGCCATCACTGGTATATTTACAGACTGAACAATTTGAGATGTGATGGAAAAGGTTCCTATTGTTTTGCTTGGCAAAGAACCGCCTTCATCAAATCCAGTAGCAATTATAATATCTGCACCTGCTTGTTCTGCCTGACGTGCATTTTCAGGGGATGCATCAATCGGGCGGAAAAGTATCTTTCTTCCAGCTGATTTGATGAGCTGAAATTGTTCTTCATCTAGATAGTTGAATAAAACTACTGGAACCTGCTCTTCCAGTACAAGTTGAACCATTTTTGTAATGAATACAGGGTTTGCGGAAACCGTTACTGGCACTCCATAAGGGTTATCAGTTAAGGATTTAACCTTTCGGATTTCCAGACGCATGCGTTCAATCACCTCTTCATCCGAAGATGGATTGGTGGTTTGGCCTGCATGTGGCCCCAGCATACCTAACCCACCTGCATTACTTACTTCTGCCACCAACCTTGCATCCGTAAGCCAAGACATTGCCCCTTGAATAATTGGATATTTCACTCCCAGGATTTTTGGAATACGACTCACGAATTTCCAGTTTTGTTTTAATTTCTTCAGACTCATTTCTAAAATTTAATTTCAGCGATTAATGTAACATCTAGTTCCATCTTTTATAGTAAAATAATTCTATGCAAACCTATATATAAGGAACTTTCCAACATATAGCACTTTACTTTTGGAAAGTGCTTTTTGACATTGAATGGACCATTCGAAAGGAGTTATAGAGTTTGCAATGTCTATACAAGCTCTACAATTCTAAACGACTAAAAGAAGATATACTCTTCCGAAATTACTTGTGGAAAAGGGAAAGATATGGATCATTGAAACGAGTCAACAATGCTACGCAATAAAAAAAGTCAGGCAAGAGCTGGCTCCCGCGAGAGTGCAAATTGATTAAAACTGATAGCACGATAACCAATCGCCAGTCTTTTAATATCCTACTTTTCTGATCTCTCTTGTAGATAAGTTTCTCCATATAACTTCCCTATGACTGTTATTTTGCCTCCGACAACATCAGAAACGTTGCTCCAAACAAAAGGCCAACGACTCCAGCTAAAATCACCTCTTTTTGGCTATGACGACCAAGTAAAACCCTGGAAAAACCAACTATAGGCATTAGGACGGCAGAAAATAGTGCGCTTGATGGATAAAGTTTATAAACGATAAAACAGAAAAAGACATTTAGGGCGACGTGCAGGGAAACTTTGATAAAATAGTTAATCAGGTTAATAGCCAACAATAATGAACTAATCAGCAGGCAGCTCAAGAATAATTGTTTATCCATATCAAAAGCGTAGATTATACATGATGCGATCATCATCAAAACAATAACCATAAAATATAACAGCGTTCTCTGCTTTCTTGAAGATACATCAAAATCTGTTAAGCGTCCCCTCTTAAGCCCAATATAGGTAACCAAATTCATGGGCACCATAACGCCTATCACTAGTAGTGCCATGATAAACATCGCCTGATGTACCGGATAACGATTGAGGCTAAAAGCTACGATAAGAAATATAGAAGTAAATAAGGGATGGGTAACCCATGAAACAAGGGATGCTGCCCGGAGAAGCGTTTTCATATGCTTTGTAAGGTTATTTATTTCTAATGACTTGCTTCAAAAAATAAGCTTTGTGAGTAATTTAGCTATTTTAACCATGGTCCAAATAACGATCCTTTCTTTGACAAGATATGTAAATTAAAAAAATGGTATTGGAATGGATGAATATGTAAGACGCTTGATGGGTGAGCAAGATTTTACCGCTTATAAAAAGATAGTTGACAGGCTCAAATAATGAAGGTATCATCCGCGGATGGATATTTTTTTCATCTGCAGGTTGTACGTGCTAATTACGGTAAATGGAAAATCTAAAAATCGAACAAATAGCTAGATAGAAACCAAAACTATTATTACCCAAATTACGCTGAAGATGCTTCCAAAATATAAAAACGGCATACATTGTTTCAGAATCTTTTTAATCAGTCCAGCATAAATAACCAACCTATGAATGCAACAAAATATAATGGAACAGCAAATAGTAACATAATAATTTAGTTAAATGAGAATTATATAATCGACATTCTAAAGTACTAAAAAATTGTAGTTTGTGAGTAAACAAGCGAAGCTTGTCTCAATGAAAGAAAGTATTCATCCCCTACTGTATATCTTACTTTTAGCTTTAAGGTTAATTGCACCAATTACGCTAAATAGAAAAATTGTCACATGCATACGAAGGTATCCAGAGCGCTGTATATCTTCCTTTCACCTGTAAGTTTATTCGCGCTAGCTAGCTACGGCATAAAAGAATTTATAAAAAAAGTGATCGAATGCAACCTCGAATGACTAATTTTCATCTCAATTTTATGAAACAAATTTTAGTAGTAATTATACTTTTGACTCCTTGGACAGTTAAAGCTCAAAATGATAAATCTTTGATGGCCGATAGCGTAAGAGTTTACCTAGATAGCAGCTTAAATCAATAGGGAGTTTTCAAACCAAAAGATCGCGCAACTGGGTAAAGAATATATAGATATTGTTGTTAGCGTAACTATCCAGAAAACTTTGATGACAAGGCAATAAATATCTACAGGTCAGTTAACGGCCTCCCTTTAAAATAACAAAGTGATTGCCAAGTTATATATCCCTGCTAATTATGCGCATCAAAAGTTCGAGATTTGTCCAATAAGGGCTACATTGATTACCAGCCCTTTAGCTCACAAAAGCTAAAGGGCTTTTTATTTCAGGTACAACATTCCATGTTTTCACCTGAATTTACTGCCTGTAGTAATGATCTTAGCAAATAGATTTTCGTTATTCCATATGAATATTATTCGCCTTTTATATTTATCATCGCGCGATGTAGTTCTGAAACCTGTGAGATTGACTGTTCTAAAAGAAATTTTACTTTGTCTTTATCGCCACTCAAAACAAATGCATCATCCCATATTGAATAGCTTTCATTTATTGATCTAATAATTGAAATCAATTCAACCTCTCCATCATTATACTCGCGAAATTGCAAATACGGTGCACTTGCCGCATTAATTTCCAAAATTAACTTTGTTAGTGTCGTAGGAGCTTCATTATTGTAGATATCAACCATCCTTTTGTGCCAACTTCGATCCTCACCCTTGAATTTATCCCTTGATAAATTATTATAGTCATTCCAAATGAAGAGAATACTATTTACGTTTTCCCTAAGTTTTTCTGTTCTTTTGTCCATATCCAAATATAAATCATTCAGATATATGTATCACATATATAACTTCATAACCCAACATAAATTGATTTTTTCTATATTCGAAATGTAACCCTCCTGGATTTCGAACCGATCTGTTGACGAGAATTCAAATTTATAATATCTGTTCAAATTAATCCAACTTGAAAAAAGTTGGATTAATTTGAACACGCCGCCGGCATGGCTTTATATTCCATGGGCGATTTACCATTTAGCGCTTCATGCGGTCTGCAATAGTTGTAGTCATGCATCCATTCTTCGGCCAGTACCTGTACTTGCATGGTGTCCTCGAATAAATAGGCATCCAAAATATTTTCCCGGAAGGTTCGATTGAACCTCTCGATATAACCATTCTGCATCGGCCTACCCGGCTGTCTGTATTGAATCTCAATATCTTTTCCCGCACACCAGTCCCGAAATTCTTTACTGATAAATTCTGGCCCATTATCTGTCCTAATACGCTTAGGTTTCCCTTGTTCCCTGGTAATTCTTTCCAATAATCTGGCTACCGTAGTTGCGGGCATACTATGGTCAACTTCCACCGCAATGGCCTCTCGGTTATAATCATCTATAACATTAAATGTCCTAAACTTTCGCTTGTTGATTAATACATCACTCATAAAATCCAGGGACCAGGTTACTCCTGGCCCTTCAGGCTGCAACAATGGTTGTTTTACACGCCCTGGAATTCGCTTACGAATTTTCCTGCGGCGGTTCATGCCCAATAACAGATAAACGCGGCGTACCCGTTTATAATTCCATATCAAGCCTTCCCTACGGGATACGGCTATAATACAAATCCTGCCCTTCAGTTGGATGCTTTTCCGCGAGTTCCCGAAGCTTCAGAATCGTTGCGTTGTCATCCTTGATCTTCTTATAATAATACATGGACTTAGGCAGGCAAATTACCTTGCAAGCCCTGCTAATGCTTGCATGATGTTGAGCAATCACATAAGCAGCCATATCCTTTCGCTGGCAGGGCTTTAGAACTTTTTTGACAAGACATCCTTAGGGATTTTATTGTCCAAGGCGAGTTCAGCATACATATATTTTAATCTCCGGTTTTCCTCCTCAAGCTCCTTGAGCCGGCGAAGCTCCTGATTATCCATCCCTGAGTATTTCTTCTTCCAGTTGTAGAAGGTGGCTTGGTGTACCCCAAGGCTACGGCAGATATCAGCTGCTGTTTTACCTGCTTCATGTTCTTTGATTGCTGCTACGATCTGAGCGTCACTGATTTTTGACTTTTTCATCTTACTGTTTTAAAGTTACGAATTTTCGCCTCTTAAACAGTCCGATATTTAGGAAGGGTTACAATCAAGTAGTCTCTTACTAGAATTTCCTAACTTAAATAAACAAGCGCGACTCTTCAAGGTTTTTTGAAATACTATCAAAACTATCTGCTATGCAATTGGACGACGTAATTATAAGGTGCTGCCTAATGCTGCAAAGCATGCGTTCTTCTTATGGAAATTGTCTTGGAAACGATAGAAATACCATAATCGCTAATTATTAGAAAGCGCTTGTTATCTCATTTAAGATCAAACCAGAAGAAGCATAACACAAACAGGCAAGTCAGCTTGTGAAATTGATGTTTTTATTGACGAAATAAACCACAATCCCATATCTAATATCACTGCTTGAAAAAAAAACGAAGCGCGAACAAATAAAGTAAACTAATTTATAGGGAAAAAAGCAATTTGAAGAGAGTGATTTGCTTAACTTATTTTTGAAAAATTGCAATCGTTATTCAATCTGACTATAAATTCTGCTATTCCATCAAGCTTTTTATAAATTAATAATAGAAAAAACATTCCTATACGTAACCTGTTTATTTTATTGGTTTTATTTTTAATTACAAGATGAAAAATGGAGCAAATTGAGTTTAGTTTAATTGCGGATCGCTATTCGACCTCACTACTTTCAAATGCCATGCGATTTACCCACGATGAGGATGAAGCCAAAGACCTTGTACAGGATACACTTTTAAAGGGTATAAGATTTTGTCACAAATTCGACACCGGAACAAATGTTAAAGCCTGGCTGTATGTGATTATGAAAAATACTTACATTAATAAGTACAGGCGGGATCAAAAACGACACGAAGTCCTCCAAGTTGATGATGAGATTTCAAGCGCCAACTTAATGCATAGTGCATCCCGCAATTCCGGTGAATCTACATTTGTTATGGGGGATATTCAAAAAGCAATGGATAGTATCCCTGAAAATTACCGCATTCCTTTCAAACGATATTTCGAAGGATATAAATATGATGAAATCGCCGTTGAGCTTAATATCCCATTGGGCACTGTTAAAACCCACATCTTTAATGCCAGGCAGTTGCTCAAGAAATACCTGAATAAATACCGGGATGGAATAATATGAAACATGCTACAATAAGGGATTGCAGGATGGGCTTTCATAATTTTGTAAATTCAATCAATCCGTTCGGGTATTGCGCTACATCTTATTGTATGCTTTTCTTTTCAGTACAATGCAACGCGAATATATTAAGACTTTCAGTTCAACATTTTAGATATGAAGACTTTAACTGAACTTATTGGACATGGAGGAGACTTGTCTATTTTATAAATGTGTTTGCGGGCTGCAATAATATTCCTTGCAGCTTACATCTTGCTACGGATATCAGGAAGAAGATCATTTTCAGTAAAAAGCCCATTAGATAACATCATTGTTATTCTTTTGGGGGCCATCCTTAGTCGTGCAGTAGTTGGTGCTTCACCCCTATTGCCGGTTTTAGCATCCAGTCTCCTAATTGTCATACTGCATCGGGTCAGTGCTTGGCTTACCTCTGCCTATCCCGCGATAGCAAAGGGCATATCGGGTGAAAAGATCCTTATCTATCAAGATGGCAATTTTTTACATGACGCCCGGGGTAAAGCGCTGATCAGTGAAGAAGAGATCATTTCTCATGTCCGCAATATGCTGCATACAGATAGCATGATTGATGTTGATAGGATTTATATGGAAAGAGATGGCAGGATCAGTATTTTAAAAAAGCCGGAAGAAAAAATGAGTCAGCTGTAATCATTATTCGTATTCGTCTAAAGCTTGAAACTTCTAGCGTCATCTGCTCAGACTAGATTTTGGCATATCCAAAACCATAATAATAAAGCTATTGTTTTAGATTCAAAAAGAATGTTTATGCAGTCGGAAATAATGAATAAACTTGGATGCGTGCTTAAAGAAACTGGCTTGACTATCGCATTTGCGGAAAGCGCTACTGCCGGCTGGCTATGCTCGGAGTTTTCCCTGATCGATGACGCAGGCAAGTTTTTAAAAGGCGCAATTTGCTGTTACGACGCTTCGCTAAAGGAAAGTCTCTTGGGCGTTGACCAGAAGCTCATCGAAAAATATACGCCCGAATCGATGGAAGTTACCCGTGCAATTACGTCCGGCCTGGCAGCTGTTATCCCTGCCGATATTCATATCGGCGTAACCGGATTAACCTGCCCCGGAGGTAGTGAAACACCTGAGAAGCCAGTCGGTACCATGTTTTTGTACGGCACCATGGGACAGGAAGTCATTTTTTCTCAACGCTTCAATTTTCCTGGAGATCGCAAAGACATTATTACCGGAACAATAGAAAACTGCGCGAAATTATTATATGAACACCTATCAGCAAAAACCTCCTATCATGGGTGAAAAACAAAACATGGGCAAAAGCAAATGGCTATATCGAAATGGCTTATCTGTTTTCTTTTTATCAATATTTATTGTCACGCTCATTGCGCAGGCATTAACAGGGTGGAAAACACATAATAGTGATCTTGAGGACCTGGGCACAACACCAATTTCTTTAACTACCTACCTAACTTCAGGGCACTTTATTTCCGCGACTTTTGAGAATTTTGAAAGTGAATTTCTTCAAATGGCTTTGTATGTTATTTTAACAATCTCGCTCCGCCAGGTCGGCTCCGCAGAATCAAAGAAAATAGATGAAGATGAAGAGGTAGACCTGGAGCCAGTTGCCGGGAAAGATGCACCATGGCCGGTGAGAAAAGGTGGGCTGATACTAAAAATATATGAGCACTCGTTATCTATCGTATTCGGGATTTTATTCCTCGTGAGCTGGTGCCTGCACCTTTATGGCAGCTGGAAAGACCATAATATTGAACAACTTATTAAAGGTAAAGCCCCTATTTCGGTGTTTGGATATCTGGGAGAGGCAAACTTCTGGTTTGAAACATTCCAGAACTGGCAAAGTGAGTTCTTATCAGTAGCCTCCATTGTAATATTGACCATTTTTTTAAGGCAAAAAGGTTCACCGGAGTCAAAACCTGTGGATGCTCCGAACTTAAAAACAGGGAAGTAGGCACCAGGCTAGATTAACTTATTGCAGCAATAAAATGACGGTTACCGCCGTTGGCACATAGAATGGAAGGAGCCTCGGGCGATTTTCCTCACATTGTTGCAAACATGACCATCACTATCATTTTGCCGCGAACGGAATTCGTGACGAAATCTGGGATATCAAAATGTGCTACAGTTGGAAGCTCCCCCAACACGCTCCCCTGAAAAATATTACTCCTCCATTGATCATATGCTCCCGACATGGCTTCCTCTTGGTTTCTCGAATAGGAAAGCTGTGTCTTTACATGTATTGGCTTAGCTTCTCCCCCATTTTCACGGAATGCGGAAATCAGCTCCTTAAGCTGGTCATAAGGCCTGATGTATACTTGGTACAGATAATATAATTTTGTCTTTGGTTTTCTAAAAACTCTCCAACAATTTCCTCGGCTTCCCCCAGATGATAGAGATCTGATACGTCGATGAAGTTGACACCAGCAGCAGAATAAGCGGCCAATATTTTTTTTGATTCCTCGGCAGTTGCTCCGTATCCCTTACGTGTTCCGAAGTTTGCAGCACCTAAATCAATTTCACTGACGTAAAGGCCTGTATTTATCACTTTGCTGAACAAGTTTTGTGGCAATAGGCCCCATTAATTTTGGAACACCTTGATTTTGTTTCAGAGCACTTGCAATTTGGGTATTATGCTCAGTTAATATTTTTTTACTTTATCTTTTTGAGCTTGATTTAGTCTTAGACGCTGAGTAAGTTCTTCAGTACTTTTCTGAGCCATTAATGCAGGATCAGTCATAATAGAGGAAATCAATACAAAGATGATCCAGCTCGAACAGGTTAGGAAACGTTTATAAATGTTTTGATAGTCCTAGCAGTGGAGAGTGTTAGAGTCAACTATGTGGATATAGCAATAAATTTGACCCCTTCTCGCCAATTTATACATATACAGATAATCAAAAACTTACGATTTATCTATTACTGTTGAGACGGGATCATTGTACTCCGTTTTATCCATAAAACCACCAAAAGTGGGGAAGAACCACTTTCACCGAAATACGCAAAATGCAAAGTTTATGAATAAAATCATCGAAAAGTATCAGAGTCAATCACCTGAAGTATTATGAACTAAGTTGAACAGAACCCAATTAAAAAGGGGTTCTGTTCAAGCGATAAACAGTTACTTTTTTGCATCCTGTTTGCGTCCGCCATTCAGTGACAACAGTTCCATGATGGCCTGCATATGGGCTGTCAATTGCTGCTGATCGTAATTGCTGAGTGGGGAAATCAGCGACTCGACTTGCGTGTTTGATGCGGAATTCAATTTAGCGAATGTTTTGTTTCCCTCAGCTGTTAATGAAAGCATCGTAACTCGCCCGTCCACCTCCGATAATTGCTTTGAAATTAGTCCTGTCTCCTCAAAGTGTTTCAGCACCTTACTTAGATATCCTTTGTCAATATCAACTTCGGACATGATCTGTGAGGCACTGATCTCTCCAGAGGCATGTATTTCAAAAAGAATCCGGGCTTCTACAAGAGAAAATTGACTATCCAGAAGTCGGTTGTCCAAAAGTCCGAGTAGTTTTGTATAATAGCGATTGAAGTTCCTGATATCCTCAATGACTGCCTGCTGTATTTTCATATTCATTGGTAATGGGTTGAAACTGATTATGCCAATTCCAGGTCATATCGATATTCACGGATAGGTTTATTGAAACTATCCGAAGTGGTTTCCTCCGTCAGCTGGAAACCAAACCTTGTATACAGTGCCATCGCTGCCTGTTGTTCCTCAGTAGTCCATAAATAAGCTTTTTTGATGTCTTTTTCCATCATGAACGCCAAGAACTGTTGCATTAGATGCTTTCCTAAACCTATCCCCCGATATTCTGGGAGAAAGATAAAATAGCGAAATTGCATCTTTTCGGAACGATGTTGAGCGACCAAACAGCCAATGATTTTATCATTATGCTCACAAATCCAAACCTTATCTTTTTCTGGGTGATACTCATTCGCAAAATCTTTTAGTCCATCCAGCACATAGGCTTCGAAATTTATTCCATAACCACACTCTTTGGCATATAAATCACCGTGTATATAGGCGATATACCCTAAATCCCCGGGTAATAATGTATTTCTAATCTGAATATCTGACAGCACAATCGTTTCCATATTTCTTTTTTTAGAGATTAATAGTTGAAAAACTCAACAATACAAAGAAAAGAAATATAGTTGAATAAGTCAACTATATTTTTATCCGTTAGTTAAAAGGAGGTCAAATGTGATTGTCTAGGCTGTTTCTTAATTTCTTTATCATCCATACATTTGAAAATTTCAACAATAATCTGTTTTCTCCAATGCAGATTGATTTGGATACAAAACTACAAATGAGACATTGCTGTAACCACAATCCAAAAGTAATTATTATCTCACGTAAACGGGATATAATTTTAATTTATTTTTTATATTTGCAGACCAGCAGCTACCGTGAGCCCAAATTCTGACTGCTTCATTGAAGGCAAAGCGCTCAGGATGGGCCGCCACTTACAAGACACAATTATATCTATGAAATACCTCTTACTTCTGTTATTATTTCTATTCTTTAATCAGGTAACCTATTGCCAAAGCGAAATGCACTTCAAGGTTTCGTTTTCCGAATTATATGCGACATATGATTTCCTTACAAAACTTTCCGATAGCTATCCCGATAATGCATTTAAAACAGAATTTTCCAAATCAAGGTACAATACCGATGCGTCTAGAAAAATGATCAACCAGCTTGATACATTACGACTAGATTATACCTATTACTTTGAGCAGTATCCACCGACACTGAAAAATGCCTTGGCATCAAGATCATTGATTGAAAAGAACCTCATCGACAGCAAGACCATCGCGGAGTTCAAAACAAAATCATTTGGCGTCGTTGCCAATGACGAACTCACCGCCCTCGCAGATATTCTCGAGACCTCTGCGCTTATTTATAATGATCTCATATATCAGCCAAATAAAGCGAACTTTCAAACCCAGTTGTCGAACATCAATAACGCGCTGTCCAATAATGGCGTTGCTGCGATCTATGATGATGTAATGAAGTTTTACGGAGCGGCTTGGGACAAGGATACCCCGTTTGAAATAGTTGCATTCCCCACCATCGGAAAAAGCGGCATTGGCGCAAGGGCATTTTTAAATATATCAGTTATCCGATTCCCTTTGAACTTCAAAAGTTACGATGTACTGTTCAGTGTTATGCTTCACGAAATATTCCATATCGGGTATGATAGCCAGCCCATAGCAATGAAAAACAATATGAAAAACTGGTTCGAAAATACACAATCAAATAATAGCCAGTATGCATTCCTGCTGTTAAACGAAGTTCTTGCAACTGCCTTAGGCAATGGCTATGCGTATGAAAAATTAGTGGGCAGTGCGGATACCGAAGATTGGTACTACACAAAATATGTAAACCTGCTGGCTAGGGAAATCTATCCCATGATCTGCGACTACTTAGTCCAAGGAAAAACCATTGATGAAGGGTTTATCAAAACTTATGTAAGCCTGTATGATGCCAAGTTCTCAAGCTGGAGTAAAGAACTGGATAATATCTTAACTTATAGGGCTATTATGTGCGATGATATCGATGATACCCGTTATTTCCGCAGAAACTACCCCTACTCTATCCATAAAACGATACCAAACCTGAGCGCAAAGAGTTTTGAAGAACTGCGAAAGCTGCCGATCACTAAGGTTATCATCATATCTGCTCATCACAGTGAAAAGTTGAAGACTCTAAAAAATTATGTCGCTGAGCTAAAGAATCTTAAATTTAATCCACAACTGGAATTTATTAAAGCAGTTGATTTGAAGGACAGAACTAAACTGCTTATTATTAACAAACATGCTTCCTCCGTCGAAAGCTTAATGAAAAAAGAATTTCCTCAGCGCATGCTGTATTAAGCAGACAGAATGAGGCTGTTCGCTGGTTCTAGACTGGAATAAATATCAAATACATCACAAATAAGCAGCACCTGGTGTTACTTCGCTACACATGATCAAATATTTAACATTTAGCCTTTCCATCGCTATCATATCGTGGATTGTAGGCATGCTCATTACCGCATTACTTTCAAAAACTGACTTCTTTAACCAGAAACTGTCAAACCTGAATTTCATAATCAATGAGAAAACCAATAGCCTAATCGGCATTACTCCGTTCAAATGGATAATTATGCATAGTTTCTTTAAATATTTAAATCCGAAGTTATCGATAAGAAAACAAATAGCTGTGAGTGAACTCAAAGACTATCGTTCAGAAATGACAACAGCTGAACTCAACCACCTTTTCGCGTTTTTGTTCATGGCCATTTTTATGCTTATCAAACTATACGATGGTTTATATAGCTTTGCACTGGTGATGCTTCTGGTCAATATTCTAATGAACCTATATCCAAGTTTATTGCAGCAGCAAAACAAAAGACGAATTGACCGGTACCTTAGCGTTCTCAATCAGCGAAGCAAAGACTTATCTGCTGTCCCTGACGTAAACGCCTAAGGCAAACCTTAATCTACAGTCCAGTGAAACACATAACTTAAAATATGATTAAAAACTTCTCGCTTTTATAACCCTTGCATTAATCATCTCCAATGTGGACGCTCAGCCCTTCTTGCTTAAATCAGCCCACAGCTCGAAACCATTTTATTTAAATACTTATTATGGAACTGATGGAAGCGGCGCATTCGTACAATATCTAGACAAATGGGATTATAACATTAACGCTAAAAAGCAAACTCAACCACAACCAAAAGGAGGTTCAATATTCCGTTATATCCTGAAAGAGGCAATCGGAAGAGTGACTGGAAGTTCAGTTCCCTTTCAAGAAAAACATATACACCAGTACACCTATGTAAAAAAGCGCCCCAAGCCCTATCAGAATGATTACAACAATACCTATTTGTTTCCCAGCACTCAAGGGTTTCTTTTTAAGGGGATTGCTTTTGAGAAAAGAACCTGGAACAAGCCATACGCCCAAAATAAAACAAACGAGTACAGCCCAGAGCAGGCGCAGGCGAAACAACATGTCTGTGAAATGTGCCCATCTCGCCTGCATTTTTTCCCTGCTATCTATGCCGATTGAAGTCACGAAATCATTTTTTAGCATCGAGCGCCCTAGCGTGAGCTGAACCGATGATCTGCCATGAAGATAAAAATAGGCGAAAGGTCTCGCTTCCATAGTAATCTTTCGGCCCTCCACCGAAATAGTCACAGAAGTATGATCAAGGCCGGTTTTACGGCCAAATACCTTATGCACATCGACTATCTCTGCAACGACTGTTCGCGTCGGTTTTATCGCACTGCTGATTAGTATATCACCGTTAACAATAATATAACCTGTGCCAAAAACGGCAATTATGCTATAAAGTAATGTATGTCCGACAAAGGGTAGCCACTTTTTGGTTTTACCTTGGGCAGTTCCCCAGGCTGCAAAAGCAGAAAAGGGTATCGAAGCGCAGGCAATCCATAACCAATAGTCAACAACCCCACGGTCGCTGTACATGATCAGAAAAAGCCGGGAAGTAACATAAACCAATATCCATAAGCCAAGAAAGCTATAAAGCACATATTTAGCGGTTTTCTTCAAATGCGTTCCAATATCCATTTTGTATTATGTGCCACAGTAAAGTGTAAACTTCATCATGATTGTGTATTCTACAGTTTGATTTTACCAGTAGTCAATTTAATCCCTTTATAGCTATAACGTTCACTCGAATTCTACATATCTATCAATATGACCGGAAATACGGATTTCGCTCCCCTTAAGTAACCGGGGATTCATTACCCCAAATTTTGTTGCACTAAATTTGAGTTCCAGACTGCTTATAGTTGAATTGGAAGTAATATAGTCTGATTTTGAAACCGTGTAAATACCATTCGCACCAATTTTTTTATTTACCTGCGGTTCGAAATCGTGATTTTGAACCTGAGCTGTTGAATTACGTAGCAGTATTCCTTTAGTGACTGCCAAATGGTCAATATCTTTGAGATTCTTCCACGAAACTACAAAATCACGGGTAAAGTCACCCTTGTCAGCACAAACGATATTCTGATCATTGTGCTGTGAAAGTGGAGCAATCCTACCCAAAAAATAGGTTTTACCATTTGCCAACACAATCTGAAAATTATATTCCTGTTCAACCGGAATATCAGTTGCCGAATATTTAGAACTCGTTGTATAATACAGTTCCTGCCGCTCAGAATAGGCCATGTCGTGGCCGTTTACATCCAGCTTGACCGCTTTGTTCCTGAAGGGCTTACCATTTTCATCATTTATAAAAACAGTGATTTCATTTTTTCTTTGGTGGATAAGGTCCTGAGCGATCTCGATACGTACATCCATTGCCGACAGATCATTTAGATTTCTATCTGACAAAGGAGACTGACAGCTGCTAGAAGAAATGCTCATGCACAACGATAAAAAACTTCCGAAAAAGAACCTTCTCATTTTTACTAAAGGTTTAAAGTTTAATGATCTTTTCATCATATAAATTGTAAGCCACTTTATTCTTCAGGTCAATAAGGGAATACCCACCAGCTTCCGGACTTGCTGCTCCTTTGATTTTCAATATGCTGTAAATTGCCAATGTGGTATTTTCAATAGGTTTTCCCGTTAACAGTCCTTTGTAATATGAGTTCATCGATTCGATTGCCTCTTGACGGTTGCCTAAAACGATAACGTGGCTATCGATATCAGCACTAAGTTTGTTGCGTAAGGCATCTTTGCCATACACCTGTGAGATTAAATGCTTGATAAACCTCACCCCCTCGATTTTTTCTTGTGCCGTTACAGCATTTTCGGCAACTGCGGTATAACCATTCTTGTTAAATTTAACGTAACCTGTATATACCTTTTGTGCGAAGGCATGTATCGCGAACATTGCGATAATGATAGTCAGCAATAAACTTTTTTTCATTATTTAAATATATTTTCGGATCAAGATGATACACAAATTGGCTGAGTAATAAATCGTTAATCTAGACGCTGATTTTCCTTACGCCATTGATCTAAATAGTATTCTTTTTACTATAATCTTTAAAAAAGCAGTTGCAGAAACTATTATTTCTCGTGTAGAGGAAATATGCACGGTCAACAAAAAACACTAGCAGACAATGTTCTTTTCATATTTTAGTTATCTGAGGTAAGCGATCGTCTCAAATCTAAAAATAATAAATCACAAATTCGAGATATATTTTATAAAATGTAAATTGGGGAAAAAATAGGTGTGATATAACAGATGTTGCTACAAATCTGAGACTGGTTAAGCGTAAATCAAATTGATCAGATCCTTAAGTGCTTTTTTGATCTGCTCCTGCCCCATCGACTTTTGCAAATCTATTCCGCAAAATGGATTCTCCTGCATCTTAGCATGGAGCGTCAGATAATAAACGCCTCCCATAAGGATTGCATACATCGCCCTAAAGTTTTTATCACTGTCTTCAAAGTGACTGTCCGCTACTGCACTCAATAACTGGTTACCCATATTTTCGCGTTTCAAGTCGAGTTCCTTCAGCGCAGGCAAGTTGTCAATGAGTCCCCAAGTGATAATACGGCGCATCTCTTCATTATTAATCAAACTATCAAACTGATTTTCCAACACTGAATAGGCAACCCCTTTGCCAGCATCTGCCTGACAAGCTTGCACAATTCCATCGATTTCTTCGGGATTTATTTTCCAGTAATCATGGCTATTCAGGTATTCTTTTACTAAGCCTTCCAATCCCCCGAAATAGTCATAGATCAGCCGCCTGTCAACCTTTGCCTCATTTGCAACGCTCGTAATACTTAGTCCTGAAAAGCCGTTTTTCTTAAGGATTTTCCCAAGTGCGTGTAAAAATTTCGCCTTGGTGCGCTCCTTATTTCTAACTGGTCCATCTGTAATTTTCCTTGCCATTGCTTATTATTTTAATGCAAGTTGCGATTTTTTGGGCCAGCAACAAAGATTTAGCTATAAATCCCCACCTCTCCTCCAAGCGGATACATTCAAAATCCATCATTTATGATTAAACTCCAAAGAAGCCCATCTAAAATAATTTATCTCAAGCTTGAGATATAAGAGTGTTTATTACTTTGAGCTAGGCTGCATACAAAACAAACGACAAATGGATTTACCGATTAATTAGTATATCGTCAAAATAAGCAGATCATTGATGTTAAATGGGTAGTCAATGCTTTAATAAAAGAAGTAATATGAATTTTTAGGTGCATCATACAAACGATAAATGAAAAAAATAACCATTAGAAAGGTTGATTGGAAAATTTTCATTGTTAACCTTATCATGGTAGTTGTTCCACTGTATTTTATTGTCTCCTATGCTTGTGAAATACAGCATACAATGGTACAGACTGGATTTGTTATATGCTCACTATCCACTTTAGGAGGGATAAATTTCCTTACTGTGAAAAGTGGGACCCGCTCGTCCTCAATTTTATCAATTCCCAGGTTTCTCGAATTTGCTATCCGGGATTGAAAAAAGACCAATAATTCCTACTACCATTGAACGAATGCTCTGGTATTATTCTGGCAATAATTCAAGTCTCTTAATAAGGCTACCAACTGTATTGAAAGATGGTTGGTAGTTAATAAAACCAGCCTTCACTAACTCAGATAAGCATTTATGATAAGTTGCTATAGACTTGATTCGGGAATAGTTCATTAGTTTTCGCCTACAAATGCGAAATTCCAACCTTGGATCGTCTTTACTGTAGTGAAAAATAGCAGTAAAAAGAGATATGTGAGTAGGGAAAAGCTTTTTATCCAATACAGCCTTTTTTAAAAACTGTTCTAGCGGGAATAATGGTTTCATAAAACTGAATTTTATTGTTGATAAAGATTTTGAACATTATTTTCCAAAGCATGCACAATATCTTGACGTTTGTAAAAAAGTGTCTTCCCTATCAGACTATATTTAATAGTTCCATTTATACGAAGGTTTTGTAGTGTTCCCTGCGAAATATTCAATAGTTCCCTAACCTCCTTACTTCTCAGCCATTCCGTTTTCTCATTTAAACGACCGCCGGACTTAACGATTTGAGCTATCTGTGCTAGTAGATCCTCTTTGAATACTTCTAAATCTTCGGTTGTAATTAAGTCTAATTTCATAATCTTACATCAAGTTGCTAGAAATTTTATAGTGCAATTTGGCGTAAAAGATTTATGCTGTATAGGTATCCGGAATGGAGTACCCAACGTTTTTATAAAATATTCAATTGAAAATAATTTTCGAATAATTCGGAAATCAACTGCAACTTGTCACATTGAAAGAGCAACGATTGTATCAGGTAGTAGGTGGAAAATAGGTTTCTAAAAACACACTATATAGCAGAATAATATTTAACTTTAAAACACGATTTGCAACGAAAGAAGAAAGAGGTGAGTTTTTATGACAATCATGTCTAAAAAAAAATTTAAATCACTAATAAACATAGAGTTAATTGAGAAGGTTCGACTCCCTTCGGCTCCACTGGAATTGGTAATAAAATTCACCAAAAAAAACTAGAACCCTGCAAATCGCTGATTTGCAGGGTTCTAGTTTTTACGATCTAGTGGTGTTTTTGTTAAAATATTGAATATGTGAGGTGCGTAAAAAGGTGAGTCAATGCGATTTTGAAATTGACTCACCTTTTTAGGACTTAACCCTTTGACAAATAGCAGAAAGTAGCGAGCGTTAAGCCCACTACATCTGCCCTTATAATTGCGACTGTAGTTTTTATACTTTTTTTTCTGATTTCATATTGTCTGGTATTAATTCTTTTGGTTTATATGATGATTATGTAGTTTTAGACCATTACAAATGGTCACTAATATAAATAAGCGCCTACTTGACAATTCACGGCTTTACCTGGACTATTTACGGGTTATTAAGCTTTTAACTTTCGTAAATCTTTATTGCTTCTATATTTAGATACAAGTAATCATCCTCAAGAGCCAACCTCCATTTTTAAATTTATAAAAACATTATGCCCTGCTTGCTTGTCGGTATAGAATGGCAAAAATAATCGATTCAAACGTAGATTTTACAGCAATACACCCTGCAGGCACGATATTTGTCTTTTTTTTATGCGCTTTAACCAGAATTGAGCGTTCTCTCCAAAGCTTACGATCTAAAGTAATGGGAATGCGCAGGCTTGTGCTTACAGACCGGATGCCTTTTACCGAAAACACCGAACCGTTACTCCAACGTTTTGGTAACACATTTTTCCTTGGCGGGTTGTCGTCTGCTACTATTGTTACCTTCGGCCGGCATCTTGCAATCAGTTAAAAATTATTTCCTTGCTATGCTTAAAATCTTTTCATCTTTCGTCATCATCCTTTTGAGTTCAATATCACTGCAGGCCTTCCAAAGTGACAGCCTGTCCAGCGCCACTCAAAACATCAGCGAGGCGCTGCTGCTCAAAGACCAGCAGCAAAAGCAAATTGATTCTCTTGTCAAAATTCAGCTCGAAAAGCAATTGAAGGCAGCTGTAGGTGACCAGCGCAAAACACGCGATCTGGAAGAAAAACTACGAAAGATTGCCATCAATGATTCGGTCAGAAATATCGAGCAGGTAGCAGAAATCCGTCGGTTAAAGATAAACGCTAAGGGTTATCCTGTTGTGCTTAACCAGGATACGCTTTTTTATATATTTACCCGTACCGGTTCATTTAACGCAGCCGAACGTGCACAAGGGATATCCAGAAAAATCGCTTTGATTTATGACGATGCTTTTTTTTCGGCAGATTCCCTGCAGTTAAAGGAGACAGGCGATAACTACGATCTAATCTATAAGAACAGCGAAATTATCCTTTCGGTATCTAATCTGGATGGACCATGGTTTTCAAAGTCTAATGCTCAAATGGCTAGTGAATATCTAAACATCATCCGTACTGAAATCCAGCGGGAAAGAGATTCACACAGCCTTATAAACTGGGCCAAACGCATCGGCCTGGCCATTTTGATTCTGGTATTATTGGTCATAATGGTGATGGCTATCAAATGGGTATTCGCCAGACTCTTAGAAATGATCACTCTTCGAATCAGAAGACGTACCGTTGGGCTCAAACTTGGAAGTATACGCATGATCCCGGCAAAAGATTTAGAACTATTTGCAATTAAGGTGAGTAACGTATTGCGTCTGATAGTAATATTGCTGACCGTCTATCTTTCTTTGCCCTTGCTATTTAGTATTTTTCCGGAAACCGAAAGCTGGACCAGCACATTATTAAACTGGATATTAGGGCCAATCCGTATTGCGCTTAATGGAATCGCAGGTTATTTGCCAAATCTTTTTACCATTTTGGTAATTCACCTGATTTTCCGGTATACGCTAAAAGCCATCAAATATTTTTTTGATGAGGTAAAGAGAGGGAATGTGCAGCTACGCGGCTTCCATGCAGACTGGGCCTTACCAACTTTTAATATCCTGCGTTTCGTGCTGTATGCCTTTATGCTGATCATTATTTTCCCTTACTTGCCGGGTTCGGGTTCAGCGGCCTTTCAGGGCGTCTCGGTCTTTCTAGGAATACTCATCTCCATCGGGTCGTCGAGTGCCATCGGTAATATTGTCGCTGGTCTTGTTATAACCTATATGCGCCCCTTTCGCATTGGAGACCGGGTTAAGATCGGAGATGTGACCGGCGATATTATTGAAAAAACGATGTTGGTTACCCGGGTGCGGA
Organism: Pedobacter sp. A2324; assembly: GCF_059693705.1. Taxonomy (NCBI): domain Bacteria; kingdom Pseudomonadati; phylum Bacteroidota; class Sphingobacteriia; order Sphingobacteriales; family Sphingobacteriaceae; genus Pedobacter; species Pedobacter sp. A2324. Next base: position 515,659 of record NZ_JCASSK010000004.1, on the reverse strand, counting down.
CCATCAAAAATGAGGACATAACAGTCCCCAACGCCATGGTGCTTTCCAGCAGCACTGTTAACTACTCCGCCCAGGCCGAATCAAAAGGACTTATTTTGCATTACGACGTTACCATTGGCTATGATGTTCCTTGGAAAAAAGTTTATGAGCTATTGACTAGTGCGGCGCTGAAAACTCCTGATGTACTATCCGAGCCGAGCCCCTTTGTACTGCAGACCCGTTTGGATGATTTTTATGTATCCTACCAGATCAATGCCTACACCCGATTAGCCGGCAAACAGGCAATAATTTACAGCCATCTGCTGGAAAATATCCAGGATGAACTTGGGCTTGCGGGGATTGAGTTGCTTTCTCCACAATACAATGTAATTCGTAACGAACAAAGTTCGGAGTAATTTTGAAGATAACACTAATTGTACCGCAGGCAATCGATATAAACGCTTTTGCCCAAAATCAAAACAGGAAGGAGCAAAAATTTTGATGGGCTTAGATCTTAAAAGCAATAACACCCGGGAAATCTGCCTGAAATCCCGGGAACATATCATTTATCAAGGGTAAATAATTTTAACCCCCAAGCGCCCTAAAAAGGTTGATGAGCGAGAAGTACGATTTCTGCTTAAGATCGATCTACCTGCTGCAATTCTGCTTCGAGCACACTACGCTGCGCAACTATCCCGCCAGGTAGCTGGCATAACCGGATAGGTACAGGTCGTTTGGCGTTGATACGGCATTTTTAGTTCCTGAACCTCGTTCGATTTTAAATGTATGCCTGCTTACAGTTGTCTAGAGCAGAAAGCTCGATGAAGATTTCCTGATAGGCTTTGATAAGCTTATGCTGATAGTTGTAAAAAGCAGAAAGCTGTTCGGAGTTTGCAATAAGGCTACTATTTTTAAGCGCTGCTCTGTTGAAGATAGGACCACTCATTCCACCCAAGAATCCTGCAGCAAGAGATCCAGGCGAAAACACCATCGGAAGCTTAAAAGCATTGTAGCCAGCGTAGGGGTAAGGGTCAACGAAGGAAAATGCTTGTTTTGCAGCATTTACATCAGCCTTCGAGGCAGCAAGTCCAGCTCAGCTTCCTTACGTCCGGCCTTTCCAGAATAACCTTCGATGGAATTCCGGCATAGATTTCCTTCGGCAAATCTTGGTCATTATGCTGGTGTCACGTTGCATTTCCCCCTGATACCTGCCCATGATCAAGTTAAGCTCATTCTCTACCCTCTTCACGGCCTGACGGATTTCAAACTGCTTTCCCTGGGTGGCAATACGCTGGGCCTCAAACTGACTGACCTCAACGGCAGTTGCCCTGCCAATGCTGAATAGCTCAGATCATGCTCGAACCATAAAAGACCTTTTATGGAGTGGAACTACCTCTAAAAACTTCGATCTATTGACCAAAAGAGACAGTCTGATCCGAAATGGAGGGGGGGGAAGTTAAAGCCGGAACAAGTGGTCGCGTTAAATGCGCGAATAAGTCGCGACATTCGCCGAAATATCCACTTTAATAATTAAATGAAGTTTACAGATGATAATTGAACCCTAATAAGTTTTATATTTAATGTTAAATTCTCCATCGGTTATATCAACGGAACTATTTGTTAACGTATCTAAAGCACGAAATGAGAATTCTCCGGTAACCGTCTTGTTTGTCTTATCTAAAGAAATAATTCTCAATGTACCGTTATAACCTGACTGGGTAATATACTTCAAACCATTCGGGGTATCATAAAAATCAGCCGAATTCTTAGTGCTATTGAGATTGTAATTACCTACTTTGACATCAGCATCAAGAAATATGGAAAACGATATGGACTGCCTTGTATTTTCCTGATAAGCAGCAATGAAGAATGTTTTACCGTCATCAATCAAATGTGCATCGACAGTGTGTCCATATTTCAAGTCTGTGCTATAAGGCTTCCAAATCTTTCCATTTACTTTACACTTGAAGTCATCCGTTATTTCACTATCTTTTTTGCAACCTTCGATAGATAAAATAAGTAAAATAAGAATAGTTATTGTCCAAATCTTGATCATTGTTAAAGCTATATTTCGTTTTCTAAATAATTGATATCTATTTGACCGTAGCTAAATAGATACGTGGGATTCATATTTATATTGATGATTCACAATGATATTGAAAAAGAAACATCCCGATAATCGCAACAAATTAAGTTCATTTAAAGATTAATCTCAAAAGATATTAATAAGATTCACTTAATGTAAAGAATTACATTCTACCCAAAAAAATTGGTCACTGATATTCTAGCATGAAAACAAATCCTCAAAACAACCTTTGGGAGTAATATAATAACCTTTAGAAGTCAAGAAAAGAGAGTACTCATCATCCATTTAAATAATCTCTGCCTGTATTTAACGACCTAAAAAATCAATAGAGACTGTGTATATGCATTGTCAACCGGGTTTAAACTGACGTCAAAGGTATTCTCGCTCCAAAACGCGGGTTTAGAAGCATTTAAACTGGGTTTTGTTTGATTTTAACCGAATGAGAACCAAGTAAAAACCATGTTATAACCTATTTAAAACCCTGTTAACTATTGCCGTGGCATTGTCATTTGCATGCACTGAAATTCCAACTTTAACGGATCATATAGAAACATCATTGTTAGTGCTGCTATTATCGATTTCAATAAAGTAAACAAGCTCGCTGATGGTTACCTCGAAAACCTTTCGATATTTAAAAATGGAAACGTTGATACCGAATACATAAAGCAAGCAAGTTTAAAATCTAAATATCCAAAACCAGATACTAAATCTAGTATAGACCGGTATTACGAACAGATTACAAGGATAACTCCATATAACTTGAAGGTACTTTGTACGTGTCTCGAACGTGTCTGGAACGTGTCTGCTACGTCTTTAGTAGTTCCCGACACGTTGCTGCCGAGCTCAGGGCAAGTCATGACCATGTATAAGTTATAGTTTGTGGTCGAACTACGGTCGAAGAAAAACAAAAGGAAACCAAAACCAAAAGCAGGATAAGCAACTCCAGGTCTACCCGAAAAAAGAGGATAAAGACAATGTATTAGTCTGATCAAAATGGTCAACTTAATCTTTCAAAAGCTGGAGGCAGTTGATTGTACCGGTTTTAACTACGGCTACTGCCAGTATGATTTTCTGCCCAAAAACTTTCACTTTGCAAGTAGCGACAAGCTCACCTTTTTTGATTCCGACTTCGCCGGGCAGGGATATATCGCAAATGATATCGCCTCCTTTTATGTCCATTACTTTATCGAGGTGGTTTTGGGAAAGCTTACAAAAGCTGAGGCAGACCGCCAATTTGCTGTATTTGTTGAATCCTACGGAGAAGTGCGGCCTTTTAGCGATGAAGAATTGTCATCGGTAGCGTATTTCGGCTTCGGATTTTGGGTATTTTATTTAGGCTTCCAGTATGAAAATTATGATGATTGGTCGAGCATGTTCTTTAATACCAGGTATTTAAAAGAACGCGTTGGGGTGCTTAAAAAATGGATAGAGCAAGAGGTAAAATAAAATCTGTATAACAGACTGCTATCCCTGGTAAACAAAAAAGTCCCGCGTTTAGCGAGACTTAATCAATACCTGTTATATATATTTTACTTAGTCCGTTGCACCAAAGACTGAGTATTAGAAGTATTCTCCGGCATATCAATATTTGGCATTGGCAATTTGGCCAGGTTAACAGCAACTATCGAAGAACTATCATTCTTTCTGGTGATTGATGAAATATCTTTAAGCGTGGTTGTTAAAATTTTAAGGGAACTGAAAAACCTGCGTTCGATGGTTTTAAGTTCTGCAGCATTGGACTCTCCATTTAATAGCACATAGTTTGCTTTTTCTGAAAACAGGAATTGTGCTTTATCTAAGTAAACTAATTTTTCTGTGATCTGTGATAAAACCTCATCAGATAATTGAAATCCTTTAATCGCGATCACCTTGTTATTAGAGATAGAAAAATCCAGACCATCAAATGTAAAGTTTACAGTATTGCTGTGGTCAAAAATATATTCTGCTTTAGGCATCTGAGATAAGCTGAAGCCATTTTTTGCACTTGTCTTATTAAACTCACTTCTGCGAATTGCTAAACTTTCAATCATTTCAGCACCGTTAATTTTGTCGACATTGACGTTTAAATGAAGATCATTACGTTTCGATTTACCTATTTGAGCGTGAACAGTTGATAACGAAGTGAGCGTGAGAATAGAGACCGAAAAGAACGAAAAAAATGTAGCAGCTTTCATGTTTATTAATTTTCGACAAAGGTATGGAGAATACAACTAACAGAAAACTATATGTCTATCTAATATTACAAAATACGGACGATTTTGAAAAATAACTATTGATAAAAATCAACAATATGTATAATTACACATACAACATTAAACTAAAACTGATTTAGAGTTGGATATACCGCTTTACGATAGCTTAATATTTTCTGAACACTGAGAAGTTAAACTCCACGAATCCTGCTTCAAAAGATCAAGAAATTAAATGATAATGATTAGGGTGACTTGCATGCAAAAAAAAGATACAGCAAACCCTGCATCCTCAATTTTTGTAAGGATGGAGTTTAGATTATTTCAGAAATAAATTATTCAGCAGACCCTTGTAAAGTAGAATACCAATTGATTGGATGTGAGCGAAGATTTAAACCATCCCTTTCTATATGATAAAGGATAATGGGAATTGTAAAGTCGATATACCGCTCGATTTTCCTGGATAAGCTCCCAAGGAAATCCATACTTGATATACCATCTTTTAAATAAACGTAGATCACTGTTGGGGTTTTAAACTCAAAATGATCAATTTTTCCTGGCCACTCCGATTTAATGCGGTTAAGGAAATTAGGAATCTTTACGTATTCTTCATTCTTTTCCATATTCATAAAGTTTTAGGTACAATTAAATGTAAACAATTTTCAACTTTTCCCCTAGTGGCGCAGTTTAATGAACAAAATTTTTACACTTTACGCTTCCTGGAATTGTCAACCACATTCTGACATAAATAAGAAAGACATTTTATCTTAAATAGCTTAAATATTTTAATTTTGAAAATGGACTCTACATCACAATTCCCGATACTGAATAACTGCACTTATTTAAATACGGCTTATGCCGGTTTACTTTCTACTGAATTGGCGGCGTGGCGAAGAAACCACGATCAGCAGTTTGTAGAGATGGGAAGCAATTTCCGACTGGAGCATCATCTTGTGTTAGACGAAACCCGAAAGGAAGTTGCTCAGCTCTTTGGATCTGATCTCGCCAATACCTATCTGGTACAGAATTTTTCCATAGGATTTAATACGCTCTTAAATGGACTGGATAAAACACATCGATTCCTGTTACTAAAAGAAGATTATCCCTCCGTTAATTACCCCATCAAAAGCAGTGGCTTTGAGTTTACTGAAGTTTCTATCGATGAACAGCTGGAAGAGCAACTGCTAAGTCGTATTAAAGAATTCAAACCAACTGTATTTGCGTTTAGTATAGTTCAATATATCAGCGGAATCAGAATCAGCCCTTCATTTATCAAAAAGCTGAAAGCTGATTTTCCGGATTTATTAATTGTAGGTGATGCTACACAGTTCATGGGCACAACAGTGTTCGACTTCAACACTTCTGGATTCGACGCCGTGTTAGGTAGCGGATACAAATGGCTGATGGCAGGTTTTGGAAATGGATATGCTTTACTCTCTAATCAAATGAAGGAGGAACTGTTTAACCACAAAAAGAACAGCTATTTGCCCGAATCACCGTTTTTGGCAGGTAAAGATCATTTTCTTCTCACCTTTGAACCTGGTCATCAGGATACCTTAAATTTTGGATCGCTGAATCAAAGTTTGAAATACATCAACAGCGTTGGCTTGCAGGCCATCTCGGATGCGGCGAAAAAAATAAGCGATCAGGCGCGGTTGGCCCTACACCAACGCGGTCTTATTTCCGATGCCTTATACAACAGGGAATTTCAATCTACTATAATTAGTCTGGCCTTGAGTACCGAAACCGTTTCGAGGCTCGAAGAAGCAAAAATCCTCTGCTCTGCAAGGGGCGCAGGGACCAGGTTTTCCTTTCACTTTTACAACACTGAAAACGATCTGGATAAACTTCTCGAGGTAATTGACAAATGATATTTGTCCATATTTAAGAAAAAAAAGCTGCAGGAAACATCCGTTATCCTGCAGCCATCATTAACTAACTAAAATTAAATCATTCTACTTTTCTGCAATGACTTCACCACAGGTAAGCATGTTTTTTGGATAGTAAGGATTTTCAATTTTTTTATCGTTACTTACCCAAGTTGTACCCATCATCGGACATTTTTGCTGATAAAGCGTGATATTTTCAGGTTTTATCTTGTCGATGATTGTCCATAGCTGCGCTGATAAAGTTTCCATATCTTTTCTTTGCTCGTTCAAGGAAGCAGATTCAGCAATGTGCTTTGCCAGCGCTTTTATGCTTTCTCTTGTTACAGTGGATGCATTCATTTCCTCGAGGGTTAATTTTTTAAACTTGAACTGCGATAAGGCATCTGCAAAGCCCGCGGCAAATGTTGATGTTTTCTTCGCATCTGAAATCACCAGACTGTTTTTCATTCCAAGATAATTGGTCACGATCAAATTTTTTAGCGCCTCCCGCTTTTGAGCAAGCTCCGGAGTGGCCACTTCCTGTGCCGATGTTTTTACCTGCGCATCAACAGTGATAGCAGATGTGGCCAATAAAATGGCCAGTGCATAGTGTTTCATATTTATGGATTAAGGGTTGTCTTTTTAAGAATTTTATCAATTTCTGTACGGATATCTTTAAAATGTACTTCATCGATCCCAGTGGTTTGAGGTAAAATTTCTTCTACCTTTCTTCTGATGGATTGGATGTGAGCAATCGCTTCCAGTCTTACATCGCTGCGCTGTGCACTGTTCATGGCTTTTCCATCTGCAACATCTTTCGGATTAATGAGCATACCAACTTTTTCAAGATAGGAACGCTGAAGGCTTCTTAGATACGTAGCCTGCATTGGGTCTGCAGCAGGCTTTTTCCACACTGTTGGCAAAATGTCGTTCAAAAACTCACTTACCGGATAAGGATTTGCCGAGGTGAGTGCTTTCTGACTCAGGTTGAATAACAAACCAGAACTTAGAAACATATTCAGAATCTGCGTTTGCTGATCTGAAATCTGCTCCATTGGCTTTAAATCAATCAGTTTCGAAATCTGGCTCGGATACAACCACAGCGGTGGTTCAAATAACTGGCGACCAACGTAGCCCACCACACTTTTTACTTTTTGCTTTGGAACTTCTGCATAAACTACACCCTTCTCTTCCACACTTCTTTTCGTTACATAGCGGTTACCTATATTCTTCATCACATGATAAAGATATCGGACGTATTGCTTAACCACATCTTTATGCAATTCATCGAGATTATCGTACTGGTCGCCAGGTTCATTTGTCCACTCAATCAGGTGCGCTACCACCCTCTTCAGGTTTTTAATTCCATAGTCACTCGCCGCAACAGCATCATCTCCCACGTCTTCCGACTGACTTCTTGGATCTTCATCCTTGCCTTCCCCGCCAAACCACAATCTTGGGTTTTTAGTTAAAGTGTCGGTTGTAATTTTATTCAATATGCGGGCTTCTTCAAATTCATCTTTTCCGCCATCAAAGTACCGGTAGCCCCAGTTTATTGCCCATTTATCATAGGCACCAATCCTGGCATAAATTCCTGCGGGTGAAATATGATCCTCCGGCTGGGCCACATAGTTGAAACGTGCATAATCCATAATGGAAATGGTATGACCGTTCTTTTCCACCCATGCCTTGTCTCTCAACTTCTCAACAGGGGTTTGACTGCTGGCGCCCATATTATGCCTCAAACCAAGCGTATGGCCGATTTCGTGTGAAGAAACAAATCGAATCAACTGCCCCATCAGCTCATCATCAAACTGCATTTTACGTGCCCTTTCATCCAGCGGACCAGCTTGTACCATGTACCAGTTATGCACCAGCTTCATCACATTGTGGTACCAGCCTACGTGGCTTTCGATAATTTCTCCACTCCTCGGATCGCTGATCCTCGGGCCATAAGCATTAGGCGTTTCGGAGGCGTAATAGCGGATGACAGAGAAACGGGCATCTTCCAGACTCATGGTTGTATCTCCTACCGGCCATTCTTTGCCAATAATGGCATTTTTGAATCCTGCCTGCTCAAAAGCTTTTTGCCAGTCGTTTATACCCTTAATTAAGTAAGGACGCCATTTTTTTGGCGTTGCCGGATCAAGGTAATACACGATCTGATGCTGGGGCTCAACCAGGATGCCCTTGCGGTATTTGGCAAGGTCTTCTTTTTTAGGCTCCAAACGGTAGCGTTGCACCAGATATTTGGTTTGCGTGCGCTGAGCATCTTCATCAAACAAAATGTATTTGTTGGCAAAATAGCCTACCCTTTCGTCAGATAAGCGCTTTCTCATTGGGATTTTAGGCAGCAATACAAAGGAAGTATTTAAGCGAAGCGTAGTTGCACCGGTCAATGCGCCGACGGTGAAACCTGGTCCGGAAGTCGAATAGGTTTTCGTCGTTTTGATCTCTGCATTAATCGGATAGCAGGAAATGCGTTCGATAAACGAGCGGTCGTCAGCAAGTCCGCCCAGCTTTTTAGATGATTTTTCGTCTGCTGGAATGGAAACAACAAGATTATCCTTTTTGAAAAAGTCAGTTACATCAATAACATATGCTCCGGTAGCCGGATTTTTTGCTTTAATATCGAAACTGGCAATAATCGGACTCTCCTCCGACTGCAATACCGCCTGATAAATCGGGGCATCCGTGTTTTTCGTTTCCTGGCGGTAAACAACCCCTTTTAAAAAGAGATTGTTATTGTTTCCTTTTTGAAAATAAAGGGTTTGCTCATTTACTTTCTCTCCGCCGAAATTACCAAAACCCTGGGGCGTAGTTACGTATCTGGTAACAGCCAGTAAATAACGTCCCAGTAGACTATCAGGCACTTCAAAAAACCACTTCTGGTCAACCTGTGTCACGTTAAACAATCCTTTTTGCGCCAGCGCAGTTGCAGGGATTATTTTGCTATACTCCACAGGAACTTTCTTGGTCACGCTGTCAGTTTTAGCAACAGGCTTTTGTCCGAATGCAGTGAATGAGAGCGCAATCAGGGCCGGTAAAATAATGGGTTTAATGGTCATGTTAAAATGGTAGCTTTTCGTCGGTATTTAAGGTTAGGTTTGGATTCTTTTTAAGCACATTTAAAGGAAACGGGATCACATACAACCTCGAATTAGGCAGCAGCGTATAGGTTTGCTGAGGAACGGTTTTATTTACTACAGGATATACACGAACTACTGTTTTTGCATATTCCGGTTCTGTATTTAATCGCTTAAGATCAAAAAATCGGTTAAAACCAAGCACCATCTCTTTTCTGCGCTCGTTGATAATGATCTCCATGGTCTCTTTTCTCGTTGCAGGAACAGGCAGATTAATGGTGCCCGAAAGAATACGTTTCTGTCTTAGCGTATTTACTACGGCCATTGCACCGGCTAAATCATTTTCGCGGGCTAAACATTCGGCCTGCATTAAATAAACTTCAGTGGTTTTTAAGCCAACAGTCGGATAAAAGAAACGTGTATACGCAATGCTGTAATAAGCAGCATTTGATCCAATGTCCAGAAAACTTGCACTCGTAGTATTGAAGAACATATTGAAACGTGCGTCGTTTGTTCCGAACAATGCCCTAAGCTCAGGACTAATCAACCAGGTATATCCGAAATTGGTTTCATTGTAACCTTGCATATACATGTAGCTTAACACCTCAGGATTATTCGGTGCGACAATAGGTGTCACTGTTGGTCCACCCTGCGTAGTGGTGTATTTCACCAGATCAAAAATCTGGTTATTGTAGGAAAGCGATTTTTCGCAAGCGGCTTTGGCTTGTGCAATTTCTCTTTTAAATAAATGAATCTTTGCCTTCAGCGCCCATGCAAAAGCAAGGGAAGGATGATACGAATCGAGTGGCTTTTCCTGCAGATAAGGAATCGCCTCATCTATGTCTTTTTGTATAAAATCGTATACCTGAGCAACGGTTGATTTGGTAGGTTGTGCCTCCAGATCATATTTATCCATAATACAGATACCTCCATCAGTTGCAGCTGTGGCCGGATTGTAAGCTTTTGCATAAACATTTACCAACAGAAAATGATCGAAAGCCCGTAAAGCTTTTGCTTCTGCTTTTGCCAGTTCTTTTACACTCGACTCACCTTTGCTTTCATCTACAGAGGAAATAATGGTATTCCAACGGTTGATATAAACATAGGCACGTTCGTAAAAATTAGAACTAGTAATCATTGAAACACGATCGATGTTTTCATTGAAGCTGAAATGTACCGTATTGATGTTGGGGGTGATACCTATAAAGTTGGATTCTTTTATCCACATATCATCCACTAAATATTGGAAATTCGAAATGAGATATGCTCTGTTTGGGTAAGAAACCAGCTCGTAATAGTCCTGGGCTGTTTCTACAATTTGAGATCCTCTTGGGGTAATGTCCGTAAATTTTTTACATCCCGAAATCGAAAATACGATTAAAAAAGATGCAATGATTGCTATATGTTTTTTCATGATGTTAAAAAGTTATATTGATACCCATTACGAATGATTTCGGATTTTGCAAGGTCCTGGTGCCTGAATTCAAAGAATAAGATTCCGGATCAATATCATCACCTGCAGCACTTACATACCATAAATTGTTAACCTGTGCGGTAAACTTAGCCGATGGGATGTTTAATCGCTTCAGAACCTGCTTCGGGACATTATATCCTAATGAAATTGACCTGAGTTTTACATAGTCAGCCTTCACCACATTTACATCAGCTTTTTGCCACATGGTTGAAATGTTAGACGCTCTGTTCAGCATCGTCTCTGCATAATCAACATATAGCCTTGGCAATTCAGGAGTAACTCCGTTTTTATATCGTTGTGTGATATCCAGATCAGAAATATCATTGGATCCCAAAGGGGTAACATCTTTTCTCATCACGTTACCGCCAGAGAAAACAAACAGTGCGTTTAAATCGAAATTCTTATAAGATATACGTTGAGAAAAAGATCCATTATAGGTAGGTATCAGCGTTCCCATGTTCACCAAAGCAGCGTAATTATTGATGTCTTTGCTTGTTGATACAAGCGGATTACCGCTCGCATCAAATTCCAGGTTAGCTTTACCGTTCTCATCTAAGAAGTATGGATAACCATTAATCATACCTCCGTACCGGTAAGCATATAAGGTATTGTAATCCGATCCTTCAGTATAGTATGTTGATGGAGAGGTGATGTAATTACTGGCAGTAGAAAGCGCTCTGTTCACTCTGCCAATTTTACTTTTATTAAATCCTATCACGAATGTTGAACTCAGATTAAAATCTCTCGATTTAAGCCAATCGCCATTTACCGTAAATTCAACACCTTTGTTTCTTAGTATTCCGTTATTTATAACTAAAGAAGCTGTACCAACTGTTGGATCAAGGTCGGTTGTAACCATCAAATCTGTACTTTTCCTGTCATAATAGTCAACAGTACCACGTAAACGGTTTCCCAGAACCGCTAAATCTAAACCTAAATTATAGGTTTCAGTTTTCTCCCACCTTAATTTAGGATTTGGTAAACCAACAATATTCAGAAATTGAAGTGATGGAAATAACGTATCGTTTACTCTTCTAGCCGTTAGAAATTTAGTCGTTTCAGTATTTTGATTTCCGTTTACACCATATGTAGCACGAACTTTTAGCAGGTTTATCCACTCTAAAGACTGAACAAACTTCTCGTTGCTTGCATTCCAACCTAAACCAACTGACCAAAGCGGTCTATTTTTGAATTCCGGGTCCGCCCCAAAAAAATCTGCCTGATCAACCCTAAAACTTCCGGTTACGTTGTAACGGTTTAAATAGGTGTAGGATGCATTTGAATAATAAGATAAATATCTATGTTTAGTTTCCTGAAACGAACGTGCAGCGATACCCAACGTTCTGTTTCCACCAAATATATAACTCGGCAAACCCGTTTGACTAACAGATTGATTGTTAATAATTGTCGAAGTCAGCGTAACAGGATCATATCCGTATCTGATGTCACTCATTCCGATAGGTAAAAAAGTCTGACGCATTTCGGTTCCTGCAATTGCCGCAATTGAGTGTTTACCACTGAAAGATTTATCGTAGCTCAACTGATTTCTAAAAGTATAGGAATTACGTTGCTGCATACCCTGACTAATTCTTCCGCCAGTTGGCAAACCATATGTGTATACATTAGTAGATGGAGTATAGCCAACCAACGCATTGTATGCTGCACGCATCTTATAAGAGTTTACATCATATATCTGTTCTGTTTTAGTCGTACCCATTTCATATTGCACCTGACTGGAAAAGTTTAATCCCTCCATTATTTTTGCATTCACATCTGCAAACGCCCTTAATGAAACTGTATTGGCATTGGAAATCCCTTCATTTAGCGATTCCAGAATATTGAAGCGATATGATTTATATTGGGGTGTGTTTTGCAATGTTCCGGCAACCGCACCATTAATCACCGATCCTGCTATGCCATCTGGAAGATTTACATAATTAGCATAAACTAAACTACCATCTGCATTAACAATAGAGGCATATCTTGGTGATATGGTAAGATAACTATTATAGTCAGAGTCAGTTGATTGATTAGTTGAATATGAACCATTAAATCCAATAGTAGATGTTAACCACTTTTTGATGTTATAGGTGTTTTTAAAATATAATGTCAGCTTTTGATTGGTGTTGCCTATAACACGTTCAGCGGACCGATCATAATTAATCGAGGCGAATGTATTAGATTTCGAACTTGCTGAACTCAATGATAAGTTGTAACGTTGGCGGAAAGCATTTTGCCAAACGTTATCACGGTATTGCTCATAATAATCTGCATTTTTGAAATTAGTCAGCTGCTGGTTGAATTGATCAGTGGTAATTTTATTGGCATCTTTATCGCGAAACAACTGATAAAGCGGACTGTAATATCTGATACTTCCATTCGCTACATTTCCGTAAGCTGCAAACATCGTTTCAGTATTTGCATATTTGGCGCGTTCGCGATTGTACACATCGGTTTCAAAATCTACAATATCAGCAGTTGAAGCATAGTGCATGCTACCAAAAGTTGGTTTCGTATCAATAAAAAAGTCAGTATTTAAAGATATCTTTAACGGGTTGTTTCCTTTCTTGGTGGTTAATACAATTACGCCATTTGCAGATCTTGAACCATAAATCGATGCCGCAGCACCATCTTTTAAAACCGTTACTGATTCAATATCATATGGATTAATATCTTCCAATGCCGTTTCGGAAGGCAATCCATCGATCACAACGAGAGGTGCATTTGAGCCTGAACTGACTGAAAATGTAGCCTGTCCTCTTAGCACTGGTTGATCTGCTTCTCCACGAAGAAATGGATTTTTCGTGTACACCAAACCAGCTACACGACCTTCCAATGCACTTAGTATATCAACGTTAATGTTTTCGTTTAATTTTTTGTTATCAATAATTGTTGCTGCACCTGTTGAACGTTCTTTACTAATTGTTTGAAATCCATTAACAACAACATCAGCTAATAACGATGAATTTGGTTTTAAACGTACTGTTAAAATATTTAATGCATCTGATTTCCCCACCTTTTGTGTCTCAGCCAAATACCCAATATAATTAACATCCAGCGTATTAAACTCATTGGTTAAGTTTATATTAAAGTGACCATTCCCATCGGTCATGGTATACCGTGTGGTTCCTTTCAATTTCACCGAAGCTCCAGGAAGCGGACCACCTACGCTGTCAGTCACCATGCCATGCAATGTGTATTCCTCCTGTTTCTCACTAATTGCTTTCAAAACGATTGTCCGTCCATTGCTGATTTCGTATGTAAAATCCTGTCCTTTGGTCACAGCATCCATTAAAATCCGAATGTCGGGTGTAGTTAAAGTAATCGTAATCGGCTTAGCTTTTTTTACAAGCACTGCATCATAAACAAATTCATACGATGTTTTCTGAGAAATCTGAGCGATCACCGTATTGAGCGGTGCCTGGAAAAACTTGTACTGGTTGTTTTGCGCCCTGGCCTCGCTTGTAAACATCAGCAAGACGCCCAGAATAGCACACCAATTTAATAAATAGCCGTATCCCGATCGGACGTGGCGAAAGTAATGGTTTGTCATAAAAATAAGTTTGGTTGGTTGTTAATTGACGACGACGGGTATCAGCTTACTCTTTAAAAACAATCTTTTCTCCCTTTAAATCGAATTCCAGATCAGTTGCCTTTGAAATCATGTCTAGCACCTCATCAATATCCGCCTGACGGGATATTCTGATGTAAAGGTTTTTCTTCGGCATTGATTGAGGATCCACATCTACATTGTACCATCTGGCTAACTTTTGCATCACCACCGATACAGGAACATCATTAAACAGAAACTCCCCTTTTGTCCAGGCATTGAAATCTTCAGCAGAAACATCCTTAACCGATAATTTACCATAAGCAGAAAGTACCTGCTGATTAGGCTTCAAAATCACCTCTTTACCGCTAGCATTGGAAAAGTTCACACTTCCCTCTAATAAGGTGGTTTCCACCCCATCACTTTCAGGATAGTTGCTCACGTTAAATTGTGTACCCAACACCTTCACCTCATTTCCGCCTACAGTAACGATAAATGGTTTCTGCGGATCTTTTGCCACCCGGAAGAAAGCCTCACCATCAACATACACCCTTCTTTCTGCGCCGCGGAAACCCATAGGAAAAGTGAGTTTTGTACCTGCATTAAGCATTACCATCGAGCCGTCGCTCAGGGTAACCTTGTACTCACCGCCTCTAGGGGTACTGATGGTGTTCAGTTTTGATGCACTTGCCGAATCAGCATCTACAGCCATGTACACAATCGTTCCATCGGGCTTTGTGGTTACGCTTAGCCCTCCATGCCGATAAATTAGCCCAGCCTTCCTGGTATCCAGGGTATCCTGTTTTTCACCAACACTTAAAAAAGCTTTGGCAGAACCAGGGATCACCTGGGGTGCAGACAATAAAAGGTTCGCAAACCACAGGCCCGCAGCGATAATCACTAATACAGCAGCAGCAATCTTAAAAAAGTTTGTTGTTCTGATCAGTTTGAAAACCGGATGCTGAGGTTTTGCAAAAAGTTCGCGGGTTAATTCCTGGTGGATTAGCGCCAGCCTTGGGCTATCCCCCTCGCTGAAGTCCGCCCCAGACTTGTCGAATTCTGCTTTAATTAAACTTTCAAGTTCAGATTGATCTGCATGCTCAAAAAAACTAAAAAGCTGTTCCAGCTCATCAGCGTTGCTTTCATTTGCAATAAATCGCTCAAACAATTGTTCTCTTAAAGGTCTCTTTTCCATCGTTGTCAATATATAATATGCACGAGATGGACAAACACACTATTCGCACTTTAATTTTTTTTTATTTTTTTAAATATGCCGCTATACAAAGCAGGATAAACTCCTTTGAGTGGAAGAATACATATCTTTTAATATACTTGGTGGCGCTAACCAATTGATTACTTACCGTAGAGGAGCTAAGCGACATGATTTCTGCGGCTTGCTGGTAACTTTTACCTTCAATTTTACATAGCCTGAATATTTCCCTGCGTTGAGAAGGCAACTTTTCAATGGCTTGATTCAGTAGTTCGACACGCTCTTTGTTGAACAGGTAATCTTCGGTTTGTTCATAAAATTCAGCAAAGGTCTCCAGCAGGTACCGCTGCATTTTCACATCCAGGGCAACGCGACGGTAGTAGGCATAAATAGTATTCTGGGCAATCGTAAAAATCCAGGCGGCAAATGAAAGTGAGGTGTCTATTTCTTCCCGCTTCAGCCAAACCTTCAGGAAAACATCCTGCATCAGTTCGTCAACCACCTCAGTAATTTTAATCATCCGCTGCATTTTAGGCAAAAGCAACTTACTGTACTTCGCATAAATAAAATCGAAACCCTCCCTTTTACCTTCTTTAAGGTATTCGAGATATTTCAATTCATCATTATGGTTGGGGTAGTCAGGGGACATTTTGTCAAAGCTACAAATTAAGCACTTAAAAGTGAAGATTTTAACATCCTCAAATATGCTTTTGCTGGCTCACTGGCTGGAAACAGGCAACGTGTAACGATTGGGAATTTAACGGTAATAGAGCTGAATATCATTATTTCCGGCTTAAAAGTAAAAAAGCCCTTCAATCCTGAAAGGGCTTTTTTATAGTCGTCTATCCCTATATAAGTAGGAGTCACAAAACTATATAATGACTTTTAATTTTTCGGGGGTTGAATAAACTGAACAGAAAAAAGTTTTAATGGACAGTTTATGAATAATCACGAACAGGCTTAAACATTCCGCAGATTCTTACGGGAAGAAATCAGATACAGCATCACATCCATCAACCTGATAATGAGCATGTAGAGTCATTAACTATTGATACCCATCGCATATAAAATGATGTTCACAGCGAACTTCGTATTATCTTCAGCCAGAAAACGTTTATTTCTAAAATCATAATCCCATTCACAGCCGTAATCTTTATTGCTATATAAAACCCCTATCCTGTTGTTTATGGTTATCGCTTTTAAGTAGTCATGTACCAGATCATCTCCCCAACCATTTAATTCAAAAGATGTTGTTGGCGGACCTTTTTCAAACTTGAAAAACGAATGGTAAAGACCATGATTGTTCGGAATCTTTTTCAAAGCCGTAGCGCCGAATAAATTACTCATTTGTGTTTCAAAGGAACGGGCGAACAAACCATCGATATCGTGGTTGCAGTCATCAACGAAAACAAAGCCTCCATTATGTACGTAAGTTTTGAAATTTACGGCCTCCTGCTGACTAAACTGCACCAGTTTATGTCCGCTCAAATAACAAAACGGATACTTAAACAAATCGCGGCTGCTCAACTCAATGATCTTCTCTTCCTCATCTAAAGGAATTGTGGTGTATTCTAAAAGTGAATTTAGTACATTGGAGGGCATACGCTGGTCGGTATCCCAATCTCCTGAATTATACTTCAATCTCGCAAACGTAAACTTGGCTCTTTGCATTGTTCTAAATTACCGCCAATTTTTATTAATTCAGATTTTTGAAGGAATTATCTTGTAAATTTTTTGATATTCTCAGATTAAGATAAAAAAAGGTTGTGTTTATGACCTATATTGAGGCACAATACCGCACAATTAAAAAAATTAAAGTTTTGGAACGTACAGAAAGTAACTTAAAATTATTGATTGGTAAAATCTCCCTGTTAAAAAGCGAAATACAGAAAGTAATTGTTGGGCAGGATGAAATTATTGAAGAAATGCTGATTGCCTTAATGGCCGGTGGACACTGTTTGCTGGAAGGCGTACCTGGATTGGCAAAAACTTTAATGGTACGCACCATGTCGCAGGCGCTCGATTTATCGTTCCGCAGAATCCAGTTTACACCCGACCTCATGCCTACCGACATTGTGGGTACGGAAATTCTGGAAGAAGACCATGTCACCGGCAAGCGGTTCTTTAAATTTAACAAAGGGCCTTTGTTTGCAAACATTGTACTGGCAGATGAGGTAAACAGAACGCCCCCCAAAACGCAGTCTGCGTTACTGGAAGCGATGCAGGAGTTTGAAGTAACTTACGGCGGACAAACATATCCCTTAGAGCGGCCATTCTTTATTCTGGCTACCCAGAACCCGATAGAGCAGGCTGGAACCTATCCTTTGCCTGAAGCGCAGCTAGACCGTTTTCTGCTATATATTAAAATTGGCTATCCAACGGCAGCCGAAGAAACGCAAATTTTAAGCAGCACAACCGGAAGTAAAAAAGCAGTAATCAATCCCGTTATCGGGGCTGAAGAAATAAAAGAATTACAAGCCATAACCAGAGAAGTAAGCATCAGCGATGATCTGGTTAGCTATACCAGTGAACTGATCCGCGCCACCAGGCCTGATACCACTGCTGTAACCTTTGTTAAAGAGTGGGTGCGTTGGGGAGCAGGGCCGCGTGCAGGTCAGGCTTTAATCTTAACCGCCAAAGCAAGGGCTTTATTTAAAGGCAGGTATGCCGTGATTCTGGAAGATTTACAAACCATGGCCTACCCGGTATTGCGCCATAGGGTGTTGATGAACTTTAAAGCAGAAGCTGAAAATGTTTCTTCAGATCAGGTTACCAGTGAACTGATTAAAGCTATTTCAAAACCCAAAGCAAATATTTAATGAGTAAACTACTCGATCCGAAAGTTTTAATGGCGATTAAAGAACTGAGCTTGTCAGCTAAAATGACAATCGATGGCTTTATGAGTGGCATTAATAAAAGCACTATAAAAGGTGCCGGATTGGAGTTTAGCCAATACCGTAGCTATCAGCCGGGCGATGACCTGCGTTCGCTGGACTGGAAAATGTTTGCCCGGTCCGACCGCTATTACATTCGCGAATCAGAAGTGGAAACAAGCATTGCGATCAGGATTGTAATCGATGCAAGTGCCTCCATGAATCACAGCGATGGTGATTTCACTAAAATTGACTACGCCAGATATCTTGGTGCATCATTGGCATACCTGGCAAACTTACAGGGCGATGCCATTGGTTTATATGTGCTGAAAAACTCGGGTATTTTCTCCCTGACACCAAGACAGGATTTTCAGCATCTGGCAAGGTTGTTTTACCAACTGGAAACCATTCATCCTGATGGAACATTCACCAAACCCATTCACTACAAAGAACTTTTTGCAGGTGCACAAAAACGGGAACTATTTGTTTTTGTGACTGATTTATACCAAACTGATGATGAAATCATTAATCTGCTGGATACTTTAAATACCCTTCGCCACGAAATTGTGGTTTTCCATGTGGTTTCCAGAAACGAACTCGAGCTTGATTTTAAAGGCTACACCTCTTTTGAGGATCTGGAAACGGGAGAAACCATACAGATTGACCAGTCTAAAGCCAGAAAGGAATACAAAACCAAACTCGCAAACTACTTAGCTGAAACCAGAACTAAAATGCTGGATAGAAGAATATTTTACAGAACGATTTGTACTGATGAGCCGCTGGATCAGGCATTGAGAGATTTTTTAAAACAAAGAAGCAAACTTAGAATTTAACTGTGCAGTTTTTATATCCCATAGGTTTACTGGCGCTGGCAGGCTTAATTGTTCCGCTGATTATCCACCTGTGGAATATCAAGCAGGGAAAGACATTAAAAATCGGAAGCATTGCGCTTTTAGGAGAACGTTCAAGCGCGAGCTCGAGAAGCTTCAGGATCAACGATTGGTTATTACTCATTTTGCGGTGTTTACTTTTGATCATTATTGCCTTTATCCTCGCACAGCCAGTAATTAAAAAAACTTTACCAATAAAGAATGGTGGCTGGATTTTGGTTCAAAAATCTAATCTACTTCAGGTTTACAAAAATAACCGCAGAATGATCGATTCATTGATCAATCGGGGTTATGAACTTCATGAATTTAATACGGCATTTGCCACGCTAAATTTGAAGGATACAGCAGATACTCAGCATTCAACAGTTACTTCACTAAGTTATAGCCATTTGCTCAATCAGCTGAATGACGTTCTGCCGTCAGGCAGCCAGGTCTTGCTTTTTGCTGATCGCCGGCTTGCCAATCTTGAAAGGGGAATACCTCAAACTGATTACAACCTGAACTGGAAGACATTAAATGAAACAGATACGACAAGTAGCTGGATTGCCGACTATGCAGGAATAAAATATGAAGCGACATCAAATCCTTCAAATACAACTTACACCCGGGTAAAAAACAATGACGCCAGTGCTATAAAAATTGCAATTTATGAACCCCCAGGCAACAACGACAGCAAATACCTGATTGCTGCACTCCGTGCCATTTCAGGCTTCAGTAACCGCCGGCTGGAAATAAATCCCGAAAGTAAAGCCGACATTGGCTTCTGGCTTTCTGACGAAACTGTTTCTCGTGATTTCAAATCTTCAATAGAAAATAACGGCACACTATTCCAATATGAAAAAGGAAGGGTAATTCCGGAGGCCTCTTTCCTCCGCATCGAGGGAGAAAGTATTTCCTCAACAAAACGAATCCAATCACCAGAAACGCCTGATAAAATCTGGGTTGATGGGTTCGGCAATACCATTTTGGGTCATGAGCAATTAAGTAACCTGAATATCTATCATTTCTTTAGCCGTTTTAATCCACAATGGAACCAACTGGTATGGAATGGGGTATTTGTAAAAGCTTTAATGCCTGTTGTGATTCAGGATCCAGACCAGGAAGGTTTTGGTTTTAAGCATAATGCTGCAGACCAGCGCCAATTGGCCGATGAACAACAAACAGTAGTTAAACGTGATGCCGCTTCCGGCACTGTACAAAAAACTACAAATGCACCAGTCAACCATATTTACTGGGTGCTGGCTTTACTGCTCTTTACCATTGAGCGGATTTTATCTTTCAGAAAAAAAACCATTGCTTATGTCAAAAACTGAGGGACAAATCTGGATACATCGCTTAAGGAAAAAGTGGATAACACTTTATCTGCTTCGCTTACTAGCGGTTAGCCTGGCAATGGCATTGGTAATTTCTGCATTTCTTGTGCATGTACTTCATTTAGCTGCCTGGTACTTTGTAATTGTACTGGCTATAATTCTGATCATTTTATTGGTTGCTAAGCCTATCTGGAAAAGCTCAGATCGCGATTTTTCCAGATTCATCAATCATCAATATCCTGAACTCGAGGAAAGTGCCGATTTGCTGCTTCAACATCCGGAAGGATTATCCATGCTGCAACAATTACAGCTGGCAAAAATCGAAAAAGTAATCCATACCATAAATCCCGAAAAAGAGCCGCTAAGAAAATTATATATAGGCTTAGCAATTCTATTGGCTGGTTTGCTGATGAGTTTCGGGATCACAAAAATTCCCCAGATTCACAAAGCACATCAGACGGCCTCCGCCAATCAAAACCCGGTACCGATAATCAAGGAAAAAGTCCCCGCAGAAGTTTCTGCATTTGACGTTACCATCATACCCCCTGCCTACACCGGTAAACCTGAACGTAAACAAAAGCAATTTACCATCAAGGCAGAAACAGGTGCCCGAATAATCTGGCAATTCGAAACAAACATCAGTCTGAAAACACTGAGGATTATTTTCAATGATAAGGAGACAATTGTTTTGAAACCGCAAAACCGCGAAGCTACAAAGTGGACTTTTGCAAAGACAATTGAGAAATCAGGTTTCTATCAACTGGAGATAGATGGCAGAAGGTCAGATTTATACCAAATGGAAGTCAT
This sequence comes from Pedobacter sp. A2324, assembly GCF_059693705.1. Lineage (NCBI taxonomy): Bacteria > Pseudomonadati > Bacteroidota > Sphingobacteriia > Sphingobacteriales > Sphingobacteriaceae > Pedobacter > Pedobacter sp. A2324. Next base: position 494,334 of record NZ_JCASSK010000004.1, on the reverse strand, counting down.
ACCCGATTTACCGGTAAACATTAAGATCATACAACCAAAGCAGCGTACAACAATCGATATCGGTCAACCGCAAAAGTTTAATCTAAAACTAAACCTGAGTGATGACTATGGAATCAATGATGCTTTTATTTCAGCAACTATGGCCAGTGGTAAAGGCGAAGGTGTAAGCTTTACCGAAAAAAAGTTAAGCTTCAACACCAGTTTCAATAACCAGAAGCACATCGCTCTAGGCAAGGAAATCGATTTAAAAAGCTTAGGTATGAAACCTGGCGATGAACTTTATTTTTTCATCAAGGCAATAGACAACCATGGTCAATCCAGTCGTTCAGACGTTTATTTCGTTTCAATTGTAGATACAACCGAGCTCATGAGCATGGCTGGTATGACGAACGGCGTTAACCTGGTTCCGGAATATTTTAGAAGTGAACGGCAGATTATTATTGATACAGAAAAGTTGTTAAAAGAACAGTCTGGTTTATCTGCAGAGGCTTTCAAAACCCGGAGTAACGAGCTGGGGATCGACCAGAAACTACTAAGGCTTCGCTATGGTCAGTTTTTGGGCGAAGAAAATGAGACTGAAATTGGCGGCGACCACGACGATCACGATGAACATGCGGAGCATGCAGCGGAGCCTGAAAAATTTGGAGATGTTACCGCCATAATGGATAAGTACGCCCATAAACATGATATTGCTGAAGATGCTACGTTTTTTGAACCGGAAATGAAAGCACAGTTAAAAGCCGTTTTAACGGAAATGTGGAATGCAGAACTGCGTTTGAGAACTTATAAACCACAAGAAGCCTTGCCTTATGAATATAAGGCACTAAGATTATTAAAAGACCTTCAGCAAAAATCAAGGGCTTACGTGGCAAAAACAACAGTCAAAACCGCATCACTAAAACCCGAAAAACGATTAAGTGGTGAACTGGATAAGATTATGCAGCCTGTTCAAAAAATGTCGGCCGAACGGAAGGAACAGCGAATGGTACAGTTAAAAGCTTCGCTGGCCCTTTTGGAAAGTAGAAAGTCAGGAAAGAAATTTACTGAAGGTGATCGTTTTTTATTGAGCGACACTGAAAAGTATATGATTGGTGCCGCAGCCGACAACCCAACAACCTATTTAAATGCTTTGACCAGTTTGAGACGATTGTCAGGCAATACCCGCTTACAGGTTTCAGATATCGACATCGCCCAGAAAGCGATACAAAAAATGATTAAAGGTGAAACGGCCAGTCCACAAATACAAAGTGCCCTTCCCGCTTCGGCCCTGTATCAAAACTATTTCAATAACTTAAACAAAGCAGGCAGATAGGCATGGAATTCAAATATATCGCTATCATTTTAAGCTTCATTCTGCTTTCCTTTTTGTTATACAAGGAGATTTCCAGAGCAGATAAGATAAGGTTAATCTGGCGGCTTATTGCCTCCATGATGGCAGTAACTTGTTTTGCCCTTTTGATTGTTCCGGTGAAGTATCGCATCCCATCCAGCCAAAACATAAATGAAATTACCTTACTTACAAAAGGAACAAACCCTGATTCTGTTACAAAAATAAGCGGCACGAAATATTCCCTGGCCTTTACAATAAAGGGGGTTAAAACAAATCTGATTCAGGATCTACCCTATTTCCTGGCCACTCATCCGGCTATTAATAAACTTAATATTTATGGTTACGGTTTATCAGATCAAGACTTGAAAGGTTTAGCAGGTTACGGGATAAATTTCCATCCGGCTGCAAAACCAGGCGGCATCATTTCAGCTGACTGGCAAGGAAGAATCAAATCCACCGAACAACTCCAGGTTCAGGGAGTTTATCAGAATAGCAGTAGCGAAAGTGTAAAGCTTTTGCTTAAAGGTCTGGGAAATTCAATTGATTCTGTTTCAGTTGCACCAAATTCAAGCAAACCTTTTTCATTCAAAACCCAACCAAAGCAAATTGGAAAGGCAGTTTATGAGTTGATTAGTTTGCAGAACAATGATACCCTGGCTAAAGAGCCCCTACCCTTTATTGTGACTGAACAAGGCAAAATGAAAGTTTTGATATTATCTTCCTATCCTGATTTTGAATATAAATTTTTGAAAAAATGGCTGTTCGATAACCAGTATCCGCTGGTTTTCCGGACCAGGATCAGCAAAGATAAATACAGCTCAGATTTCCTGAATACAGATAGTTTAAACGTCGACCGGATCACGGCCTCTTCCCTAAAAAAATTCGATGTTTTAATCATAGATGAGGGTGAACTTGCAGCAATTGCACCGGACGAAAGAACAGCCATAAACGATGGCGTTAAAGGTGGATTGGGTTTGTTCATCAGAATTTCCGATCTAAAGCCTGCCTCTGCGTTTAGCTCCAGATTTGGCAGGTTTGAATTGCCTCCTTCGAAAGATAAACAGTTGAGTCTATCGTTAAAGGACGAAGATTACAAATTTGGCAAGCTTCCACTGGAACAGACTTTATTTTTAAAGACGACTGTGAATGATAAGCCTATGGTTATTGATGGAAGCGGCAAAACTTTAGTGAGCAGTACCCTTCAGGGATCAGGAAAAATACTCATCACTTCAATCACCTCAACGTTCAACTGGATTCTATCCGGTAGAATAACAGATTACACTCGGTACTGGTCTGCAGTTTTATCAGCGGCAGCAAGAAAGAAACATGAAGCTCAATCTGTTCAAATACTCCCGCAGTTTCCATCAATTTACGGGAAAACAGAATTTATTGTCGATTTAGCTGAATCGGGTAAAGCGCCACAAATAAAAGTTAATGGTGTAAAGCTTGCACCCGGGCAAAATATTGAGCTTCCGTTTGAGTGGCAGGCGTCCTTTTGGCCAGAAACCTCTGGCTGGAAGGCATTATCTGTCAACCAATCAACTCAAACTTTCTTTATTTATAAAAATACAGACTGGCTGGCTTTAAAAAATCAACAAACTATCATTTCAACCTCACAGCTTTCAAACAAAGCAAACCATCACACTACAAAAACCTCGCTAACGAATAACTTTTCAGAAAAAGAGGTTTCAATATGGTGGTTTTTATCAGGATTTATACTTGCTTCTGCCTTTTTATGGTACGAATCGAGAATCCTTTCAGCCTAACTGCAGTTTGAAACTAAAATGTTATAAATATATTGGCTATCTAAGCACATTAATGGCTATCTTGAGATCGTAAATCACCTAAACCGAACCAATTGAAAAGAAAAGATTTCCTCTATTTATCAGGAATGGGTTTTGGGGCGCTTATGCTTCCCGACTTATCCGCCTTCGGAACGCCCATAGATCCTTTACAGGCACTTGAGGGTGTTGATGTTAAGATCAAGAAAGAACTGGCCGATGTAGCGCTCAACGCTGCGAAATCAAAAGGTGCATCGTATGCCGACATACGCATTGGCCGTTACCTCAACCAGTTTGTCGCCACCCGCGAAAAGCGTGTGCAGGGTGTAGCCAATACCGAATCTTATGGTGTGGGCATACGCGTTTTGGCCAATGGATGCTGGGGTTTTGCCGCAACAAATAATGTAAGCAAAGATGCAGTTGCCAAATGTGCTGAACAAGCGGTTGCAGTGGCAAAGGCAAATGCAAAGATCCAGGGTGAGCCTGTACAACTGGCACCTCAAAAAGGTTACGGCGAGGTGAGCTGGAAAACACCTATCGAAATCAACGCCTTTGAAGTACCTGTAAAGGAAAAGGTAGATTTGCTTTTAAACGTGAACGATGTTGCCATGCAAAACGGAGCGAACTTCGTCAACTCGGTAATTTTTGCCGTGAATGAGCAAAAATATTTTGCCTCAACAGATGGGTCTTATATTGATCAGGATGTACACAGGATTTATCCGAATTTTAATGTCACCAGAATAGACCGGGCTTCGGGACAGTTTAAAACCCGCAACTCCTTAAGTTCGCCCATGGGTAAAGGTTATGAGTATATGCACGCCCGTCCGGAGGATAAAGTAAGTGGTATTGTAACCCGCTACAAAGGCCGTTATGATATGCTTGAAGATGTGAAAGAGGCCGCGCGTGTAGCATCAGAAAAAATTAAGGCAAAATCGGTAGAACCGGGTAAATATGATCTCGTGTTGGATCCATCTCACCTTTGGTTAACCATTCACGAGTCTGTTGGTCACCCAACTGAATTAGACCGCGTGTTGGGTTATGAAGCAAACTATGCCGGTACCAGTTTCCTTACTTTGGATAAATGGGAATCAAAGAAATTTAAATTTGGCAGTGATAAAGTCAATATTGTAGCCGATAAAACCCAGGTGGGCTCATTAGGCGCAGTAGGCTATGATGATGAAGGCGTAAAATGCAAGAAATGGGATTTAATCAAAGATGGTGTATTGGTCAATTACCAGGCCATTCGCGATCAGGCACACATCATTGGTTTAAATGAATCACAGGGATGCTGCTATTCTCAGGGCTGGGACGATGTTCAGTTCCAGCGTATGGCCAATGTTTCCTTACAGCCGGGTAAAGAAAAGCTTAGCGTTGATGATATGATTAAAAATGTTGAAAAAGGCATTTACATTATCGGCGATGGCAGTTTTTCCATCGACCAGCAACGCTATAATTTCCAGTTTGGAGGGCAGATTTTCTATGAAATCAGGGAAGGAAAAATCGTAGGTATGTTAAACGATGTTTCGTATCAGGCAAACACGCAGGAATTCTGGAATTCGTGCAATGCGGTTTGCGATGAAAGTGACTATCGTTTAGGTGGATCATTCAACGATGGAAAAGGTCAGCCTTCGCAAAGCAGTGCCGTTTCACACGGAAGTTCAACTGCAAGATTCAATGGAGTTAATGTTATTAATACAGCAAGAAAGATATAATTATGGCTATACTAAGTAAAGAAGAAGCCCAGGCGATATTAAAAAAGGTAGTTGGCTTTTCAAAAGCCGATTTCTGCGAAGTAAGTTTAAGAGGTTCGGATGGCGGAAACATTCGTTATGCCCGTAATGCCGTTTCAACCGCAGGACAAATCAGTACCATGAGTTTGGGCGTAAGTTCAACGTATGGAAAGAAAACAGGTTCGGCAACGATCAATGAGTTTGATGATGCTTCACTTGAAAAAGTGGTGCGCAGAGCGGAAGAGCTGGCGATGCTGGCTCCTGAGAACCCTGAGTTTATGCCACTATTAGGGCCAGCCACCTTTGATGAATCTAAAACATTTAATGCGAATACTGCGGCAATGACACCAGATACCCGCGCGGAAATGGTAGGAAAAAGTTTAAGTGTATCCAAAGCAGCAGGATTAGATGCTGCCGGCTTTCTGGAAAACTCTACCAGTTTTAATGCAATCATGAACTCAAAAGGTTTATTTGCATACAATAAAGGCACAAATGTTTCTTTCTCTGTTACGGTTAGAAATAAGCAGGGAACGGGATCAGGATATGTAGAGCAGGATTTTAACGACCTGTCCAAAATGGATACCCTGGCACTGAGTAAAATTGCAGCAGGCAAAGCCAATGGTTCTGCAGGAGCAAAAGCCATTGAACCAGGAAAATATACTGTCATTTTAGAGCCGCTTGCGGCCAGCGATATGTTAGGCAACATGTTTAGGGGTTTCGATGCCCGTAGTGCTGATGAAGGCAGAAGTTTCATGAGTAAAAATGGTGGCGGTACGCGTTTAGGCGAACAGCTTTTTTCTGAAAATGTAAACATCTACTCTGATCCCCTCAACGCCGAAGTGCCCTCTTCCACCTGGAGTGGCGATGGATTACCTTTAAAAAGAACACAATGGGTAGATAAAGGTGTGGTTAAAAACCTTTCTTATTCCCGTTACTGGGCCGCACAGAAAAATGTTCAGCCAGTACCGTTCAGCAGAAGCATTGTAATGGAAGGCGGAACACAATCGCTGGAAGATTTGATTAAAAGTACAGAAAAAGGTATTCTCGTTACGCGTTTCTGGTATATCCGCTCTGTTGATCCTCAAACGTTACTACTGACTGGCTTAACGCGTGATGGTACTTTCTATATCGAAAATGGTGAGATTAAGTTCCCGATTAAAAACTTCAGATTTAACGAGAGTCCGGTGATTATGTTAAACAATGTTGAAGCACTAGGTAAACCTGTGAGAACCGGAAGTGGGTTGATCCCACCAATGAAAATCAGAGATTTCACCTTTACTTCGCTGTCTGACGCGATTTAATTAATTGAATCATTATCGAGAGGCGAAGCAGTGAAGCAATCTAAACTCAAGGTTTGGATTGCTCGTTTTTACCATACAATTTAAAAACCGAAAATTGAGAAGAAGAGATTTTTTATACATGACCGGCGTGGGCCTGGGCACCTCTATGCTGCCCAATTTACCCGCATTTGGCAAAATAATTTCTGTAGAAGAATCATTAACACCTGTTGATGTTGCCCTCAAAAAGAAAATGGCTGATGTTGCCTTGAATGCTGCAAAAAGCAAAGGAGCAACCTATGCAGATGTTCGGATTGGACGGTACTTGAATCAGGTGGTAGCCACAAGAGAAAACAGGGTAGAAAATATTTCCAATGCTGAATCTTATGGTTTGGGGGTACGGGTAATTGCCAACGGAAGTTGGGGGTTTGCGGCAACAAACAATCTCGATAACGATAGCATTGCCAAAGCGGCAGCGGCGGCGGTTGCTATCGCGAAAGGCAATTCCAAACTCATGGAGGAGCCTGTTCAACTTGCCCCGCAAAAAGGGTTCGGTGAGGTGAGCTGGAAAACGCCATTAGAGGTGAATGCCTTCGAGGTTCCAATAAAAGAAAAGGTCGACCTGCTACTGAAAGTGAACAATGAGGCCATGAAAGGCGGTGCTAAATACATCAATTCAAATCTATTCATGGTCAATGAGCAAAAGTATTTTGCCTCAACAGACGGGTCTTACATTGATCAGGATATTCATAGAATCTGGCCTACTTTTACCCTCACAAAAACGGACTCAGCCAGCGGCAAATTTGAAACCAGAAGTGCATTAAGTGCTCCAATGGGAATGGGATTTGAGTACTTAAATCCTAAAGACACAGAGAAAATTAAAGGCGGACCGGTAACCCTGTATAAAAAGCGTTATGATATCCTCGAAGATGTTCGCGAAGCAGCTGTTCACGTCGATGAAAAGCTAAAAGCTAAACCCGTTGCTCCGGGAAAATACGATTTGGTTTTAGACCCTTCTCACCTTTTTCTAACCATACACGAATCTGTCGGTCACCCGACAGAATTAGACCGTGTTTTAGGCTACGAAGCAAACTATGCCGGGACAAGTTTCCTGACCCTGGATAAATGGGAATCGAAAAAATTCAATTTTGGCAGCAAAGAAGTTAACATCCTGGCGGATAAAATGGAACCAGGATCCTTAGGTGCTGTGGGTTATGACGATGAAGGGGTTAAATGTGGCAACTGGGATATCATTAAGGACGGTATTTTGGTTAACTATCAAACCATACGCGATCAGGCGCATATCCTCGGACTGAAAGCATCCCAGGGTTGTTGTTATGCCGATAGCTGGGACAGCATCCAGTTTCAAAGAATGCCTAATGTTTCTCTAGCGCCTGGAAACGCACCACTAAGTGCCGCCGATATGGTTAAAAATGTGGAGAAAGGCATCTATATGTTTGGCCGAAATTCTTACTCTATCGATCAGCAGCGCTACAATTTTCAGTTCAGCGCCCAACTGGCTTACGAGATAAAGGAAGGTAAAATTGTGGGGATGTTCAAAGACGCCGCTTATCAGGCAAATACGCAGGAGTTCTGGAACTCATGTGTACAGCGCTGCGATCAGAATGACTACCGTTTAGGCGGAACATTCTCTGATGGAAAAGGGCAACCCGGTCAGGTAAGTGCCGTATCGCACGGAAGTGCCACCACGCGATTTAACGGCGTAAACGTAATTAATACAGGAAGGAAGTTAGGCTAACTTCCTGTTACTTATTCTACTCCCCGGGCATTTGTCGGTATCATGTAGAGCGACTTAGACGCGGTAATAAACAGAATGTTCCTGTTTTTACCTCCAAAGCATATATTCCCACACCAGTTCTCCGGCACATCTATATGCCCTATCTTTTCACCTGTTGATTTATAGATATCTACCCCTTTTCCTGTAATGTAAACATTACCATTACTATCCAATGTCATTCCATCCGAGCCCTGCTTAAAAAGAAGCAGGCGGTTACTTAAGGATCCATCCTTGTTGATATCATATCTGTACGTCACATCAGCCACCCTGTCGGCCACATAAAGGTATTTTCCATCAGGTGTACCCACAATACCATTTGGCCTGGTTAAGCCCTCGGCAACTACATATGCGGTTTTCTTTCCTTTCGGAATATAATAGACTTTTTCCCCGTTAAGTTCAGACTTTTGCCTGGTCCAGTAATCGCGTTGATAATAGGGATCAGTAAAGTAAATTCCGCCCTTTCCATCAAGCCAGATATCATTGGGTCCGTTTACTTTTTTACCTTCAAAATCGGAGAACAAAACGGTTACTTTCTTATCCTTGCCGATAGACCATATCTCATTATTTTCATCCGCACAAACGATCAGATTGCCTTTTTTATCGAAGTACGTACCATTTGCCCTACCCGATTTGTCCATATATAAACTGAGCTGGCCTTGTGTATCGTATTTCCAGATTTTATCATTAGGCTGATCGGTAAACAACACATTACCTTGCTTGTCAACAGAAGCTCCTTCTGTAAATTTAAACTGCGAAGAAATGAGCTTAAGACTATCCTGAACAAAAACCGGAGCTGTAGACTGACTGATAGCAACTGAAGAAAATGAGATAAAGAATGAAAGGAGAAAATATTTTTTCATAGTAGATGTTTTAACTTACACGCTTACCCTTAAGTAACATATCGAGTGCATGATCCAGTGTTCCGGCCTTTTGCACCTCACCTTCGTTTACAAAGTAAATCTCGTCGGCATTTTCAATGGTATTTAAGCGGTGGGCAATAATCACCAGGGTGGTTTCCTTTGAAAGTTTATTCAGGATATCGCCCAGCAACTTCTCGGTAATGGTATCGATATTCGCGGTTGCCTCATCCAGAATCAGTAATTCAGGACTTCTAAGCACAGCCCGCATAAAAGCGATCAGCTGTTTCTGTCCCAAACTGATGCCATCCGATCCGGAAACGATATTAGTGTTTAATCCTTCATCGAAAATTGCCAGAAGCGCACCTAAACTGGCATCCTGAATAATCTTTTCCAGCTCAACGTCACTTACATCTTTATACTGGCTGTTACCATGGAGAATATTTTCTTTAACCGTTCCGGTAAACAGAAAGGGCTCCTGTAAAATAAAACCAATTTTCTGTGTCCGTGCTTCGGCACTGAATGTCCTGATGTCTTTCCCATTTAAAAGTACGGTACCCTTCGTTGCATCATATAAACGGGCAATTAAAGATGCTGTAGTTGTTTTACCCCCTCCTGTTGGCCCGATAAGTGCATAGGTTTTCCCTTTGTCAAACCTGAGGTTAACGTGATGCAATATCTCTTTTGAATCATCATAAGAAAAATGAACATCCTTAAATTCCAGCAACGCATCCGAACCAACCTGTGGCATTTCATCGATCTGCTTCAAATTCGTCTCCAGTAATAGAATTTGTGAAATCCTGTCCCAGCCCGCCATAGCTACCTGAAAACTGGTCCACAGAGCGGCAAGCTGACGCAATGGGTTATAAAAATTGGTACAATAAGAAATGTAACTCACCAGCAACCCTATAGAAAAATGGCCATGGGCGATGAGGTAAATCCCAAACAAGAGCACGATCAATTGTGCTGCACTTGATAGGAGTCCATATACGGGAACAAAAATATTATTGGCCAAACCAGCACCTATAGCAGTTTTATAATTCTCCTGATTGGCTTCATCGAAACGTTTCCGGAAATAGTCGCGTCGGTTGAAGGCGATAATCACTTTAAAATTATTCAGGCTCTCCTGAATTTCAGCACTTAAACCACCTACACTTTTCAGGTTTTTTGCATTTTTCTTTTTAACCCAGGGTGATAAGGCAACTGTAAACACAATGATTAGTGCTGCAGGCGAAAGTGCTGCTACACCAAGTTCGGTATTAATGGACAATAGAAAAATCCCCGCCCCAAGCATCGTTACAATACTGCCAATAAACTGCATTAACGATTGAGAAAAAAACTGGTTAAGCTTATCCGTATCATTATTAACCCTCGAAATTAAGTCGCCAGCCTTATTCTGGTTAAAAAAGGAAACCGGTAGTTTCTGTAGTTTATTGAAAATTGCATTGCGTAAAGTGTACAGCATCCGCTGCCCTATTCCACCCATGAGTTTGGTTTGTATATAGCCTGTAACCATGGCACACAAATAAATCACCAGCAGGATTCCGCCAAATACAAGCACGCCATGGAACTGTTTAGTACGTATATAGGTATCTATGGTATGACCAACCAACAGTGGACCTACCAAAAGCAAGCTTGAGTTTGCGAGAATAAAAACCAGCGCCAGCCAAAGCTTTTTGCGCTCAGCCTCAATCAGCTTCAGCAATCTTTTTAGCGCCTGATAAGTAGATTGCTTGTTTTGCCCGGGATTAAGCTGATTAAGATTGTAGTTCATAATTGCTGGTACTCTGTTGTGAATTGTAAATCTGGACGTATTCCGGACTGCTTTTAAGCAACTGCTGATGGGTTCCTAAAGCAATGACCTCACCCTGCATCAGCAGGATTACATTTTCGTAATGTTCAACTGAAGCTATTTTTTGAGTTACCGATAACAAGGTAAGATCAGGATAATTCTTCTGGATATTTTCCAGGATTCGTTTTTCCGTATTGGTATCAACGCGGGCAGTAAAATCGTCCAGTATTAAGATTTTAGGATTGATGGCTAAAGCTCTTGCCAGCATAATCCGTTGCTTCTGCCCCCCTGAAAGACTGTTTCCTCTTTCAGAAATAATGGTACTCAATTTCCCGGGCAAAGCATCGACAAAGTCTTTCAGTTCTGCAGTTTGAATGGCTTTCGCTAACGATTCATCTGTTACCGTATCACTAAAAGCAATATTTTCCCGGATACTCATATTAAATATAATGCTGTCCTGAAAAACAAATCCAACCTGCTTATGGAACTTTTCCTGATTGTACATATTAATTTCTTTCCCATCAAAAAGTATAACACCTGAGTCAGGACTTGTTAAGCCTGTAAGGATGTAAAGCAGTTGTGTTTTCCCTGCAGCCGTGGGGCCGATGATTGCAGTTCTTGAGCCACTCTTGGCACTTAAAGATATATTCTTGAGTATTGGTTTTTGTCCAAGAGATAAAGAAACATCTTCAATATTGATTTCACCCGTCAATTCATTAGTTAACATTCCCGGGTGTGCTACCGGTGGGGCATTTAACACCCCTTCAATTCTCTGGTAAGATGCGGTTGCCTGCGCAATAACATTGCTCATAAAACCAATCACCAGAATTGGGAAAATAATCAGCGACAGGTAACTGTTAAAGGCTGCAAACTCTCCCAGGGTCATCTTATCGGTAATTACGAAATGGCCGCCGAGCACCAGGATGGTTAAGCCTGATAAGTTAGCTACAAATACAATGATTGGAATCAAACTGGCAAACAGACGAAGAATAGAAAGCCCCAGATCACGGGCTTTCCCATTGGCATCGAGAAACTTGTTGTATTCCAGTTGTTGTGAATTAATTACCCGGATTAAAGCCGATCCAAGGATACTCTCGCTGATTACTTTGTTTAACCAATCAATTACCTCCCTGCTTTTAATAAACAATACCCTAACCTTTTTCAAAACATAGTAAAATGCTCCACCAATAACCGGCACTATAGCAATCACACACAAGGCCAGTTTCCAGTTTGTCATAAGCAATAATATACTGGCGCCAACAATCAGGAAAAGGGACGATGCCAGAGAAACAATAGCCTGCGATACAAACATTTTAATTGAATCGGCATCTGACGTGAGATTGGTCAGTAGCTTTGCCGGATTCGCTTTAGTAATATAGGCATGGCTTTGTTTTGAAATCTGATCGGATAGTTTGCTACGCAGATCTTTTGCTACTTTCTCCGAAGCGTAGGTTTGAACGATGCTTTGCAGATAGGTAAAAATGAAAACCAGCACTATGGCCGCAACAAACTGGTAAAGGATTTCATCTACATTGAAGGTTTTGTTTGTATAGGAGTCAATTCCACGGGCAATAATTTTAGGAAGTAATAAATTGATACCGTTGCTTAACAGGGCAAATAAAATCAATAGAAAAATTAAGCCTTTATACGCTGCAAGCAAACTAAAAACACCGGGTTTCTTAGCTTCTTTGGGTTTTGCCATGTTGTAGAATATACTTTGTAAAAATCAAATTTAACCCATTTATCTGAATAGTTTGTGGTTTAGTTTATTTTATAAAAATGCTATTCCAGCTAAACATTGCTAACTTTGCATTAAAACCATTGAAGAAAATGGTTAACCCATAATATGATAGAAATAGGAAAATACAATGAATTAAGAGTTTTAAGTAAAACTGAGGCTGGTTTAAATTTAACAGATGGTGATAAACTGGTCATCTTACCTTACCAGTACGTACCCGCCGGACTGGAAATAGGCGACAATGTCAGCGTTTTCGTTTACATCCAGAAAGATGGCCGTTTAACCGGCACTACTCAGAAAGCTTATGCTGAAGTGGGCGATTTTGCTTTTTTAAAAGTAGTTTCTGATGGTGAGGATGGTGTCTTTATGGATCTGGGGATTGATAAAGATGTTTACGTACCGAGCAGAGAACAGAAAAGGCCGATGCAAAAAGGCTATAAATATGTTGTTTATGTATACCTGGATGAAAATAACGACCGCTTACTCGCATCCTCGAAACTATATGATTTTGTTGAAGAAGAAGACTTCGATTTTGAAGAAGGTGATGAGGTGAGTTTATTAATTACGGAAGAAACAGACTTAGGTTTCAATGCCATCATCAACAATACCTATATCGGATTGGTTTACCATAACGAAGTTTTTGACAATATTCAAATCGGTGAACAACGTAAAGGATGGATCAAAAAGATCCGTGTAGAGGGCAAAATAGATTTGACCTTGCAGCCAAGCGGCTACGGACATATCCTTGATTCTAAAGAAATGATTTTGGCTGCCCTCAAGAAAAGCGGAGGTGTTATTGAACTGGGAGATAAAAGTACACCCGAAGAAATTTACCACCGTTTCCAGATCAGTAAAAGTGCTTTTAAGAAAACCATTGGTTCACTTTATAAAGAGCGACTGATCATGTTGTCTGATGACTCTATCAGGTTAATCACAGATGAGGAAGCAGATTAGTTTAAAGTAGCGTTAACCGGGTTGATTAGCAAATACCGAGACCGGATGACGTAGAGTATATTATAAAGTATCAAGTATCAGGCAACAAATACATTGCATATCGCTTACTTGATACTTTATACTCAGTACCTGATTTTAGGAAATAGTAATAAAGTGATATAAAAATACCACTTCTCCGGTAAAAGCAGGTTTCTTCTGACCCTCTATTTCCATTTCGATACCCATATGTACCTTGGTTACACCACGTAAGTTCACGATTGAAGCAAGCTTCGCTTTTAACCTGATTTTACTGTTTACCAGAACGGGCTGTGCAAATCTTAAGTTTTCGATACCATAATTGATTTCCATTTTAAGGTTTTGAATATCAACAATTTCTTTCCATAAATAAGGAATTAAAGAAAGGGTAAGGTAACCGTGTGCGATTGTTCCACCAAAAGGTCCTTCATTTTTGGCTTTTTCCTCGTCACAATGAATCCATTGATGATCTAAAGTGGCATCTGCAAATTTATTGATCTGCTCCTGGCTTATGGTATGCCATGAAGAGATTCCGAGCTCCTTGCCCAGGTGTTGTTCAAATTCTGCGTGCGATGTAATGATTTGCATTGTGGTTATATTTTATCACCTGCACATGATGCATGGTGGTTTGAAAATTATTTGTTACTAATTGAAGGTTTTTTAGGTTAGATTCCGGTCCCTGAACCATACCTCATCCGGCACTGCCGAAAAGCTATCCATTTTGTTGATTAACTCAACAGCATCTTCTTCATTAAATACGAGGTCGCGGTTAGCCGGTTTTAGAAATTTACTTTGGACCATCATTTCCATCTGCGCAAATAAAGGATCGTAAAAACCATTTACATTTAAAACACCAATGGGCTTATTATGTAGTCCGAGCTGCAACCACGTTAACACTTCAAAAAACTCTTCTAATGTCCCGAACCCACCTGGCAAAATCACAAATCCATCGCTCAAATCGGCCATTTTTTGCTTTCGCTGATGCATATTTTCAGTTACGATCATTTCCGTAACACCTTTATGTCCAACTTCCTTATCCATTAAAAACTGAGGAATCACCCCCGTTACGGTACCCCCGGATGCTAACACGTCGTTAGCCAAAATCCCCATTACTCCAACACTCCCACCGCCGTAAACCAAACTGATGTCTTGTTTCACAAGTGTCTCTGCAAGTTGCTTAATGGCTGAACGCAATTGCTCGTCACCATTAAAATTAGAACCACAGTAAACACAAACTGCTTTAAGCTTATTCATTCAATAAAAATTTACCGAAGTTAATACTTTATCGCATTACTATAAATTTTAATTCTGAACAATACACCGCAAAAATTAACACGGTGTAAATGTCCTGTCAACAAAAAAGCGCCGGATAAACCGACGCCTTTAAACCAAATATAAGAGAAAAAAGATCCCGGCCTTTATTAGAAATTGTATCGGAAAGTAGCGCCATAAGTTCTTGGATCGCCAAGAACGCCTGCGTATAAGCCTGAGTTACCTGCAGCTGCCTGTAACTGCTCATAGTAGGTTCTGTTGCCAATGTTCCGGCTCCAGACAAATACAGAGAATTTATCAGATTTGAACCCCAACCTGCTGTTAAATAAAGCGTAACCCTGAACATTTAAAACACTTGATGGCGTTGGGTTCGAAGAGTATTCTGAACGGTAACTGAAATCACCGGCAATAAAATAACGACCTGGTTTAGTTGCCAGGTTTCCTGGAGTACTTAACTCTGTTCCTCCTGAAATATTCCATTTCGAAATCCCTGGCAAACGGCCGCCTGAAGCATCTTTAAATGCCACCTGTGTAGCCACGCCATTCACAGTTTCGGTGTGCCCGGTTTCTTCCAGCGGAAGTGGTGCATTGGTAAACTTTACATATTTACCGTCAAGATAAGCAACAGCTGCATTTAATGTTAAAAATCTTTCCAGCTGATAAGTTCCGTCAATCTCCAAACCTTTAACATTTACTTTTTCTGCATTAGCCAGATAACCTCTGTTTACGCCTAACTGTGGCGATTGTACGTTGGTTTGATAGTCTTTAATATCGGTATTAAATGCGGTGATATTTAATATAGCACCTTTAAACGGTTTGGTTTTAGCTCCCAGTTCATAATGTTCCACATACTCTGGTTTCACTACTGCCACTGATAAATCTGCCTGGCCGTTTGAAGTAGTTGGTAAACCACCAACGTTTACACCAACCGGTTTGTATGCTGTAGAAAATGTTCCGAAAACATTTAAACTGTGTGTCGGACGATAGGATACGGTAAAGTTTCCTGAAAGATTTTTATTGTCGGTACTGGTTACAAATTGCTGGTTGCTATATACTGCTGCTTTTAGAGCCAGTAATGCGGCATCAGTTGTTTGCAAACCGCCATAAGTTACACGATTGTAGTCAACATCTTTTTTATCATAGGTAAACCTCAATCCGGGAAGCACGTGTAAGTGCTCCAGTACTTCCCAATCAACCTGACCAAAAATAGCCGTACTTAAAGATTTAATCACTGAATTGGTTTTTATGCCAAATCCGTCTAACAATCCTGGAGTAGAGTAAAGTGCTTGCGAACCGGTATTACTGGTTTGGACAAATCTCCACTGGTCTTTACCTACCTCTTCAGTTTGGTCCAAACCTTTCAGGTTCTGGCTGAGGGCATATACTCCGATTACTCCGCTTAGCTTTTCAGTAATGTTACCGGCATACCTGATTTCCTGTGAATATTGGTCGTGGCGGGAGTTACCTTGCGATTTGGTCAATGCTGCCAATTCAGAAAAGTCACGGTCATTTGTCGGATCCCAGTTCCAGAATCTCCACGCTGTTGTTGAGGTTAATGTTCCGTTACCAATTTTATAATCTACGTTCAATGAAATTCCCCCAATGGACTGGTTATGCCTCCATGCAGTGTTAGTATTAATTTCCCTCGCCGCAGGATCTACTTTTGGCTGCTGATATCCAAGATCAGAAACTATTCTTGCATACTGACGGTAAGCACTTCTCTCTGTTGTAGTCACCCCGGCAATTACAAGTGGATAACCTGCAGGATGCTGAACACTTACATCACCGCTTAATAAAATTTTAAGCTTATCTGATGGGGTGTAGTACAGCTGACCTTTAAAGCCCAGGTTGTTCTGACCGCTGTATAGTCTTTCTTCCCTCGTGTTCCAGATCGTACCATCACGTTGGGTTCCTGAAATGGAAATTTTCGCTGCAAGATTTTTTGCAACACCACCTGATACCGAGGTTTTGGCCTGAATAAAATTGTAATTACCTACACTTACCTCAACTTTTGCAGTAGGTGTTTGCGTAGGCTTCGTTGTAGTGATATTAAATGCACCAGCTGTTGTATTTTTTCCAAACAGCGTACCCTGAGGGCCACGCAGTACTTCAATTTGCTCAATATCAAGAAAATCGGTTGAAGTTGCTGCCGGACGGGCATGGTATACACCATCTACATAAAATCCAACTCCCGGATCAATACCATCATTGGTTAATCCAAAGGTAGAACCAAGGCCCCTGATGTTCAGGGTAGTGTTTCTGGCATTGGAAGCATATAGTTGTACCGATGGAACCAGCTCCTTCAAACGGTTAACGTTAAAGGCTCCTGAATTCTCAGCAGCCTGCCCCCCTATTACCGTAATGGGGATAGGCACATCCTGCAACACCTCCGAACGTCTGCGGGAGGTTACCACAATTTCATCGAGTTGCGTATCTTCCAGAAGAACCAGTTCAATTGGTGTTTCCTGAAACTTCAAAACCTGAAAATCCTGAGCTTTATAACCAACAGAGCTAATCTGGATATAAAATGGTGGCTGCTGTTTTGCATCAATGGTAAAAGCACCATTAGCATCTGCACTTGTAGTAATATTTGTACCCCTGATTTTCACTGTTGCATTCGGGATGGTAATGCCATTGGCAGCTTTAATGATTCCCTTAATGGGCGTTTGTGCCGCAGCAATCCCTGCCGACAGTAAAAAGATTAGAAGCGTTAGTATGTTTTTATTCATGATTGTTAAAATATGTTCGGTTTAGATATTTAATTATTGGCCCGTTCGTAAACGGATGTTAAGCACGCCTGAGCAGCAACAACAACGATTTGCGGGAAAGTAAATGTATTGGTTCATATTGGTTTAGATAAACTCTATGGATTTAGTCGACAAATATATTAAAAAAACACAATTGCCAAATTTTATTTTGCAAATATTTAATCAACAGGCATGGTAAGATGCTAATGGAAGCCAGGGATAGCGGACACTGGCGGGTAAATGGTGATCAAAAAAAACGGAGACATCATCATGATGCTCCGTTCTTTATAACTATGATTATCCCGTTAAAGGACGATAAAACACTTTTTATGCTTTAAACTACCTCGTATAGTTTGGAGCCTCTTTAGTGATGGTAATATCGTGTGGATGACTTTCACGCATCCCTGCAGCCGTAATCTGAACAAACTGAGCTTCTTGTAAAGCGTCGATACTTGCAGCACCACAGTAGCCCATACTGGCACGTAAACCACCGATATATTGATACATTACTTCTGCCAGCGTTCCTTTGAAAGGCACGCGTCCAACAATTCCTTCCGGTACCAATTTTTTAATATCGTCTTCCACATCCTGGAAATACCGGTCTTTAGAACCTTGCTCCATGGCTTCGATTGATCCCATTCCGCGATACGACTTAAATTTACGTCCCTCGTAGATGATCGTTTCACCTGGTGATTCCTCAACCCCTGCGAATAACGAGCCGGCCATAACCGTACTTGCTCCGGAGGCAATAGCCTTTGCAATATCACCCGTATGCTTGATACCACCATCGGCAATAACCGGAACACCAGTACCTTTTAATGCTTTAGCACATTCGTAAACAGCATACAATTGTGGAACCCCAACACCTGCAATAATTCTGGTGGTACAAATTGAACCCGGTCCGATACCTACCTTAACGGCATCAGCACCCGCTTCTGCTAAAAATCTGGCAGCAGCGCCGGTTGCAATGTTTCCAACAATAACCTGCAGGTCTGGATATTTTGCTTTAACTTCTTTTAATTTATCTACTACCCCTTTCGAATGACCGTGAGCGGTATCGATCGTAATGACATCTACACCTGCAGCTACCAGAGCGTCTACACGCTGTAAGGTATCAGCAGTTACACCAACCGCAGCGCCTACACGAAGGCGGCCACGTTCATCTTTGCAGGCAACGGGGTAATTTTTAACTTTTGAAATATCTTTGAAGGTAATTAAGCCGCTTAAATAGCCATCTTTACTCACTACCGGAAGTTTCTCGATTTTGTAATTCTGAAGAATCTCCTCAGCCTGCACAAGATTCGTTCCTTCTGGGGCAGTGATCAGGTTCTCTTTTGTCATTACCTCTGCAATTGGTCTCGACATATTTTTTTGAAAACGTAAATCACGGTTGGTAATAATCCCCACCAGCTTATTGTCGCTGCTTACCACCGGAATACCACCAATTTTATGTTCTTTCATAATTTTGAAAGCATCGGCAACTACGGCAGATTCAAGTAAAGTAACCGGATCCTGAATCATTCCACTTTCTGAGCGTTTTACTTTTCTAACTTCATCCGCCTGTCTGTCAATCGTCATGTTTTTGTGTAACATACCAATTCCGCCATTTTGTGCAATAGCGATAGCCAGTTCAGCTTCAGTTACCGTATCCATAGCTGCAGAAATCAATGGAACATTTAACTTGATTTTTTTTGTTAAAAAAGTGGATGTATTTACGTCGCGGGGCAGAATTTCAGAATATGCCGGTACCAGAAGTACGTCGTCATATGTTAAACCTGTAGCAATAAATTTTGTGGAGTCGAGTTGCATAGCAAATAAATTACGATTTATTATTTGCCAGGCAAAGATACGAAAAAACCAGGAAAATCAAAGTGTGGCAGTAAATATGGATAAATATTAGCGTCGGCTGACAATTCTGAATTATTCCTTATGGATTTACTACGAAACCGGAATCTAACTGAATAAAATGTTAAAACGCTATAAATCCTTAATTATGTTTTTTATAATTGTACTAACCATTCAAACTAATTAAAATGCAGAAAACCGCTCTCAAAGTTCTGATTCTACTGCTATGCGCCGGAATCAGTTACAGTAGCTTTGCGCAAACCGCAGCAACGATAAACAAAAAGCAGTATTAGCTAAAGCACTATAAAGAATATGAGCAATATTAAAGAAAATCAATATTTCGAGGGTAACGTGAAATCATTGGGATATGAATCTGCGGAAGGCAGATCTACAGTAGGCGTAATTAACCCGGGCGAATATGAATTTGGAACTGCACAAAAGAAAATGATGCACGTCATTGAAGGTGAGTTGACAGCACTTCTTCCGGAAAGCAACGATTGGAAAACTTTCAATGCAGGAACTCGTTTCGAAGTTCCTGCAAATTCATCCTTCAAAGTAAAAGCAACTACGCCAACGGCATATTTATGCCAATATAGATAACTACTGTTTTTCAGCTAGTTTGCCTGATATACCGGCAAACTAGCTGATAAGCAAATCTATTTTTTTCCGGTTACAACTTCGACAAAATCTTCGGTTGTAAGGTATTTATTGGCCAGTGCTTTGATTTCTTCGGCAGTAATGTTTTTTACAATTTGAATGTACCTGTTGTAGTAGTCGTAATTCAAGCCTGCGAAATAGATATTTTTAAACTTATCCGCATGTGAAAATACATTTTCCAGGCTGCCCAGCATGGAGCCAAGCATGTAGTTTTTCACCAGATTAAGCTCTTCCGCTCCCACCGGCTCGTTTTTCAATAAATCTACTTCTTTGTAAATCTCTTTCAGCGCATCTGCACAAACATCTGCCCCTACTTCAGTAGCAATAAAAAGGTATCCTGCATCGCTCAAAGATGAAATTCCAGAGCCAATGCCATAAGTGTAGCCCTTATCTTCACGAATGTTATTCATAAGCCTCGATCCGAAATACCCGCCGAGAACGGTATTGACAATTTGCAAACCCGGAAAATCTTCATGCTTCCGGTTTATCGCGATTTTCCCCATCCTGATTGCCGATTGTAAAGCTTCCGGACGTTCTCTGTAAACAAACTGCTTTTCAGAACTGGTAAAACTAAAACTGTTTTTTACCGCAGTGCTCGGTGCCCAGTTACTTCCAAACGCTGCATTTAACAGTTCAAAACTTTCAGGCTCAAACTTTCCTGATACAATAATCGTACAATTGTTCGGTGCGTAAGCCGCTTTAAAATATTCAACCAGATCATCGCGCTGAAGTGCATCATAATGCCTGGCCTGAATATCAACACCATAAGCCGTATCGCCAAATAAAGCATGGGCAAACTCCTTACGCGATAAAACATCATTCTTTTTCAGGTTTACCTGAAGCTTTTGCTTCTGGTTCTGAATGTAAATATCCAGCTCATGCTGAGGAAATTCGCTTTCAGAAATCACCTCCTTCACAATCGGCAGGACCGATGCCAGATGCTTGTTCAGGGTATATAACGTTACGCTCGATTGATCCTGAACATATTCCGTCTGGAAAAAGGCACCGTAGAAGTCAATCTTTTCAGCTATTTCTTTGGAACTTAACTTCTTGGTACCGTTATTAAGCATGGCACTAACCGCGATGGCCTGCAGTGGCTTATCAATACTCCAGTTTACATTGTTAAAAATGAATTCAATCCTGACTAAATCCTGCTCTCCGGAATATACTGTGAAAACAGGGACGCCATTATCCAGCTGTTGTTTCTCCGGATGAATGAAATTTATAGTTGAAACCTGTTTAAAGTCAGGCGCTTGTTGTCGGTTAAGCATGCTCTTCTGTTAAATAGTACAAGGTTGATGATGAATTTTGATCAAAAGTATCCTTAGAAATTCTTTTGATGTCTTCTGCGGTAACTTGCAGAAAAGCCTCTGTTTCCTGGTTTAACAAGCTGGCATCACCAAGCAGTTCGTAATAAGCAAGGTTCATAGCTTTATCAAGCAAACCCATTTCAGAAAACACCAGAACTGATTCTACCTTATTTTTAACTTTAGTAAGTTCATTATCCGATACCAATTCTGATTTTAGTTTATCAAGTTCGGCCCAGATTGCCTTTTCTGCCGCCTCAACAGCTACACCTTCTACCAGTTTGCCTTCCACAATAAACAGTCCGGCATCCAGGCTACTCGAAATATACGCATTGATATCACTGAACAGTTGTTGCTCTTTTAATAAACTCGTGTACAAACGTGACGATTGTCCGCGTGATAAAATATCCGACAGGAGGTCGAAAGCGTAGTAATCCTTGCTCAAACGCTCCGGCATTTTAAAAGCTATGTAAATGGCATTCAGCGGAACATTTGCCCTCACCGTTTCTGTTCTGGCTTCAGTCTGCACATCTTCCTGAATCAGGTTGCGCACATACTGGTTGCCTGCCGGGATAGGCTCGAACCATTTCTCAGCTAGCTTTTTAACATCTTCAGTTTTCACATTTCCCCCTACAACCAGAATCGCATTCTGTGGGGTGTAGTGCTTTTTAAAGAATGCTTTTACATCTTCCATTGTTGCATTTTCAATATGGGATAGCTCCTTCCCGATAGTAGCCCAGCGATAAGCATGTTTTTTATAGGCCAATGGTCTTAATTTCAACCAAACATCTCCATAAGGCTGGTTGAGGTAACGCTGTTTAAATTCTTCGGAAACTACATTCCGTTGCGTTTCTAAACTTTTCTCCGAGAAGGCCAGACTTAACATCCTGTCGCTCTCCAGCCAGAATGCCGTTTCGATGTTCTCCGCAGGAAGGGTGATGTAATAATTGGTGATATCATTGCTGGTAAAAGCATTGTTCTCACCACCTACTCTTTGCAAAGGTTCGTCGTAATTTGGAATGTTCACCGAACCACCAAACATCAGGTGCTCAAATAAATGTGCAAATCCGGTTTTTTCCGGATCCTCATCCCTCGCACCAACATCATATAAAATATTTAAAACTGCCATGGGCGTAGTGGCATCTTCATGCACTAAAACCTTTAATCCATTGGCGAGTGTAAAACGATTAAAATCTACCATATTATTTTTTAGAACCGTAAAGATATTATTTTAAGGCAAAACGAAACAGCTAAATGTGGCTAACCGTTTTTTTTACAAACCGCCAACCATACACCTTCCGCCTTCAAGCCCTTTTAACTATCTTTGTACCATGAATACAGCCGATTTACTACAGCGGGCACTACATTTTGAATTCCTGAGCCTTGAAGAAGGTGTACATTTATACCACCATGCCGACACAGCCTCTCTGATGTTCGTAGCTAACGAACTTAGAAAAATACAGGTTCCAGGCGGTAAAGTAACCTGGCAAATCGACCGGAATGTAAACACGACCAATGTTTGCATTGCAAACTGTAAATTCTGTAATTTCTTTCGCCGCCCGGGTCACGATGAGAGCTATATCACTGACATCGAAACCTATAAAGTGAAAATTGAAGAAACCTTCCGTTTAGGAGGTGATCAGTTATTATTGCAGGGTGGTCATCACCCTGATTTAGGCCTGGCATTTTATGCCGACCTGTTTAAAAAACTGAAAGAACTTTATCCCGATTTAAAACTGCATGCTTTAGGCCCCCCGGAAATTGCACACGTGGCTAAACTGGAAGGCATCAGCCATACCGAAGTGCTAAAAGTTTTAAAAGAAGCTGGCATGGATTCTTTACCAGGCGCGGGTGCGGAAATCTTAAACGACCGTGTAAGGAGGTTAATTTCTAAAGGAAAATGTGGTGGTCAGGAATGGCTCGATGTGATGCGGGCCTGTCATCAGTTAGACATCACTACGTCTGCTACCATGATGTTTGGCCATGTCGAAACCATTGAAGAACGCTTCGAACATTTAGTTTGGATCCGTCAGGTGCAAAGTGAAAAGCCTGCTGATGCTAATGGCTTCCTTGCCTTTATACCCTGGCCTTTCCAGGATGATGGCACGTTATTGAAGAGATTACGTGGCATCAGCAACACGGTTACAGCCGATGAATATATCCGTATGATTGCGCTGAGCAGAATCATGCTTCCAAACATTAAAAACATACAGGCAAGCTGGCTAACTGTTGGTAAAACGACCGCGCAACTATGCTTACATGCCGGTGCCAACGATTTCGGTTCCATTATGATTGAAGAGAACGTGGTATCTGCAGCCGGAGCCCCACACCGCTTCACAGCAAACGGTATCCAGCAGTCCATAAAGGCCGCCGGCTTCCAACCACAGTTACGCGGACAGAAATACAATTACCGCGATTTACCGGAACATCTGGAAGAACAGGTTATTACTTACTAAGATATCTACATACAACAAGGCCCCTGAATTTAGCAATTCAGGGGCCTTATGATTTTTTAACAGCTCAACTCTAGTGTCTGAAATCTCAATTCTCACTCATCGTATCCCCATAAGGGTTTGCGTGTGAATAATCAACAGCAGAAACCTTGTAATCCGTTGGCGCAAAGCTTTTTGAGCTACTTAAGGCCATACCTAATTCGAAACGAGTCGGATAAGGCGTTTGCAGTAAACTTCCTGCAGGAATATAAGGATAGGTTTCCAGATAGCTTTGCATTACACTCGAACTTACTCTCCTATTGATATATGCCCTGCTTAACTGATGGGGCTCGCGCAATCCTGCAGCACCAAGTAATTCTACAGCACTGGCAACAGTTAAATTGTGGAAGTTTTTAACCCTTACTTTTTTATCTTCTACCACAAGTCCCTTCATTAAACTCTGGTCTTGCGTGGCAACTCCTGTTGGGCAGGTATTGCTGTTGCATTCCAGGGCCTGAATACACCCCAGGGCAAACATCATTCCTCTGGCTGCATTACACATATCTGCACCTAATGCGATATTTTTTACCAGGTCAAAACCCGTAGCCACTTTTCCTGAAGCAATAATTTTGATGTGTTTTTTAAGGTCAAAGCCATTTAAAACATCATAAACAAAAACAACTCCCTCACGTAAAGGCATACCCACAGAGTTTGAGAATTCCTGCGGCGCTGCACCTGTTCCGCCTTCTCCACCATCTACAGTAATAAAATCAGGATAAATACCGGTTTCAATCATCGCTTTACAAATCGCGTAAAACTCGCTTTTGCGGCCAATACATAATTTAAAGCCAACAGGTTTTCCTCCGGATAAATCACGCAGGCGCTTTACAAATTCCAAAAGTCCGATAGGCGTGTTAAACGCAGAGTGTGCAGGTGGAGATAATACGTCTTTTCCTTCCGGTACCAAACGAATCCTGGCAACTTCGGCCGTAACTTTTTTGGCTGGCAACATACCTCCGTGGCCCGGTTTTGCCCCCTGCGAAAGCTTAATCTCAATCATTTTTACCTGATCTGAGTGTGCACGTTCCGAGTAAGCTTCGTAGTTAAATGTACCATCATCATTCCTGCAACCGAAATATCCTGTACCAATTTGCCAGATTAAGTCGCCTGCTGGCTGACGGTGATAATCACTGATACCGCCCTCTCCTGTATTATGGGCGAAATTGCCGAGTTTAGCTCCACCATTTAGGGCCAGAATAGCATTTTGACTTAATGAACCAAAACTCATCGCCGAAATATTATAGATACTGGCAGAATAAGGCTGCTTGCAATCTGGTCCTCCAACCATCACCCTCGGATCGGAGTTTAACTCATGGTGCGAAATCGCAGCGATGCTGTGACTCAACCACTCATAGTTGTTTTCATAAACGTTTAATTGCGTTCCGAAAGGAATCGTATCATTATCCGTTTTTGCCCGCTGATAAATTAGCGACCTGTTCAAACGGTTATAAGGCGTACCGTTTGTATCGCTTTCTACAAAATACTGGTATACTTTCGGGCGCAGTTCTTCCATGAAATAACGCAAACGGCCAAATACCGGATAGTTGCGCACAATACTATGCTTAGGCTGGTATAAATCATAGATTCCAAGGATCACGAAAGGACCTGTGAAGATGAATGTCCACCATAAGAAAGGATGGTACAAGCCCAGCATAATGGTAAGGGCGATTAGAAATGCGGCAATCGCGACGAAAGCTTTTCTCATAATGACAGATTAGCGTATGTTTTGTTAATACAAAGATTAGGATTATTAAACAACCAACACCATTAAATTGTTATTTTTACGCTATGCTTATTAAAATCTATCCGGAAAATCCAAATGAAAGGGCCATTGAACAGGTGGTAGACGTATTGAAAAAAGGTGGAATCATTATCTATCCTACAGATACCATTTACGGTTTAGGTTGCGACATCACTAATCCCAAAGCCATTGAGAAGATTGCCCGCATCCGGGGAATTAAGCCGGAAAAAGCAAACTTCTCATTCATCTGCCATGATTTGAAACACATATCAGATTTTATTAAGCCTATCGACAACACCACATTCAGAGTACTAAAAAAAGCTTTACCAGGCCCCTTTACGTTCATTTTTAACGCAAATAATAACGTACCGAAGTTACTCAGCTCAAATAAGAAAACGGTTGGTATACGTGTTCCCGACAATAATATAGCGCGATGCATTGTGAAGGAACTGGGCAATCCAATCCTATCTACCTCCATTAAAGATGATGATGAATTGATCGAATATTCTACAGATCCGGAATTGATTCATGAAAAATATGAGAATCTGGTGGATTTGGTAATTGACGGAGGGTACGGCGACAATGAAGCCTCTACGGTGATAGATTGTACTACCGGAGAATTCGAAGTGATTCGTGAAGGAAAAGGAAATATTGAAGATTTTCTGTAATCCAGTCAGCTGTATTAGGATAAGTTATCAACACCATAAGGAAACACCAATAAAATAGCTAAATTTAGTCTTGAAAACAAGCATCATTGCCAAACTAACTGAAAATACCTATCATTAATACAATGTTAATACCCATTTAACAATCAAGACCTATTTTCACATCCTAATCATTCCCTATGGTAAAAAATAAGATCTAAAACCTAATCCAATACCGAAACATTTGCAGTATTAAGGCAAATTTATTTCAATATTCTTAAGATTTTATTCGGTGCTAAATGGAATGAAATCTGAATCGTCTAATAGTCACTTTAACACGCTTAATGGTAAAACTTTACTCCCTAAGTTAATCAAAGCCTGAGTTTTCTTTGGTGCATTCCATTTGCACCTTAAACTGATTTATCAAAACATTTGATATCCCTATAAAAATTGTATGAAAAAAATTTTACTTCTATTCTTAATTATTGTCTTTTATTTCCCAACGGTAACTATTGCGCAAATAGCTTCCTGGGATTTCACTGGACAAACTATGGTTGCGACCTCAACCGCTAACAAATTTGATGCAGGCTTAACAGCAGCTCCGGTTTTAACCAGAGGAACAACAGCTCCTGCAAGCGCAGGAAATAACTCTTTTAGAACTCAGGGATTTCAGAACAACGGAATCTCTACTACAAATACAGATTACTTCCAGGTTACCCTAACCGCTGCTGCTGGCAAACAAATTTCTTTATCGTCGCTTGATGCGCTTTTTGCAGGTACAGCAACTTATTATGCCAGTCCCGGTGCAAGCACTCAATATGCTTATAGTCTCAACGGCACCAGTTTTACGTTAATTGGAAGTCCAATCAGCATTACCGCAGCAACAGTAGCACCTGCAGCCTCACCAACCGTAAATCTTTCAGGCATTGCGGCCCTTCAAAATGTACAGGCAGGAACTACAATTACAATCCGTTACTATGCCAGTGGACAAACGTCTACAGGTGGCTGGGGATTTAATTCGCCAGCTGCCGACAGAGCCGGTTTCAGTATTGGCGGAACCATTACAGCATCTGGTACGGTTGATACGACCCCTCCGACTTATGCATCCGGATACCCGAAAACCTCTTTGATTACCAGTACTACGGTTAACTTAACTTCTAACATTAATGAGGCCGGAAAAACGTACTACGTTCTCATTCCTGCTACAGGAACAGCTCCAACAACCTCTGCGCAGATTAAGGCTGGAAAAGATGGCAATAACAATGATGCATTCAAATCAGGTTCTTTTGCGAATACTCTTGGTGTCGATGCTTCCACAACAATCGCGGGCTTAACGCTTTCTACTGCCTACAGAATTTATGTTACTGCAGAAGACGCAGCCGCTACAGCTAACCTGCAAACCAGCTTTTCAACTTTAAGTTTTAGCACTTTGGGGGCTGCCGACGTAACACCACCAGTTACCGCAGCAACCTACCCTAAAACCAGCAACGTTACCACTACATCGGTTGATTTCACCAATAACATCAATGAAGCCGGGACGACTTACTATGTTTTGGCCTTAACAACAACCACTGCCCCGACAGCTGCCCAGGTGAAAGCCGGACAGGATGGAACAGGCGCAACAGCTTTAAAATCTGGAAGCTTCACCAACACAGCCAACACAGATGCTTCAGCATCCATCACAGGTCTTAGTGTCGGCACTTCTTATACCCTATACGTTGTGGCGCAGGATGCGGCTGCAAATTTACAAACCGTTGTTTCCAGTGTAGATGCTACAACAGCAAACCCTCCGCTGGTTAGTGCCCCGGTTATCATCAGTCAGTATTACGAAGGTACCTCAGTCAATAAATGGATTGAACTGACCAACCTGAGTAATGCACCTGTCAATACTGCTTCACCACAGCTAAAACTTGCTTTATATAACATTTCGGGAGACGCTGGAAACATTAACATCACCGGTACGCCATCTCAGATTGTCAACCTGAATTTCACGATACCTGCACAAGGTTCTGTCCTCCTGGGTAACACAGGCAATGGGACTGAAGTTACCTATTTAACTTCATCAAGTGCAATATTGAACAGCAACACGGTCATTAACTTTAATGGTAATGATGGTGTAGCTTTACTTGATGCCAATAACAATATTATTGATGCTTTTGGCCAGGGTGTTAACGCGAAGGATGTTTCCTACGTTAGAAGTTTAAATGTTACTGCTCCGGCACCTATATTTTTAGAAAGTGATTGGACCAGAACACCAATAGCAACAGTTCAGAATGCAATTGACGATGACGATGCAGATCGCCTGGGCGTGCATTTTCCGCCAAATTTACCCGTTTGTTCGGCACCAACGGTGGCTGCCACTTCATTAGTTTTTACTGGTGTAACCACAGGTAGCATCACCGGAACTTTCGTAAAATCAACCGACGCAAATGAATACCTGATTATCAGGAGCCTGAATACCACATTAACTGCCCTGCCAGCAGATGGAACAGCTTATGCCATTGGCTCATCCTTTGGTGGTGGCATAGTGGTAAATAAAATTGTAGCCAATACCTTCACCGATAATAACCTTACAAGTTCAACGAACTATACCTATTTTGTTATTCCGTTAAATAACCTTTCATGTACAGGAGGACCTAAATATCTGACCTCAAATATCCTTTCTGGTACGCAAACAACCAGAACATTATTACCTTGTACAACACCAGCAGCTCAGCCAACTAATTTCACCATCACCTCATCCAATTACAATTTCATACAGGCAGCTTTTACGCCAAACGGCGCAAGCGATGAGTACCTGGTGGTAATGAGCACGGTTAATTCATTATCAGCAAACCCTGTAAACCAAACCGTTTATAATGTTGGCGACATGATCGGTGGCGGTGTTGTTGTAAAACGTGGCGCAGGTGGCACATTTATCAGGAATGGTTTAACACAAAATACCAATTATTATTTTTTCGTTTATGCTGTAAACAGCGCATGCGCAGGTGGCCCGCTTTATTTAACTAGTCAACCTTTACAGGGAACCTTTAAAACGGGCATACTCGATGTAAATAAACTAAACTTCTACTACGGTAACTTACATAGTCACAGTAGCTATTCGGATGGAAATAAAGACGATTTAACAAAAAAACCGGAAGATGATTATGCCTTCGCTAAGAACTCAATGAACCTTGATTTCCTGGGGATATCAGAACATAATCATACACAGGCCGGAATGTCATTAGCAAACTGGCAGCCAGGAATTGACGCAGCTAAAAAGGCTACCACATCCAATTTTGTGGCATTACATGGTATGGAATGGGGTGTCATCAGTGGTGGTGGTCACGTCATTGTTTATGGTATCGACTCTTTGATCGGTTGGGAATCTGGAGAAAACCAGATATATGTGCCTAAAAGTGTTTATATGGGTAGTACCGGACTGTTCAGAATTATCAACAGGCACGGCTTAAACGCAGTGGCAACATTGGCTCACCCGAATACAACAGATTTCAACAATATTTCAGCTACTTACGATTTGAGTGCCGACAGTGCAATCGTTGGAACCGCTTTGGAAAGCGGCCCTGCATTTTCCACCAATACTACCTACTCGGATCCGGCCAGCTCAATGAGTTACCTGAGCTATTATAACCGCATGCTGGCCAGAGGCTATCACCTGGGAGCAAGTATCGATCACGATAATCATAACTTAACATTTGGCCGGCATACCAGAGCCCGCCTGGTCGTGCTGGCTCCCGCCCTTACGGAGAATGATTTATTAGATGCTATTAAAAAAATGCGTTTCTATGCATCACAGGATTCGGCTGCTAAAATCGTTTTCACAATCAATAAACAACCGGTTGGAAGTGTATTCAAAACGGCAGGCGCACCTTTAATTGAAGTGAATTCCATTACAACCAGTCCGGTAACCAGCATTAAAATTCTTTATGGCACACCAGGCAGTGGTGTAAACCCGGTAGAATTAACAACAAGCTCTTCTACAAACTTGACCTACACGGACAATGCACTAGCAAATTTAGCTACAGGATATTATTACGCAGATATAGTAGAAGCCGATGGTAGTAGGATCATTACCTCACCAATCTGGTATTCTCGCGATGATGCCACAGTAAAGAAAAATCAGAATATCACTTTCACAGCTACTAAAACGGTAACCTATGGTGATCCCGATTTTGCTGCTGGTGCAACAAGTGATAACACGGCCATTAATATCACGTATACGAGTAGTGATACCAATATTGCAACGATAACCAACAGTGATGTGCATATTTTGAAAGCCGGTACAGTAACCATTACTGCCAATCAGCCTGGCGATACCTTTTTTAATCCTGCATTAGCAAAACAACAAATATTAACCATATCGCCAAAAACGATTACGGTAACTGCTGATGCAAAAACGAAAGTCGAATCGACCGTTGACCCGGCTTTCACCTTCACCTCAACCCCAACATTAGTTGGTGCCGATACCTTTACAGGTAACTTGACCCGGATTGGTGGAGAAACAGCGGGTGATTATGCGATTACACAAGGTACACTGGGGTTAAATACAAACTATGCCATTAATTACAGACCTGCAAATCTGCATATTTATGCTAAACCGGTTGCAACTTTGAGTGCCAGCGTTTCAGCTCCTTTAAACGGAACTGCGCCTGTAATCACCTTTACAGCTGCTGCTGGTACTGCACCCTTCACTTTTACCTATAACATAAATAACGGAAGCAGCAGAACGTTGACATCAACAACCAATACAGCAACCGTAACTGCACCCACCACAGCAGTGGGAACATTTGTTTATACCATAACCAGCATTCGTGATACGTATAGTACCCAGGTACAAAATGTCTCTACTACAGTAACCATCCGTCCTTTGCCATTGGCAGCAGTCTCCGGAACTACCTCCGTATGTAATTTCAGTTCTTCCCCACAAGTTACCTTTACAGGTTCAAACGGAACAGCTCCGTACACTTTCACTTATACAGTGAATGGCAGTAGCAACAGAACGGTAACTGCAAGTGGCACCACTGCAACAGTAAGTGTGCCGACAGGCTCAGCAGGAACATTTGTGTACAGCCTGGTAAGCGTTACCGATGCCTATGCATCCCAGACCCAAACGGGCACGGCCACAGTGGTGGTAAATCCATTGCCCGTGATTACCATTAACAGCAACAAAGGTATTTCAATTTCTAAAGGAGATGCCATCGTATTAACGGCAACAGGAGGAACACAATACAGCTGGACAGGTGCCGATGTGGTGAGTGGCCAGAATACCGCAGCATTAACCATCCGCCCCAAACAAAGCGGTACTTATAGAGTGGTGGTTACCAATGCAAGCGGTTGCATTTCCGATCAAAGCATTTCAATTACCGTAATCGACGACTATAAGCTGGAAGCCAGTACGCTGGTTACCCCTAACGGGGATGGCTATAACGATAAGTTCATCATTAAAAATATCGATTACTATCCAAACAATAAGGTAACCATTTTTGATAAAACCGGACGTGTACTGTACACCAAACAAACTTATGTCAACGATTGGGATGGAACGGTAAACGGAAGCCCACTCGCCGAAGGAACCTATTACTACATAGTCGACCTCGGAACAGGTGTAGGCACATTTAAAGGATTCATCAACATTATCAGAAACTAATTACAGACATGAAAGCAATTACTCAAAACATAAAGCAAATAAGTCGCGTAACGTTTCTATTTGCAGCAGGCACATTATTTTGTAACAGCATAAAAGCACAGATCCTCCCTTTAAACGCACAATATTTCCAGAACCGTTACCTCATCAACCCATCTATGGCAGGTATTAATGAAGGTTTTAACATCAATGGAAGTTTCCGTAAGCAATGGTCGAACATTCCAGGGGCACCGCTTACCCAGAGTGTAACACTCGATGAGCAGGTAGGTAAAGTTGGCTGGGGAGCAAACTTCTACAATGAAAAAGCAGGTGGAATTCAACGCACTAAAATAGTTGGAACATTCGCCTATCACCTCCCTCTGAGTAATGAAGATCAAAAGCTGAACTTTGGTATTTCGTTTGGGGCCAGCCAGGACAGGCTGGATTTAAGCAGCGTTCGCAATAGCGATATCAATGATCCCTCCATAGCCCGTTTCAACGACAGAGGTTATTATTTCGATGGTGATTTTGGTGTATCCTACACCTCAAAAGGTTTAACCGTTGAAGGGGCTATTCCTAACATGCGTTCTGTTTTCAGGAACGACGACTTAAACATTGCGGATAAGCCTACATTTTATTCTGCAGTAGGCTATAAGTTTGGTCTAGGGACTGGAATCAATGGAATCAGTTTAGAACCCAAAGCTGTTTTCAGAGGCATTAAGAACTACAAAAATCTTTGGGATGCAGGATTGAACGCCAACTTCGCTAACGATAAACTGTATGTAATGGCGATGTACCACAACACGCAGAACGCAACAGTTGGGTTTGGAATGAACTATAAATCTGCTTTATATTTCATGGCTTACTATAATACGGCAACATCAGCAATTAGTGGTTATACCGATGGGGATTTTGAAGTGAATATCCGGGTAAATATCGGGAAAAAACCGTAGTCAACCTGATCATCCTAAAGCCGCAGATTCTCAGATTTTTAATCTATGGGTCTGCGGCTTTTTCATAAATAATCTTCCAATCTGCAGTCCGCACCTTAACTTTTGCCTATTTTTACGTCCATGGCAAAAGGGATTAACTTCGAGATATTCAAACGTTTTTTTAAATCAGGACAGGTTGGCGGTTTGCTGCTTTTGTTTTGTGTCGCCCTCTCCCTCCTGATCGCCAATAGTCCTCTACATGAAAGTTTTGAGCAATTCCTGGCAAACCAAATAGGTTATGGAGCTATAAAGTTTAGTATTCTCGCCTGGATCAACGACGCCTTAATGGCAATATTTTTTTTACTTGTCGGATTGGAAATTAAACGGGAATTAATTGGGGGTGAGCTCTCTTCTGTTAAAAGTGCAACATTGCCGGTAATTGCTGCTTTAGGTGGCATGATTGTACCTGCCCTGATTTATATGTTATTTAACCAGGGTACCCCATCTTCAGGAGGCTGGGGCATTCCCATGGCAACAGATATTGCTTTCGCCCTGGCAATTATAGCATTATTAGGGAAAAGTGTACCATCCGGTTTAAAAATATTTCTTGCTGCATTGGCCATTGTAGATGATTTGGGCGCTATTGTGGTTATTGCTGTTTTCTACACCAGTGAGATCCATTTCCTTTATCTGGCCATGGCTGGAGGAGTTTTGGTGATATTGATGCTGATGAATTATTTCGGAATTAAGCATTTAGTTTTTTACCTCCTGCCCGGCATATTTCTTTGGTATTTTATTCACCATTCCGGAATCCATGCCACCATTGCTGGTGTACTTTTAGCCTTCACCATCCCCACAAACGATACAACTGAATTATCCCCTTTAGAGCATCTGGAACATGCATTAACGGTTCCTGTAAATTACCTGATTATGCCTGTTTTTGCCCTGGCTAATACTAATATTACCTTTGTAAAAGGAATGCTTTCAGGTTTAATTTCTCCGCTGGGAGCAGGTATTCTAGCTGGCCTTTTCTTAGGAAAAACAATTGGCGTGACCACATTTAGCTGGTTAGCGGTAAAGTTAAAATGGGCAATTTTACCCCACCAGACAAACTGGAAACACCTGATCGGATTAGGAATGCTGGCTGGTATCGGCTTCACCATGTCGATATTTATTGCAATGCTATCTTTTGATGATGCTTTGCAAATTTCAGAGGCGAAATTTGCCATCCTAACTGCTTCGGTTTTATCAGGCACGGCCGGATTTTTATTTCTGAAACTATTAAGGAAATAAATTTTCGCGGTCTGCCTGTCTGCAATGTTCTGTATTAGACAATCTATTGGACCTCATTCCAAATTCAGCGAACTACCCCATGTCCCAACCCCTGTTTCTTCCTTATCTTTAATTTTCTCTTCCTTCGCTTCAACAAAAGGTACTTCCACCCCTTCCTTCAAATGCAACGCGTGGGTGATCATACAGCCAAAGTAACGCTTATCGTAACTTCGGGTACCTTTGGTATCGTGATAAATCCCGGCAGCAACAATTAAGGCCTTTTCGCCCTTGAGATCGACTTCCAGTTTTAAACTTATTTTCGGATCAATAGGTTTACCTGGCTCAATCACCAGATCATTCAGACGAATACATTCATACTGCCCGCCATCGTCCAGGTCATATTGAAATACCATCATCTGGATGTAAGTCCTTGTAGCATTTGGAACAAGTCTAAAAAAGTGCTCATCTTTTGGTTTCTCCCAAGTAAATGTAATAAAATTTGCCGGATCGATATTAACACCCAATCGCGCATAACAGAGCGAAGCAAACTTTCTGCCGGTATTAAATTGAAATCCTTCAAGCAACTTCAGGTTTCCCTGATTTAAATGCTTGTTGCCGAGCATTTCAGAAGGAATACTGTTGAATACGCGCGTAAAATTTTTGTTGAGCCGGTTGTGGAAGTCGTCGTTACCGTAATGTTTTACCAGGCTTTTGAAAGCCTTGCGTAGGTAGGAGGCATTGCGTGTAGCCTCACCAAAATCACGACCGCTTTTGATCGTGTTTTCAGAAAGCTTATAACTGGTGGCTTTTTTCCTCACCACCTGTTTCTTGCCCCTTGTGTAAAATACAAAATCGCTAAGTGATCCGCGAAATCTGTTCATCCCGTTTGCTATTGCCATATATTTTTTTTGTAACTTAGCTTGAGTCAGTGGGATGATATTCTAATTTACCACTTCCTTCTCAAAATTCAAAAAAATATCACAGTTCTTTTACCGAAGAAAGACCGGACATGGTATAGCTATGGTTCCCGGAAAACATTCGGCTGCCTCCAAAAAAACAGCCGAACGTAACCCGAATATTTCCAGAAGTTGGTAATATGTTTTCTGCCAGTTAAGTCAATACCCGCTGGAACAGCTAACAAGTAATCCTAATTCCAACCGCCACCTAAAGAGCGATACAAGCCTACAACAGCATTAAGCTGTTCAGTTTTGATGGAAGCCAGTTCCAGCTCACTTTGTAGTAAATTACCTTGTGCAGTAATTACTTCCAGATAATTTGCCATGCCGCTTTTAAATAGCAAGCTTGCATTTTTCGAAGCCTGTTGTAGAGTACGTGCACGCTTTTCAGCAATACTGTATTGAGATTTCAGCTTCTCCACTTTAGTCAGTTCATCCGATACCTCTCCTACTGCATTTAAAACAGATTGGCGAAATTGAATAACTGATTTCTCGCGGTCTATTTTAGCCAGCGCTAAATTCGATTTTAACTGTCCTCGCTGGAAAACAGGCTGAGTGATCCCGCCTGAAACCAATCCAAACAATGAAGCCGGCATACTAAACCAATTGCTGGCTTTAAATGAATTTACCCCACCGCTGGCTGTAATCACAAGTGAT
Source organism: Pedobacter sp. A2324 (assembly GCF_059693705.1). Lineage (NCBI taxonomy): Bacteria > Pseudomonadati > Bacteroidota > Sphingobacteriia > Sphingobacteriales > Sphingobacteriaceae > Pedobacter > Pedobacter sp. A2324. Next base: position 458,917 of record NZ_JCASSK010000004.1, on the reverse strand, counting down.
GGGTACAAGCTTGCTTTTGCTACACCAACTTTTGCATTGGCAACATTCAGTGCCAATTCGGCCGATTTGATATCTGGCCTGCGGCTTAACAATGACGAAGGAATTCCAGCGTTTAATTCCTGAGGAATCAACATTTTATCCAGTCGGCTGGTACGGGTAATGGACTGCGGCAATGTACCTATTAAAACGCTCAGCGCATTTTCCTGCAAGGTTACATTCTGCTCCAAACGGGGAATTAACTGTGCTGCAATCAATTGTTGCGCTTCAGCTTGCTGAATAGCAAGAGAAGTCACCTGCCCTGCATCAAATTGTAAATTGATGATCCTAAGGGTACTGTCACTCAGCTTCAGGTTCTTCTGCGCAATCTCCAGTTGAGCATCAAGCATCAACAAATTATAGTAGCCTTGGGCTACGTTGGCAACCAAACGCGTTTGAACAGCTTTGCGTGCTTCCTCGGTTTGCAAAAAACTGGCCAAAGCGCCGGCTTTTTGATTACGGATTTTACCCCAGATATCCGCCTCCCAAATCAGTCCTAAATTAGCACTGTAATCTTCAATATGGGTTGATCCGGTAAATTGGTTCAAACTTAACCCGTTTAAGCTGTTATCAGATGGGCGACTCGAACTCGCTGCAACCTGCAACTTTAATTCTGGTAAATAACCCAGTTTTGATTGCTTGAACAACACTTCGGCAGCATCGATATTTTTTAACGCAATCTGCATATCGTAGTTTTTAGCCAAAGCCGTATCGATTAAATGCTGAACCGTTAAATCATTAATGAAGCTCTTCAAAGGCAAATCGCCCACACTTGAAGAATCTTTTTGAATGGTGTTTCTGAATAGTCCCGGCACCACATTTGGCAGGGATAGATCTTTAGAAACTGAACAGCCGCTCCAGATTAGTGCAAGGAGCAAAATGGCAATAATATTAAACCGTTTCATAAACAACGTGATTTATAGGTGATTCCTGATGGTCATGAATTACCTCTTGTGATTTTTTTGAAAATTTCTCCTGGATAGCCTGGAAGATGACGAAGAGTACCGGAATAATGAACAGTCCCAGGATAACACCCGAAATCATTCCTCCGGCAGCCCCTATACTAATGGAGTGGTTACCCTGAGCTGATGGCCCTGTGGCGCCCATCATGGGAACCAAGCCCACAATGAAGGCAAGCGAAGTCATGATGATCGGACGCAACCTCGATTTTGCTGCTTCTAAAGCCGAGGCAACTAAAGGCTGACCGCCTCTTCGCCGCTGCACCGCAAATTCAACAATCAGGATGGCGTTTTTAGCGAGTAAGCCGATGAGCATAATCAGTGCCACCTGAACATAAATATTGTTCTCAATACCCGTTAATCCAATGGCAACGAATACACCAAATATTCCGGCAGGGATAGATAATATAACGGCTAAGGGAAGAATATAACTCTCATATTGTGCTGAAAGTAAGAAATAAATAAATACCAAACACAACAGGAAAATCACTGTCGACTGACCGCCTGAGGCGATTTCTTCACGTGTTTGTCCGGAAAACTCATAGCTGTATCCTGCCGGAAGTTGTTTCTCCGCAGTCTCTTCGATTGCCTTAATCGCATCACCCGAACTAAAACCAGGCTTTGGAATCGCATTAATCGAGATAGAGTTGAAAAGGTTGTAGCGAGAGGCGGTTTCTGAACCATAAACTCTGCTCAGTTTTACCAAAGTGTTAATGGGTACCATTTCTCCCCTGCTACTCTTTACAAAAACATGATCGATAGTGGACGGGTCTGCCCGGTCCTGAACATCAGCCTGTACAACAACACGGTAATATTTACCAAACCTGTTGAAATCAGATGCCTGCGCGCTACCGAAATACGTCTGCATGGTTTGCAAAATGTCTTTCACATTCACGCCCAGCTGATCAGCCTTTTCATCGTTGATATCCAGTTGCAATTGCGGATAATCCGCTTTGAAACTGGTAAAGGCCACAGCAATTTCCGGACGTTTCATCAATTCCCCGATAAACTGCTGCGAAATACCACTGAATTTATCCAGCTTACCCCCTGTTTTATCTTGAAGAACCATATCCAAAGCTTCCACATTACTAAAGCCTGGTACGGTTGGAAAACTAAATACAAAGAAACTGCCTCCGGAAATGGCACTAAGCTTACCACGAACCTGGTTCATAATTTCGTCGATATTCTTCACCGCCCCGCGTTCCTTGTTTGACTTAAGCAAAACAAATACTACAGCAGATGAAGGGCTGGTTGAATTGGTTAAGAGATTAAATCCAGAAACTGCAGTCACATCTCTCGAAGCATCCAGTTTGCTTAATACATCCTCCGCTTGAGTCATTACTTTTTGTGTTCCATCCAATGATGTTCCGGACGGCGTATTCACTGCAATGGCAATAAAACCCTGATCTTCCGTCGGGATAAATCCTGCGGGAGTCGTTTTGACCATAAAAACGGTAACCAAGGTAATTAAAGCCAGTCCACCCATACTTAACCACTTATGGCGAACTAAAAACTTTAATCCTCCAACATAACGATTGGTTAATGAATTGAAACTGTGATTAAATCCGTTGAAAAAACGCTGCTTAAAGTTTGGTTTTTCCTCAGGTTTATCACTATGGGTAGAATGATTATCTTTCAAAAACAAAGCTGCTAACGCCGGACTCAACGTCAATGCATTCACTGCAGAAATCACAATCGCAATCGCCATCGTAAACGCAAACTGTCGGTAGAAAACGCCTGTTGACCCTTCCATAAATCCAACTGGCAGGAATACCGCAGCCATTACCAGGGTGATGGAAATGATTGCCCCGGTAATTTCGTGCATAGCCTCGTGCGTTGCTGCTTTCGGACCTAAATGTTTATGTTCCATTTTGGCGTGTACGGCTTCCACAACTACAATTGCGTCATCCACCACAATACCAATAGCCAGAATTAGCGCAAACAGGGTTAACAGATTGATAGAAAATCCAAACAACTGCATAAAGAAGAATGTACCCAGAATGGCTACCGGAACAGCGATCGCCGGAATCAAGGTAGACCTGAAATCCTGCAAGAAGAGAAACACCACAATGAAAACAAGTATAAAGGCTTCAACCAATGTATGTTCAACCTGCTCTATAGACTGATCAAGAGAAACTTTGGTACTATAAAAGATATTCTTTTTAATACCTGCCGGAAAGGTTTTCTCCGACTTTTCCATGAGCTTGTTTATCGCCACCTGGATATCATTCGAGTTGGAACCGGCCAGTTGAATGATCCCGATTACAATCGCTTTTTTACCGTTGATTCTGGTAATACTATTGTAAGAGTAAGCACCAAGTTCAATTCTTGCAACATCTTTCAGATGCAGTATCGAACCATCAGCATTAGCACGGATAGCAATGTTTTCATACTCTTCAGGTTTAGTTAATTTGCCTTTATATTTGATTACGTATTCGAAAACTTCTTTACTTTTCTCCCCAAACTTACCCGGGGCAGCCTCTAAACTTTTATCCTGAATGGCTCTCATAATTTCATTTGGCGTAACCTGATAAGTTGCCATCTGCGATGGGTTTAACCAAACACGCATTGAATAATCTTTTACTCCGCCAAAAATCGCTGCAGAACCTACACCCGGGATACGCTTGATTTCTGGTATAATATTAATCTGAGCATAGTTGGCTACGAAAGTCTGGTCGTATTTTGACTCATCGTCTGTGTACATTCCAATAGCCATAATGAAACTATTTTGCTGTTTGGCAGTGGTTACACCCTGCTGTACAACCTCCGCCGGCAACTGGCTGGTTGCCTGCGCAACCCTGTTTTGAACGTTAACAGCAGCCTGGTCAGCATTGGTTCCCAGTTTAAAGAAAACCGTAATCGCCAGTGAACCGTCATTACTGGCTGTAGAACTCATGTAAGTCATATTTTCCACACCATTTATCGATTCTTCGAGAGATGGTGCTACTGAACGTAGAACCGTTTCAGCATTCGCTCCAGGGTATACTGCCGTTACCAAAACGGATGGTGGGGCAATATCGGGAAACTGTTGAAGGGGTAGTTTCGCCAGACCAAGTACCCCCAGTATCACCAATAAAATGGAGATTACGGTTGCCAGTACCGGTCTTTGTATAAATATCTTGAACATTATTTATTTGTTTAGTATTTGTTCTTGTAATTTGTTCGTGCATCAGGCTTTCCACCGATTTGATTTCGCCTTTAGCAATTCTCACTGGTTTATCAGCGCTTTAGTTTTGCCGCTTTATCTGTTGCTTTTTCCGGTGTGATCACCTGACCTTCCTGTAAACGGTCCAGGCCGCTCAACACAATCTGGTCGCCTGGTTTCACACCATCCTTTACCAGGTAATTATTACCGCTTTTACCTACAACTGTAATTGGCATTTTACTTACTTTATTACCTTTGTTTAGTGCAAAAACAAAAACCTTATCCTGCATTTCTACGGTGGCCGATTGAGGAATGAGAATGGCATCGTCGTGTTTCAACCCTAAACGGAGTTTACCTGTATTGCCAGAACGAAGACTGCCGCTTGCATTAGGAAAACTTGCCCTCAGCGTAATTGCTCCGGTATTTTTGTCAAACTGACCGTCAATCATGTCTATTTTACCTTTTATAGGATAGATGGAGTTATCTGCCAAAACCAATTCAACCGCCGGAAGGTGCTTGATCCTGTCGGCTGGATTATTACCAGGATAATTCGCATTGAAGCTATTGAAATCGTTTTCAGCTAAAGCGAAATAGACATGCACTTCATGGATATCAGACAACTGGGTTAACGCAACCTGGTCGGACGGAGAAACTAAACTACCTTGTTTCTTAGGAATTCTGCCGATGTAGCCACTCACTGTGGCTTTCACATTGGTATAGCCTAAATTAATCTGTGCCGATGCTACGCTTGCTTTGGCTTGCTCAGCATTGGCCTGCGCAATTTTGTAAGCTGTTTTTGCGGTTTTCAGTTGAAATTCAGAAACTACCTTGTTTTGTACCAGCGGGGTTAACTTATCAACTTCCAGCTGAGCATTTAATATTGCTGCTTCGGCAGCGTGTAAACTTGCCTTTGCATTATTTAGAGCCTCGCGGTAAGGGTTTTCATTAATTTTAAAAAGTGTTTGTCCGGCCGTTACATAAGCCCCCTCATTAACTAAAACACTTTGTAAATAACCACTTACCTGAGGACGAACCTCAATATCTACTGCACCCTGAATAGCAGCTGGATATTCAATGAAAGTGGTTTCAGTACTCTCGTTAACAAGGCTAACTGGTAAAACCGGCGGTGGCGGAGCCGCTGCAGTCTGATCGGGAGCAGATTTACAGCTCACCAAAATGATTGAGAGCGATGAAATAATAATTAGAGCCTTAACCTGATTAAACTGTTTAACACTGTTAAGTAACATGAAAAGACGATGGATAGCATTCATATGATTAAAAATTATAGTGGATTTATGGTATATAAATAATCTAACAGCGTTAGATTAGCGGGTAAAAAAAAATTAACTATTAATAGAAAGTGTAATACCTTTAATGGCATCTTTCAATATTTGCTGGTTTAGTTCGTCTGTAGTTCTTCCATTCGGGCGAACCAGGTTAATAGAAATCAATCCATGGATAATCGACCAATAGGTGTAATATTTCATGCAAATGTCGTTTTCAGAAACAGGTTGCTTGATAAATAAAGATTCAATCACATCACCTAGCATTGCAGAAACCTGCTCCGCTTCAGTCATAGAGTTCTTCACCGTACAACAAACCATATCAACACCATACATCAGCTGATAAAATTCTTTGTGGGTAAATGCAAAGTTCCAATAGGCAATCCACATGGCTTCCATTTGGTCTGCAGCTGATTCATATTTGTCTCTGGCTTCACGGATATCCTTACCTAAAATCTGGTAACCCCTTCTGGTCAGTTCCAGTAAAATCCCTTCCTTGTTTGGAAAGTATTCATAAATTATGGGCGCTGTATATTCAATCTGATCAGCAATTTTACGCATACTCAAAGCCTGCCATCCCTCAGTTTGAACAATGTTCAGGGCTGCATCCAGAATACTGGTTCTGGTTTCTTCTTTTAAACGTAAAATTCTTTCCTTACTTCCCATGACTGGAATTGCTTAGTGATAAATAATCTAACACTGTTAAGCAAAGGTAAAACCATTTCAGAGATTCACAATCATTGAATTGTCAAATCGTTTTCTAAACGTTAAAGATGGATGAAATGATAAATAGACACTTGTTCAATCACGGAATCGGCTACTTGAATTTAGTTCTTGAGTTAACTAACCATATAAGGAATGTAAGTTTTTAATAAGCCAATCTGCTTAAATATACCTTACATTCCTTTTATGGGTCAAAAATAGAAACATTATAATTTAATTGCAGGGTAACCTAAGGCTTAAATTGCTTCATAAAATCATCAACATTCTCCTCGATATTTCCATCCGCTATCGCTTTCACGAATGCTGTACCAATGATTGCACCATTAGCATATGAACACGCTTTATCGAAAGTTTGCTTGTCGCTGATTCCGAAACCAATCATCGCAGGGTTTTTCAGCTTCATATTTTGAATTCTGCTGAAATAAGTTTCTGTGGTATCCCCTACCTCAAGGTTTTTTCCTGTAGTTGCTGAAGACGATAAAAGATAAATAAAGCCATTGGTTAATCCATCAATCTTGTGAATTCGTTCTTCAGCAGTTTGCGGTGTGATCAAAAACACATTACTTAGATTGTGCTCTTCAAAACAACCTTTGTAAAACTCCTCGTATTCAACCATTGGCAAATCAGGAACAATACACCCGTCTACCCCCACTTCTGCACAGGCTTTACAAAAATTTTCTACACCAAATTGCAACACCGGATTTACATAGCCCATTAGCAAAACAGGTATAGTTACACTTTTACGTAGATCTTTTAACTGCTCGAAAAGAAGTTTGAGCGTCATTCCCTGGTCTAACGACTGCTTGCTGCTTGCCTGAATAACTGGTCCGTCGGCAACCGGATCGGAGTATGGGAAACCAATTTCAAGCATATCTGCACCTGATTTCTCCAATGCTTCAGCAATTCGTATGGTATCGCCGGTATTAGGATAACCAGCTGTATAGTAAATTGATAATATATTTTTCTTCTCTTCGAAGAGTTGTTTAATTCTGTTCATAACCCCAACCCCCAAAGGGGCTTTTAATTGTTTAAAGATTAACCACTGTATTCCCCTTGAAGGGATTTAGGCTTATAAATTGAAATATTTAATGTAAGTATCTAGATCCTTGTCGCCTCGTCCTGACAGGCAGACGACAACATTTTCCCCACCCTTGAATTTCATTTTTTCGAGGTAAGCCAATGCATGTGCACTTTCAATCGCCGGAATTATTCCTTCCAGTTGCGTACACAGTAAACCCGCATCTAAACTTTCCTCGTCGGTAATGGAAACATATTGCCCGCGGCCTGTTTTAAACAAATGTGCATGCTGAGGGCCGATTCCCGGATAATCTAAACCCGCAGAAACCGAATGCGGTTCTACTACCTGACCATCTGCTGTTTGCATTAAAATACTTCTGCTGCCGTGTAAAACACCTTCCTTACCCAGGTAGGTTGTCGCAGCAGATAATCCGCTTGAAACACCCTTGCCAGCTGCTTCAACAGCAATTAACTTTACATCTTCGTCATCCATGAAATGATAAAACATACCCATTGCGTTACTTCCCCCTCCAACGCAAGCCAATACATAATCTGGTTGTTCGCTGCCGGTTTGTTCAAGTAACTGTTTTTTAGTCTCCTCAGAGATAATCGATTGAAAAATAGCTACCATATCCGGGTATGGATGCGGACCAACAACCGAGCCGATGATGTAATGGGTATCCACCGGGTTGTTGATCCAGTCGCGCATGGCTTCGTTAGTGGCATCTTTTAAAGTTTTACTTCCCGAACTTGCCGGAACAACCTTTGCACCCAGCATTTTCATGCGGGCAACATTAGGTGCCTGGCGCTCAATATCCACTTCGCCCATATAAATTACGCATTCTAAATTACGTAAGGCACATACAGTAGCTGTAGCAACCCCATGCTGTCCCGCACCTGTTTCAGCAATGATTCTTTTTTTACCAAGCTTCTCAGCAAGTAAAATCTGACCCACCGTGTTATTAATCTTATGTGCCCCCGTGTGGTTTAAATCCTCCCTTTTAAGGAAAATATTGGCACCGAACCGCTCGGAATATCTTTTAGCCAGATATAGCGGAGAAGGCCTACCCACATAGTCTCTCAACAATTGATGAAATTCTTTCTGAAAATCAGCATCATCAATAATCTTTAAATAATTTTGACGCAATTCCTCTACGTTTGGATAAAGCATTTCAGGAATATATGCGCCCCCAAAATCTCCGTAATATCCTTTTTCGTTTACTTTGTATTTCATATCTGTAAATTTTGTTAGCCTGAAAAGCGAAGATTTAATGTGAACAGTTATTTTAAATGCTCTCTGATAGTCGCGAATCAGTATAAACTTGCTTATTTTACTGCTGTTATAAATTCTTTTATTTTACCGGCATTCTTGATGCCCGGCTCCACTTCAAACCGGCTATTAATATCAAGGGCATATAATCGTACATCTTCTATTTTAGCTATTGCCGCCGCATGTTCCAGGTCAATTCCTCCACTTAAAAAGTAAGGTTGATCAAGGGTGTAGTGCTCCAGAATCTTCCAGTCAAAAGTTTTACCAGATCCGCCGTACGCTTTGGTTTTAGTATCGAACAGAAAATAATCTGTTACTTTCTGATAACCGTTTAAAACCCTAAAGTCGAAGTGCTCATCCACTCCAAATGCTTTGATCACCTCCAGTTGGTTAAAACTGTTTTTTAAGTCTTCGCAGTACTCCACAGTTTCCTGACCATGCAACTGGACTGCCTTTAATTGATAATCCTGAACCTTCTTTTTCACCACCGCCAGTTCCTCATTAACAAAAACACCAACACTCTTAATTTCGGCAGGGATATATTTAATCAGTTCAGCAGAAACATCGGTAATCATCCTTGGCGACTGATCATAAAAAATAAAACCCATGTAATCCGGATGCAAACTGGCTACTGCGGCAATATTTGCGGCCAGTGTCATTCCACAAACCTTTAACTTAACTTCTTTCATTACGCTACCAGCTTTTTGAAACTCTCCAGGGCTTTTTTGCTGGCTAACGATTCTTCCGCTTCATAATAACAATCGGCGAAAGAGCATGTCGGCTTAATGGTTCTGATGGCCAGTGCCGAGTTGCATAAAACCACATTGTTCTGAACATCCGTTGCTGTTCCGTTTAAAACATCCATGAATATTCTGGCTGATGATTCAACGGTATCTCCTCCTTTAATCGCATTTACCGGAACTTTTTCAAAACCCATATCATTAAGCGTTAAAATCTGTTCCCCCTTATTCGTAAACGTTTTTACATCACAGGTAAGCGAAACTTCATCGTAGCCTTCCAGTGCATGTACAATGGTATAGTTTTTCGTGGTATCCTGATACAAATAGGCATATAACCTAGCCAGTTCCAGGCTAAAAACCCCAACCATCTGATATTTGGGCTGTGAAGGATTAACCATTGGTCCAAGCATATTAAAAAAGGTTTTTACACCTAATTCCTTACGGATAGGGGCTACAATTTTCATCGCCGGGTTAAATAAAGGAGCATGCAGAAAACAAATGCCTGCCGCATCCAGGTTCCTTTTCAGCGTATCCTGGTCGTTAGTAAAATTATAGCCCAGATATTCCATCACATTTGACGAACCACAACCCGATGATACACCATAATTACCATGCTTAGCCACCTTGTGACCTGCACCTGCAACCACAAAAGAAGACAGGGTGGAAATATTGAAGGTATCTTTTCCATCGCCACCTGTACCACATAAATCAATGAGTTCATAATCAGAAAAGTCAGCTTTGATCCCTAAATCGAGCATCGCATCCCGAAAACCCTGTAGCTCATCAACGGTAATGTTACGCATGGCATAGGCAGTAATAAACGCGGCAATCTGTGAAGAATTAAATTCACCCTGTGTAATCGAGATCAGGATATTCTTTGCCTCTTCTCTGCTGAAACTCTTATTTTCAAATAAATGGTTTAATATTCTTTTCATATTAATGTTTTCAAGCGCTGGTTCGTATTTCTCAAACCGTTTATTAATTTATTCCTTGATTGCAGAACCCTAGGCCTGTAAAAAAATCGCATAAAAAAAGGATTGCTTTTTGGGCAATCCTTTTCGTTTTTTGTAAAATATTTTGAAATATATAACAATAGAATGTGCCTAACGAATTTCGTTATGCCACCACCAATTGTTATTTAAGTTTTTAATTATCATGTTTGTATAAAGCAAATATTGACATACTTTTTTATAATTCCAAAATCTTTCTAAAAATATATGGCTTTTTTCAAGAGAAAAGTACAGTTCAATGATGATCTGGGTTTCGGCTCAAGTCCGGTTATTAAAAATCAACGCGTGCTAAATACCGATGGAACGCCGAATATCGAGCGTACAGGTTTACCATGGTTTAAATTTGATGATACTTATACGCGCCTGGTCACCATGAGCTGGTCAAGATTTTTCCTGGTTATTCTGGTTACTTACCTCATAGTAAATACCTTTTTTGCCTTTGCCTATAATGTTGTAGGCATCGAAAACTTAGATGGCGCCAAGGGTACAACATTGCGCGACCAGTTTTTCGATGCATTCTTCTTCTCTGCACAAACCATTTCCACAGTGGGTTACGGACACATCTCACCTCAGGGTTTTATTACCAGTATTTTAGCGGCGTTTGAAAGCATGCTCGGTTTGCTGGCCTTTGCATTGGCTACAGGCTTACTGTATGGACGGTTCAGCCGACCGACATCAAAAGTCATCTTCAGCAAGAAAATGGTTGTTGCACCATACCAAGGTAAAACCGGACTCATGTGCCGTTTGGCTAATCTCAGGAAAAATGCCCTGATTGATGTAGAAGCACAAATGTTCATGACCTATAATGAGACTGTTGATGGAAAACTCAAAAGGAGTTTTTATCCGTTGGAACTGGAGCGTAGCAAAATCAGCGTACTCTCCCTGAACTGGACATTAGTGCATCCGGTTAATGAAGACAGTCCGGTTTTTGAAAAAAGTTTAGACGAACTCAAAATTGCGGAGGTGGAGATCTTTGTGATTTTAAGGGCGTTCGATGATACCTTTGCACAAACAATACATACCCGGACAAGCTATCAGGATGAAGACATAGAATGGAACGCGAAATTTAGAATTATGCATTACCATAATGAAGAGGGGAAAACAGTAATGGACTACAGCTTATTAGACAGTACCGAACAGCTTAGGATTGATGATTGATAAACGTTACAATGTCTTTGTACAAATCGTTCCCACCAAATATCATCTGACTAATCATAGGCACATGACTTTTACCTTTAATTTCCCTGATTTCCACAGGAACCTTATTCGCTTTTAATTTTTCATACAGCCTCGGGGTTTGCAGCTTAATTGCACCGTAGGTTTTACTGCCATAAAAAAGCAAATGTGGATTTTTGATGTGACTAACATATTCCAGTGGAGACGCTGTTTTCCAAACCGCTGGCTGGTTGGTAAAAGTTCTTAAGAAATCGTAATAATAGTCATCCTTTTCAGCTTCAGTCAAATATTCGTGAATATCCAAACCAAAAGGGTCATTTAAAATCACTCCTTTAATTGGGTTTTTGATCCCGGCATGCTGAAAATATTTCGGATCACTGTTGATGAGTTCTGCTAAATGCGCGCCTGCAGAATGACCCATTACAAAAAGCATATTTGCACTGGCCTGATATCCGGAAATGTTCTCCTTTACCCACTTTACAGCTAAAGCACAATCATCGGCCATTTTACCATATTGAGCATCTGGAGCCAGAGGATAATTAATGATCACTGTGACAATTCCTTTTCTGGCAAAATTACGCCCCAGCCACCAGTAAGTCTCTTTTTTTCCGCTACTCCATGAACCGCCATGTATAAAAATCAAAACAGGCTTATCCGCTACGCTGTCGTTTTTATAGAAGATGTTGAGCGTATTTTTCTCGGCAGTAGTGCCCGCGTAATTGATATTTTTAACTGCTTTTACTTGTGCTGAGGATATAATGGTTTGGAATAAGAGCATTACTAAAACTAGTTTTTGAAGCATATTGATTTTTTTTCAGTCAACACTTAACAAACGAAAAAGTTCGGCAAACGGATTGCAATAATCAGGTTGCCCCAACTTTTAAAATACAGGAATCATTTTTGGCTAGACGCCCAAAACCCACATCTAACACTTCAACTTTAATCTAGATCAATGGGTTTTTCTCCTTTGAAAATAAATCAAAAACCTTTTTGTCTACAAAAGCAGGAAACAGCTTGTTCATCCAAACGGCTAGCTTACCCTGACCTGTCATCACCAAAGTGCGTTTGCGTTTTTCAACACCATCTGCTATAATACCTGCAACCTCTTCAGATGTCATCATTTTTCCTTCGTCCATGCTAGTTTCTCCGTGCGCAGCGCCATCTTTTGATAAAGCTGTAACGCGGATATTCGAGGCCGTAAATCCCGGACAGGCTACTAATACGTTCACACCGGTTTTCAAAAGTTCTGTCCTCAGGGACTCAAGAAAGCCATTCATTGCAAATTTTGATGCAGAATAACCCGTACGTCCTGGCAATCCCCTGAAACCGGCAATTGATGAAACGCCCACAACAGTACCCTTTGCTTTCAATATCTCCGGTAAAGCATATTTTGTACAATAAACCGTGCCCCAGAAATTAACATCCATTAAATTCTTTAGTACTGATAAATCCAGATCGTTAAACAAAGCACGCATAGATAATCCTGCGTTATTAACGAGAATATCTATTTTTTGAAATGAAACAAGTGCTTGTTTGATGATCAGTTCGCAATCCTCCTCTTTGCTTACGTCTGCCTGAACAGCAACAGCCCTTATACCGTATCGTTTTTCCAGATCAGCGGTAATTTCACATAACGTAACATATTGACGGGCAGCCAAAACAAGATTTGCGCCACGTTTAGCAAATTCCTCGGCACAAGCTTTTCCAATTCCGCTTGATGCACCGGTGATGATGATAACTTTATCTTTCATTAAATGGTTGTTGTTTAGTTTTTACTTGCTGCATTTACCCCTGATCTTCAACACTACTTCATCATCGCATTTTCATAAGGCACACGGGTAACAATCGAACGTCCAAGGGTAATTTCATCGGTATATTCCAATTCTCCGCCAAAGGCAATTCCTCTGGCGATGGTGGTAATCGGAATATTAAATTCCTTCAATCTTTTATACAGGTAAAACAAGGTAGTATCACCTTCCATATTAGGGCTCAAGGCCAGGATTACTTCTTTAACATCACCGGTTCCAACACGTTGAACGAGCGAATCAATGTACAAATCAGCAGGACCAACGCCATCCATCGGAGAGATTAACCCGCCCAAAACATGGTACACCCCAAAATATTGCCCGGTATTTTCAATAGCCATTACATCGCGCGTATCTTCAACCACACAAATGGTTTCCTTATCCCGCTTATGTGAAGTGCAAATCTCGCAAATCGTGTGATCTGAGATATTGTAGCAAATGCTGCAATTTTTAATCTGCTGCTTTAACTTAATCAGCGTATTTCCAAACTGGTTCACCTCCTCCTGTTCCTTATTTAAAAGATGTAAAACTAACCTCAACGCCGTCTTCTGTCCCACACCAGGTAATTTCGAGAATTCGTTTACTGCATCTTCAAGCAGTTTGGATGAAAAATTCATAGCGCAAAAATATGTAAAAATGTTTATTAGTTCATTGATCGAACAGGCATTAGTTTGCCGGCTAAATGCTCAATGAAATATTGAACAAATTGCTAATGAGCAATTGAATTAATGAACTATCTAACTATTGATTTAATTAGTAATTTCATACATTTATCTTCTTAAAACAAATCTATGTCGCCAACCATACTGTTATGCTTCCTGATCGGTTACTTTCTACTGCTCATTATCATCTCCTTTGTCACCTCTAAAGATTCTTCGGATAACAATTCATTTTTCGTTGCCAACAGAAACTCAAAATGGTATCTGGTTGCATTTGGAATGATTGGAACTGCGCTTTCAGGGGTAACTTTTATCTCCGTTCCCGGTGAAGTGGGTGCCCCCGCAGGCAATCAGTTTCAATATTTTCAATTCGTACTGGGGAATGCCGTTGGCTTTATCATCATCTGTACAGTGTTATTGCCGCTGTATTACAGAATGAATTTAACCTCCATTTACAGTTATATAGAGCAGCGATTAGGCCATTACAGTTACAAAACCGCAGCATCCATCTTCCTGTTAAGCCGTACGCTTGGTTCTGCTACCAGATTGTATCTGGTAGTAATCGTGCTCCAGCGCTTCATCTTCGACAATTATCATGTTCCATTTTGGTTAACAGTGCTGATTTCCCTGGCGCTCATCTGGTCATACACCTTTAAGGGCGGATTAAAAACCATTATCATCACCGATACCCTGCAAACATTTTTCCTGGTTTTATCAGTTTTCTTAACCATCTATTTCATTTGCAATAGCCTTGATTTCAATATCCCACAGGCATTTGAAACGGTAAAAAACAGCAGCTATTCAAAAATATTTTTTCTGGAAGATTTCCTGACCAACAAGTTTTATTTTGGTAAACAGTTTATAGGTGGCATTTTCGTTACTATCGCCATGACAGGCTTGGATCAGGATTTAATGCAGAAAAACCTGAGCATGGGAACCATCAAAGAAGCACAAAAGAACATGTTCACCTTTACGGGTGTATTCGTAATTTTAAATGTCTTCTTCCTGAGCGTTGGTGCACTACTGTATATTTTCGCTGCTAAAAACGGAATAGATATTCCCCTTGATCACATCACCGGGAAGCCCAGAACAGATTTATTATTTCCGGAGATAGCCCTGAACAACCTCGGGGCGATACCCGCCATTATATTTATGCTGGGTTTAACGGCCGCTACCTTTGCCACAACAGACTCGGCCCTTACCGCATTAACAACGTCATTTTGTGTCGACTTCCTGGGAATGGCGAAAAAAGATAACATCAATGCGAAAGACGCGGTGAAGAAACGTCATACTGTACACGTTGCTTTCTCGGTACTCATGTTTCTGGTGATAATAGTAATCAATGCCGTAAACAGTTCGTCGGTAGTTAGTTTAATTTTCACCATCGCTTCCTATACCTACGGGCCACTTTTGGGCTTATACAGCTTCGGACTCTTCGTAAAAAACAGAGGTTTGCACGATAAAATAGTACCAATTGTTTGCGTATTATCGCCTTTTTTATGTTACTTGCTTTCAAGCTACTCCAAAGAGTTATTTGGTGGCTACGTTTTCAGTGTTGAACTGATCTTAATCAACGGTTTAATCACATTTATTGGTTTGCTTTTCATCAGTAAAAAAACAGACGCGCAAACCAGATTTTAATATTAGAATACAGAATTTATGACGAGTGAAGAAAAAATAAGAAGTGCTTTTGAAAATAAGGATTGGCAGGAAATTAAAGTAACAGATTCATGGCAGATTTTTAAAATCATGGCCGAATTTGTAGATGGATTCGAGAAATTGGCCAAGATAGGCCCCTGTGTTACGATATATGGTTCTGCACGGACCGCGCAAACAAACAGGTATTATCAACTGGCGGAACAGTGCGGTAAGTTATTAACCGATCGTGGATATGGGGTGATTACCGGAGGTGGCCCGGGAATTATGGAAGCCGGAAATAAGGGTGCACATACCAATGGTGGCAAGTCAGTGGGTCTGAATATAGAACTTCCTTTCGAGCAGTTCCATAACAAATATATCGATCACAATAAACTATTGGAATTTGATTACTTCTTTGTCCGCAAGGTAATGTTCATGAAATACAGCCAGGGCTTTGTGGTTCTTCCGGGTGGATTTGGTACTATGGATGAACTCTTTGAAGCCTTAACTTTAATTCAGACCGGTAAAATTGCCCGCTTTCCAATCGTATTGCTTGGAAAAGATTATTGGAGCGGATTAATCGACTGGATTAAAAATACCATGCTCGAGAAAGAACATAACATACACGAAGAAGATTTAAACCTCTTCCGTTTAGTAGACACAGCTGAAGAAGCTGCCGAACATATTTTCAGGTTCTACGACAAATATGTCCTTAAACCTAACTTCTAATCAGGAAAATAAACTGGAATGTTCCTGATGTAAAAGGCTAATCGATATAAAGCTCCCACAAAGTCAGACACTTTATGGGGGCTTTTTTATTTAACAAACAATTTCTGTAACGATTCGTTTATTCCGCAGTCTTAACAATAAAGGCACGGTAAGTTGATGGAGCAAATATTAAATTGGAGAAAAGGTTTATTCGACAGCCATTATCAGGTGTTTGATCATGCTACGCCTAAATTTTCAATCAACTTTAACTCGCTAAAAAATTCAGCATTTGCCACTACACAAAAGGAAATTTATCTTTTGAGAAGCCAGGGTTATTCAAATCCTGAAACACAGATTCTAAACAACCAGAACGAGATCATCGCGACTATCCGCTATGACTGGTTAAATTTTAAAGCCAAAGTACAGTTCCCCTCCGGCGAAGTATTTGACTGGGGTTTTCAAAACAGTTGGTTAAGCAGGTGGTCATTGAACAACCATACAGATAAACAGATTATCTACAACTCATCGTCAGGAAGCGGTTTAATTCATAGCAATATCGATGATGACTTGCTGGTTTTAACCGGCTTATTTATCCGTGAATACTACACCAGGATTTTACTTGCTTTTCTCATCATCACGATCCTCCTGTTTAGTGGACGGAATATTTTTTAAAGTCCGCTTACACCGCCGCTCACCACCAGTTTCATCGCATCAGCAGCACTCATATTTAAATCTTTAACCCGCTCCTTTTTAACAATACAAAGCTGGCCGGCAAAAGAATATGACAGCGGAAAATAAACAGCTACCTCATCGGGCAAATCCAGTTTTTCGAGATGTGGCTGTGTTAGAAATCCGATTTTCTTCAACCCGCCTTCTACTTCAACCAAAACCGGATGGTTGAACTTCTTTTCGTCACCAACAAACGCTTCAGTTAAATCTTTTATGGAAGAATAAATAAAATTAAACAGCGGCATTCGTTGCATCATCCGTTGAAACCAGTTGTACATCGGCTCAGTAACCAGATTCGTTACAAAAATACCAGCCATTAAAATAATGGCCAAAACAGTAAGTAAACCTAAACCAGGAATATTGCGGCTTTCTCCAGTTTTAGGATTCACCCCCAGAATATTATTCACATTCAGCCAGCTATCTACAGTTGTCACTGCCCACACCACTATAAAAATACTCACAGCAATGGGTACGACAATTAATAAACCTTTTATGATATAGTTTAAAATAGCTTTCCCGATCTTATTCATGCTGCAAACTTATTCAAAAATTCTTTAGAAATTGCATTGGTTTATTGTTCATCAGAACAAGCAGCTATTCATAAAAGTAAACCCGCTTCACACGCTGGGAAATACTGGTCAGTATTTCATAAGGGATGGTATTAATTTCCTCAGCAAGCGTCATGATATTGTGCTCATGATCGAAGACAATCGCCTCATCGCCAGGCTTTACATCAATACCGGTTACATCAAGCATAGTCATATCCATACAAATCGAACCAATAGTAGGTACCAGCTGACCGTTAATTAACATTTTTCCTATCCCATTTCCAAAAGCACGAGTGTAACCATCAGCATACCCAATTTTAACCGTAGCAATTTTCCCCCCGTCCGGCATTACCCCTCTCCTGCTATACCCAACTGTTTCTCCGGCAGCAAGTTCCTTTACCTGGGTCACCGTAGTTTTAAGCACCATAGTGGTTTGCAAGCCTTTATTCGCTAAAATACCTGAATCGAAACCATACAAACCTATTCCCAAACGAACCATATCCAGTTGTGCATCGGGCCAGCGACTAATACCCGAGGTATTCGAAATATGCAGCAAAGGCCTGTAGCCCAAACTATCAATAAGTTTTGCAGCAGTAACTCCAAAACGATCAATCTGCAGTTGCGTAAAACCATCATGCTCCGCTTCTGCACTTGCTACCAGGTGAGAGAAGATACTCTTTACCTTTATCCGCTGAGAATCTTTAATTGAGATCAGGAGCTGATCAATTTCACGCTCGTCAAAGCCCAATCTATGCATACCGCTATCAATTTTGATGTGTACCGGATAATCAAAGTCATAATCAGATAGTGCATTAAGGAAGCTGTTCAGTATCCCGATGCTGTAGATTTCAGGCTCCAGATTGTATTTGACTATCGCTTCAAACGCTGATTCCTCAGGACTCATTACCATAATAGGTAAGCTAATCCCGGCTTTTCTCAGTGCTATCCCTTCATCTGCATAGGCCACGGCCAGATAATCCACCTTGTGAAATTGTAGCAAATTGGCAATCTCAAAACTTCCGCTTCCATAAGAGAAGGCCTTAACCATCGCCATAATTTTTACTCCTGATTTTAATTTAGAACGATAAAACTGCAGATTGCCAACCATGGCATTTAAATCAATCTCTAAAACCGTGTCGTGGATTTTTTGCGTTAGCAATTTACTGATCCGCCCAAATTCAAAACGGCGGGCTCCTTTAACCAAAACCGTTTCGTGATTAAATACTAAACCCGGAAACGCCTCTATAAATGCTGAAGTATTCTCAAAAAACTGTGTCTCCATTTCAAAAAGTGTCGAAAACTGCGTAATCTGCGTTCCGATACCTATCAGCCGATTCACATTTTTCTGTGCCAGTAAACCGGCAATTTCACCATACAAATCCTCATCCTCTCTGCCCGTTTCAAATAAGTCAGAAAGAATAACAGTTTTCTTCGCATGCTGATTCTGCTGATTGAGAAAGTCGAGCGCTATGGCCAGCGAAGAAATGTCAGCACTATAAGAATCATCGATGATCGAACATTGGTTAATACCGTTTTTGAGTTCCAGCCGCATACTTACATGACTCAGCTTTTCCAAACGCGAATCTGCCTGCTGTGCGCTATAACCCATAGCTAATAAAGTAGCCCAGCAGATCATGCCATTCTCTATTGAAGCCTTATCTTTAAAGGGAAGCATACACTCAATCTCCCTATCCTCAAATATAGCCCTCAGGTAACAGTTACTTTCAATAGGTTCAACCGCAATGATACGAAGATCGGCTTCAGCCTTAGTGCTCCAGCTAAACTTTCGTTTGCCGGGCAGCGCCTTAAAGTTCACCTCATTTACATAATCAGGCGAATAAATAAAGAGATCACTGTTTTCAAACAGCTTCAATTTCTCTTTTAACTTTTGTTTCTTTGAAGCAAAGCCTTCCGCATGTGCCTCGCCGATATTGGTTAAAATGCCAATTTTTGGCTGAATGATATCGGCCAGCAACTCCATTTCATTAAGGGCAGATATGCCTGCTTCAAAAATTCCAAGTGTATGATCAGTATCAATCTGCCAAACCGATAATGGTACACCGATTTGAGAATTATAGCTCTTCGGACTCCTTACAATATTATAATCGGCAGCCAACAGCTGATAGAGCCACTCCTTAACAATTGTTTTACCGTTGCTCCCAGTGATACCAATAGTATCGAGTTTAAAAAAATTCCGGTGGGCAATGGCCAGTTTTTGAAGAGCCAGTAACACATTTTCAACAACAATAAAGTTGCAATCAACATACTCCCTAACATAGGCTACATCACTGATCACGAAATTTCTAATGTTCTTACTATATGCATCCGATATAAACTCATGTCCGTTCCGGTGCGAAGCCAAGGCGAAAAACAAAGTGTGCTCAGGCATGAATATCGAACGGCTATCAATAACCAGGTATTGAACAACTGCTTCTGGATCAACCAGGTGCGCATTTGCATTTAAAATTTCGGCTACGGTTGAGAGGGTATATATTGGGTCCGGCATGTGATTATATTAAGAAAAATATGCTAAAGGTTTTTATTTTTACGAATTTCAGTAAATAATTATGAAAAGCGGTAAAGAAGAGACAGCAATATTAGATAAAAAACAGGCATCAGCCAAGGCTGAAAGTTTTTGTGTATATCAGGAACGGTCTCAAAAAGAAGTCAGGTATAAACTGGTAGAGTGGGGAATGCGCGGCGATGAGCTGGAAGAGATTCTTTCCGACCTGATTACCAATAACTACTTAAATGAGGAACGCTTTGCGCTACAATATGCTTCAGGAAAATTCCGTATTAAAAAGTGGGGACGGGTTAAAATAAAACAGGGTCTAAAGCTTAAAGGTGTTCCCGACCGGATTCTTCAGAAAGCTTTATATAGTATGAGTGATGAAGATTACCTGGAAACCTTAACGCTTTTGGCTGAGAAAAAAGCGGCTTCCATAAAAGAATCAAAC
The DNA here is from genome assembly GCF_059693705.1 of Pedobacter sp. A2324. Taxonomy (NCBI): domain Bacteria; kingdom Pseudomonadati; phylum Bacteroidota; class Sphingobacteriia; order Sphingobacteriales; family Sphingobacteriaceae; genus Pedobacter; species Pedobacter sp. A2324. The sequence goes on along the minus strand of NZ_JCASSK010000004.1, from coordinate 438,514 downwards.
CCTTTGAAAAGAAAAATGAAACTCATCAGCTATCTTCAGGGAAGAGGATTTGAAAATGATTTAATTTTTGTTGCCCTGAAAGCCAGCAATTTAAATTAAATATTAAATTTTTAATAAAAAATCCCTTGACAGAAATATAAATCTCTCTATATTTGCATCACCAAAACGAAACAGCATATCGGTTTTGTTCATGCGAAAGTAGCTCAGTTGGTAGAGCACGACCTTGCCAAGGTCGGGGTCGCGAGTTCGAATCTCGTCTTTCGCTCTAAATGCCTTCCTACCAGGAGGCATTTATTTTTAAATTTGGCTTCCGGTTTCGGAATCAACCAAATGCTCAGATGGTGGAACTGGTAGACACGCAGGACTTAAAATCCTGTGCCCTTAACAGGCGTGCGGGTTCGATTCCCGCTCTGAGTACATCAAAAATCGAATTTAAATCCCTTACATGTCTGTAAGGGATTTTTTTATACCCTACTGGCCCCAGTTCACCTGAATACCATGTTCCTGCGCATATGCTTTGCCCTTCTCCATCAAACGATTATAATTTTGCTCAAAACGCATTCCATACTTCTGATCAATATCTTTGATCAATACTTCTTTAGCCGATTGGCTGCCTTTAGCATCACAAAGTTTCGCATAAGCCATGTACTCATTTTTATAGACCGGGATAACCAGTTCGTACAATGATGTGGACTGCGCTTTGATTTCCTGTTCTTCATCGCCGGAAACAGATAGCTTCTTCACTTTGTCGAGCGACTGCTCCAGATATAAAATCTTATTGGTGATGTTGGTAACGGCTTCATTGCCCTTCTTTTTACTCGATGGGATGTCAGGGAATTCTTTGGTTTCGTCATTAATGTGCCTTGCAAGATCCGGACTGGCAAAATCATTGATCATATTCGTGTTCAATATGGCAATATCAAAAAATCTTTCCGGCGTCTCTGAACATGCAGAAAAGAAAAGCACAGCTAAAATGAGAAAATAAGAGAATGTTTTACAGGATAGGGCTTGAAATTTGTTCATCTTCTGGATATAAAATAGGTTTAAACATTAAGTCATACCCTTCACAAAGATTAAGCCGAAATCACGTTTCTGAGGCGAAATCTGAGCAGAAAGAAAAATCGGCACATCGGCTACTTCTCATTTAAAAGTAATACTAATCATACAAAATTTAATATTTTTGCATAATTCAAAATTAATTGTACCTTTGTTCCGAGAGCGTTAATTTAAGGGCGGTCAGCTGTAATGGTTGATCGCCCTATTTTTTTGCTACGCCCCCTGGATTAAGATCAAATGAACCGTCGCCAAATGGCCTACTGAATCACAAAGTCGCCATCCAGTTTAATTTCATCTGACGAACCACCTACCATTAAATGATAAGCACCCGGTTCTACCACCCATTGCATTTTTTGATTATAAATTTCAAGATCCGATTCATTCAAAATAAAACTCAGCGTCTTTTGTTCCCCTGCCTTCAAAGCAACTCTTTTAAACTTTATCAGTTGTTTACCAGGCAATACAACCGACGATTTTTTATGCTGTAGATAAAGCTGTACCACCTCCTCGCCATCAACAGATCCGGTATTTTTTACATCAATTTTAACACTCACCGCTTTTTGTCCCTTATTCGCAACCATCTGAAGATTTTGGTAGCCAAAAGTGGTATAGCTCAAACCAAATCCAAAAGAATATAAGGGTTTGGCATCCATTTCAATGTAATCATGTTTCTCAGGATAGCGCGCATTATAATAAACCGGTAGCTGTCCAACAGATTTAGGTACCGAAATCGTTAACCTTCCTGCAGGATTGTAATCGCCGAAAAGGACATCAGCAATGGCATTACCACCTTCTTGCCCCGGATACCAGGCATCAAGTATCGAAGGGACATGTTCAGCAGCCCAGTTTAAGTTTAAAGGCCTGCCTTTAATCAATACCAGCACAACAGGTTTCCCTGTTTTCATAACTGCTTTCAGCAACTTCATCTGGTCGCCCATTAAATCAAGTGTTGCACGGTCATAACCTTCACCGCTTTCCATATCACTAACCGTTTGTGCTTTTGCATCCACTTTCGCAGCGCCGGTTTCAATGTATTCCGTTTTAAAATCCCGCGCGCTCGAACCACCCAATACAATCACCACCGCATCAGATTTCTTCGCTGCCGATACCGCGTCATCGATATTACTCGAAAGCGTATCACGGATGCCACAACCTTTTACATAGTTGATTTTGGTTGTCTCACCCAGCTTATTTTTAATACCCTGCAAAACGGTAACCACATTACCCTCTTCCTGCGGCGCGGTATAGTCGCCTAACTGGTTATACACATTGTCGGCATTAGGACCTATCACCGCAATGCTTTTTAATTTTTTACTTAGCGGCAGCAGTTGATTCTGGTTCTTTAATAGAATTACCGATTCACGCGCAACCTCGCGGGCAATCCTGATTTTCTCAGCATCCCGTACCTTTTGTTTGGCCACCTGCGGATCAACATAAGGATTTTCAAATAAACCCATCCTAAACTTAATCCGCAGCACCCTGCTCACGGCAGTATCCAGTACCTGACCAGAAACTTTACCCTGTTTAATGGCATCCAGCAGGGATTTTCCATAACCTATCCCGCTTAAATCAGCATCCAACCCCGCATTAATGGCCAATGAAGCCGCATCGGCATCGGTTGCCGCAACATGATGGTTGGCTTTTAGCCCTGAAATGCTGTTTAAGTCCGAAACTACAAAACCTTTAAAGCCCCAATCCTGACGTAAAACATCTTTCATCAGCATCTCATTAGAAGAACACGGAATACCGTCAATAGAATTATAAGAGGTCATTACCGATAGTACGCCCGCTTTTACAGCAGCCTTAAACTGGGGTAAATAAAACTGATGTAACGTCCGCAAGCCAAGGTTGATGCTGCTTCCATTATGCCCACCCTCCGGAGCACCATAAGCAGCCAGGTGTTTTAAGGTCGCCACTACATTCACACCGCTATTAATCGACTTCCCCTGTAATCCACGGACCATACCCTCACCCATCCGGCTGATCAGTACATGGTCTTCACCGTAGGTTTCTTCCACCCTAGACCACCGCGGTTCGCGAGCCAAATCCAGCACCGGGCCATAACCAATATGTCCGCCTTGCACCCGTGTTTCTTCAGCAATTGCCTCAGCCATTTTCTCAATTAACTCAGGATCAAATGTACTGCTCTGCCCTATTGAAGTTGGAAAAACGGTTGTACCAATCGCCATATGACCATGAGTAGCCTCCTCAGAAAGTAGTACAGGGATACCCAAACGCGTATTTTCAATCGCATATTTCTGGATGGCATTCGTTGCTTTTGCTGCAAGTTCAGGATTTAATCCATTTGCCAGGGTCTTTTTAGTCCAGGGATCCGCACGCAGTGTTGCCCACAACATTCCCGTATACGATTCCTTTAACGATTTTTTAAAGGCCTCACTTACTTCAACCTCATTACCATTCTTGGTATACATAGGCCAGCCCAATGGCATGGAAATCTGTCCCACTTTTTCCTCAACAGTCATCCGAGAAAGTAAATCCTTAATCCGGCTTTCTACAGGTGCTTTTGCATTCTTATATAAGGGAAGCGTGCCTTTCGTTTGTGCAAAGCCCGGAATGTTAAATGTTGAAAATGCCAGACTCAGGCATAGGGTAATTTGTAGTTTTTTATTCATATCAGCTAAATATTATGCCCAGGCCTTCCTCAGGAAACGTAGCCAGTTTCCATGCATCAGGTTTTCGACATCAGTATCGGTGTAACCTCGTTTTTTAAATAAATCCGGCACTTTCTGTAAGTCAGCAATGGTTTCCAGGTCGTAAGGACACTGCTCTCTGCCAAAGGCGCCGTCCAGGTCTGAACCTATGCCCACGTGCAATGCGTTGCCTGCAAGCTGGCATATGTGATCAATATGATCAATCATCACCTCCAAATTACAGTTCATCGTCCTAGGTTGCGAAAGTCCCCTTTGCCAATCCGGAACCATCATCCACGCATCAAGCGCTGCACCAATCACAGCACCTCTGTCAACAAGTGCTTTAATCTGTTCATCGCTGTACTGCCGGTTATGGTTAACCAGACTACGGCAGTTGTTGTGCGAAGCCCAGATATGTCCGCGAAAACGGCCCAATGCATCCCAGAAACTGTCGTCACATAAATGCGTTGCGTCTAAGATAACATTTAATCTCTCCATTTCCTTCAGCAATTCATGCCCCAATGGGGTCATCTTACCTGTAGTATCTGTCCCCTGCGCGTACCTGCCGGGGCCATAATGCGCCGGCCCAACTGCCCGGAGACCATTCTCCCATGCCCGTTCCAGATGTTGCGGCGTAACATAAGAATCCGCACCTTCCAGACTCAAAATGTAGCCCACTGGTTTTTCACCTGCAGGCTGATCATTCTGCCACAAAGAAAGGTGTTTCTCCAGCGTCTCCAGGTTATGTACCTGAAACATTTCACCCGCATCTTCCATGGCTTTATACCAAGCCAACTGACCCTGTGTTTGGGCCCAGGCCTGCTCCGGCGAGTGCCAGCCAGGCAGATGATTATCGGGTGACACATATCTCGCAATCTGGGTAGCTACCACCAAACCAATATTTCCTTTTCGCAACTCCGGAAGCGACACCGTTGCCAATGCCCGGTCGGGCTTATCAGTTAAACCCTCTTCCCGATTATTGATCGATGAAACCTCCTGTGTTAAATCACGGTTCCACTCCAAAGCATTCATGCTCAAATCCAAATGGGCGTCTATTGTAAACATGCTTATTTCTTAAATGGTAATTTTTCTTTTTCGGGAAATGATATCCCAGTAATCAAGGGATCGATCTGTTCTCAGGCAAATTGCACTTTCGTGCAGCGCCACTGTTGGACAAACATGATAAGGTAATCCATATAGCATGTCGCCAGGCAAGTAGGCCTCAGGTTCGGCAGTACTTAATACCAGATGCTCTTCACTCTGACTTTGAACCTCAAGCAACGGTGCATTAATAAAAAACACGCGGTTCCTCAATTCCTTTTCTGCTGCAACCGCTTTGTGACCGAGGTCAGTACATACCAACCCCTCATCCGGAAGTGAGACTACTCTGCTCGCTACCAGCGCAGCGGTTTGAAAAGGCTGTTCCGGATAAGCATCCTGGTAGCCTTTATCCCAAAGGATAAAAGTACCGGGACTACACTCAAAATCTGTTTCTGCAGCGTAGATGGGGAAAGTAGGCGTACCGCCGGCAACAATGGTAATGCCATAGCCTAAATGCGCTTCAACCTTTTCCCGCAAATCCAGTAACTGTTTGATAACAGGTGCCGATTTCTCCATCCTTGCCTCCACCGCTGCATCATGGATATGACCATCATAAGCATGCAATCCAACAACAGTTATACCCGGAAGATGCTGAAGGTTTTCCACTAAACTTAAAGCCATTCCGGAAAGTAGGCCTGTTCGGTTCATTCCCACATTCAAATCGATGTACACATCCAATTCAGCGCCCTCTTCTACAGCCTTTGCAGAAAGTTGCCGGGCTATTTCCAGGTTATCTGCGAGGCAGCTGAATGCCGTATCAGGGTACCGACATTTAAGCTTAAACAACCGGCTCATATTTTCAGCCACAGGCTGATAGGCAAGCAAAACATCAGGTACCCTATCTAAAGCCAGCATTTCTGCCTCAGCGATGGTAGCACACTTAAACTTATTGATGCCTGCCGATAACAGCAGCCTGGTAATTTCCCTGCACTTATAAGTCTTCACATGCGGCCGTAACCGCTCAATCCGGTTAATCATGCTTTTCAGCAAACTGATGTTGGCCGTTAAACGCTCCTCATAAAAAATAAGGGATGGCGTTTCAATATGCGCTTCATCAGGCAGCAGGTACCAGGCTTGCTCCTTTTCCATCTTTAAAACAATTCGAATAAAGCCTCAATCTCTACCGGGATATTGTCTGGCAAAGAGCCAAATCCTACTGCACTGCGAACGCCAATCCCGTTTTCCTCACCCCATACTTTTGCAAAAAGCTCACTGCATCCGTTAATGATGAATGGGTGTTTTTCGAAGTCGGGTGTGCAGTTTACCATACCCAATACTTTAATTACCCGTTTAACTTTGTTCAGGCTGCCTAAATTGGCTTTAATAGTCGATAACATGGTTAAACCTACCTGCAAAGCTGCAAGCTTACCCTCGTCCTGATTTAAATCTGACCCGATACGGCCGATAATTAATGATTTGTCGCCCTGAACTGGTCCATGTCCGCTCAGATACAAATATTTTCCATCAACCAAAAAAGGCTTATAAACACCCAGTGGTGCTGGTGCTGGTGGCAGGTTTAATTTTAATTGTTCGAAGCGTTCGTCGGGAGTTAAATTTTCCATTTTTATATAGGTGTTATAATTAAGCTATAATCAGGTGTAGTAAAAGTATGGCAAGTAAACCAACAATGCCAACTATTGATTCCATTAATGCCCATGATTTAAAAGTGTCTTTTAAACTTAAGCCAAAATATTCTTTAAACATCCAGAAGCCGGCATCATTTACGTGCGAGAACATCAGGCTCCCGGCACCTACCGCCAATACCATGAGGTTTGGATTGGTATGTGTTTGCTCCATCAGTGGCACAATAATCCCTGCAGTGGTTAAAACCGCAACGGTGGCAGAACCCACACAAAAGCGGATCACCGCAGCAATCAGCCAGGCCAGGAAAAGTGGTTCCAGTTCAACATGCTGGAGATAACCCGCAATCTGGTTGCTCACGCCGCTCTCTGTCAAAACCTGTTTTAAAGCGCCGGAACCGGCAATAATCAATAAAATCAGGGCAATGTCTTTCACCGCATCACCGTAAATCCCCATAATTTCACTAATCTTTCTCCCTTGAGATAAACCCAGCAACCAGGTAGCCACAATCAATACAATCAGCATCACCACAGATGGATGTCCTGCAAATAGTATATAAGGCAAAATGGCTGAATCAGCACTTAGTAGAAGCGGAAAGAAAGATGCTGCAGCCAGTAAAATAACCGGCAGTAAGGCGGTGAAAAAACTTTTAAATCCGCTTGGCAGATCCTGGTCAGCGATTTCAACAGCGCTGAAAGAAGCAATAGGCACCGCAGTGATATTTTTTAAAGTCCGCGAAAATATGGGGCCGCCAATAATAATCGCCGGAATGGAAACCGCCAGACCGTACAACAACGTCAGCCCCATATCCGCTTCAAATTGCACAACCAAAGCAGCCGGCGAGGGATGCGGGGGCAAAAAACCGTGGGTAACTGATAACGCAGCCAACATGGGTAAACCAATGTATAAGGCAGGTAGTTTGTAACGATACACTACCGAAAAGATCAGCGGCACCATCAGCACAAAGCCTATACCGTAGTACAGCGGAATACCAATCAGAAATCCCGTGAGCACCATAGCCCATTGAATGTACTTTTGCCCGAATACCTGCATACTTACCTGGGCAATCTTTTGTGCTGCACCACTTTCAGCCACCAGTTTACCCAGCATTGCTCCTGCCGTAATGATAATGGCCAATGATCCCAGTACGTCGCCGATCCCCTTTTCTATGCTAGCAGGAATTTTTGCGGGCGGTAAACCCAGCGCCAGCCCGGCAAGAAACGACACCAGCAAAAAAGAAATAAAAGCATTGACCTTAAAAACCGAGATTAGTACGATTAACAGCGCAATGCAAAGCAAAACGATTAGTATAGTCATTTAATTTACAATAATTTCGTCCAACATTAACCAGGCTTTTGTTCCGGCACCATAAAAACCATCAGGTATAACGCCAACATTGCTGGCTTTGATGCGTACGTAACGGGCTTGAACAGGATTAAGCTGGTGCAGAATCCTGTTAATTCCTTCCTGGCTAAAAACCGTTTGCCTCGATACTTCTTTAAACGATTGCTCATTTGTAGAAACCTCCACCACAAGCAATTTAGGCGGATGCATCTTTTGCCACTGATAATTCAATGTATTGATGCCCACCTCACGCACGGTCTTTTCTTCACCTAAATCAACTATCGCCTCAAAGTCACCTCCGCTTAATCCCAGCCACTGTCCATTATTATATAAATAAGAACCCTGAATACCATTGGTTAAGCGCTGGGGATCAATATTATAATTGCCCTGCCCCGCAGTGTTAAGTATAACTTTTTTACCTGAAGCCATACTTTTAACTATCGCCTGTTCAAACAACTTCCCAACGGGTTTACCGGCCTTAAAAAGCTGAGCTTTCAATGTTCCGGTTTTGTCAATTACAATCAAACTGCGATATATTTGACTGGTCGTACCTGGATTTTTACCGTTTAAAGTATAACGGATTTCGGCATTTGGCAAATCAGTACTGAGCTTAAACCCCTTCGCAGCGTCCACACTTTCACAAGCGATGTCATAATAAGCGGTCGAATAGTTCAGTTTTTTCAAAAACCGCCCATTCGCCAGTAAGCGAGCCAGAAAATCAGGATAGTCCTTCTGCGCTTTTGCCGACCAGGCCGTTTCAGCAAGGGCAATCACACGCGGAAATATCATATACTCCGCTTTGTATGCATCGCCAAGATATTCGCTCCACACATTCGCTTGCACCCCTTTGATATATTGCTGTTCTTCTGCATTCAATTCGGCAGGCATGGGTTCGTAATCATAAACCTTCCGTAGGGGCAGATAGCCACCTGCAGCAATTTGTTCACTTTTGTTGAGCGACTGATAGTAATCGAGATAAAGAAACTTTTCAGGCGTCATAATCACATCGTGTTTCAGTTTGGCGGCAGCAATGCCACCTTCCAATCCCCTCCAACTCATTACGGTAGCATCGGGTGCCAGTCCACCTTCCAGAATTTCATCCCAGCCAATAATCTTTTTCCCCTTAGCATTCAGGTATCGCTCCATACGGGCGATAAAATACGATTGCAATCCATGCTCGTCTTTTAGCTTCTCCTCTTTAATTCTTTTCTGGCATTTCGGGCAATCATGCCAGCGGGTTTTCGGACACTCATCGCCACCAATATGAATGTAGACCGATGGAAACAACGGGATGACTTCGTCCAGCACCCCCTCAAGAAAGTGAAAGGTTTCTTCATTGCCTGAACAAAAAACATCGTCAAAAACACCCCAGTAAGTTGCGGTTTGGTAAGGGCCTCCTGTACAACCCAGGTTGGGATAGGCCGCCAATACTGCCTGAGCATGTCCCGGCATTTCAATCTCCGGAATGGTCGTAATCTGGCGTGCAGCGGCATAAGAAACAATGTCTTGTATTTCTTCCTGTGTGTAGTAGCCACCATATCTTTTACCATCAAAACGGTGCGGATTAGCCCTTTTATGCCCGATAAGGGTCTCATTGCGATAGGCCGACCGGCTTTGCAGTAAGGGATATTTTTTAATCTCAATCCGCCAGCCCTGGTCGTCAGTTAAATGCCAGTGAAAAGTATTGATCTTGTAGAAAGCCAGTACGTCCAGCCATTTTTTAATGACTTCAACACTGAAAAAATGCCGTGCCACATCCAGATGCATACCCCGGTAAGCAAAACGAGGTGCGTCCTCAATGTGATATCCCGGTACGGTAATAACCTTCCCTTTATTTCTGATTAGCTGCACCAGCGACTGTAAACCATAAAAGAGACCTCTTTCATCAATCGCTTTTATAGTAATATTTCGACTGGAAACATCGAGCAGGTACGCCTCAGACTTCAACTTCAATCCCGCATCAACGATCAGGTTGATACCCTTAGGCTCCGCTTTATTGCTTCGCAACAATGAAAAACCCGATAAATCTTCAAGGTACTGATCAAAAAATGAAGTACTCAGCTTCGTAGCACCGGCAACATACAACCGGGTTGTTTTCTGAATCAAAAAGCTACCCGACTGTCTCAGCTCAACAACAGGCTTAGGGATAATTCCTGAACCGCTAAAGCTTTGTGCACAAACCCGGGCTGCGAAAACCTGAACCCACAAAACCAAAAGCCAGGAAATGCATTTCACTTTATTCGCCAGAAATTGATTCATAAGGTATTTCATCGTAAAACCTTTTACTACCACCTAAGGTAAGTTTAAAACTTTGTTTTCGCCTTCTATAATTACATTTTGCTGTTCCACAATGGCTTTATATTCGTATGCACCTTTTGGTAATGTGAGCGTTCCGGAGAAAGTTCCATCCGCCTTAATATTCACCCACGGGCTCATTTTCCAGTCGCCCGCGTAAAGTGTTTCTACCTGCCCAAGATAAGGGCGGTAATAAAATCTTGCCCGCTGGGGTTTAATTTTGGTATAATTAAGCACCTTGCCATTTAGCGATGCAGTACCTGCTGCAACCTTGTAGTCGCCACTCTGAACCATCGCTGCATCCGCAAAAACCGGTTCAACATTTTTTAGTTTAATCACAACCGGATTCGGCCACCGGTGATCATCGTAGATACGTTGTGCCTTCACCACAGAAAGCTCAAGTCCATTTGCTGTTTGTTTAAATCTTGAGGCCACATCCAGATCGGGTTTATATTCTATAATCCGGCTGTTTTGCCCCAATACGCTAATCCTGGTCTCATTAGTGGCCTTCGCAGACTTCAGCAGAAAAGTCCTACGTTCTCCCTCTTTCCAGTTTTTAGCGTCCATCACAATGGCAAATAATGTTCCAGGTGCTTTTTGCGTAAAATAAATATTCTGCTCTTTACTCACCACCCAGCTGCGCACATCATCCATAGCTTCATGGTTAATAAAATACCATCCCCCCATTTCACGCAAACGGTCCTCCTGCTCATTTGCTAAAGCACCATTTGCTTTAGGCCCAACATTCAGTAACAACGAACCACCCTTCGAGCGGGCTTCAATCAGTAACTCAATTAATTGTGAACCCGACTTGTACCGTTCGTTGGTGGGCTGGTACTGCCACGCAGTACCGATGGTAATCGGCGATAACCAGGGTTGAGTAATCTTGGCGCCTGGCAGGGTTTGCTCCGGGGTTAATATTGCACCACGGGTAATCAGAATATCAGGTTGCATTTTCCATGCAGTTTCCTTTACCGTTTCCTTGGGGTCACCATCAATAAACAATACATCTATCTTACCATAATTCTGCATCAGCTCTTCCGTTTGCTTACGGTTGTATTCTGCATATTCTTTCTTTATACCTGCGTCAAGGTTGGTAATATTTCTGCTGATAGGAATCTTATGCTTATAAAGAAAATTGAAGTCTTCCGGAGAAAAATAAAAGCCTACATCCAGTCCGGCTTCCCGTGTAGCTTTTACAAACTCTTTCAGCAGGTCTTTTTTATAGGGTGTATTGGTAATTTTAAAGTCTGTGGTTTTGGTATCCCAGAAACAGAAACCTGCATGGTGCTTAGTGGTAAACACGATGTATTTCATACCAGCCAGTTTGGCCAGTTCGGCAATTTCTTTAGGATTAAAAGATGAGGGATCAAAAGTTTTAGGCAGCTCGCTGAAATAACGATCTGTGTAATCATCAGAGGCGCCAACCAGTGAGTGACTGATCACTACACCCAGCTGGACATCAACATTAAAGTGGATAAATAAACCTGCACCGGTGTTGCGCAGCCATTCCTCACGCTCAGGTTTGTTTAAATTATAACTGCTCGAGGTTTCATCTTCCACCACATCATTACGCTGCGCAGAAACCGTACCCGCAAAAAACAGGCAGATTAAAAATATTCGGTATATCATTCGGATGTTTTAATCAATCCGGCAGCGCCTGGAAAGCCCTGCCGGATATCATGAATATATTACAGTTTATCCCACCAGATGCGGGTCATAAAATCATCAGCTCCCTGACGGGCGATAGCAGCATCAAGCGATGCGCGGTTTAAATTCTGCTCAGAAAGCGGGTATAACATTCTTCTGAAGATCCTGCCTCCCGTTGCATTACCCACATACACAACCGGTACTAAAGCCGGGTAACCGGTTCTTCTGTAACTGGCAAAAGCCTCCTGCGCGTCCGGAAAGGCAGCCAGCCAATACTCGGTGTAAATCTGCTGCATTTTAGCCTCAAAAGTTCCCGCTGTATTGAACGGATGGTACTTGATATAGGTATTGATCTGCAAATCGCTGATAATGCCATCCGCCGGTGCGATAATTGCCCATTGCTTCATGGCAGCCCGGATACCTGTTTCGTATAGCGTAGCTGCAACACCACCGGTATTCCAGCCCCGCAAAACAGCCTCTGCCAAAAGGAAATTGGTTTCAGCGGTGGTATAAATCAGTTTTGCACCACCCTGGGCGAGCACTGTTTTCTGGTTGGGCTCAGAATAAGTCACGAAATCAGCAGGTTTGGCGCTTAAGGTAGCCGGCATTCCCTTTTGTACCGCCAGTGAAGTATCTGGAACACCATTTACATAAACAACCGATAGTATACCTAAACGCGGATCCTTGTTGTTTTTCATATAGGTAATAAATGTATTCTGGTATTTCCCACCCTCCGCATTGCTCACACCATCAGCCTTAATATAATCACTGTTATACAAACTTAAAGCAATCGGGTTTTTGTTAATATCCTGCCCGGCACTCATATATGTAATTTTAGCAATGTCAGCATCATCAGTAATCACACCGCCAGCTATCGCTTTCTTCACCCAGGTTTCAGCTAAGGCAACATCTACTTTAGTTAAGCGCATGCCTAAACGAAGCATGAGTGAATAAGCAAATTTTTTCCATTTAACGGTATTACCCGCATAAATCAAATCAGCCTGACCGAAGGTACCTTTAGCTGCATTTAAACTTAATGCCGATTCGTCCAGTTCCTTAAGCAGGTCCAGATAAATGCTCCGCTGTGCATCGTAAGCAGGTTTATAGTTCGAGTTGGTATAGCCTTGGGCCGCTTCAGAATAAGGAACATCACCATACAAATCGGTAATGCGGCTAAAGCAGTATGCTTTCCATATTCGTGCAGCAGCCAGTAAATTTACCTGCTCCGGATTGTCTTTCACGGCATTAATTACCAGTGCAAGTTCATTAATTTCCTGATAATAAGCATTGCTGAACTGCGCCGCAGATTGCTGACTCTGACTGGAAACATACTTTGAACCGAAACCAGCAACATCATTGAAACTCGTCGTGTATTGCATGGTACCCAATAACAGATTAAGATTATTCTTGGCTCCGTCATATTGCGCTTTCGTGAAAATGAAAGCAGGCTGAACAGATGTTGAAGATTCAGGATCAGTATTAATTTCCTGAAAGTCTTTTGTACATGATGCTAAAAGCGTACTTAATAACACTACGCAAGCAGCTGATTTATATTTATTTGTAAAAGTTTTCATCGTTCATTATTAAAATTTGACCATTAAGTTTAAACCAAAGGTACGTGTGCGTGGTAATCCGATTGATTCGAAACCCTGTGCATTACCATTTGTATAACTCGATTCAGGATCGAAATTGTCGGTTCGTTTATAGAAGGTCAGGATATTCCGCGCAACGAATGAAATACTCGCCGATTGTATCTTTAAGAAATCCAGTTTTTTAACCGGAATATTGTAAGATAAAATGGCCTGACGGAGCTTGATAAACCCTCCATCATGCACAAACAATTCAGAATAATTACGCATATCATTGTAGTAGGCACGCAAATCGCTTACCGGAATTAAAGCAGAATACGGATTACCGGCCTGGTCAACACCTGAAATGGTTAAGCCATTTTCCCGACCGGGTAAGGTGCTCTTCATTAAACCCAAACGGGTAGCGTAAACCTCCTTAATCGAAAATACTTTATTTCCAAATTTACCATCAATCAGAAAACTCAGGTTAAAATTACCGAACCTGAAATCCTGAGTTAATCCCATGGTTAAAGGCGCTACGCCATCTCCAAGTTCCTGTAAACCTGTTGCAACCGGACGCTTCGTTGCTGAATTATATACAATATCCCCCGCGTTATTCCTTAATATCTTAGTCCCCACTATCGTTCCATAAGAACTACCAACCGTTTGATTAATGTAACCCCAGTTACCTACAGAAGTGGCCATTTGAAAAGTATTAGTACCTTCAACCAGCTTAATCACTTTACTTTTATTGTAAGCAACATTATAGCTGATGTTCCAGCCAAATTTATCACCCTGAACAGGAGATCCTGTTAATAAAAACTCAACTCCTTTATTACTCAGTTCACCAACGTTCAATACAGCATTATTATATCCTGAAGTAGATGAGATGGCTGCATTGAGAATGTCATCACTGGTTTTGCGGCTATAGGCCGTAAAATCTAAACCTAAACGGCCTTTAAACATTTTCAGTTCTACACCAGCCTCGTAAGTGGTGGAGGTATAGGGTTTCAAACTCGGGTTGGTAATGTCGTTAGTCGTCACATTCTGGAGCGGCTGTCCGGCACTTGGAACATTACTGTAACTTAAATTAATTTTATACGGATCGGCAGCGCCACCACCTACTTCAGCCCATGATGCACGGACCCTCAGAATATCGATGGATGAAGGAAGCTTAAACGCATCAGAAACCACAAAACTGCCCCCGACACTTTGATATAATATACTGTTGTTATCAGGACTTAAAGTAGAAAACCAGTCATTACGTGCCGTATACGTTAAAAACAAAATGCTTTTATAATCTACGTCAGCCGACCCGAATACTGAATTTGTTCTCATTCTTTGATACGTAGGAATGGTACTCGCAGTAGCCAGGTTTTTATAGCTGTAGAAATATGGAATGGTAAAAGTATTTCCATCCATATTCAACTGTTTATTTTCGAAACGGCGGCTGTTCGCTCCACCCAAAATGGAAATTCCGATTTTATCAGCAATGCGGTTTTTATAATTTCCCGTAATAAGTGAGTTTGTCTCCGAAACGTCCGATTTAATACCCGAATACTGACCCTTAGGAATATAAATATCCCCCGTTGGCAAAATATTCACATAGTTATAGTTGTAAAAGTCGCGGCTGATTACCCCCTTTAACTGAAAGTTCTTAACAATATCATAGGTGATAGATCCCTGGCCTATAAATCTGTTCTTCACGTCATTTTGCTGATATTTGTTCATCACAAAATACCCGTTTGTAGCAATACCGGCATCGTTCCACGGGGTTTGATTTCCCGCAGCATCGTAACCTGGGGCCAGCCAGCGCACATCTACCGTATTGGCTACTTCATACGGCGTCCAGTTCGGGTTACCCAAAGCGTCCCCCGCCAAGGTTCGTCCATAACCTCTTTCCAGGTTGTATTGGGCCAAACCTTCAACTTTGATCTTATCAGTAATCTTTGCATTGATATTTAAGTTGGCCGTTTGTCGTTTAAATTTAGTTGTAGAGATGATCCCTTTGCTATCTAAATCCGATAAAGATAAACGGTAAACAATGCCATCAGTACCGCCCGAAAAAGCAACGGTATTCGTAAAGTTTGTACCTGTAGAATAAAAGTTATCGATGTTATTTTTAACTGCGCTATATGGATGGGTCAATCCGTCTGCAGCCACATAATCAGAACCGTCTATCTTCGCTCCAAATGACAAACGACCCGTTGCAATGGCATCATTCTTAGTCATCGGCTTTACTCCGTTTAACCCCTGCCCATATTCATACTGGTAATCGTTATCGTTAATCGCATTTTCAATTGTAAACGTCGAATTGTAATCTACACCAATGCCTTTTTGCTTGGTTCCTTTTTTAGTGGTAATTAAAATTACACCATTACTCGCACGAGAGCCGTATAAAGCCGCTGCAGTACCGCCTTTCAATACGGTTATACTTTCAATATCATCGGGATTGATGCTGGAAATTCCATCTCCCCTGTCAACGTTTGTTGCCAGTCCGTTTGTAGTCGCAGCACCCCCTGGTACACTATTATCAATCGGCATACCATTCACTACGTATAGCGGTTGATTGTTACCATTAAATGAACCATTACCACGGATAATTACCCGGCTCGACCCACCCGGACCGGTTGACAAACCAGTAGCATTCACACCAGCAATTTTACCGGTTAAAGCGTTGGCAACGTTATTTTCCCTGGCTTGAGTAAACTCCGATCCTTTCACTTCTGTAACGGCATAACCCAATGCTTTGCTGTCACGTTTGATTCCTAAAGCCGTAACCACCACATCGTTTAAGCTGCTGGCACTCTCTTTCAACTTCACACTCACAGGCGATTTGAAATCAGTTACCGGAACTTCAAGCGTTTCATAACCTACCGATGCAATGCTTAAAATGATGGGTTTTCCAACCAGTTCGTTTGGGATAGTAAGGCTGAATTGTCCCTGTGTATCAGTCGATGCACCCGTCTTGGTTCCTTTAATATAAACGGTCGCGCCGATCAATGCAAGGTTGTCGCTGGCTGAAATCACTGTTCCTTTAATCACATCAGCTGCATTAGCCACTGTGGCATTTACAATGATGTACTGCGAATCACTGATCTTATTGAAATCAAGTGTTGAGCCATCCAGAGCAAAAGTTAAGGCCGTCTTGGCATCTCCAAACGCCATCAGTTGTGTTTCAGTAAGGTTGCTGTCTTTGTTCTCCAGAATGCCAGCCTTGTAAGCTATTTTAATATCAAACCGTGTTTTAATAATTTGTACGGCATTTTTAAGTGATATTTTATTAGTATTAATGGTTTGCGCTTTTACGCCGTTCGCATGGGCCACGTTGCGGGCCATCAGCTGGGCCGAACAAAATAACGTACACGCGCAGAGCATCATAGTAAGGCAGCCGTATTTAGCCACCCTCCTAAGGTAGAGTAATCTCATAATCCTGTTTAGTTTAGGTTTTGTTGGTTAATTCTTTTGTTGTTTCTATAGCCAGGATAGGATTCAAGCACTTAAATCCTACCCTTACTACTGGGTAATGGTTATTTTCTTATTGTGTGTTGTAATATTTACATGCAAGGTGGTCGATAAAATCTGAAGCAGTTCTTTAACACTGCCTACATTAATTTCTCCTTCAACCCTGAGCCCGTTGAGCTTCTCATCGCCCAAAATAACATCGTAGCCCAGGTCGTCTTTTAATACGCCGATCATCTCTTCCAGACTGGCATTTTCAAATACCAGCTGACGGTTGATCCAGGCGGTTAAATGTTGCGGGTTAACCATTTTCTGATGAACAAGACTGCTTTCGCCACCATACTTTATCAGGTCACCAGGCTTCATCACAAACTGCTTCCGGTTTTGGGCTTCGTCATCGTAATCCACCCTGATCTTTCCCGTCAGCAGCCCTACACTGGTTTTTTCATGCCTGCGCTTTACATTGAAGGTGGTTCCTAATACTTCAATGTTCATGTCGCCGCTATGCACGATAAATTTTTCTGAGGGCTTGATATTGTTCGTATCAATGTTGATGTGCTTAACCTTAAATAACGCTTCACCGTCAATCCAAACTTCCCTTGCCCCCTGGCCAAAGTCTGCGGCATAACTGATTTTCGAATTACCGTTCAGCGTTACTTCCGATCCGTCAGGCAAAGTGATGGTTTTGATCATGCCATAATCGGTTTTTACCGCATCCTTATTCCAAAAAGTAAAGTAAAGGACAGCCGGTAAAATCACTACAGCGAAAACTGCAGCAACCCTGAAGAAAGTGGAGAAAGAAAGTTTTTTGACTGTTGGCTGGCTTGCCGTGATGGTCTCAGCTATTTTTTCGAAAACAGATTGCTGGGCAGCATCGTTGCTAAATACTCTTTGATTGCGATAAGTGGAAATGGTATCGAATGCCGCAAGAGCTACTTTGCTTTTATATGGATATTCCGCTCTGAATTTTTCCCAGGCCACTAAATCCGAAGCATTTTGCCCAATAACAAATGCCACGAAGACATCATCGTTCAAAAAATCCTCAAAAGTATAATGTGTAAATCTAGAAAAATCCATATCAGCAAGTTATTATACTCCCTATATACATGAACCCGCCTAAATTATCCCTACTTTTTTTTAAAAAAAATTAATTAATTTCTAAAAGTGCTTTTTTAGAAGCGAAAACAGTCAAAATCATCATCAAATCAACCAGTTTAACACGTTCCTGAAGTTTACCAATGGCCTTATACAGCAGTTTATAGGTAGAACTGATATTTAAATTCATGATATCTGCAGCCTCTTCATAACTCAAACCCTCATAAAATCTCAGATAAATAATTTCCTGTTGCCTGGCAGATAAGGTTTGAATCGCTTCCTTTAACTTCCTCTGTAAGTCTTTTTTCGACTCATTGGCTATAAAAACCGTATCAAACGATACTTCGAAGTTGAAAGGATAATCTTCATCGGACTCTATCTTTACAAAGCGCTGCTGCGTTTCCATCTTCCTGAACAATAAGTTCCGCAGCGATTTATAAAGATAATTTTTAACCGAAACCGGATCCCCCAGCTGACTTCTTTTGGCCCATAGATGAACAAAAAGATCGTGTACTGCATCCTCAATCAGGCTTACATCCCGGGTAAATTTATAGCCATAGTTATTAAGCGCCTTAAAATGAGCATTATAAAGTTGCATATAGGCATTCCAATCGCCCTCCTTAAAGGAGCTCCATTCCATACTACTGGTTTCGTGATGTTGGACTTTTTTTAACGGCATAAGGATATTTCGATTTACTAACATAATAAAATTAACCTACTAAAGAAATAGAATGGGAAATTAGTTCACGCTCACCTTACTCCTGAATGCTGAACCAGGCCAGTCTTAATTTCGAGCTTGCTGGCCCCCTTTCTATTTCTGCAGTTAAGACATCTTTTGCACGGAAGTAAATCGATTTAAACTAAAATTACAAACCCGTAAAGATAAAAGTAACTTAACCTCCCCTTTACACACGTCCCCTAGCTTTGCAGCAATTCCAAGGAAACCGATAACAAATTTCCCTTTTTAACTAATTACTAATTAAAATGAAAAAACCTTTACTGTCTAGGCAGAAGGTTGTGGTTTATGCTTCCATTGCATGTATGCTCTTGAACAATATTCCCGCCTCTGCCGCGACTAATGTGAATTTACCAATTAACAATCATGCTGCCGATAAGCTTGCCACAGGAACCATTAGTGGAAAAGTAGTCGACGAAAAAGGAGAACCCCTACCCGGAGCCAGCATCCTGATCAGGGAATTAACTAAAGTAGTACAAAGTGCTGGCGACGGATCATTCAGTGTAAATGTTCCGGCAGGTACCTATAACATCTCTGTTTCATTTATTTCCTACACCACACTCACTTTCAATAAAGTGGTGGTTAAAGACAATGAAAACACGCCTTTAAGCATTA
This sequence comes from Pedobacter sp. A2324, assembly GCF_059693705.1. NCBI lineage: Bacteria > Pseudomonadati > Bacteroidota > Sphingobacteriia > Sphingobacteriales > Sphingobacteriaceae > Pedobacter > Pedobacter sp. A2324. The sequence goes on along the minus strand of NZ_JCASSK010000004.1, from coordinate 419,360 downwards.
CCCTGAAAGGCGAATCAGGCACACTCAACGAAGTGCTGGTAGTAGGTTACGGTACGCAAAAAAGAGAAAATGCCACGGGGGCCGTGGATCAGATTACCGCAAAAAGTATCGAAAACAGACCAATCACCAACCTTTCACAAGGCCTGCAGGGTTTGCTGCCAAACCTCAACCTGAAAATGATGGATGGTAAGCCAACGCAGTCACCCAGTTACAACATCAGGGGAACAACCTCTATTGGCCAGGGTGGTAATGCCTTAGTGCTGATCGATGGTTTTGAGGGCGACCCATCACTGTTGAATCCAAACGACATCGAAACCGTATCCATTCTTAAAGATGCGGCCTCAGCTGCCATTTATGGTGCAAGAGGTGTATTCGGAGTAGTTCTAATTACAACAAAAAAGGGTGAAAAAGGACGTACCAGCGTTTCATACACCTCAAACTTTGCCTCTAAATCTCCCATCGTACGGCCTGATCTGGTAACAGACGGCTATACCTGGGCAAAAATGTTTGCCGAAGCATTTGTAAATGGCGATGGTGCCTTTCCACAAAATGCCAATAAAACACAGGTGTTCTCTCAGGCATATCTCGATGAATTTAAAAGACGCGTGGAATCCGGACAACCCTACAGTACAATCGACGTTAACCCAACTACTGGTCAGTATACTTACTATGGCAGTACCGATTATTACGGCGAGTTGTACAAAGACAATACTAATGCTTTCGAAAATAATCTATCTGTAAGTGGCGGAAGTGACAAGGCCACATTTCTGGTATCTGGTCGCTTTTTAGATCAGGACGGATTGTTCAGATACAACAGCGATGACTATAGCATGAAAAATATCCGTGCCCGTGGAACCATTCAGGTTTTCCCATGGCTGAGCGTAGAAAACAATGCAGATTATTCAGTAATGAATTACCACAACCCAATCAACGTAGGTGAAGGTGGTGGAATCTGGAGAAATATTGCAGATGAAGGCCACCCTACCATGCCCTTGTTTAATCCCGATGGCTCACTTACATTCTCATCTGCCTACACCGTAGGCGATTTCTTCTATGGCAAAAATGGAATCGATACCAAACGTGCCGTATTCAGAAACATTACCGGATTAAGAACCAATTTTTTCAACAATAAATTTCGCGTAAACGCCGATTTTACATTCCGCAATACCAATAACAATATCGAACAAAAGCGGGTTCAGGTACCTTATAGCAATTCCCGAGGGGTAACAGCCTTTGTAGGTACCACCACAAACGACTTATTATTCGATACCCGGGAAACCAATTACATCGCTACAAACATTTTCGCTGAATTTGAAAACAAGTTCGGAGCAGACCACTACCTTAAAGCAATGGTGGGTTACAATTATGAGCAGTCTACCTACAACCGCGTAGCCGTTCAACGAAACGGGATCATTTTCGAAGACGCTACAGATTTAAACCTGGCCTTAGGGCAAGCAATTACCACGAATGGTGGCTATGAGCAATGGGCAATCCTTGGCGGCTTCTCAAGGTTGAACTACGGCTTTAAAGACCGTTACCTGATTGAAGTAAATGCACGCTATGATGGATCATCAAAATTTCCGTCCAATCAACGTTACGGATTTTTCCCTTCTGTATCAGCCGGATGGAGAATCAACAAGGAATCATTCTGGAAGGTATCTGATAAACTTATTTCTGACCTCAAAATCAGAGCATCTTATGGCTCATTAGGAAACGGTAACATTGCGTCCTATGCTTTTCAGGATCAGTTCAATGTGACACAATCCGGGGTCATACTAAACGGCTCACGCCCGCAAACAACCAAAAACCCGGTGGTTCTACCAGATGGATTAACCTGGGAAACCTCTACCACCACCAACGTTGGCTTAGATTTATCCATGCTCTCCGGACGTTTGAATTTCACTGGCGATGCCTATGTGCGTAAAACCACTGATATGTTTACCACCGGACTTACCCCTCCGGCAGTATTCGGCGCTAATCCTCCAAAAGGTAATTATGCCGATTTAACCACGCGCGGCTGGGAAGCCTCAATATCCTGGGCCGATAGAATTGGTAATGATGAGAAACCATTTAAATATAACATCCGACTCACACTGGCGGATAACAAAACAAAAATTGATAAATACAATAACCCGGATAAACTGTTAAGCGATTACTATGAAGGACAAACCCTTGGTGAAATATGGGGTTATGAAACCGAAGGATTCTTTATCGATGCGGCAGATATCGCATCACATGCTAAACAGGATCCACAAATGCGTGCCTCTCCTTCTGGTCTGTGGTTCCCCGGTGATATTAAACTGAAAGACCTGAATGGTGATGGCTTTATTAACGTCGGCGAAAATAAGGTAGGTAAATCGGGCGACCGTAGAATCATCGGAAATTCAGCACCAAGATATATGTATGGTGTAAACCTGGGTGCAGAATGGAATAACATCTCCTTCTCAGTTTTCTTCCAGGGAGTTGGAAAACAGCAATGGTACCCGAGTACGGAGAGCGAAATGTTCTGGGGGCAATACAACAGGCCATACAACAACATCCCAACCTTTCATTTGGGAAACATGTGGACGCCAACCAACACTGATGCCTATTTCCCGCGTACCATGTCAAGGGCCGCGTCCAGCAACACCAATCGTACGCTCGGTGTAGCACAAACGCGCTACCTGCAGAATGTAGCCTATATCCGTATGAAGAACTTACAGGTGGGTTATACCTTACCAAATAAATGGGTTAATAAAGTAGGTGCACGTTTTGCCAAAGTATTCTTCTCAGGCGAAAACCTCTTCACTTACTCACCAATGTACAAAATCGTAAAAAACACAATAGATGTGGAGAATGCCGTGCCTTCTGATCAGGATTTGAATGCCGGTAATACCAATGGTGATGGCTATAACTATCCTTTAATGAAAAGTTTCTCACTGGGTTTAAACATTGGATTTTAATTAAGGATCATTACACAATCAATATGAAAAAATTATCTATATTCTTTTTATTGGCCTGCACAGTACTCGCGGCCTGTAAAAAGCTCGATCAGCAACCCGAGGCTACACCCACAAAACAAGCTGTTTTTGGTACCGAAAACGGATTGAAATTATATACCAATTCCTTTTACGGAATGGATTTTATGCCGAAAAACTCCACGAGCAAAGATGCCATGTCTGATTATCTGGCTGTAAAAGCAGTTGAAGATTTTATTCGTGAAGGTGGTTTCAGTGCAAGCAACAGCTCTGGATGGACCTGGACCGATTTAAGAAACATCAACTACTTTATCCAGAACTGTAACGATCCCGCAGTTCCGGCAACTATCCGCAATAACTACATCGGTATCGCACGCTATTTCAGGGCTTACTTTTATATGGAGAAAGTAAAACGCTTTGGCGATGTGCCCTGGATTAATAAAGCCTTAAACGCCGACGACCCTCAGTTATATGCAGGTCGCGATAAGCGCGAACTAGTGATGGATTCAGTATTGGCCGATCTTAACTTCGCTATCGCAAACATTTCAGCTCAGGATGATGCCAGCCGCACAACCATTACAAAATCGGTAGCCAGTGCTTTCAAATCAAGAGTATGCCTTTTCGAAGGTACTTTTAGAAAGTATCATGATGAGCTTGGTCTTACCGCTACAGCAAACAGATGGCTACAGGAAGCAGTTAATGCTGCCGATCAGATTATCAAAAGCAAAACTTATTCTATCAATACCAACGGAGGCCCCGGTGTTTCTTACCGACAGGTATTCAACAGCAATACCCCTATTGTAGGCGAAGTAATCCAGTCTGCGGTAGCCGACCTGAACCTGGGTGTACTTAATGAAGCCAACTGGTGGTGGACAAGTGGTACCTACGGTGCCAAAGCCAGCTTCACGCGCACCTTTATCAATACCTATTTAAATCTAGACGGAACGCCTTTCACCAACAACCCGGCTTACCGGACCATGTTGTTTAAAGATGAAGTAAAGAACCGCGACTTGCGCCTGAAACAAACCATCCGTCTGGGTGATTATAAAAGAATTACAAATGGGGTGGCAGTGCCCGCTCCTCCTGTTTTCTCTTACACCTTCACAGGCTATCAGCCCATAAAATGGACACTTGATGATACCTATTATGATGCTGGTGCCTTAAATACCAATGCCGTTTCGCTATTCCGTTATGCAGAAGTACTTTTAAACTACGCCGAAGCAAAAGCTGAACTCGGAACATTAACGGATGCCGACTGGGCGTTAACGGTAGGTGCATTAAGGTCGAGAGCAGGAATTACGGCAGGCCTAACCACCAAACCTACAATAGTTGATCCTTATCTGGTTGCTAACTATTTCCCCGGTATTAGCGATGCTACTATTCTCGAAGTGAGAAGAGAACGCGGTATTGAACTGAGTCTTGAAGGTCTTCGTTTTGCGGATTTGTTAAGATGGAAAAGAGGCCCGCTAATGGAACAGGAATGGAATGGCTTTTATGTTCCGGCTTTAACTACCCCTCTCGATCTAAATGAAGATGGCGTGCTCGACGTAGCTTTTTATCAGGGAACTATTCCCGATCCACGTGTAAACGGCGTAACTTATGTCAATGTTTCAGCAAGAGTAGGTACAGCGGTAAACTCACAACTACTCAAAAACGGTACATCAGGGGAACTAACCTGGATGAATGAAATCCCTAGAAAATGGAGCGACCGCAATTACTACTACCCGATTCCATTGAATGATTTGCAGCGTAATCCCAATCTGAAACAGAACCCGGGATGGCAATAGAATATAACGGGATGGCAGAAGATGCCAGCCCAATCGATCTGCAATTAACGCGCTCAAAAAAAAATCCTGTAAGCAAAAACTTACAGGATTTTTTTGTTAAGCAACCTGGATCTCATTCATCCAATGACCCAATTAACATTACGGCCTCGCCCCGGCACCTACACCGTAAACACTCCCCGGCTTAGCACCCATGTAGAATGTCAGCTTGCCACCTTTCAACACATCTTTATGCAGAATATAGGTGTAAGGATAAGGCTTTCCGTTTAATTCAACCTTTTGGATATACTTGTTTTGAGCGCTATTATTCACCGATGTGATCATAAAAGTTTTCTGGTTTCCCAAATCGATCGTTGCACTGTTAAATAACGGCGAACCAAATACATACTTTCCTTCAATAGGATTAACAGAGTACATACCCAGAGCACTAAAAGCATACCAGGCACTCATTTGTCCCACATCCTCATTACCACTTAAGCCATCAGGCTTAGTGGTATAAAACTTATCCATCACCTCACGCACCAGTTCAGCTGTCCTCGAAGGTTCGCCGATATAATTATAGATATAGGTAATGTGGTGACTAGGTTCATTTCCATGTGCGTATTGACCAATCAGCCCCGAAATATCAGGTGCCGCACTGGCATGTTGCTTAGACGACATGGTGAACAAACTATCCAAACGCTTTTTGAAATCCTGTTTCCCACCAAGTACATTAATCAGGCTATTCACATCCTGAGGAACAAAAAACAAGTATTGCCAGGCATTTCCCTCAGTAAAGTCGGAAGTTTCAGGTTTTGAAAATACAGGATCAAGTGGGCGCTTGAAAGAGCCATCGGCTAAACGACCATTGAAAAAGCCTGCGGCCTTATCAAAGTAAAGCTTGTAAAGTTCACTTCTTTTCGTAAAGTATGCCGCATCTTCCTTTTTCCCTAACGCCTTCGCCACTTTTGCAATACCTGCATCAGCAACAGCATATTCCATCGCCCATGCTACCGATTCATGCATTTTATCCGATGGGATATAGCTCAGTTTATTCAAATATTGAAGCCCCATCGAATCCCGTGTAGCTGTATGTTTCATAGCCTGATAAACTTCTTCTTTTTGTGAAGCATCAATAAGCCCTTTTCCAAAGGCATCGGCCAGAATAATTATCGCCGGATTACCCACCATACAATCGGTTTCACTACCCACCAAAGGCCAAACCGGAAGCCGCCCTTGCTGTTGATGAATGGCCAGCATCGACTTGGTAATCTGTTTAACCATGTCAGGCTGAACAATAGTCATAAACGGGCTCCATCCACGATAAATATCCCATAACGACATGGTGGTGAGGTTTTTAAACGGCGCGCGCGAATAAACTTTCTTATCCGTACCCCGGTAATCCCCATTGGCATCATTAAATAAAGTAGGACCATAATACATATGGAAAAGTGCGGTATAAAAGATCTCTTTATTCCGCTCACTTTTATCGGATACATTAATTTTAGAAAGGGTCTTTTCCCAAACCTGATCGGCCTGTTTTTGATATTTACTGAAACTGCCGGATGCTGCCTCTGCCTTCATATTGGCCAGGGCATTTTCTTCACTTACCGGCGACAAAGCTACCTTCACTGTCAAATCAGGATTTTTAGCCGCATCGAAGAACAAAGCCACTTTCGAATGCAAACCTTCAACCTGCTGTGATGCCTGAAGTGTGCTGTCTGCGTAAAAAGCCGACTTAGTAATAGGCTGTGAAGTTCTTATCGCAAAATACAGGCGCTGATCGCTTGACCAACCTTTCGAAAACCGGTAGCCGGTGTAGGTCGAGTCGTTTACTTTTCTGATGAAGGTCTTCACCGGTTTATCCCAGTTCATCGAAAAACCAAGATCAATTAAAAGGTGAGCATTGTCTGTTTTATTGTAATGATACTGATGAATACCCACACGTTCTGTCGCTGTAAGCTTTGCGTCAACATCATATTTGTCGAGGTGAACAGCATAATAGCCCGGGTGGCATACCTCTGTTTTTTTGCTGAACATTGAACCGTAACCGGTTTCAGGATGATCAAACTTCATTGGATAAAGCTGTACAGCGCCATTTGCCGGAACAACCATAATGTCGTTTAAATCACCTATACCCGTTCCACTAAGGTGGGTATGCGTAAAACCAAGAATTTCCTGACTCAGATAATTGTAGCCCGAACACCAGTCCCAGCCATTAAATTTATCCCAGCTCCGCCCTATTTGCGAAGGACCAAGTTGTACGGCACCAAAAGGCACATTCGCCCCCACAAAAACGTGACCATGGTCTTCAGAACCAATAAAAGGATTGACGTAACTCGTTAAGGATTTTTGCTGTGCATAAACTGCGGCTGAGGTCATCAAGCCTGCAATACACATCGTAATTGTTTTCTTTAGCATTTGTGTAAGTTATTATCCGGAAAATTGAGCGCTGTCAGATTCGCCTAAAATAAGAGATTTCATTTATAAAATAACCAGAATTGCAATTTTTGTTTAAACGTTTTAGTAGTTGGCAATATTAGCCTCAGACGCTGTAAACGTACAATTGAAGCGCAGCCCAATATCAAAAACGAAAAAAATTGTTATAAACGTTACAATAACATTTAAAAATAATCCTAATATTTGTCTCTCAAAACTGATCAGATAACAAAACCAAATATTCCCGGAAAAGGATAGAAATCATTGAATGCGCAGGTCATTTCCAACGCGTTTAATCGATGAATATCTTTCGGAATCATCCTAACCGAAACACCAAAATGAAACACCTGAAATTCATCCTCTTTGCCCTTGTACTTAATGGTTCATATACGCTGTCGTTTGCACAGGAACTGAGCGTCACAAGTCCGGATCAAAAACTATTGGTCAAAATCAACATTGAACAGGGAAAACTTTTTTACAATGTAAACCTTGCCGGCAAAGAAATGCTGGAATGGTCGCCATTAGGACTTAAAGGAAAACAGATGGACTTATCATCAGGTCTTAAACTTACCAGTAAAAAGCTGCGGGAGATTGATCAAAGTTATACCGAGCCCAAAATCAAGATCAGCAACGTCAGTTATCAGGCCAATGAACTAACCTGCACCTTTGAGAATACAAAAAAGAATAAAATTGAGGTAGTATTCCGGGTAAGCAATAACAATATCGCTTTCAGGTACCAGATTCCGCAAACAGGCGAACCAGCCAACTTTGTAATTGAAGAGGAACTGAGCGGATATAAATTCCCAGCCCAAACCACTACTTTTTTAACCCCTCAGGCCACACCAATGATCGGGTGGATGAAAACCAAACCCAGTTATGAGGAAGAATACAATCCCGATCAGGCAATGGGAGTACCATCAAAATATGGTGTAGGTTACACCTTCCCTGCCCTTTTCCATCTTGGCGACAAAGGGTGGGTACTACTCTCCGAAACAGGCGTGAATTCATTATACTGTGGATCAAAGCTAAGCGAAGGCACAACAGATGGAAATTACAAAATAGCTTTCCCTGAACCCGGTGAAAATAATGGAATGGGCCGCGCAAATCCAACCATTCCGCTCCCCGGAAACACGCCCTGGCGAACCATTACCGTTGGCAGCACCCTAAAGCCCATTGCAGAAACAACCATCCCTTTCGATGTCGTTGAACCACAGTACGAGGCTTCAAAAAAATATACTTTTGGCCGCTCTACCTGGAGCTGGTTGTTATGGCAGGACGCCAGTATTAAATACGATGACCAGAAAACATTTATCGATCTGGCCGCCGATATGGGTTATGAATTTGCCCTGATCGATGGTGGATGGGAAAAAAATATTGGCTATAAAAAAACGGAAGAGCTTATCGCCTATGCGAAAACTAAAAACGTTGGCATATGCCTCTGGTACAATTCCAACGGATTCTGGAATGATGCCCCTCAAGACCCTAAAGGCCGGATGAATATGGCCTCAGCGAGAAAACAAGAAATGGCCTGGATGCAGCGCATGGGTGTTAAAGGCATTAAAGTAGATTTCTTCGGTGGCGATAAGCAGGAAACCATGAAACTCTACGAAGATATCCTTTCGGATGCCAATACATTTGGCCTAACCGTAATATTCCACGGCTGTACCCTTCCGCGTGGATGGGAACGCATGTATCCCAATTATGTGGGCAGCGAAGCGGTGCTGGCTTCTGAGAACCTCATCTTTACCCAACATGCCAATGATATGGAAGCATTCAATGCCAGCCTGCACCCGTTCATCCGCAATGCGGTTGGGGCAATGGAATTCGGCCCCGTACTCTTAAACAAGCGCCACAATAAGAAAAACGATGGTGGCACCACCAGAAAAACCACTGAAACTTTTCAGATTGCCACCGCTGTACTTTTTCAAAGCCCGGTGCAAAACTTTGGCATTACCCCAAATAACCTGACAGATGTCTCGGCTCCTATAATAGATTTTATGAAAAACGTACCCACAACCTGGGATAACACCCTTTTCATCGATGGATACCCCGGAAAATATTGCGTCATCGCCCGCCGCCATGGAGATCAATGGTACGTAGCAGCAATCAATGCAGAAAAAACTGAAAAGATCATCACCGTTACCCTTCCATTCTTAACCGGTACCGACGTTTCAGTTTACGATGATGCTGCAGACCGTTCACCTCAGCTGAAACAAATTAAGCTCAATAAAGCCCGGCAGGTTAAATTCAAAATGCTGCCTGATGGCGGAACAGTATTGGTAGGAAAATAGCCGGAAAAAACCCGGTTACGATTTATTGAAGCTATGGAAATGAGGTTGAGGTTGATCATCGTACTTTGCATGTACTCCATTTCGCTGTGGGCCCAGCCCAACCAGGCGAAATATCTTTCCCTGCAGGAAGGTTTGTCCAGCCAGCAGGTAATCGATGTCGTGCACGATCACGATGGCTTTGTGTGGATTGCCACCGAAATGGGACTCAACCGTTTTGCAAGCAATTCCTTCAAGCATTTTTACAAGTCTGAAAAATCTGATGGTTCTTCTGTAAACAGCAACGAAATCAACACATTGCTGTACGATAACGATAAGCTCTACATTGGTACCCGTGCTAACGGATTAAATGTTTACGATACCAGAACCAACCAGTTTTCCTATTACCTGCACAGCGATAAAGATCCCCAATCGCTGGCTACAAACGACATTACCGACATCATCAAATCGGCTAATGGTAACCTATGGCTGGCAACCTACCATCAGGGGGTACAGCAATTCGACCCGGTAAAAAAAATCTTTAAACGTTTCAACAGAAAAAATATTCCGGGTTTACCCGAAAATAGCATCTGGTCGCTGGCAGAAGATCAAACAGGTAAACTGTACATTGGCCATGTCAATAAGGGCGTGTCCATCCTGGATCCCAAAAGCCATTCCGTTACTGTGCTTAGCACCGCTGGAAATTTGCTCCCTGATAACGAAGTCAAATCGCTTTTCTGCGACAAGTTCAACAACATCTGGATTGGAACCAGAAAGGGACTGGCCATCTATCATCCTTCAACCCGGCAAATTCAAAGGGTCAGCCTCTCAGAAAAAAGCAGAAATGGCCTCGAACCATTTGTCTACTCCATCAAAGAAATTAACGGGGACATATGGATTGGCGCAGAATCATCGCAGCTGTTCATCCTCAAAACAAATGACCTTGCAAAGGCAGTGATGCCGAAAATCACCTCCATCACCCCTTTCTATCTTAAAAGAGGAAATACCTCATCTGTGCAAAGCATCGATCTCGATCAGTTTGGCAATATCTGGATGGGCATATACAGCGGTGGTATCGCGTTCGTCAGTCACGTAAAACCTTTCTTCTCCATATTATCAACAGAAAATTTGATGCAGGCAGAAGGCAAACCTGCTACGGTGACGAGCATACTTAATAATCGCGACAATAGTGTCTGGTTAGGTACTGTTGGTGATGGCATTCTCCAAATTGATGCCAATGGGAAAGTGAGCAGGAAAAATATGCGTAACAGTGGCATCGCAGACGACTTTCTGCTCTCCGGCTTGCAGGATAGCGATAACAACAAATGGTATGGTTTACAGAATGGTGGTGTATCCTTTTATGACCCAAAAACCCAAGCCTGGAAAAAAATCAATGCCGGAGAAAAAATGTCTTCCGTAAGGGCCATCGTTGAAGACAAAGAGGGAAATATTTGTTTTGCAGCCGAAGAAGGGCTTTTCATTCACAATCCCCGCACCGGATCTTTCAAAAAAGTTGTAACCAACACACCCATGCTGGGAGATTATGCCCCCCGCACACTCATAGAAGACAATAAGGGAAACATGTGGATTGGTACCTATGGACAGGGGATTTACATATTTAACCACGATGGAAAACTGATTCAAAGAATTTCTAAGGGTCAGGGCATCAACAGCAACACCATCAACCAGCTCTTTGCCGATAAACAAAATAACATCTGGATTGCCACCAACGAAGGTATCGCATTCCACAAAGCCAATACCTTACCAGGTCATATCCAAAACATCATCCCACCGGGAGGCGATGCCTGGCTAACCATAAACGCCATTGCAGAAGATGCCGGTGGAAACATCTGGTGCGCCACACGCTCAGGAATTTTGCGTTATATTCCAGAAAAAAAACGGTTCTTAAGCTATGATCAGGCATTCGGTTTACCACTCGGTGGTTTCACCATTAACAGCGTGGGGAAAGACCCGGCAGGACAAATCTTCTTCGGAATGCCGGCTGGCGTATGCCATTTTAATCCTTTAAACATTCCACTTACCCTGCCAGAATCCCCTATTAAAATCAGCCGCTTTATGGTATTCAATACCGGTGAAACGCATGCACAATCCGAAAAATACCCGGGAATTTCCGAAGAAATCGCGCTTAATCATGATGAAAACAGCTTCCGTGTGGAACTGGCGGTAATGGACTATGCCCTGCACGATATGGTAGAGTTTAGTTATCAGCTTCACGGACGGGATGAAAAATGGGTATTTCTGGGCGATGAGAAAAACCTCGATTTCAGGAACATCCCACACGGCAGCTATGAACTGCGCATCCGTACCAGGCTAAAAAATGAAACCTGGTCGCAGGATTATAAAAAACTCCTGATCAGGGTTTCCCCCCCTTTTTACCTCAGTACCCTGGCCATAATAATCTACGCACTGGTGCTTATCTCAGTTATCATCACCCTGGTTTTATTTCACATCAGAAAAGTATATGCCGAGGCCGAGCTTCGGGTAAAAAAACTGCAGATTGAGCAGGATGGGAAATTAAACATGGAAAGGATGAATTTCTACACCAACATCACCCACGAACTGCGCACACCCTTAACCCTCATTCTTGGGCCACTCGAAGACCTCCTTCATGAAGAGAAGCTGGCCACAAAACATAGAGAAGGCGTGCTGATGGTTCAGAAAAATGCCAACAGGCTGTTCTCACTGGTAAATCAGTTGCTTGAATTCCGTAAGGTAGAATCACAATATAAACCATTGGTTTTGGGTGAAGATTTTTTAGGTGAACTGGTACAACATATTGTGCAGAAATACAGCGAAGCCGATACCAACAGCAACCTGGAAATTCGCTGCAAGATTGAACAGGAAGATATTAAAACTATTTTCGACGCAGAAATTGTGCAATTGATTCTGGATAACCTTATGTCCAATGCCTGCAAGTATACCACATCGGGAAGTATCGAAGTCCGCCTGCGATACGAACAGGATCCGCTCAGTACCAGTGCCCTGATTTGTGTAGAGGATACAGGTTGTGGAATTGCCCCTGAACATCTTGGTAAAATATTCGATCGCTATTACCAGGTTCCTAAGTCAGTGAGTCACGGCACAGGCGTGGGCCTCTCCCTGGTTAAAGAACTGGCCGCGATACACCATGGCAAAATATCTGTTAAAAGTGAGCCTGGAAAAGGAAGTGAATTTTGCGTACGCTTGCTCACCAATGCCGTTGCACCTGCCTTACCGGAAACCGGAACGGGAACAGATTTACCTGCTCTGGCAAAAAATGCCGATAGCCGCCCGGTTATCCTGCTCGTTGAAGATGAAATGGACCTGCGTGAGTACCTGACCACTGTACTCGCTGCAAACTATGAAGTGTTTACTGCCGGAAATGGTAGTCAGGGCTTTGAACTGGCAAAGAGTCAAATCCCTGATTTAATTTTAAGTGATGTGATGATGCCTGACATGGATGGCTTTACCATGCTCGAAAAAATGAAGCAACAAATGGAAACAAGTCATATCCCAACGATATTTTTAACCGCAAAAGACACCGAAGCCGACAAAGAACGGGGATATAGCCTCGGCGTAGATTCCTACCTGACCAAACCCGTGAGTCCAAAACTACTCCTTAAACGGATAGAAAACCTGCTTCTCAAACGCAGAGCCGTATATGCTGAAGTACTGGGCCGGCTTTCTACCGATAAAAAAGGTGTCACCCCTGCAAGTGCCGAAACGGAACAAAACCTGTGGCGTGAAAATGCTTTTGTACAGGAATTTGTTAACCTCGTAGAAGGATGCATTCAGGATGAGATACTCGATGCAGCAACCCTGGCCGAAAAAATGAACATGAGCCAGTCTACACTCTACAGAAAATTAAAAGGACTTACCGGTAAAAATATCAACCAGCTGGTACGCAAAATCAGGATTCAGAAAGCTGCTCAGCTGCTGCGTTCAGGCCAGTATAACGTAACCGAAGTAGCCCTGATGGTGGGCATCAACAGCTCCATTTACTTCCGGCAATGCTTCAGGGAAGAATTTGGTCAGCTACCCTCCGAATACCAGAAAAAGAAGCCTCAAACGTAGAAAACACCGTTTTTGACGAAATATTAGTCGTTAATTGACGGATTTGTATATGTCCGCAGATTGGTCAATGGCCTATGTTTGATTCCGATAACCAATTATAAATCCTTCACAGATGAGTCGTTTGCTTCTTCCCCTGGAAAGCTTTCCTGTTGATCAGATTCCCTTAATTACGGAATGGAATCAAACATCGCCTGTATGGATAAATAATGCATAACCAGTACGCTTTTAAACAAAAACCAAATATAACATGAGAATCCTGAAAATTTTCTTTTTCTGCCTGATGGTATGGGGAATCCCTTCATACACTTATGCGCAACGCAAGATTTCCGGACAAGTACTGAGCGACACCAATGAACCCCTAACCGGCGTAACCATTGTCGTTCCTGGTGCAGTCCCGAAAGAAATTACAACAACAGATGGTCAGGGACGATTTACCCTTAACGCAAGCAAGGGTACCTTCCTGGTAACCTACATTGGCTTTAAAAACCAAACCATCACTATTGGCGACAGAACGCAGTTTACCATTAAAATGGAAAGCGACGATCAGGGACTGGATGATGTAGTGGTAGTAGGTTACGGCAAACAATCCAAACGAAACATCACCGGAGCGGTAAGTAACCTGAAATCAGAAGATGTGGTACGTACCTCGTCAACTTCTACCGCAGGGGCACTTGCCGGTAAGGTACAGGGTATTTCTGTTCGTGCCAAAGATGCACGCCCCGGACGTGGTGCGAGTATAGAAGTCCGTAATATGGGTAATCCATTGTTTGTTATCGATGGTGTTGCCTACGGCGGCCAGACCGGAACAGACTGGGTAGGAACTCAAAATGCTTCAGGCGCAGATATTTTTAACTCTTTAAACCTCGAAGATATTGAAAGTATATCCATCCTTAAAGATGCTGCCGCAGCCGTTTATGGCTTCAGGGCTTCTAAAGGCGTTGTATTAATTACCACGAAAAAAGGTTCAAAAGATGAGTCGGTAAAAATCAATGTAAATGGATACCTGGGCTGGCAAAACCTCACCCGTTTCCCTGAAATGGCAACAGCCGCCCAATACACCAGAGGTTTGGTAGAAGCAGCACAGAATGAAGGCCGCGATCCGAATGCAGTATACACCCGCGCAGAACTCGCGAAATGGCAGGCCGGTACGGAACCAGGTTATCAGGGTTACGACTATGCCGACATGATCATCCGTAAAGACATCCCTCAAAGATACATCAATGCCAACATTACTGGTGGAGGCAAAAAATCTAACTATTTTGTATCGGTAGGTAATCTGCAGCAGGATGCAATGATCAAGGATTTTAACTACAAGCGCACCAATTTACAGGCCAATCTCGAAGCTACAGTTCTTGAAGGCCTTACCATAGGTACACAAATCTCAGCGCGTCAGGAGAAGACTCAGGATGTGGGGCTACCTGGTGGAGATGGTTATTTTTCTTCGATCCTGGCCATCTTCAAAAACCGACCAACAGTCGGGCCTTATGCCAACGATAATCCGCTCTATCCTAACCAAACCAATGAGTTTGCCTATAATCCGGCTATTTTTAGCCGCGATATTGCAGGATACAAAGACAATAGCTTTATGAGCGGAAATGTGAACATGACCGCAACCTACAAAACCAAATTTGGTTTAACAGCAAAAGGTATCGTATCTTACAATTACACCAATAACAAATTTGATGGTTTTCAATACAGCTACGACGTTTACCGGTATGAAAATGGCCAATACGTACGCAGTAACGGAACCAATTCAAGATGGCGCTACAAAACCGACCGTGTTGCCGTAGCCAGATCCGGACAATTTCAACTGGATTATACCAAGCAAATCGGCGATCATAACTTCTCCGTAATGGCAGGCTACGAACGCTCTGATTGGGACCGAACTCTTACAACCATCGGCTCCAACCCAACCAACAACTATATTCCTTTGGTAAACACTATCTCCGAACTTAGTGGAATTGGCGATGAATGGTTATATGAAGCAAGAGCAGGTTTTATTGGTCGTTTGAACTATAACTATAAAGGGAAATACCTGTTGGAAATCCTGGGTCGTTATGATGGTTCTTACTTGTACTACTCAGGCAAAGAATGGGGATTATTTCCGGGCGGAAGTTTGGGCTGGCGCATCTCCGATGAACCATTTTTTAAACCTTTGAAAGGTGTGGTAAATGATATGAAATTGCGCGTTTCAGTAGGGCAAACCGGATTGGAAGAAGGTGTAGGTATGCATGGTTACCTGTCAGGCTACAACTGGAACTCAGGAAATGCAGTATTAAACGGAACCTATTACCCTGGCATTCAGCCTAAGGGTCTTCCGGTGCGTAATCTATCCTGGGTAAAAAACACCAATTACAACGTCGGTATCGATGTAGGCATGTTTGATAATAAATTAACCTTCACAGCCGATGCATTTAAAATTATTCGTACAGGTTATCCGGGTACAAGATATGATGTATTACTGCCTTCCGAAATCGGATACACGTTACCGAATGAAAACTTAAACAGTAATGGATACTATGGTGCAGAAGGTATTATTACCTATGCCAGTAAAGTAGGTGAACTGAACTATACGGTAAGTGGAAACTTTACTTTCTCAAGGTATAAAGTATTGGATTCCTACAAACCACGTTTCAGCAATTCATATAATGAATATACCAACTCAAGCGAAAACCGTTGGGGAGGTATCTGGTGGGGCTACGAAGTGGTAGGCCGCTTCCAGTCTGAAGAAGAAATCAGGAGTTATGGCATCAACAATGATGGTCAGAACAACAGAACACAGCTACCAGGTGATTTTATCTACAAAGATGTAAACGGTGATGGTGTGATCAACGATCTTGATCAGCGGCCGATTGGTTACCCTACAGGCTGGGCACCAATGATGTCATTCGGCGGACGCATCGGCTTAAGCTACAAAGGAATTGACCTGAACATTGATTTAGCAGGTGGAGCCATGCAATCATGGAACCAGGATTATGAATTAAGAAATGCTTTCCATGGCGGCGGAAACTCTCCTGCCTATTTATTGGAAGACAGATGGCACCGTGCCGACCCTTACGATCCTACAAGTGCATGGGTTCCGGGATACTACCCGGCCATCCGCAACGGCAACTCAGGTCCAAACGGTAGAAACAACAGTTTCTGGTTAAAAAATGTAAGGTACCTCCGCGTAAGAAACATGGAGCTCGCTTATAGCTTTCCTAAGTCGCTTGCCGAAAAAATTAAAGCGCAGAAAATCCGCTTCTATGTAAATGGGTCGAATATGATCTCATTCGACAATGTAAAAGATTTCCAGATCGATCCGGAAATCGAGGCAGCAGCAGCGGTGGTATACCCGCAGCAAAGAGTATTTATGGCAGGATTTAACATCACATTTTAAACAAAATTAAGATGAAAAAAATTTATATAGCTTTTGCACTGCTGATGGGCTTAACCATGTACAGCTGCAAACATGATGACTGGTTTTACCGCGAATCAAAAACCACCATCACCGATGAACAGTTGTGGAACGACCCCAATTTGATTACCTCGCTGCTGGCGAACTACTATAACCGCTTACCATCCCTCCACGGCGTATTTAATACCGGTGGGATGACAGAAATTGACGACGCCATGTGGTCGGGAACGCGCGATCAGAACGGCAGAAACGATTTCCAGTATGGTAACGACTATGGCCGCTATTGGGACTATGGATTAATCCGCGACCTGAACCTTTCACTGGAAAACATCACCGCTTTAGGAGGCAAATTAACACCAGCCCAGAAAAGCCAGTTTATAGCTGAAATGCGTTTCATCCGCGCTTTCGTTTATTTTGAAATGGTAAAACGTATGGGTGGTGTGCCCTTGGTTACCAAACAACTGATTTACGACTTCAGTGGCGATCCTACCCCATTACAGGTACCCCGCGCTAAAGAATCGGAGGTTTACGATTTTATTTACAAAGAACTGGAAGAAATTAAAGCTGACTTGGTCCCTAATAATGGCGTAGCAACGCGTGCCAACCGATATACTGCACTGGCACTGGAAAGCCGTGCCATGTTGTACGCCGCTTCCATCGCCAAATATAACAGTTTAATGGCAGCACCAATCAGCACTACCGGTGGCGAAGTAGGCATTCCGGCAGCAATGGCAGCCGATTATTACAACAAATCACTTACCGCTTCGAAAGAGGTATTAGCAGGTCCTTATGCTTTATACAATACCAATCCGGATAAGGGTGCTAACTTCTACGATATGCTGAACAAAAAGCCGGTAAATGAAATCATCTTTGCAAAAGACTTTGCCTTAGGTACAAAGGTACACCGCTTTACTTATGATAACATCATCAAAAGTATGACAGAAGATAATGAGGCGTCATCAGCCATTTCGCCATCCCTGAGTTTGGTTGAAAGCTTTAATTATTTAGATGGAAGCAGGGGTACACTAAAAGACAAAGACGCCAATGGCAATTACATTGCCTATACCAACCCGGCCGATATCTTTGCCAATAAAGACGGTCGCTTATTTGGAACGGTCATTTATCCGGGCACTACATTTAAAAACAATCCGGTAAGGATACAGGCAGGTGTGGCAATATACACCAACGGCGCCTATCAGCTCACCACCTCAGCAGTATTAGGTGGCAACTATACCGACGGCCAGGTATGGACAGGCTTTGACGGTCCTAAAGATGACGCTGTAGACGTAAGTAACACTGGTTTTTATATCCGCAAAATGGTCAGCGATGCCCCTGCAGCAAGCACCCGCGGAACATCAGCAGTAAACTGGTGGCCATGGTTCCGCTTAGGTGAAATCTACTTAAATGCCGCAGAAGCTGCTTTTGAGTTAGGCCGCCCCGAAGCATTAGGCTATGTGAATACGGTCCGTGCACGTGCGGGATTCTCGGCTAACAGTTTGAGCGCATTAACCAACGACATCATCCGTAATGAACGCCGCGTAGAACTTGCCTTCGAAGATCACCGTTATTTCGACCTGAAGAGATGGCGTATTGCCCATCTGGTTTGGGATGGTACCGAAACGGATCCGAACGCTGTAGTAATGGGCCTTTATTCATACCGCGTGGTAAGACCAG
Source organism: Pedobacter sp. A2324 (assembly GCF_059693705.1). Lineage (NCBI taxonomy): Bacteria > Pseudomonadati > Bacteroidota > Sphingobacteriia > Sphingobacteriales > Sphingobacteriaceae > Pedobacter > Pedobacter sp. A2324. Next base: position 400,789 of record NZ_JCASSK010000004.1, on the reverse strand, counting down.
GCCATCCCGACAATGGAAAATACATTTATGCACGCGTACGCCCAACCCGCTTCCGCCGTGCCAGGTTGTTCCGTATGGCAAACTACTACTCATCAATCGATCAGACCGTGTTAAACAACAACCCGAAAATTGTTCGTAATCCATTCCATTAATCCTCAGCATGATGAAAACTAAATTTTTAACGATAATAGCAGCAGCAGCCAGTTTATTTCTGGCCAGCTGCGCTGAATACGATAACTTTGATGCCCCAGAATTAACTTTATCAGGTAAAGTGGTATATCAGGGCAGAGCATTAGGCGTGCGCAATAATGGTCCGCAACTGGAATTGTGGCAGGATGGCTACCCCCTGAAATCCCCTATTTATGTCTACATGAACCAGGATGGAAGTTTCTCGGCAAAGTTATTTGCAGGCCAGTATAAACTTACGCGACGCCCTGACGCTCCATGGCTTCAGCAAGCTACCGATACCATCAGGGTAAACCTCACAGCAAATACAAATCTGGATGTACCGGTAACACCCTATTTCTCCATCACCAATGAAACCTTTACAAAATCCGGAAATACCATTAACACCAGTTTTGTAGTGAATAAGGTGGTGCAAACGGCCAATGTTGAATTGGTTCGCCTTTACCTGGGCAAATCAGTGTTAACCGACCAGGTGCTACGCGATGTGCGGATAGATGGAAATGTATCTTCATTGGTATTTGGTGCACCAACCAGCTTGTCTGCCGACATCCCCGACAACCTGAAGACCCTAGATTTTATTTACGCAAGAGTCGGGGTGAAAGCCACAGTTGCCAGCGAATATGTATATTCACAAGTACAAAAAATAGCATTAAAATAATCAGTTCAAATACGGGTCATGCAGATACGTACCCAGTTTTTTAAGAAGATAACCCATTTAACGACCCAAACCAATGATTAAAAACTATCTAAGCCTGTGCTTTATTTTACTAGCCACTTTACAGTTAGTTTTTGTTAAAAAAACATCGGGCCAGACTTACAAGTCTGGCCCTGCTGATAAAGATTTTGCAGGATACCTCTTTACCTATTTTAAAGGAAACGCCGTAAAAGATGAAGCCATTTGCTTCGCCATCAGTACCGATGGTTACAATTACCGCGCCCTCAATAATAATGAACCTGTAATTGACTCGAAAATCATCAGTTCAACCGGTGGTGTTCGCGATCCCCATATCTTACGTGCAGAAGATGGCCGGTCCTTTTATATGGTGGTAACCGATATGACCTCATCCAAAGGGTGGGATTCTAACCGGGCGATGATCCTAATGAAATCAGATGATCTGATCAACTGGAAACACACGGTAATCAATATCCAGAAAGATTATAAGGGACACGACGACCTTAAACGGGTATGGGCGCCCCAAACCATTTACGATCCCGCAAAAGGGAAGTACATGGTTTATTTTTCCATGCAACATGGCAATGGTGCCGATATCATTTATTATGCCTACGCCAACGCTGATTTTACAGGTTTTGAAGCCGAACCTAAAGTGCTGTTCAATCCTAAAAACGGTAAATCATGTATCGATGGCGACATCATCAACAAAAACGGCCTGTTTTACCTTTTCTACAAAACCGAAGGTAATGGAAACGGAATTAAACTCGCCATTACCGATTCACTTATGTCGGGAAAGTGGCTGGAACAACCCGGATATAAACAGCAAACCAGAGACGCCGTTGAAGGTTCTGGCGTATTCAAACTGAACCGTTCAGATAAATACATTCTGATGTACGATGTATATGGCAAAGGCAAATATCAGTTTTGCGAAAGTGCCGATCTCGATAGGTTTAAGGTAATCGATAACGAAGTAAAAATGGATTTCCACCCCCGCCACGGAGCCATCATCCCGGTTTCCCGTACTGAACTCAGAAATCTAACGGCCAGATGGGGCCTTCCTCAGGGAATGGAACTCAAACTGGCGAAAAACCCCGTACTCGATGGCTTTTATGCCGATCCCGACGTCCTCTATTCAAACAAAACTAAAAAATACTACATCTACCCTACCAGCGATGGTTTTGATGGCTGGGGAGGGTATTATTTTAAAACCTTTTCTTCCACCGACCTTACCAGCTGGAAAGATGAAGGGGTAATCCTCGACTTAAAAAAAGATGTTCCATGGGGCAACCGCAATGCCTGGGCACCAACGATTGCAGAAAAGAAAATTGGAAAGGATTATAAATATTTCTACTACTTTACGGCGGCACAGAAAATTGGAGTGGCTTCAGCTGATCTCCCAACCGGCCCTTTTACTGATTCCGGAAAACCCCTGGTTAACTTTAAACCCGAGGGCATTAAAGGAGGACAGGAAATAGACCCGGCCGTATTCACCGATCCAAACAGTGGAAAAAGTTACCTCTATTGGGGCAATGGATACCTGGCAGTTGCTGAACTCAATAAGGACATGATTTCCCTAAAACCTAACACCACCAAAGTACTGAACACCGATAAAACTTTCAGAGAAGGATGTTATGTTTTCTATAGAAAAGGAACCTATTATTTCATGTGGTCGGAAGACGATACACGCAGCGAAAACTATCGTGTTCGCTATGGAACGTCCAAATCACCTTTAGGACCAATCACGACAAGTGAAAATAACCTGGTGATTCAGAAAGATCCAAAATCAGGTATCTTCGGAACTGGCCACAATTCAGTCCTCCAAATTCCCGGAAAAGATGAATGGTACATCGTTTACCACAGATTTAACTACCCAGATGGAATTAACATGGGCGATGCAGCCGGATTTAACCGTGAAGTTTGCATGGACCGCATGTATTTTGATGAAGCCGGTCATATAATTCCTGTAAAGCCAACACACTAACAATGATAAAACTTTATAAATTCCCCATGCTCGCAATTGCGGTAAGTTTACTTACTGCATTCAGCGTTTCGGCCCAGCCCGGTTTTGGTACAGCCGAAAAAATAAATGCCGACTGGCGTTTCCATCTCGGAGATATTGATCCCAAGAAAGAACCGGATCAGCGCGACAGATCCTGGAGAACGGTACAGCTCCCGCACGACTGGACCATTAAACAAACGTATAGCCCAACTTATGCCAGTGCTACCGGATACCTTCCCGGAGGTATAGGATGGTATCAGAAAAAGCTAAACATCACAAAACAAGACCAGGGAAAAAAACTATTACTCTATTTTGAAGGCGTGTACAACCGCAGTGAGGTTTTCCTGAACGGGAAATCTCTGGGCAAACGGCCCAACGGTTACATCTCTTTCAGTTACGACATTACCCCATTTGTAAAATTCGGAGAAGAAAATCAAATCACCGTTCGTGTAGACCACAGCCTGGATGCTGATTCACGCTGGTATACGGGCTCTGGAATTTATCGCGACGTCTATCTGGTACGGTCAAATCCGGTACACCTAGAACAATGGGGGCTTTATGCCTTCCCAACACTCGATGGCAATAAAGGAACACTGAACATACAGGCGGCTTTAATAAATGAATCCGCAGCAAATACATCATTAACCGTAGTAAATGAACTATTGGATAAAAGTGGCAAAGTATTGGTCAAAAAATCAGACAAAATCACACTTGCAACCGGTGCCAGTCAACAGATTAATACCAGCCTAGCACTCAGCAATCCCCAACTCTGGAGCATCGATGCTCCAAATCGTTACCGCTTACGTACCATGGTGCTGCAAAACAATAAAATTATCGACAGCGCTACGATCGTCACCGGTTTCCGTAAATTCACTTTCGATCCCGACAAAGGCTTTGCCCTGAACGATAAACAAACGAAGGTAAAAGGCGTATGCCTGCACCACGATGCTGGTGTGTTGGGTGCTGCAGTATATCCCGAAGTATGGCGCCGCCGTTTACTGACCTTGAAATCGCTCGGCGTAAATGCCATCCGGACCAGCCACAATCCCCAGGCCTCATCCCTGTATAACCTTTGCGACGAATTAGGTCTCCTGGTGATGGATGAAGCTTTCGATGAATGGGAATTTCCAAAACGCAAATGGCTTCAGGGTTGGAACGTAGGTACTCCTGGTTTTCAGGGTTCTTCCGATTTCTTTAAAGAATGGGGAGAGAGAGACCTGGCCGACATGATCAAAAGAGACCGAAATCACCTCTCGATTTTTGCCTGGAGCATTGGCAATGAGGTAGATTATCCAAATGATCCCTACTCCCACCCTGTTCTGGCAGGCAATGGCGAGGGTGGTTTTACACAGCCCATTTTTGGAGGCTACAAAAAGGATGCCCCTGATGCCATGCAGCTGGGTATTATCGCCAAAAAACTCGCAGCTGTAGTGAGAAAATATGACACCAGCCGCCCGGTTACCGCTGGTTTGGCCGGCGTAGCCATGTCGAACGAAACAGATTATCCCGGAACGCTCGACATTGCCGGATATAATTACACGGAAAGCCGTTACCTGCAGGACCATAAGCGCTACCCTAAACGTGTGATTTTCGGCAGTGAAAACCGTCATGATTTCAGCGCCTGGAAAGCAGTGCAGGATAATGAGCATATTTTCGGCCAGTTTCTGTGGACAGGCATCGATTACCTTGGCGAATCCGGACGATGGCCTTCACGTGGATTTTATTCCGGCCTGCTTGATTTTGGTGGTTTTATAAAACCCCGTGGCTATTTCCGCCAGTCGCTATGGTCTGATAAACCCATGGCGTACCTCGGTACCTATCCACTTAAAGGCGGTGGCGCTGCGTCCGATGTATGGTCGGTACTTGAATCTGAACAGGGACAGTCTAAAAACGAAACGCCATCAATGGATGCATGGGCCTCATGGAACTACCAACCCGGACAAATGATCCGAGTGGTATGCTATACCAATTCGGCTAAAGCTCGCTTGGAACTAAATGGATCTGTGGTCGGAAAAACAAAAGATTACGACAATAAAACCGGCATCATTTTTTGGGACATTCCTTATACGGAGGGGAAACTCGAAGTAGTTGGCCTCGATATAAAAGGACAGGAAACTGTCCGCCATCATATCCAGTCGAGCGGCCGCCCTCAGGCCATTAAAGTGCTGCAGGGGGAACAAATCGAACTGAAGGCAAAAGATGGTCTTGCCCAACTCGAACTGCAACTCGTAGATGAAAACGGTATTGTTGTAGCAGGTGCTGACGATGAGATTACCTGTGAAATAGCAGGCAACGCCCGCTTATTGGGTATGGAAGCCGGAGACAATGCCGACAAAGGGGATTATACCGACAATAAACAGCGCGTATTCCACGGTAAAATGATTGTATATATCCAATCAAGAGCTAAAAAAACAGAAGAAGTAACCGTGCGCTTCAGTGCACCATGGTTAAAACCTGCAATCGTAAAAATAAAATTGTTGTAGTCACCAGATGTCTGATCCCCGGATATAAAGCATCATCCGGGGAAACAGATCATCTTCCTCCGTTTTGAACACATCATTCAGTAATACGGACACGCCAGGCCCCCGCTATAAAACGAATTTTGTCTTATCATTTAATAAAATATAAAATGCAAAAGACAATATTCATCACAGGTGCCTCATCAGGCTTAGGAAAAGCAACCACCATATACTTTCAGCAGCAAGGCTGGAAGGTAATCGCTACCATGCGTAATCCCGAAAAAGAAACGGAACTGAACGCAATGGAAAACATCACCCTGTTACCGCTCGACGTAACAAATTCAAATCAGATTAAGGAAACCGTAGAAACCGCCCTCGCAATCACTCATGTCGATGTAGTTTTTAACAATGCCGGATATGGTTTAATGGGTGCGCTTGAATCCCTCAGCGATGAACAGATTTTAAACCAGCTCAACACCAACCTGCTTGGGGTAATCAACACCACAAAAGCATTTATCCCCTATTTCAGAAAAAGGAAGTCAGGCCTCTTCATCAGCACCACATCCATGGGTGGTTTTCTTACCTTCCCGCTTCATTCCATTTATCACGCCGCAAAATTTGCTGTTGAGGGTTGGTCGGAAGGTATGTCTTTCGAATTAGCTCTCCACAACATTGGAATCAAAACCGTTGCTCCTGGGGCTATTGCTACAGATTTCACCACGCGATCGCTCGACAGGAGTAGCCATCCCGAATATCAAATCCTGGAAGATAAATTATTTGGAATGGTGGACCATATGATGGATCAGGCTGCCGACCCCGCGAACATCGCAGCTATTGTTTATGAAGCCGCAACTGATGGCAAAGATCAGCTCAGATATGTTGCCGGGGCCGATGCCAGTCAGATGTACGCACAACGAATGTCCGTAGGTCCCGAAGAGTTCCGCAAAAGCATCGCAGCTCAGTTTCTGGGATAAAAGCCAGATTAATCAATAGTTTTGTAAACATCACGCTGCCTTTTGCTAACTTTATACGATAGAACATGAAGCACATCAGGTCAATCATCGAATTTCATAAGCTATTATCGCTACCCGAACCGCAACATCCTTTGGTAAGTGTGGTCCGGGTAGAAAACATACACTTTTCAGATCCTGAAATATGGAATCACTTCTTTCTCGATTTCTACACCATATCGCTTAAAGATGGAGTGGAAGCCAGGGTGAAATACGGCCAGCAGTATTATGATTATGATAAAGGCGTGATGACTTTTACTGCCCCCAAGCAAGTAAATTTTCTTGATCTGGAGCGTACCGATAAGCCATATATCAACAGCGGATCAGGCTATGTATTGCTGCTTCACCCTGATTTTCTGCATGGCTATAAGCTTGCCGCCGAAATGGCAAATTATGGTTTCTTCGCATATGCAACCAATGAGGCATTACATCTTTCAGGGCGCGAGCAGGAAAACATGATCCAGATATTTAAGAAAATACAACAGGAATATGAGTTTATCGACAGGCATACCCAGGATATCATCATCTCTCAGATTGAATTGATGATGAGCTACAGCATACGCTTTTATGAACGTCAGTTTTTAACCCGGAAAGCCGTTAACAGCGATATCCTCACCAAAGTCGATCAATTATTGGATCGCTGTTTTCAGGATTCCGCTGCCTTAAAAAATGGCTTACCCACAGTCGAGTTCATGGCCGGAGAATTGAACTTATCAACCCATTATTTAAGTGATCTGCTCCGTTCTCTTACAGGCTTAAGTGCCCAGCAGAAAATTCACAGTACACTCATTGAAAAAGCCAAGATTAAACTGTCAACCAGCAACTTGTCCGTTAGTGAAATTGCTTTTTCCCTCGGCTTTGAATACCCGCAATCCTTCAGCAAACTGTTTAAGAAAAAAACGGAAATGTCACCCAGCGATTTCCGCAAGGCCTTTAACTAGGTATCTAAGGTAATCGAATGATGATGAAGCACAAACAAATCCCACTCCATATCCTTCCGGAAATCGACTTTCTGGCCTCCGAAAAACGGATTGCATTTGGGGAACATGCCATTAACCACAGGATAAATTTTTACGCCATAATCTGGTTTACGGCCGATGGGGGAACGCATTACATCGACTTCGAACCTTATCCTGTCCGAAAAAACCTCGTTTACCTGCTGGCCAGAAATCAAATCCACTCCATCCCAACAAATATTCTTCCTGATGCCAGGGTAATTGTGTTCTCTTCCGACTTTCATTTATCAATCGAAGAAAAAGAGTTGAAACTGTTATTCCTGCCCATCAACAAGCGGGCGATAGAAATCCCGGATGAGTTGGAACACCACCTCAATAACCTTTTCTCGCTCATTGTATTAGAATACTCAACCCTCGCTGATAACCGATTGTTGCATAAATACACTTCAGCATTTCTGACTCAGTTGTACCGCCTAGCCCGCCACCAGCTTCCTGTACTACTCAGTAAAGATCTGCGGCTTATTCGATTAATAGAACTGATCGAAGAACATTACACCGAACAGCAGCCGGCAGCTTTCTATGCCCGGCAAATAGGCTTAACTACCAAACGTGCCAATGAAATTATGAAACGCTACGCAGCAACAACAATTGGTGAGTTAAGTTATAAACTACTGCTTACAGAAGGAAAAAAGGAATTGCTCAAAGGTGAAAAATCAATTAAAGAAATAGCCTACTATCTGGGTTTCAATGACCAATCTTACTTTTCCCGTTTTTTTAGAAAACGTACCGGTCTTACCCCATAAGCATTCCAGCAGGAACTCCTGAGGAAAGTCGCATCACCGTAAAATAACCAAAATGTTCAAATAGTGCTAATCAAACTCCGGATTGTGCTGATCATTTGATGGTATTCCCCTCAACTTAGTCTGATTAAATCAGTTTATAATAAAAAGAGAATATGGAAACCCTTAAAAATCGAGTGATATTAATTACAGGCGCAGCCATGGGCCTGGGATATGCAACAGCAGTAGAAGCAGCCAAAGAAGGCGCAAAATTGTCGCTGATTGATTATAATGGCGAGCTCCTTGAAAAAGCAAAGAAAGAGATTGAAGCCTTACATCCGGAAGTAGAAATACTATTAACGATTGCCGATGTCTCGGATGAAAAAGCAGTTAAAAATTATGTAGATGAAACCGTAGCAACCTACGGCCGTATAGACGGTTTTTACAATAATGCAGGAATTGAAGGCAAACAGGCACCCTTAACGGAATATGATCTGGAAGTATTTAAAAAAGTAGTAGACATCAACCTGATGGGGGTGTATTACGGACTCAAATACATCATTCCGGTGATGCAGAAGCAGGAATACGGCCGTATTGTAAACGTCGCTTCAGTGGGTGGAATCAGAGGTGTAAAAAACCAGACTGCCTATGTAGCCACCAAACATGCTGTAGCCGGAATCACCAAAAATACTGCTCTTGAATATGGAAGTTTTGGCATACTGACCAATGCCATCGCTCCGGGTGCTATCCTTACACCAATGGTGGCAGATGCCTTTAAACAGGTAAATCCCGAAAATCCAAAGGCAGCAGAAGCAGAATATGCACAGGCCAATCCAACCAAAAGACTGGGCTTACCAGAGGAAGTGGGGAAACTTGTGGTGTTTTTGATGAGCGAAAATTGCAGTTATGTAAATGGTCAGATCATCGCCATTGATGGTGGCCAGTCTAATGCCTATGGAATAGTGTAGAAACAGTTGATCAAATTATCATTGAACAGGCAGCCATCCGGTAAATCAGATGCAAATAGCGCTTTTTTAGCAGGTGGCTGTTTTGCGAAGAAAAATTATTAATTTAGTGAAATCAAGGGATACCCCAATTCCCTGCCTCCAAAAAATTCAAAAAAATTTTCCAAAGTCCACGTCAAGTCTACCTCCAGTCTACCTTTTCTCTACCTCCAGTCTACACCAACTGGCAGAGAACTCCGGGAAAACTTCGACGCAACTGCGGGAAGGCTCCGAAAAAACAGCCATTTCCTTGACCAAAGTCTGCAGGATGCCGCCTCAAATCCTTCAGCCGGCACCAAAACAATCCCCGATTACCACCCGAACTTTTCCCGAATTTGATATGAATTTGTCTGGGAGTCTTTGTAATCCGTTACCTATGAAAAGTCGATCACCCCATCTCAAATTTTTTGCCTTCCATCTTGCCCCGCTTTAAAACAAAGAAGTAAAGATCAGCCCCACGCCTTACAATATTGCCCGTACGGACAAATCCGGCTTTCTCCAATACCCGCTGCGATCCGATATTATCAGGATGAGTAAGCGCCGTCAGATCTCCAGTCTCTGTGTGTGAAAAAGTGTAGGCCACAAGTGCGGCCGCAATCTCGCTGCCTATGCCCTTACCCCAGTAAGCTCTGGCAATGCTATACCCGATTTCATAGGCCGATGAATCCTCTGCAAAAACCCTCAGCAAGCAGTTCCCAATGCAGGCACCGGTTATCGCATCAAATACACCCCAGCGGCCAAAGGGACCATGCTCATAATCATCAAACACTTTCGCAAACAACGCTTTGTAGTCGCTGATACTAAATGCTGGTAAATAACGCATCACTTCCGGGTCATTGAAAAAATCGCAAAAAAGTGACTCCTCTGATTTAGCAAACTGTTTGATTACAATGGTTGGACTTGAATAGATAACAGACATAGGCTTCTTAAAATAAATTTTAGGTATCCAAATTTATCTATAAATAAAGAAAGCATAGTAAGGAAGCCCTTTTTTTGTTGTTATGATTTCCATGCACCCAGTAATCTGCGCACCACAATGATTTCAGCAATGTGGTAAGCGTTATGATCCGCTACCTGTAAGGCTTCCCGTAAAATATTCTGACCAGTACCATGTGGAATGGAAGCAAATAAATCTTGTGTATCAATCAGATTGATAAAAGCCTTTCTGTCCTGGTCAATTTGCTTCAAACAGTTTTCCCAGGCTTCTGAATTTGCCGGTGCGGTTTCTTTGGGCCAATACTCTTCCGGCCACTTCGGCGACTGGTGATTTCCATCCTTGCTAAATTCGAGCATATCCCATTGTGCAATCCGTATATGCTCTGCCAGCTGCCAGATACTGTAAGGCAAGCCATAGGGGCGTTCACCTGTTAATTCAAAAGGTAAATCAGCAACAGCATCTTCAAAACCCGCATGGGCTGTACCACCATTGATAAGCTTTTTTAATTCGGTGATTAATATGTTTTCGTGTTCCATAACTATTGATCATGATTAAGCAACCTTCCATATCGCATCTACAAAATACTGACGGCTGTCGAAGAAATATTGCTGCACTTTAAATCCAGACCGGTGTGCCAGCCTTTCAATTTCTGCAATGGCATATTTTTGTGAAATTTCCATATAAACATACTCGTTTTTTTGAAACTGAATAGCGTGTTCGCCGATGTTTACCACCTGGTTCTCCAGGCTAATTAAATAGCTTTTGCATTCGCCCGTTTCAGGGTCGTAACTGGCATAATGCTCAAAATGATCCACGTTGAAATTCCCTTCCAGCTCGCGGTTGATGCGGTTCAAAAGGTTTAAATTAAATGAACGTGTAATGCCGCTTTTATCATTATAAGCATCAAGAATCTGCTTTGGATTCTTCTTCAGATCAAAACCAATAATTAACAGATCATCGGGTGACAACAGGGCTTTCACCTTCACACAAAATGCTTCAGCTTCATCAACGTTCATATTGCCAATATTAGCCCCCATAAACAAAACCACTTTCTGTCTGTCTGAAATCTCATTGGCAGCCTTTAGCATATCAAAATAGTCACCGTTCAATCCTGTAAACTGCAATTCGGGCAGCGCCTGAGGCAACTTCACACTTAAATCTGAAATGACGTGCGCTGAAATGTCGATCGGAAAGTATTGAAAATTCAATTTATTATTAATGAGCTTGCGGAGCAAATGAATAGATTTGGTCGCATCCCCCGCCCCAAGTTCAATCAGGTCAAAGCCCGCATTGCCATCAGATATCACATTTGCAATCTGATCAGCCTGATATTGCATAATTTCCATTTCTGCATCAGTCAGGTAATATTCTTCCATATTCATAATCTGCTGGAAGATGTAATCACCAGCCTCGTCATAAAAATATTTAGAGTGCATATATTTTGGCTTTGCACTCAAGCCAGTAATCGTTTCATTTAAAAACTGACTGTTAACCTCAGTATTTGTTTCGGTGGTGAGTATCATAGATTTGCTAAATCAGGGATGAATATTTGTTTTGTTATTGTTGTTCTTATTGAGCTAAGCGGATTCCGGTATATTGCCAGCGAAGATGTGAATGGAAAAAATTCCGGTAAGTCATACGGCTATGCTCATCTGGTGTTGCCACAGATGCGCCCCTTAATACCTTCTGATTCACCATAAATTTACCATTGTATTCGCCTATAGCTCCCGGCGCTTTATTAAAACCCGGATAAGGTAAATAAGCACTTTCCGTCCATTCCCATCTTTCGCCCCAGTTCAATTGCCTGGCAGCAACCTCCCACTCAAATTCAGTAGGTAACCGCATCCCTTTCCAGCTCGCAAAAGCATAAGCTTCATAATAACTGATATGGGTTACCGGCTCCTTGAGGTTAACCTCTTTTAAACCGCCCAGGCTGTAGTGAAACCACTTGCCCTCAATTTTATACCAGTACAAGGGGGCAATGATATGCTGACTATTAACCCAGTCCCAGCCTTCGGCATGCCAGTAGTTAAAGTTCTGATAGCCACCTTCTTCAATGAAACGAATAAATGCACCATTTGATACCAATGCCTGGCTAATGGAATAGCCCTGCAGATATACCTGATGACGGTTGTGTTCATTATCGAAACTAAAACCATCTCCTTCAAATCCAATTGCGTATACCCCCTCATCCACCTGAAGCATTTCACCTTCATCTTCAATCAGATTGATAGATTCAGCAACAGTATCATCATAAACCGGAAACAGGGGATTATTCCCTAAAATGTATTTAATGTCTGTAAGCAATAACTCCTGATGCTGTTGCTCATGGTTAAAACCAAGTTCAATAAGCGCTACTATTTCTCGAGTTGGTTCGTTAGAAAGAAAACGACTCATGGCTTCATCAACATAGGCCCTGTATTGATATACTTCGTTAACACCTGGCCTGCTCAGGTTTCCCCTGTCGGTGCGGACTACCCTGTTCCCTATGGTTTCGTAATAACTGTTGAAAACAAAGTTGAAGTCGGCATTGAAAACCTGATACTGATGGCTGTATTGGATTAGGATAAAGGTTTCGAAAAACCAGGTGGTGTGACCCAAATGCCACTTGGGAGGACTAACATCCGCAATAGGCTGCACCACATAATCTTCAGTTTGCAATGGCGCGCAAAGCTGCTCAGAGTATTTCCTGATACGCTGATATTTTTCAATAAGACTCATTAATTTTTATCGAGATGGTTCTTAAGTTCTGTTATGGTATTAACATTTAGTTCCTTCGATTGTTTTTGCCGCATCATTAAAGCATAAGAATTATTAAAACCAATAGGTTTAAGCCATTTGATCTGATACTCTTTTAAAAACTCCTGTTGCACATATTTGTAGGTTTTATCCTTATCTCCGGTAATCGCCGCTATGGTTTTTCCATCAGGCTTTAAGATGGCCAGCAGGCCTGTTCCGGTATATTCGGGATAGAAGTCAATCTGGTTATTCGTCAGGGCATCAAAACAGATTTTAGTTCCGCCAAGTCCGGTTTTAGTTTCTACCCCATAGCGGGTATAACCGCGAATCAGCATGCTGTAAATCTCGGCCAGAATGTACTGCTCACCGAAAATCTTTGAACCGATTTTTACAGTCTCTGCACCGGCTTGTTTTTGACTACGATAAAGTTTCTCCCGGATCAGAAAATCCCTGGCGACCCTGGCGGGCGATTGATGAAGGTAATCTGTACGATAGTTTAATTCTGTCATCACCGAATCGGTAATCTTTCCTGCCAGGAGATTCAGTGTGCTTTCAAGTTCAGGAAATTTGTGGAGTGCTTTTTCGCTCACAATGGGCGCAGCATAATAAGGTGGAAAAATGCCCTTATCATCTCTAAGAATCTTAAGGTCGAATGCTTTCAGGCGGCCGTCTGTGGAATATCCGCTAATCACGTCGAGCGCTTTTGAATAAGCCGCTTTATACATCACCGCATCACTAATCACTACCGTTCTGATCTTGAGTCCGTAAGCCGATTTCAGTCCCAGATCCCCATCCTGGCGTCCCATAAATTCAGGCGTAAAGCCCGCCGTTAATGCAGAACCATAAGCGGATGGCAGAATATAGAAAGCACTTAACAAAATAACCAAAACAGGAAAAGCAACCAATGCCTTCCGAAGCTTTCTGACATTCATCTTCTGCATGAGGGCCAGCAGCGTATCCAGTACAATAGCCAGCAAAGCTGCAGGAATGGCTCCGGCCAGAATCATGTTACTGTTGTTCAACGAAATTCCTCCGAAAATAAACTCACCCAGCCCGCCCGCAGCAATATAGGATGCCAGGGTAGCTACCCCCACATTAATAACCGTTGCCGTCCGGATACCCGCTAGTATTACCGGCATAGCTAGAGGCAATTCTACCTTAAAAAGCATTTGAGAATGGCTCATCCCTAAACTTTTTGCAGACTCGGTGATGGAGCGATCGATACCGATAATACCTGTGTAAGTATTACGGATGATCGGAAGTAACGCATAAATCAGCAAGGCTACAATTGCAGGTTTCGCGCCGATTCCCAAAACCGGAATCATAAAGCCGAGCAAGGCAATACTGGGTACCGTTTGCAATACGCCCGCAACCCCGAGCACCAGACCCGACCAACGTCTTTTACGGGCAATAAAAATTCCCAGGGGTAACCCAATACCCACTGCCAGCAGCAACGATATAAAGGTTAAACCGATGTGCTGGAAGGTCTGACTGAGCAGTTTATCCGATTCCATCGACATAAATTGCCAAAGGTTTTGTTGCTGATCATTCATAGCTTCCGGAAGTTTTATATTGATTGAATGCCCTGACTAAATCTTCCAGATTAAATGTTTTGGTTTTCCCCTCCGGGCTAACCACCTGAAGTTCGCTGAATTCACCTGAGCGAAGCTTCTCCATCGCATGCCAAACACTGGTATCTACCGTTATATTATAATTTCCCTTTGCCCTGTCATCGGGCAAACTCTTCCAGATATCATATAGCGTAACTACTTTAAACTCCAGCGCCAGGCGTTGGCTATCCAGAAAAGTCCGCGCGAACTCGTTCACAGGCTTAAAAAGAAGCGCTTTCGGGCTGCCCGTCTGAACCACCGATCCTTTGTCCATTAAACAAATCCGGTCGCCTAAAATAAAAGCCTCTTCAACATCATGGGTAACCATCACAATAGTTTTCTGCTGTAATTCTTCCAGCTCAAGGAACTCTTTCTGAATACTGGAACGGGTAACATTATCAAGTGCTCCGAAAGGTTCATCCATCAATAAAACAGGTGGATCGGCAGCCAGTGCCCTGGCCAGACCCACCCTTTGCTGCTGCCCGCCGCTCAGCTCAGCCGGAAAAAGATGGAGTATATTTTCTGGCAAATGAAGCTTCCCGATCAGATCGGCTATCCTGCTTTTAATTTTCTGCTGCTCCCATTTCAGTAACTTCGGTACAACCGCTATGTTTTCTTCAATCGTATAATGTGGAAACAATCCGATATGCTGCATCACATAACCAATGCTACGCCGTAACGTTTCAGGCCGCTGTTGATGAACAGGGCTTCCATTTATCAGGATTTCCCCCTCATCCGGTTCTATCAGCCGGTTGATCATTTTCAGCGTTGTGGTTTTGCCACAACCACTGGTACCAAGCAAAACCAGGTTCTCTCTTTCAGCTACCTTAAAAGTAACCTGGTTTGCAGCCTTTGCAGAACCATATGTTTTAGTTACCCCGTTTAGCTCAATCATCATCAGTCTTCAATTTTCATAAAAAGGTTATTCAGTGATTCTGAATAAGTGGGGTGTGCGAATACACAATAACGGATCCTGTCGTAGGTGATACCACCTTCCATCGCCATCTGCAATACCGACATGATCTCTCCTCCTTCCGATGCAAGAATAGCAGCTCCAAGTATTTTTTTAGTCTTTGTATCAACTACCGCTTTCATTAAGCCCTGCGTTTCGTTAGTTTCGATTCCCCTCGCTACTGACGACATCGGCAGCACGGCAACCTGATAATCAAGTTTCTTCTCCTGTGCCTCCGTTTCCGAAAGTCCAATCCTACCCAATTGCGGGTCGGTGAACATGCAATAGGGAACAGGACGGTCTTTTATCGAATAATCAGTACCCTCTATCAGGTTACGATAAACAATAGTATAATCATTATACGCAATGTGCGTGAATGCAGGTCCCCCTTTTACATCGCCCAGCGCATAAATCCCTTTGATATTGGTCTCAAGCTTATCGTTAACCAGGATGTGCCCTTTCTCATCGGTTTTAACCCCACATGCATCCAGCCCCAAATGCCGGGTTTGAGGTGTGCGGCCCGCGGCAACCAGAATATGGGTCGCTTTGAACTTACTTTTTTTACCTTTAGTTTCTACTTCAACCTCGAGTGAGGATTTACCGTTTACCTTAACCTTTTTAATTTCAGCCGATGTGAATATCGCTATCTTCTCCTTTTCCAGTATTTCTGTCAGTGATTCGGAAACATCCTGATCTTCCTTTGCCAGAATCCGGTCCGACTTCTCGATGATGGTCACCTGGCTACCAAAACGGCTGAACATTTGTCCAAACTCCAGTCCAATGTAATTTCCACCGATCACAACCAAATGCTCAGGTATTGCTGTAAGTTCCAGAATCGTGGTTGAGGTAAGATAATGACTCTCGGGCAAACCCTCAATAGCAGGAATTGCCGTCTCTGCGCCGGTATTGATAAAAATCAACTCGCCTGATACCTTTTCTTCCTTTCCGTCTTTACCCGTAATCAAAAGTTCTTTTTTTCCGGTAAACTTAGCAGTGCCCATCAAAATGGTTAATCCTTTTGTGGATTCTAAACCATCTTCAGCACCTTTTCTAAATTGAGCTACAATCTGATCTTTGCGCTTGATAATTTTTTTGAAGTCCACTTTGACAGTGCCAGTCTCTATTCCAAGATCGCCCGATTTCCTGGCCTGATAGGCCATCCGGGCAGATGCGATCATCGCTTTCGTTGGGGTACACCCATCATTAATACAGGTACCACCAATCATTCTTTTTTCTATTATAGCTGTTTTTTTGCCTGCAAGCGCAAGTTTTTTGGCCAGGGGAACGCCAGCCTGCCCTGCGCCTATGATAATTGCATCGTAGTGTTTCATTGATTTGTTGTTACGCTTATAAACTGGATTTAAGAAATAACCGCAATAACAGATCAATGTTTTTGAAATTGAAACTGTTTAGGGAATAATCAGCTTATTTAGCATCATAGGTTTTATCAATGAGAAAGGAGATGGCCTCTTCAACGGCTCGTCGCCCCTCGTTACTTTTAAGATCGAGGCCGCAAAAAGTTGTCGTTTGGGTACTGGCATAAATATCCAGATAGTAAATGCCGGCCACCATCAGGGCCGTTACCGCCCGGTAACGTTTTGCCTGATCGCCAAAATGAGGGTCCGTTATTGATTCAAAAAGCAAAGCCCCGCTGTCTTCCCTAGCCTGGGCTAGTTTTTTAAGTTCTTTTCTGTCATCCAACAATCCCCAAAGTAAAATCTTTTGCATTTCCTCATCTTTAAAAACATAGTCAAATTGAGATAGAAGCATCGATTTTGAAAACGCCCTTCCGCCGTCGGTTGGAACAGGATTTTCCTCCCCCTTCACATTCGTCCAGAAATCTTTCGTACGGATATATTCATCAATAAGCTCATCACGTCCGCCAAAATAGTTATACATCAGCTTTTTATCCAACCCGGCAACACGCGCAATATCATTTACCTTCAGTCCTGAGAAACCTACCGTATTGATAATTTCTCCAACCGCATCTAAAAATCGCTGCTTACTCCTGGCCTTGTTTCGCTGGCTTCCTGCTTCTGGTTTTTCTTCCATTGATAAACGTTTTTGATAATGTGCTCAAAATACACAATCATTTTTAAATTTATTATCACCTTTTGGTGATAAGTATTTATATTTGCATCAGAAGGTGATTTAACCGCTCATCTGATTAACCAGGACCAACAGACTCAAAACATGAAAAAAGGCAAAGCGCTCTCAGAATTCACGCTCGACGAGCTAAAAGAAAGAAAAAAGACAATTACCGGGATTGTACTGGGTTTAGGTATTGTGATGCTGATCAGTAGCGTTACCCTCATCTATCTTGCTGTGAAAACACATAATGTCAGCCTCACTGGTATTGCAGTGGCTTGTCCGCTAACATTTTTGCCAACGGTGATTAGCCTGACTCAGATCAACAACGAAATTAAAAAGCGAAATTAATTTCATCATGATGTCGTCAGAATGCCTGAACTGCGCTTCGCCTGTATCACAAAATTATTGTTCAAACTGTGGGCAGAAATCGAGTACGCACCGTTATTCCATTAAACATTTCCTGCTGCACGACTTCGTACATAGTGTATGGCATGTAGACAAAGGCATTTTTTTTACTTTAAAAGAACTTTTTACGCGACCTGGAAACAGTGTCAGAGAATTTATTGAGGGCAAACGTGTCCCATACTTTAGTTTTATAACGCTCATCCTGCTCATTCTTACGGTATCAGGTCTGTTGGCTCCGTATATCCATATTACGGCTACAGATCTGGTACCTGAAGTGAGTAAAGCCATGACGAATGAGTTTGAAAAAACGATCTCGCGCTATCCAAAACTCTATCTCATCGTTACCATTCCAATTTACTCATTACTCAGTTTCCTCTGGTTCAAAAAGGCTAAGTTTAACTATTCTGAGCATCTGGTGATGAATTCTTACCGGATTATTCCGGAAATGTTGTTTAACTTATTTGGATCTGTCGTATCCATCTTTTACGCTAATAAACAGGTATTGATCGTATTGTGTATCATGATCCCCGCTGTTTTTGGATTTATCTACAG
The DNA here is from genome assembly GCF_059693705.1 of Pedobacter sp. A2324. Classification (NCBI taxonomy): domain Bacteria; kingdom Pseudomonadati; phylum Bacteroidota; class Sphingobacteriia; order Sphingobacteriales; family Sphingobacteriaceae; genus Pedobacter; species Pedobacter sp. A2324. Next base: position 382,437 of record NZ_JCASSK010000004.1, on the reverse strand, counting down.
TATATGGTTCTATTATCAGTTTTTCTCTAAAAGCGCATACGGTGCAAAAGGTCGTTTATTAAGAAGTGTGCTCATACTCATTTCTTTTTTCATGATTCCAATGATCATGGGACTCATCGCAGGAATGCTGATGGCGAAAGCACACTAAGTAATCTATCTACCATGGGTTCTTTGGTGATATCCTTCTTGATAATTGATCTGTTATTCATTATATTCAATACAAATAAAATAGAACCATTTATTCTGCAAAGTGTTATCCCAGTAATTTGCTAGTCATTACAGCGTTATTAATGAGCTAATTACTGTTTACCATGAAAAGAAGATCACTCGTAACCTTTTTATTGCTTGGTTTAATTTGTAAAGAAACCAATGCCCAAACCGATAGCAGTTTCCAATCTTTAAAAGGACAGCAATCACTTCAGTTAAATCTGGGTACCCAGGGGATAGGCGCCGAATATGTTTACGGCGTGTTGCCCGAACTGGCGCTTCGCGGAGGATTGAATTTCATACCCCTTAAAGCCAATAATGTATTCAAAATTTCAGGATTTAATTCCACCTCCAATCTGTCGGCCGATTTCTATAATATTCATGTACTGGCCGACTATGTACCCTCGAAAAACCTTTCATGGTTTAGAGTTGTAGGCGGCTTTGCTTATTTCCTGAAAGCACGTGGCGATATCAGGGTAATCCCGTCTGATGATTACAAATATGGCGACCTGGTGCTAAACGAGGATCAGATCGGATATGTTGACCTCACGGTAGACTGGAAGGGATTTGCACCCTATTTAGGGATTGCACTGGCTCATACTTTCCCGAAGAAAAATTTCAATGTGAGCGTTGATTTGGGCACCTATTACCTTACTAAACCGAAAGCCGACATTACCGGAACAGGATTGCTGGAAGGGAACTCCTCACAAACACCACAGTTTCAGTCAAACATTAAAGACTACCGCTGGCTTCCTGCCATTCAGGTGAACTTCAGTTATAAATTTAAAAATAATTAATTATGTCAACAGCAAGAATAACTCCCGTGGTTTTGATGCTCCTGATCTTGTCGGCATGTAAGAAACCTACAGAAAATATTAAAATTGTAGTGGATACGGATGTAATCAAATATACGGCAATGATTAATGTTACTGACGCCTCTACCGGCGCACCCGCACCAGCCAATACTACCATTACCATCTCGGGCGACCAGGCATCAAACATTTATGAACTGTCAGGGAAGAAAGACATCCGCCTTACTTCAGGCATGGTGACCATTGGCTTACAGCCGAATGTAGTACCTGCAGAAAACAATCCGATTACCATCAATGTTGGCATAGCTTCCAGTGGATATAACACGGCTACTAAACAAATTACATTTACCACGTCCCAGAAACAACAGGTAATCAATATTCCGATTACAAAAACCGGTTCAACCACACCGCCAATAGTAACCCCACCACCGCCCGTTTATAACAATACTTCTCTAACCTTTACCGGAAGGTGCCCAAGCCGTACAGATATTGAAATCAGGCCAAGCGTTTATATTTACTTTAAAAAAACAGGTTCAGTCGACGCTTTCCAGTATCTGGGTTATATGGAAAGGGGAAATATTACAACCAATTTACTACAGCTGAATGAAACTTACGATTTTCAGATTGTATATGGTGGCGACACTTATAAAGTGAACCAGAAAATTGAACAAACCAGCTATAACCTCACTATCGATATGCCCGCGGCATGTAATTTTTAAGGGATCTGATCAAAAGCAATCGTAAAACAATAAAGGCTTCCTATTGGAAGCCTTTAACTGTTAATTTTCAATAATCTGATAGTTCACATTCACCCTTTTCGGGTAATTGCTCTCCTCAAAATTTAAAGAAACGAAAGCTGCATTTTGATGCAGTTCATTCCTGAGTGCATCTTCAAAATGAAACTGAAGTTCTTTCTCTGCGCGCTCCCTTGGTTCAGTTAATAAATTCCTGTCGCTTAAATTTTCCGGCAATAAGGTGATGTCACAATTTCCCTCACTTATTTCTTTGACTAAGTATTTCATTTGTTCGGCTCGTTCTTCCTTTTATGTGTTATTCAAAAACGCGGTCAAAAATATGTGAATAGATGATTGTTCCTGTAATCTCAAAGTTAATTTTAAACGGCACCTGCATTAACAACTGTATACCAAATAGATACAAACGAAAAATCAAAGTAAATAAAACCAAATGCATCAGCAATACGTTCATATCCGTTTTAAGATACATAAAAAATTATCCTGCAGCCGCCTGAAAAGCCGATCTTCCATCCCCGTACAAGGTGAAAGTGTTTGAATGATATAGAATAATTTGTATGAAGATGTTATATTCGTTAAAGTTTTGTAAGCATCCCCCCAATTAATGAACGATTTAAATTCTCCCTTGTTTAAGGCTATTTTTGAAACTGATATACCCAGAGTTGTATTGAAAGCCAATGCGCCGGATTTTACTATTTTGGCATATAATCAGGCTTATGATGATAGTACCCATAACCATGGCAGAAATTTAACAGGACTCTCGTTGTGGGAAGCTTATCCCGATAACGATTCTCCTGTAGCGAAAATGCTGCTCTCAGAGGGTTTATTAACTGTTACAGGAGATAAAAAAAACCTTAAACTTCCTGTTTTCCAATACCAGATCCCAACAACAGAGGGATCTCAAAAAGAGGACAGCTGGTGGCAGATTGAAATTATTCCGGTGCTGGATGCTACCGGAGAGGTTGACCTGTTAATTACAAACAACCGCAACCTTACTGAACAGATTTTAAGTGAACGAAAACTGAATTCTTCTTTAAAACGTGAAGAAGATTTAAATATGGCCCTGGCCGAAACACATGAAGAGCTTGCGGCTTCAAATGAAGAGTTACAGGCAAGTGTGGAAGAACTATTGAGTGCAAATGAGGCATTAAGTCAATCGCAGGGAGACCTTGAATTCCTCAATATTGAACTTGAAGAACGGATAGCTTTACGCACGAAAGACCTGGAATCCAATCGGCATCTCCTGGAGAATATTATTCAAACCACTCCTGTTGCCATGACTTTGTTGCGCGGAGATGATTTAATTATTGAACATCCTAATCCTCACATGCTGCACATCTGGCAAAGAAGTCGTGAGCAAACCGTTGGAAGAAAAATAACCGACGTATTTCCCGAACTTCACGAGCAGCAATTTCCCGCTTTGCTGGCGGAAGTTTTTAAGACAGGCAAGAAAATTGCTATGCCGGAGGTACCTGTAGACATATCATATACCGATGGTAGCCGCAAACTGATCTATGTTAATTTTTCATACGATCCAATTTTCGATGATGCGGGAAAAGCGGAATGTATTCTGGCAACAGTAATAGATATTACGGAAATCGTAGAAAACAGAAAACTACTGGAAACCAACCGCTTCGACCTTCAGGTAATCGGAGAAGAACTCGCAGCTTCCAATGAAGAACTGGCTGCTACAAACGAAGAGCTGGCAGCAACAAACGAGGAATTGCAGGAGTCGCAGGAAAACCTTTTCAAAAATAACGAAGCACTAAGCAACGCTGAAGAAAGTCTGCGACTGGCTTTGGAATCCGGTAATTTAGGAACCTACAGTGTAGATTTATCCAGCAGAAAGTTTAATATTTCTGCAAGAGCCAGAGAATTTTATGGGCTTGAACCTGATGGAGATGTCTATTGGAACGAAATCACAGCAACGGTTGTGCCTGAATACCTTCCGGTGATCGAACAGGCGAGGAAAGATGCAATTCTCAATGGACTACCTTATGATGTGCAATACCCTATTGTTCCCAAGTCTGGCAACCAGATCAGATGGATCCGGGTAGTTGGCAAGAGTATTAGCGCTACAGAAGCCAAATCCGGAAAGTTTATTGGTGTCATCATCGACATTACTCAGGAGGTGGAACACCGCAATGAAATTGAGGAAAGTGAGAGACGATTCAGAACGATGGCTGAAGGTACCGATGTGCTGATTTCTGTAGGTGATGAAACTGGAGACGCAGTGTACTTTAACCAGGCTTGGATAGATCTTACCGGGATTGAAATGAACAAGCTGTTAGGCACGCAATGGACTAAGCTCATTCATCCGGAAGATAAAGACCTGTTTTGGGGAGCTTACCTTTCCGCTTTTGAAAAACAGATTCCTTTTACCGGAGAGTTCAGAATTTTGAATAAAGAGGGTGATTATCGCTGGCTCTTGGCCAAAGGCCCTCCGCGGTTTAATGAAGACGGATCATTTGAAGGCTACATTTGTTCATGCATTGATATTACTGATCTCAAAAGAGATGAGCAACGTAAAAATGATTTCATTGGAATGGTGAGCCATGAACTAAAAACGCCTTTAACGGCTATAAACGGCTTTGTACAGGTTCTGCAAAGCAAAGCAAAAAAGGAAAGTAACGATTACTTTTTGCTCGCCCTGGATAAAACACTAAATCAGATCAGAAAAATGACCACCATGATCAATGGATTTCTGAATGTTTCGAGGTTAGAATCTGCACAGCTTGTCATTCAGAAAGCTGAATTCAACCTGAACAAGCTCCTTGCTGAAATGGTTGAAGAAAGCGACCTGATTCAATATTCGCACACCATTACATTATCAGTAAAAGAAAACATTACCATTAATGCCGACCGGGATAAAATCGGCAACGTTATTTCCAATCTGTTAAGTAATGCAATAAAATACTCAGCAGCAGGCACAGCTGTTCATGTCAGCTGTAACATTACCGGGAATGAAGTAACGGTGAGCGTCGCTGATCAAGGTATCGGAATCAGCGGCGATGATGCGAAAAAGTTATTTCAACGCTATTATAGAGTTGGCAGCAACCAAACGATATCTGGCTTTGGTATTGGCCTATACCTGAGTGCTGAAATTGTTCAGCGTCATGGTGGAAAGATATGGGTAGAAAGTACCGAAGGTGAAGGAAGTACCTTCCTGTTTAGTCTGCCGTTATAACGATCTTTGTTATTTTGAAATCATCATTAAGTAACAATTCCAATATTATTTGATTTGAATAAGTTTTGATTTGAACTACATACTTTGATATTGCTGTGAAAAATTACATTTGCCGTGTAAATTATACACTATGTCGCGTAGATTCTTATTTCATCCACTACTTTCATTAATTCTTTTTTCATCAGGTTACTGTGCCGCTCAAACCTTAACGTTAAAAGAAGCTGTAAATACCGCATTAAAGAATTATGGCACGATAAGAGCCAAAGAAAGCTATGCAAATGCATCGAGAGCAACCATACAGCAAACAAAAAGAGAATACCTGCCTAATCTTAACCTGAGTGCGCAGCAGGATTTTGGTACAATTAATGGTCAGAATGGACCCCAATACGGACTTGGCGGCCTCGGGACAGCTTCATCAGGACCAGCCCTTGATAAACAGAACTGGAATGCTGCCTTTGGTGCGTTATATCTAGCCAACGTTAACTGGGACTTCTTTACTTTTGGCAGAATAAGGGAGCGCATCCAGGTGGCCAATGCGGCTTACCGGAGAGATCAGCAAGACCTGGAACAGGAAAAGTTTCAGCAGGAAATCAGGGTTTCCGCAGCGTACCTCAACCTCCTTGCCGCACAACGCATTACACGCTCGCAGGAAAAAAACCTTTCTCGGGCCGTTACCTTCAAAAACACAGCTACAGTCCGGGCTAAAAACGGATTGAATCCAGGTGTGGATTCTTCTTTCGCGAATGCAGAAGTTTCAGCAGCAAAAATATCGTTGACAAAGGCCAGAGATCTGGAACAGGAACAAGCCAACAGACTGAGCGTGTTAATGGGATCAAGTGCGGTTTCTTATCAGCTCGATACCAGTTCCATTACCCGCATACCATCAAACCTGCTTACTGATACCACTGGTAAATCAGCACATCCCCTGCTGAAATTCTACCAGAACAGGTTCGACGTAAGTCAGCAGCAGGTGAATTACCTTAAAAAACTTTATTACCCTAGTTTTTCACTCTTCGGTGTGCTACAAGGCAGAGGCTCAGGCTTTAGTTCTGGTTATGCACTTGACCAGACGGCATTCAGTACGAGCTACGCCGACGGAATTAATCCAACCCGTGGAAACTATTTGATTGGAATAGGAATGACCTGGAATATCAGCAGCCTGCTCAGGAACCACCCGCAGGTAAGGGCACAGGAATATACGAGCCAGGGATTGAAAGAAGAATACAATCAGGTTGATCAGCAATTGAAAGCTCAGCTACTCCTGGCAGAAACCAAGCTAAATAACGCCCTTCAAAATTATCGTGAGGCACCAATACAGGTAAAAGCTGCATCAGATGCCTACCTGCAGAAAAGTACGTTATACAAGAACGGGCTAACGACCCTTGTCGATCTTACCCAGACATTATTCGCTTTGAACAGGGCAGAGACCGACCGCGACATTGCCTACACTAATGTATGGCAGGCGCTGCTACTTAAATCGGCTGCGATTGGTAACTACGAAGTATTTATTAACGAATTTTAACAGGCTATATCAATGAATTTAATACGTTTCGCACTACGCAAGCCCATTTCCATACTCGTTTTGGTAGCGGGATTATTTTTCTTCGGGATAGGTGCAATCAACCAGATCAAGGTTGATATTTTACCACAGATGAATTTGCCTGTAATCTATATTGCCCACCCATTTGGCGGTTACACTCCATCGCAAATGGAAGCTTATTTCGGAAAGCAATATGTGAACATCCTTCTTTTTGCAAATGGCATCAAAAGCATTGAAACTAAAAATACGCAGGGTTTAATGCTGATGAAACTCACCTACTATGAGGGAACCAATATGGCGCAGGCGGCGGCAGAGCTTAGTGCCCTTTCTAACAGGGCCCAGGCGATATTCCCGCCGGGATCACAGCCCCCTTTCGTCATCCGTTTTGATGCCTCGTCTTTGCCTGTTGGGCAGCTGGTATTGAGCAGTGCCACGCGAACCAACAATGAATTGCAGGATATGGCAAACACCTATATCCGTCCGGGCTTCTCCGCAATTCCGGGTTTGTTGTCCCCCGCCCCTTTTGGTGGAAGTCCGCGTACAATTGAAATAAATGTTAATCCTTCGCTGCTGCGTTCACACAACCTTACGGTAGATCAGGTGGTAGAAGCCATCAGACTGAATAACCAGACGGCCCCATCAGGAAATGTCAGAATTGGCGATAAAAACTACCTGACCCCAACAAACTATACCATCAAAAAAGTTAAAGATTTTGAAACTATTCCATTGTTTAAAGGTGGCGTACAGAATTTGCAGCTGAAAGATGTGGCCACCATCAAAGACGGTGCAGATCTGGTTGCAGGCTATGCACTGATCAATGGCAAACGTTCGGTATACCTGAGCATTGCAAAATCTGGTGATGCGTCCACCTGGGATGTAGTAAAGAACCTGAAAAAAAACTTACCGAATATTCAAAACTCCCTGCCCGAAGACGTAAAATTATCCTACGAATTCGACCAGTCAGTGTATGTAATTAATGCTGTCAAGAGTCTGGTGAGTGAGGGTGCAATCGGAGCAATTCTCACCGGCCTGATGGTATTGCTCTTTTTGGGTGATAAACGGGCCGCATTAATTGTAATTTTAACTATTCCAACCTCCATTATTGCCGGCGTTTTATTCCTTAAGCTTTTTGGGCAAACCATTAACATCATGACGCTTAGTGGCCTGGCTCTGGCCATTGGTATTCTGGTAGACGAATCAACCGTTACCATTGAGAATATCCACCAGCATTTCGACATGGGAAAACCCAAGGCATTGGCCATATGGGATGCCTGTAAGGAAATTGCATTTCCAAAGCTTTTGATCCTCCTTTGTATTCTAGCCGTTTTTGCCCCTGCATTTACCATGACAGGCATACCCGGCGCACTATTTTTACCACTGGCACTGGCCATAGGTTTCTCCATGGTCGTATCCTTTTTACTGTCGCAGACTTTTGTTCCCATTATGGCAAACTGGCTGATGGTTGCCCATCCTAAAAAAGGTGCTGAACATCACCCGGGGATGACTCAGGACGAAGCAGATTTCAAAGCTACCGGAATTCCCCTCGAATCAGAAAAAGACACTTTAAATCAGAAGAAAGTATTGGTAGAGCGTGAAGATTTTAATGACGACGGTAAGATCAGTTTCTTCGATAAGTTCAGAAACAGATTCATGCGCTTTATCGACAGGATTATGCCGTACCGGAAGCCGGTGGTAATCATATACCTGATCGCCATCGTTAGCCTTGCCGCACTGCTGCTGATGAATATCGGTCGCGACGTACTACCCAGAGTAAACTCAAGCCAGTTCCAGCTCCGGATCAAAGCTGCCGATGGCACCCGTCTGGAACGTACAGAAGAGAAAGCAAATATTGTATTAGCGGAGCTTAAAAAAATGGTAGGCGCTGAACACGTTGGCATATCATCTGTTTATGTTGGTCAGCATCCTGCTCAATATTCAGTGAATCCCATCTATCAGTTTATGGCCGGACCTCATGAGGCCGTTTTCCAGGTGAGTTTAAAGGACTTTGAAGAAGATATGGATGATTTCAAGGATGAATTTCGTGCACGGATCAAAAAAGCATCACCTGATCTTCAGCTTTCATTTGAACCTATAGAGCTGACAGATAAAGTATTAAGTCAGGGCTCCCCGACACCTATTGAAATCCGCATCTCGGGAAAAAATAAAAAGCTCAACGAAAAGTACGCCGGCAAGGTGTTGAAGGAGTTGAAAGAAATTGCTTACATGCGTGATGTTCAGATTGCACAGCCGATTAAATACCCGTCACTGAATATCGACATCGACAGAACCCGGGCAGCACAGATTGGCGTGGATATGGCTGACATCTCCAGGTCGCTGATTGCATCTACCTCTTCATCCCGCTATACAGATAAAAACATTTGGCTGGATGAAAAAGCTGCACTACCTTATAGTGTACAGGTTCAGGTACCACTAAACCAGATGACCAGTAAAGATGATATTGGTGAAATCCCCTTGTTAAGAAACACGGCAAGACCAGTATTGAGCGATGTGGCAAAAATTACTCCCGATACTACCTACGGTGAAAACGATAATGTGGGCGCTTTGCCTTTTCTATCTGTTACCGCCAACCTATACCACAAAGATCTGGGCAAGGCTTCGGTAGATGTGGATAAAGCGATTAAAAATTTAGGCGAACTACCAAGGGGGCTGAATGTATCGGCGGTGGGTTTAAGTAAAGTATTAACCGAGACATTGGATAGTCTGCAATCGGGTTTACTGGTAGCCATTGTGGTGATCTTCCTCATGCTCGCTGCAAACTTCCAGTCATTTAAAGTTCCGTTAGTCATCCTGGCTACTGTTCCGGCAGTAATCCTGGGCTCATTATTATTACTAACTTTAACAGGCTCTACTCTCAACCTTCAGTCGTATATGGGTATCATCATGTCGGTAGGTGTATCCATTGCCAATGCTGTTCTACTGATCACCAACGCCGAACAGCTGAGAAAGCATAATGGAAACGCGCTTGAATCAGCAAGAGAGGCTGCGGCCTTGCGTTTGCGTCCGATTATTATGACCAGTATTGCCATGATTGCAGGTATGCTGCCGATGGCCATTGGCCATGGCGAAGGCGGTGGTGCAGTATCTCCGCTGGGCCGTGCCGTAATCGGAGGCCTGCTGGCATCAACATTTGCGGTATTAATTGTTCTCCCTCTTGTATTTGCATGGGTACAGGGCAAACAAGATACCAATTCATTGTCATTGGATCCCGAAGATCCGGAAAGTTTACACTACATTAAAGGTTTAGCCGAAAACGAATAACAGCACAAACAAATGAAAACTAACACATTCTCATCATCCATTACCATTACTGCCTTAATCATATTAAGCGCAATCTACGGCTGTAATCATTCAGAAAAACAAGCGGCTAAAAAAGAAAAAGAAGCAGCAATTGCTACTTTTGATCTTAAAAAAGATAAATTGTCTACAGCCCTGAGCCTCCCCGGTGAACTGATTGCTTTGCAGCAGGTAGATCTATATGCAAAGGTAAGCAGCTTTGTAAAAACACTTAAAGTGGATATTGGTTCAGAAGTAAGCAAGGGACAATTGCTAATGACACTGGAAGCACCGGAAATGGTTTCTCAAGCGGCTGCAGCACAATCACGATTAAAAGCGCAGGAGGCGGTGTATACGGCGAGCAAAGCGAATTATAACCGTTTGTATGAAACCAGCAAAACCCCGGGCACCATTTCAACAAATGATTTAGACCAGGCACTTGCCAGGAAAAATGCAGACCTCGCCCAGCTGGATGCCGCAAAAGCGGCCTTCAAAGAGATTGGTGCAATACAAGACTATCTCACCATTAGAGCACCTTTTACCGGTGTGATTTCAGCAAGAAATGTGAATCTTGGTGCCTATGTCGGGCCTACAGGTAAAGGTTCTGATTTACCTATCTTTACGCTTCAGGATCAGAAAAACCTGCGTCTTGCAGTGTCCATACCCGAAATTTATACAGGCTATCTGACTGCCGGTGACGAGATTAACTTTACCGTTAAATCTCTACCGAATCAACAATTCAAAGCGAAGGTAAAAAGACTTTCAGGAGCGTTAGACTTGCGTTTAAGGGCTGAACGCATAGAAATGGATGTTCCAAACCAAAATAAAACACTCCTGCCGGGCATGGTTGCAGAAGTGAATATACCTTTACCCGCTAACGCCAGTACTTTCATTATCCCGAAAAAAGCCTTGCTGGATACCAGCGAAGGATTTTACGTGCTTAAAGTAAGTAATAACAAGACAGTAAAGGTTGCTGTTAAAACAGGCAGGGAAACGGAAGATAAAATAGAGATTTTTGGCGACCTGAAAGAAGGTGAAAAACTTGTTGCAGAACCAAGTGAAGAAATGCACGACGGAACAGTTGTGAATCCTTAACTTTACGTTCAGGAAGAGAAACCATGATAAATTCAATTGCGAAGAAGGAGACACTTGTAGATTTTTATAATAACCTAAAAATCCGCCTGCCTGAAATCCCCATGCCCAGCCTGGGAATGATCAATGATATCGGACACTTTAATGTGTTCAACAGGGCAATAGTGTGCTCCAATCTTCCTTCTGAATTTAGCCGCAGGGATTTCTATAAGATTTCACTCATTATCGGTAATGGGATTTTAAACTATGCCGATGCCACCATCGAAATTAAAGAGCGGGCATTATTATTTACCAATCCCAATATCCCCTACTCCTGGCAAAGCACTTCCCCTCAGCCTAATGGTTATTTCTGCCTTTTTACCGACAATTTCATCCATAGCAAAAACGAAAGCCTGAAAGATTCCCTGCTGTTGAGGCTGAACAATTGCCCGGTGATTTGCATTGATCAGGAACAAGAGGACTACATTAAACGCATTTTTGCCAGAATGATGGATGAAATGGATGGTGATTATATCCATAAATACGACCTGCTCCGCAACTACGTGCAGTTGATTGTACATGAGGCATTAAAGGTTCAACCCACAGGGATGGTACTGAAACAAAACAACGCTTCTGTTCGCATCACCTCCCTGTTTATCGAGCTTTTAGAGCGACAATTTCCTATTGGGTCGACAGAACACTCGCTTGAGCTAAAAACCGCACAGGATTTTGCGTCGCGTTTATTAGTGCATGTAAATCACCTGAACCATGTAGTAAAAGAAGTAACCGGCAAAACAACGTCCGAACACATTACCGGGCGGATTACCGCAGAGGCTGTTGCTCTACTCAAGAATACAGACTGGAACATCTCTCAGATTGCCTATTGTCTGGGTTTTGAGTATCCTGCAAATTTCAACCTGTTCTTCAAAAGGCGTATGAATTGTACACCACGAACCTACAGAAGCTAAAAAACAAGCTCATCCAACATTTGGATCGTGGTGTTAAAGTAACAAAATCAATGCTTTAAGCCTCAAATGCTGCTTAACCTTTCGGTTATTTTAAATTTAATATTAAATTGCAGTTTCAAACCAAATATAAATGAAATACTTTTTTGCCCTGGGCTTAATTTTCAGCTACATCAGTTCAAATGCGCAAAGTTATACGGCTGTCAGAAATGTTCCTGACGACATCATTAAGCTAAAGCCAACAGTAGCTCAGAGAACTGATACCAATCAATTATATTTTGACGATAATGGGGTAGCGCTGAGTTATACGCAGTTTAATAAACTACTGATCAGCGGCCAGTACGTCGCTAAACCTGCTGACGAAATCACTAACCCCAGAAGAATATCACTTAAAAAACTATCTTCCGAAGCATACGAAAAGCTTAACCATTTTATAAGGGATAATACCAGCATTCAAAATGAGCATATATCTACAGGTAAAAAGCTTGATGTGTCAGTGCTTATCCCCCATTTCAAAGCCGCCAGATCAACCAACCAGGTTCTTGTTCAGATTTACTGGTATGCCGGATGCAAAAGCTGCGATGAATCCCTTAACCAACTTTCTGCATTCGTAAAAGAACTCAACAACCCTAAAAACTTGTCATTTGCCATCATCACTACTGATGATATCGCACTGGTAAATAAAAAGCTTAAAGAAAATCCACTTCCAAATACTGAGGTAATCGGTTCAGGAAGAACTATCGCAGATGCCTATGAAATCACCGAATTTCCTGCGTATATTGTAAGCGACAAGAATCAGATTATTACATATGCTGTCGCCGGTAGTTCGAGACTAATTGTACCCGATCTAAAAATGGCGATAAAAACTGCTTTAAGTGAATGGATCAGAAAATAATTAAGCTATACGACGAATACACCCACAGCCAGATGGGTAGAAAAGATTTCATGAAAAAACTGGCTACGCTTGCCGGTAGTACGGCTTTAGCGATGACTGTTCTCCCACTATTAGAGAATAATTATGCCGCAGCCAGCTATGTAAATGATGAAATTGAAGTCAGCAACGTTAGCTATTCGGGTGTAGATGGAGAGATAAAAGCAGTACTTGCGAAACCTAAAGGCAAAAAAAGCCTGGGTACCGTTTTGGTTATTCATGAAAACAGAGGACTTAACCCACACATCATTGACGTCACGAAAAGAGTCGCTGCAGAAGGATTTCTGGCTTTGGGTGTTGATGCCCTTTCGCCTCTGGGCGGTACACCTGCCGATGAGGACAAAGGCCGTGAACTAATTGGTAAACTAGATCTGGATAAAAATCTGCAGAACTATTTAAAAGGGCTTGAATACCTGAGAACCAGAAAAGATGGCAATGGAAAAGTGGGATGTGTAGGATTTTGCTGGGGAGGTGGCATGGCTAATAAACTGGCAGTAAATGATCCTAAACTTCAAGCCGCAGTAGCGTATTACGGTGCACAACCAAATGTAGCTGATGTTCCTAAAATTAAAGCCAGTATCATGTGCCATTATGGAGGTTTGGACGAAAGAATTAATGCTGGAATCCCCGCCTACGAAAAGGCATTAAAAGAAAACAATATCGATTATAAAATTTATATCTATGATGGTGTTAACCATGCCTTTAATAATAACACATCACCAACAAGGTATAATGAAGCGGCTGCAAAACTGGCCTGGGGAAGAACAATTGAACTGTTTAAAAAAGAACTGGCTATTTTGACCAGATAGGCGTTGATGATGTTTTAAAAGAGATCTGTTTTTAGCATCTCTTTTAATATGTTTGACTGAACATCGAAATTGCTCAGGTGATTGAGGAAATTAACATCAGAAATTTTCTGGTAACTGTTTTCCAGTAAATGTGTGATTTCATTTGGAATAGCAGTTTTAAGGATTGCTGCACTACTCTTCAGCTTATCATTTTTGAACTGCAGTTCCTGAACAATACGCTCACGTTCTGATAAGTTGGTAGAAATGTCTATCCCCTCAATTACGCTCAAATCGCAGAAAAGAAAAAGATTCCGGGCTGGGAAAAACAAATAATAATTATCCTCATCCAGAAACCGGTAAACCTCTATCACCAGTTCACCTGATTTTAAACCCAGATGAAAAGCTGTACGGAAATCATGCTTACATAGTTTGCCCATCAGCTTTTTCTCAATAACGGCATAGCTACTGGTGTAAACATTTTTAGTGCTATAGTCGATCAGGCGGGAAAACTGATCCGTATTGAGATCGAAATAAAAGTCGTTTGCATATTTCGCACTGAAGGCATTGATATTGCGCGAAAATGGAAAATCACTGCTTAAATCAGAAAGCACCTGATAGAGCCGCCTCAGCGATTGATTTATTTTCAAAGACTGTTGTTGTTTTTCAAGATTGAAGCTTTTCTGATCGTTAAAGGTTGTACCCATTTTTGCAATCAGTTCCTCATTTAAGTGGATTTCATCATAAATAAGAGACACATTTTTTTCATTGCTCTTTTTGATTTTTTTGAGCAACGCCGTTACGCTATCGGTAAACTGGAGGTGAAAAAGATCCAGTTTTTCAATTTCGAGATCTTCATTATTGTTAAAAAGCTGGTGAATAACCTGTGTTCTTAAATAAATTTTATAGATAATCTCTTCATCAAAAAACACAGAGAGCAGTTGCAACCTGCTGATCTCTGTGTTTGATTTCTTTAAAATATTTAAGCGATATTCGTCCATATTTAATTACCCACCCGGGTCACATTCTTTTTCAGCTCGCTTTCAAGTGTTTTAAGCTCACCGTCAAGTACCCTGCGGCTTTGTTCTCCCGCTTCATGGATCTTTTTAACCTCGTTCAGCGTTTCTATCAATGAAGAGGTGGTTTGCTTCAAGGTATCCAAAGATACTACCGTTTTCTCATTTTCTTTAGCTACATCAATGCTGTTTTGTTTCAGCATTTCTGCATTCTTTTGTAAGATTGTGTTGGTAGTATCAGAAATTTTCTTCTGCATCTCCACGTTGGCTTTCTGGCGTTGAAGGGCCACCGCAATGGTGAGCTGATTTTTCCATACGGGTATTGTGGTCGAAATAATCGACTGCGCCTTTTCTGCTATCGAAGTATTATTATTTTGCACTACTCTGATTTGAGCCAGTGATTGCAGCATAATAAACCGTACTATTTTCATATCAGCCAGCCGCTTATCCAGCCTGCTCGTAAAATCCCTCAGATCGGCAATTTCGTAATCCTGATAATCTGCTGGCCTTCCTTCCATTTCAGCAAGCTTAACCTGAAGCTCATTATATTTCAGCTGTCCGGAAATGATCAGCTCTTCCATTTGATGAATGTAGCTCACATTGCTGTCGAACATCGTTTGTAAAGCTGTATTGTCTTTAATCGAATTCAACCTCCCTGCCTTAATTTTATTGGTGATTTTATCGATATTATTAACCACCACATCGTATTTCTGAAAGAGCTTTTTCACGTCTACAACCAAACCTTTCAGAAAAGGAATCTTCGAAATGAAACTCTTGAAACCACTCTGCTCTAACTCGTTTACATCAATATAGTTAAGCTCAGTAAGTAGTTCGTTGATTAAACCACCCACTTCGCCACTGTTGTAAGTTCTTACAGAAGCAAGGAAATCGTTACTGTACTTCTCCATCGAATTCTGAGCTTCACTTCCATAATTCAGGATCGAGTTCACGTCAGATGGCTCGAGGGATTTAGCGATCTCCCTGTACTTTGCGGTACTTTCAGGACTAATATGTTCAACATTTACATTCCCATCTTTATCCAGTACTACCGGTGTTAAAGATGGTGTTGCATTTGGGTTCGTTTCCATAGTGAATAGGTTTGCAGGCTACAAATAGTTTTGGGTTACTGTTTTTACAGTTTCTTCCAATTTACGGTCTTTGGTTGGTTCTCCGATGGCATTGAATTTCCACTCACCATTTTTTTTGTAGAAAACACCAAGTACCATTGAAACTGATCCTTTGAAGGCAGCTCCATTGGCAATATCATATTTAGCAAAAACTTCATTTACACGTTTCGTAGTCCCTTCATAAATGCGGATAGAAGCAAAAGGAATGGTTCCAAAATCGTGCCCCCTGAAGCTGTTTAGAACAAATGCAACATAGCTTACGCTCGCATCCAGCTGACTAAGATCTATAGTGATGATTTCGTTATCTAAACCATCATCTCCCCCCATGTCACCTGTTAAATCATCACCGCTGTGTTTTACTGAACCGTTTTTTGATTTGAGGTTTCCGAAGTATACAACCTCGGATAGTTGCTTATTCTCCGTGTAGAGCGCACAACTTGCATCCAGATCCACCGCTTCTTTCGATGAACCAAAGCCAAATAAGCCCTTCTTTTCGATAGCGCCCCAATTGATGCCTACACAAACATTTTGCAGCTTACTGCCATTATTTTTTTCGAGACTGATACGCTGTCCTTTTTCGAGATTGATTGCCATAATTTATTGATATTTATTTAAATAATCCTGTAAACCACCTTTCATACCAGAACCTACTGCTTCGAACTTCCATTTACCTTCACGTTTGTAAATCCGACCAAATTCAACTGCAGTTTCAATTGAAAAGTCTTCTTCCAGTTCGTACTTTAAGATCACTTCATTACTAACTGAATCAAAAATACGGATAAATGAATTTCTTACCTGACCAAAATTCTGTCTTCTCACATCAGCTTCATGAATGGTTACCACCACACATACTTCGTTAACACGGCTGTCAATTTTAGTTAAGTCAATTTTAATTTGTTCATCATCACCATCACCATCGCCCGTTAAGTTATCGCCGGTATGTTCCACCGCTCCGTCAGGAGAAACCAGGTTGTTGTAAAAAACAAAATTCTCGTCTGAAACCAGCTTTTTCTGATCGTTTAAGATGAAAACCGAGGCATCTAAATCAAATGCACTTCCTGTAGTTGAATTGTTTGTATCCCAGCCCAGGCCTATGGTGAATTTAGGTGCCTCGATATTTTCTCTTTGCCCCTTCTGTAAGTTAATAGCCATATCTAAATTAATTTATAGTTATTGTTTTTAATGTAGTCTTTTATTGAATGTAAATTATTGGCATAAGCCTCAATGGTGTGGTAGTTGTTTCCCAGCGACAAATCGTAAAGCTGATTAATAAAATCACTGCTACGGCGTTCCAGAAAGATTTTAAAACTATTTTCCTGTGTATTCAAAATGTATTTTACAATCCTCGTGTTGAAACAGAAGTGACCACTGTCAATGATTTCCTCCAGATCGAATATTGACTTAATCTGGTGATAATTTAGGAAATTTTCGACGTTCGGATGAATATTCTTATTGATCAGCTCTGCAAAATACAGCATGTGTATTTCATTGGTCAGATCATATTCTTTTGCCATTTTTAAAATCATCTTTTCATGGCTTCCAGTAATTCTGATATCGTCGAGAAACAATAATGTTTTGCCGCTTAAAAAATCCTTATCAATATGGAATGAATCATTACCAATCAGGCTTAAGCGTTGCTCAGCACTTAATTCGCCATAGTCTTCCTTATAGGTAATTGTCCGGTGCACCTTAGCTTCCTGAACGGATTGTGCTCCGTTTTCTACAAGCCAGCGGTTCAACTGAGAAACGAAATAGTTTTTCATGGCAAATGTGGCTGTTGGTATAAAACTGTAAGGGCTGGATATCACAACAATCTGACCACTGATCAGGTTATCAGTTAAATAATACCTGATAAAAGCGTCGGCAAGGTTTCTCCCAAAAGTTCTGGCTACCAGATCATCGCCAAATTTAAACCTGCTGTAATCATCCGGATCAAAGCCAAAATCAGCGGTGTTTTCTATTTTATGTAAGGAAAAGGTATATGGAATCATGAAAGTAGCGTTAAGATAGATTGCTTGTTTGAATTAATGAGCATGCTATTGATGCCGATGTTTTTTGCTCCCAATACATCTGCAACCGGGTTATCGCCCACGTGCATCACGTCTGAGAGTTGCAGATCAGGATGCGTTTTCCTGCAGATGCCATCCAGCATCAGCTGAAAAAAGCCGGCGCTGGGCTTCGACATCCTTACCTCATCCGAATACAGCTGGAAATCGATAAATGGAGCAATGCCCAGCTGCTGAATCACCTGACGAAGCGTATGCCCTCTGATGAAGCCCGTATTGCTTAAGATGTTAACCGTACTGCTTCGTGAGTCCTGAATTTTTGCTAAAACGGGCAAACAGTTTTCGCAATACACCAGTGGCATAAACTCAAAAAACAAAGCTTCTATATCTGCGTAAATTTGTTCAAGATTAATCTCTGAAAAGGAAAAGTTGTAATCATTAATCATGCTTATCACAATCAGGTGCATTTCGTCAGCATCAACATTTTTGCCCGTTTTTTCGTTCATGGCATTTACCATTAAATCTACCCGACGGACAATTGAGCTGACTTCTTCAATAGTTTTATTTTTGCTGTTAAACTTTTCAAAGAAATACCTCGAACGTTCAAGTTTGAAAGTTGGGTTGGATTTGATTAATGTTAGCCAGAGATCAAATGAGTAATGTTTGTAAAAAGCCATTGCACTTATTCCTTATCTGTTTAAAATTCTAATATTGCCAAAATGATTCATTTATAGAAATATAGATTGTAAGTTTTTCGAAAGGTAAGCTAATCTTTAAGATTTATCGAGTACATCTTCTGCCTGTTCAGCAACATGGGCATCAGTAATATGTTTTTTTGGAAAATTGAACAGCAGAGAAGTTACCACAGGAATAATAAAAATACCAACGGTAAAAATCGAAACGAAGAGATCGGTCTTTTCGCTTTCAAGTACATGAGAAATTTCTGATTCAGGGTTAAAATGGGTAAATACAGACGCAGTAAGCTTGATTCCCAGTACACCAATCACGATGAAGGCAACAGTTTCCAAAAAAGTAAACTTCTCCATCAGCTTGACAAATGCCTGTGCCACAAAGCGCATCGCCAGTATTCCGATAAATACACCGATATATATCAGGTAAATATTGTCAGTAAATGCCACCGCGGCAAAAACGTTATCAATAGAAAAAGCTAAATCCATGACTTCCACCAGCGCCACTGTAGCCCAGAACGTACCCACCAGACCAACTGTCGATTTGTATATCCAGCTTTTACTTTTATCCAGGTCTTCTTCTTCCTCGCTTTTACCACTATTCTTTTTTCTGAAATAATCGAAGGCAAGATAAAGGAGGTACAAACCACCTAACGGTTTTAACCACCAGATTTTAACCAGCCATGCAGCAAGGAACAAACAGATACCCCTGAAAACGTATGCACCGATGATACCATATTTCAATGCTTTATCGCGCTGGCTTTTTGGTAAATCCATCACCATAGTTGCCAATACCGCAGCATTGTCTACCGAGAGCAAACTTTCAATTACAACAAGGTTTAGAATAATCAGTAAACCAGCCTGTATGTCATCACCAAGAACGGTATGTAAAAAATCCATATTGAGCGTATCCTTTTATATTATTAATCATTTAGCTGAGCAAAGAAACAAAATTATTTGAATCCTGAAGCTTTATTTCAATATTTAGAAACAGAAGCGTCAATACTGTTACAGGCTTATTTTTTTTAATTGATAACCAGCTGATACACCGAACCTTTTTCACCAGCCAAAATGATCTGTTTACCTTTCTTCGCCTTCTGCACCGCATTAAAACTTTTATCGGAAATGTGTTTCCAGGTTTGACCGCCATCTGTTGACATATCTGTTCCGGAAGTGCCTGTTGCCACAAGAGTATTGGCATTAATATAGGCCACCGCAGATCTGAATCCGGCTATGGGCGTTAGTGGTTTCTGCCAGGTTTTCCCTCCATCTGCCGTTAGCAGGATGTTATTTGGATTTTCCTTATCCTTTACATAGTTTCCGCCAACCACAACGCCTTTTTTATCGTTGAAAAAGTCGATCGAAAACGGACCTGTAGTACTCTCTCCCTGCCATATCGGACATTTATAAACCGCCCAGGTTTTGCCATAGTTAGCAGAAAAATAAATATTAGAGACCGTCCCTCCTGTTGAAATCCATACTTTGCCCCCAGGCAGCGCTTTAATAGTGGTTCCACTAGCGGCAAAGGCTGCCTCCCCTTTGTTCATAGCAGTTTTAAGGTTCGAAGATATATCCTGCCAGCTAGCTCCCCCATCCGATGTGCCAAGCAGTTGTAGCTGATCCAGGATTGGATCACCAAAGGCAATCCCTTTATTTTTATCCCAAAAACTAAAACCATCCAGAAATATGGCAGAATCGAGATTTTTATAATGTGTTGTCCAGCTAGCTCCCCCATCTGTTGTTTTAAGAATATAGGCAGGCGATCCCGCATTCACAACTATGGCGTTTTGATTGTCGAATGCTTCAATGTCGCGAAAATCAAGTTTTTCGTAACCCTTCGGCCTCAACCATTCCCACGTTTTTCCACCATCCAGGGTTTTACCAATTGAACCATTGCTTCCGCTTACCCATGATACCTGATCAGAGACGACTGACAATCCGCGCAAACTTGTTTTTGTATTTTCATTCAGTGGCTTGAATGAATACGATTGCGCAGCGCAAAAAAAAGGTGCCATTAAAAGGCACCAAATTACTTTTTTCATATTAACTTATTTAACCCGCCTGAATGTTTCCGAGCGTCCTAATAGTGAAATCCCTACATAGCCTCTCACATTTAAAACATCGGCACCCTTCAAGGTCATATTGCAACTATAGTTTTTTCCACTTTTCGGGTCATATATCGTCCCATCTGTCCATTTACCATCTTCAAATACGAAATTCTTAAGAATTTCTAAATTGAGCAAAGGTCTTTTTTGTAAACTTGCCTCAGGGTTTTTAGCATCCAGTTTCGGCTTACCATTCAAATTAGGTTCTTTCATCCAGGCCAGTTTACCAAAATACTTATCCCCTTTTTTATAAATTTCAATTTGTCCTTCTCCGGTTGGATTTAACCACTTACCAACGATGGCGTCTTTATTTTGTGCCATTGCCGTAAAAGACACCGCTACGAAAAGTAGCATTAAAAATGGAAGCTTTCTCATAATTTTTTATTTTCTAGTTAGTTTTTAAATATAGCAATTTGACTTTTATATCGAAACTCTAAATAAAGGCAAAAAGTATTAGAAAGTTTTAAGAAAGAAAAAATTACTTTGATACCATCGGTAAATATTTTTCACGGTAAGCGTAGAACAGATAAAGGTTAAATAACAGAATCACTATTCCCATTATCATTTGTTCTGGTGCTAAAATCACATTATATAAGAATATATTCAATGTAATGGGAAAGGCAACAATTGCCCCTAAAGCAGCCGTTCTGTTGATCAGCAGCAGCAAGCCAGCTAAAAGCTCGGTTGCTTTTACAAAAGTAAACAAGTAAGATACACTTAAACCAGACATAAAAGTGGTTTGATCAGCTGACATTTTAGGCATTTCCTTGGGGCCTATATGGAAAAAAAAGGCAATTCCGCCCCATAGAAACAACGCGCCAAGTAGCACGCGGACTACAATAGTTACAATTTTCATAATAAAGTTTATTTAGTAAGTTGGTTATGTTAAATATAAATATTTTTTTTATCAAGCACCATAGTCTATTTCCGCAACAGAATGACCGAAAGTAAGGGAACGAGTTATCCACAATTCGTTTTCGAAATGTTAATAATTAATTTCACAAAGTTTCGTTATGATTAAAAAATAGCTATAACTTAAGGTTATTAAAACGTTAACGAAATATTATATTTATGATAAGAAACCAGAGAGAGAAAACTTACTAACCAAACCTACACTAGCGCAATCCCAATTAACCAAACAAACAACCAAAAAAATTAAATTTATGAGCACATTCCTATTAGTTACCGCAGCTTTTTACGTAGTATCATTTTCACTAATGCTTTATTGCTACTTCTCTGCGGAGCAGATTCCAAGTGATGACGAAAAGTTCTAATCTTATAATATCTGGATTAACCTCTCACCTTTCAAATAATCATTCAGCCATCGCTTAAAGCCACCTGGTACCGCTTTAGCGGTCTATCCACCTTAGTAAATTTCCTGCCGAACCCGTATACCAGATCACCGCTGCGATCAGAAAAATTACGATCAGTATCCATAAAATCGGCCAGCCCTCAAACTTATGCTTTGATTTAGGATGATAAGGTTCGTTAAATTTATTATGGTCATTGTCAATCCTCTTTTCCTGTTGATCTGGTTCCGGATTAAGATTATCGCTCATAAAAAATACTCAGTTAGTATTGCAAATTTAATCTATTACGTCCCATTTCAAAATTTTGTTTAAAGAAAAGCTTAAAAAAAAGAAACAAAAGCAAATATAACGAAACCATAAGACACAAAAAAGACAGCTTTTCAGGGCTGTCTTTACGGGATCTACAAAAAATATATTAATTCCAGCCGCCACCTAAGGCATGGTAAATATTCACCACCGCATTAAGCTGTTGTTTTTTGGTTTCAATTAGTTCTAGTTTTGATTGTAAAGCATCCCGCTGGGTCATCAGTACTTCGAAATAATCTGCCCGCGTTGCCTTGAATAAATCGTTCACAATATCAATTGACTGTGTTAGCGCCACTACCTGCTTTGACTTTAAATCATAGCTTTTTTGCAGATTGTTGATATTCGACAGTTGGTTGGCCACCTCAATATACCCATTGAGAATGGATTTTTCGTAATTGAATACCGCCTGCAACTGCTTAGAATTTGCCGTCAGGTACTCTGCTTTAATTGCATTTTTGTTTATAATCGGACCAGCCAGTTCTCCTGCCAATGAATAAGCTAAAGATTCAGGTGTTCTCAATAAATATGAAGGATTAAATGCCTGATAGCCCAAGGTAGCTGAAATACCCAATGAAGGATAAAACTGAGCTTTAGCCACTTTAACATCTAATTTTGCAGCCGCCAGATCATACTCTGCCTGTTTTATATCAGGACGGTTCGCCAGCAATTGCGAAGGAATACCTGCCTGAACCGTTGGCGGAACTAAATCAGTAAAGCCCGAATGATCTCTGGAAATTGGTTGTGGGTAGCGACCGAGCAGAAAATTAATTTTATTCTCAGATTCTGTAATCTGTTGCTGAATATCAAACTCAAGACTTCTGGAACTCATTACTTCTGCCTCAAATTTACGAACTGCCAGTTCAGTAACCCGCATGGCCTGCTTTTGTACTTTCATCAGTTCTAGCGCATTACTTTGTAAAGCAATATTTTGTTTTACAATTTCCAGCTGGTTATCCTGTGCAAGCAACTCGTAATAAGTATTTGCAATTTCAGCAACCAGGTTAGTAATTACAAAATTTCTGCCCTCTACGGTAGCTAAATAACGGGTTAGAGATGCCTTTTTTGCATTGCGCAACTTGTGCCAGATATCAGCTTCCCAGTTTGCTTCCAAACCAAAAGCGTAGTCCGGTAAAACCTCAGGAACTTCTTTTCCAGGTGTAATATCGGTTGATGCATCACCAGCACCACTGCTGGTATAGCGGCCAACTTTATCTAAACCTGCTCCAACTCTATAACCAACTGTGGGTAAAAGCTCGCCTTTTCTGGCCTTGATTTCATTCCTGGAGATTTCAATCTCCTGCAAAGTAACGTTCAGCTCCTGATTATTTTTTAAAGCTGTGTCAATCAGACTTACCAGATATGGATCAGTAAAAAACTGACGCCATTGTACTTTACCACTGCTCAATGTATCAACTGAAGTATTGAAACTTCCCGGTACATTTTTATTTTCTGTACGTTGAGCGAAATCAGGCACTTTACATGCACTGTAAGCAGCGCATATAAAGCCTAAACCAACGATTTTATATATATTTTTATTTAACATGATATTATAAGTCTTCGGTTAAAGGATGTTCTTCTTCAATTTTGATCAACTTACGTTTGTCGGCAATGGTACCAAACACATAGTAAAGTCCGGGGATCAGCACTACACCGAAAATGGTACCGAACAACATCCCGCCTGCCGCAGCCGAACCAATAGTGCGGTTACCAATGGCACCCGGTCCTGTAGCAAATACCAATGGAATCAATCCGGCAATAAAGGCAAATGAAGTCATCAGGATTGGCCTGAACCTTACAATTGCCCCTTCCATGGCTGCCGCCAGAATAGTTTTGCCTTCAGCATGTTTCAAAGCTGCAAACTCTACAATCAGTACCGCGTTTTTCCCCAGTAAACCAATGAGCATCACCATTGATACCTGTGCATAAATGTTATTTTCCAGTCCGAATAACTTCAGGAAGAAGAAAGCCCCGAAAATACCGGCAGGTAATGATATGATTACAGCCAAAGGCAGAATAAAGCTTTCATATTGTGCTGAAAGAACCAGATAAACAAAACCTAAACAAATTAAGAAGATGTAAATCGCTTCATTTCCTCTTGATACCTGATCTTTAGAGATACCAGCCCAATCAATCCCATAACCTCTTGGAAGTGTTTTTTCTGCAACGGCTTTAATGGTATTAATCGCTTCGGCACTACTGTATCCAGGTGCGGCAGATCCACTGATCTCAGCCGCATTATACATGTTGTGACGGGTAATTTCCGAAAGTCCGTACACTTTTCTCATTCTCATGAAGGCCGAGTAAGGAACCATTTGGTCTTTATCATTTTTAACATAAAGTTTCATGATATCCTCTGGCAAAGCACGGTATTGAGGTAAAGCCTGTACAATAACCTTATATTGACGACCAAACTTGATGAAGTTGGTTTCGTAGTTACTACCAATCAATGTAGATAAGGTATTGAGCGCGTTATCAGGTGTTACCCCTTTTTGCTGTGCCTTATCATTATCAATATCAAGCATATACTGTGGGAAACTGGCACTGTAAAAGGTAAATACAGACTGTAGTTCTTTTTGTTTATTTAACTCCTTTACAAAATCCTTACTCACCTGCTCCATTTTTGCATAGTCGTTATTTCCCGCTTTATCTAAAAGACGAAGCTCAAAACCTCCTGCTGCACCATAACCAGGAACTGCGGGTGGCTGAAAGAACTCGATGGTCGCCCCGGGAATATCCTTGGCCTTTTCTTCAAGTTCTTCGATAATCTGCTGGGCAGTTTGTTTACGGTCTTTCCAGTCATCAAGGTTAATTAAACAAGTACCTGAGTTGGCACCTGTACCTTCCGTAAGTACCTCATAACCTGCAAGCGCTGAAACGGATCTAACACCTTCAATATGTTCAGATATTTCTTCCAAACGCTCAGAAATCTGATTGGTACGCTCCAACGTAGATCCCGGAGGGGTTTGAATTACGGCATAAATCATTCCCTGATCTTCGTTCGGTATGAAACCTGATGGAACGGTACTGCTCAGGAAATAGGTTCCGGCACAGAAAGCCGCAAGTACTCCAAAGGTTACCAGTCTGCGCGTAACTACCTTGTCGAGAATTTTCTGGTAGCGGCCGGTAAGTTTAAAGAACCAGTTATTAAAGGCATCCAGGCCTTTATCAACAATAGTTTTCTTTTTGGTATGGTGCGGATCGTGTTTCTTCAACATGATTGCACATAATGCCGGTGTTAAGGTAAGTGCTACAATACCTGACAAGATGATGGCTGTAGCCATGGTGATAGAGAACTGGCGGTAAAATATACCGACAGGACCAGCCATAAATGCAACAGGTATAAACACTGATGCCATTAAGAAAGTGATTGCAATAATGGCACCTCCAATCTCACTGATGGCCTGCTGGGTCGCTTTAAGTACCGATAAATGCCGGTCTTTTTCCATCTTTGCATGCACCGCCTCTATTACTACAATGGCATCATCAACCACAATTCCAATAGCGAGTACAAGTGCAAACAGCGTGATCAGGTTGATCGTGATCCCAAAAAATTGCATAAACATGAACGTACCAATCAGTGATACGGGAACAGCGATAGCCGGAATCAATGTTGAACGCCAGTCGCCAAGAAAGATGAATACAACCAATCCTACCAGAATAAATGCTTCAACCAGCGTGTGGATAACCTTTTCAATTGATGCATCGAGAAATTTAGAAACGTCGTAACTGATTTCATAATCCATACCTTTTGGAAAAGATGCACTTTTGATCTCTTTCATTTTGGCCTTAATATTATCAATTACCTCCTGTGCATTACTTCCATAAGATTGCTTTAAAACAATTGCTGCTGAGGGGCGGCCATTCAGGTGTGAATACAAATCGTACATCGAGCTTCCAAATTCAATATTGGCTACATCTTTCAAGCGGAGCAACTGCCCATCCGGATTGGCCCGCAACACGATGTTTTCGTATCCTTCTTTCGTGGTAAAACGGCCTGAATATTTTAATACATATTCAAACGATTCTGAACGCTTTCCGGAACTTTCACCTGTTTTACCCGGCGATGCTTCCAAACTCTGATTATTCAAAGCTTCCATTACCTCATCAGCCGAGATTTTATAGGCGAGCATTCTGTCAGGCTTCAGCCAAACGCGCATGGCATACTCCCTGTTACCCAAAATATCAGCAAAACCAACCCCGTCAACGCGTTTAAGCTCAGGCAAAAGGTTAATATCGGCATAATTATAAAGGAAGTTTTCGTTCATGTTTTTATCCTTGCTATACAAGTTGATATACATTAACATGCTCGATTCTTCACGGCTGATTTTGATCCCCTCACGGATAACCAAAGGTGGTAATTTGTTGGTCACTGCGGCTACCCTGTTCTGCACATTAAGCGTAGCCTGGTTCGGGTCGGTTCCGAGGTTGAAGATAACCTGAATGGATGCCTCGCCGTCGTTACCTGCGTCGGAAGCAATATATTTCATCCCTGGTACACCATTTAATGCACGTTCCAGCGGAATCACAACCGACTTAATTAATAGTTCGTTGTTTGCTCCCGGATATTCTGCCGTGATATTAACTTTTGGCGGAGAGATGGAGGGAAATTGTGTAATCGGCAAACCTGTTAAGGCAAGAATACCCAAAAACACAATGACAAGGGATATTACTATAGAGAGAACGGGTCTCTTAATAAATTTACTAAACATGATAAATCTCTTTAGATTAAACTATTCGGCTTTTAATGTCAATTGGCTTATCACTTCTTTAGGGGATACAAATTTGAACTTGATTTTATCGTCATCCTTCACTTTCTGTACACCTTCCAAAAGGATTTTATCGCCTGATGATAGGCCTCCCGACACGATATAAATATCCGGAAGCTCACCCCCAATGGTAATCTCTCTCGATTTAACGGTATTGTTATGGTCAATTACAAACACATAGGTCTTATCCTGCAATTCGTAAGTGGCTTTTTGAGGGATGATTAGCGCCTTTTTCAAAGGAACAACCATTTGAATTTTACCCGTTTCACCATTTCTCAGCAGATTATCCGAATTATTGAAGCGTGCCCTGAATGCGATATTTCCGGTTTCATTATCAAATTCGCTTTCAATTACCTCCACTTTACCTTTTGATTTCAGTAATTCGTTGTTAGCCATGAGCAGGCTGACTTCCTGCTGGCCCTTATTTTTAGATGATTGGTAGTTAAGGTATTCTGGTTCTGAAACATTGAAATATGCAAACACCTGACTATTATCAGACAGGCTCGTAAGCAATGCGCCATCATCAACCAGACTGCCTATCTTAATCGGGAGACGATCGATGGTTCCATCAAATGGCGCCTTGATTTCTGTATTGGTCAGGTGGAATCTGGCCAGACTCGCTTCAGCGTTAGCCTGCTGTAATTTAGCTTTCGCCATAGCCAGTTCATTTTTAGAAACTACATTTTTGTCGGTAAGCAGTTTGGTGTTTTCCAATTCAATTTCTGCCGCCTTGGTTTCAGCCTGCGCTTTCAATAACTCAGCCTGTGCCATTTTAGGCATAATTTTAAATAAAACCTGCCCTGCTTTTACATGTTGACCTTCATCAACATAAATATTTTGCAGGTAACCTTTTTCGAAAGCCCTCACCTCGATATTACGCACGGACTTAATCTGTGACACATACTCTTTGGTAAAAGAGGTGTCGATTGTGAGCGGCGATGTTGCGGTGTAAGTAACTTCTTCTGCTTTTTCTTCTTTCTTTTGAGAACAACCTGTTACGTAAAGCATCGTAAACAGGCTAAGGGAAATGAAAACTCTTTTCATCGTTTGTCTGATAGTTTATCTGATTATTTTACTGATTATGAGACGGTAAGCCGATTTAAAATACCTTTTTTTGCTAATGACCAGGTATATTCAATAAACCATGCTCCATTTCTTAATTTTCTAATACGAAATAACTACAGAATTATGAAGTTATAATGAAGTTGGCTTTCTGCATAGAAGCTTTACCTCCCTGAACCGTCATTAAGGCTTACTCTGAAGTTTACTATATAACAATTTCATGTTAGCGAAAAAAAATAACCGCTATTTGCGGAAATTCTTATTTATAATATATTTGTTACACAAACTATGATAACATTACGCTTAAGATTCGATTCCAGCGAGTGAAAAAACAAACTAAACTATCCCTTCATGAAGCTAAAAAGAACACTCATTTACCTGTTATTAATCTATGCTCCTATGGTTACTTATGCCCAGAAAGAAGCGAACGGTACTCGTAAATTTTCCATATCACCCGCCTTTGAATTGTTAAGATCAACACATGGCAACCTGTTTTATGCTCCTTCTTTAAAAACAAATTATCTGCTTGCAAATGGCTTGGAACCTGGTTTTGGATTCGAGTATGCTACCACACCACTCCATCACGATAACGGCTATGTACTGTACAAACTTAAGTTTTTACCTGTTTACGGGAACCTGAAATACAACTTTAAAACAAGCCATAAAATCAAACCTTATGGAGAATCTTCACTGGGGATATCATTTAACAAATATGATATCGCCGAAGATGCCACGCCTGATATCAAGTCTAAAGTTAAAGAACAGGGATTTTATGTTTACACAGGATTTGGTGCCAAGTACAGCATTACTCCTGGGTTAAATACGTTTTTAGCCGTAGGCTTTAAAGGTTATAAAATGAGTACCAATGATTTAGATATTAATCCACATGGGTTATCGTTTATGCTGGGTTTTACATTCCTTTAAAATGAAAACAGCGGGGTTATTACTACTGGTCACTGGAATCATAAGTTTGAGCGGCTGTGCCTTGTTCAAACGTGCCAGGGTACACGAACACAATGCAATTGAAAGCAGAGAATTCAACCTTCCTATATTTTTATATCCTGCTAAAAAACCGCAGACCAGAAAGCTGCTTATTTTTCTTTCGGGCGACGGTGGCTGGATCAAATTTGAAGATGATCTGTCTGTAAAATTTGCTGAAAATAACTTTTTTACCATCGGGATAAATTCCCGTGATTATTTCTGGGATCAGAAAACGCCCGAACAAACTGCACACGACCTGGTCCAGTTGATCCGGAAATATGCCTTAAGATATAAAACTGATCAGATTTACCTGTTAGGCTATTCTTTTGGTGCCGACGTATTGCCGTTTATTTACAATCAACTTCCCTTTCGTGCAAAAAGACATGTCATGGCACTGGAAATGCTCTCCCCCTTTTCAACTACCGACTTTATGGTTCACTTTGGTGATCTGGCAAATATTTCCAGCGATAACTACCCTTATAAAGTCGACCTGGAGGTGAAGAAATTAAAAATACCCGTATTTTGCTTTTATGGCATCGACGAAAATGAAAAGGCCCTGAAAACTATTGCTCAGAAGAACTTTGTAATTGGCAGCCTTTCAGGCGATCATCATTATAAGGAGTCAGAATATGATAAAATCATCTCAGTTCTCAATCAAAAATCGCCGCAATGAAGTACAAGTTATCACTTATCACCTTTTTAATGCTAACTGCAACAAACCTTAAGTCGCAAGATATATCAAAATTACCTCTAACGGCTAAAGCAAAATCAACGGCAAAACAGGTCATCTTTTATCTAAGCGGCGATGGTGGCATGAATAGCTTTTCCGAGAGTTTAACCACTTCATTAAATGATAAAAATTACGCCGTGGTAAGCATCGACAGCAGAAAGTATTTCTGGGAGCAAAAATCTCCTGAAAAGCTGACACAGGATTTAAGTGCGGCGATAGAATATTACCTGAAAGTATGGGATAAGGATGAATTTGCGATTATTGGTTATTCTTTTGGTGCAGATGCAGCTTTGTTTTTGAGCCATCGCTTATCAAAAGACTTGCAGGTGAAGCTGAAAGCCACGATCCTGCTTTCGCCTTCAACCTCTACCGATCTGGTGATTAAACTTACGGATATGATGGGTTTTGGCAATAAGGAAGCCAAATATAAACTGGTTCCTGAAATTAGTAAAATCAATAGCCCGTTATTATTTATTTTCGGCAAAAATGAAGAAAGTGATCTCTATAAATTAATCCCGGAAAAGAAAAACATCACCAAAACACAAATACCCGGATCGCACAAATTTGATAATGACATTAAAAAAGTAGTTGCTACCATTCAAACAGCCCTTTGATCTAGCTTCCTTCAGAGATTCTTTTCAGCGCGTTTGGCACCTGAAGCAGATGGTAATGGTGTCCGTAAATAAGGTATTTCTTTTTCCATTCAGGGAAGAATTTCTCTTTATATTTTCTTAAGCCCTTAAACTGGGCAAAGGCTTTGAGATTCTCATAAGCATATTTAATGGTCTTCTGGGTAAGGTCTTCACCATCAATACCTGATAAAGGCGCTAAGCCCATATTCACATATTGATAACCTTCTTCTTTCAAAAATAAAAATGTTTTAGCCAGCAACATATCTAACACGCCATTTGGAGCATCTGTCTCTTTACGGATTAAATCATAAGTTGCTTCTCCCGGAGCATAATCCGGCACCAGATTCAAAAATGCATATACTTTTTCTTCCTGATCTTCTATAGTTAAGATCGTTTGATTTTTTAAGATTGTTTTATCAAATACACCCTGCGTAAATGCTACCTCTTTTTGATTTAAATCCCTAAGCCAGTTATCAGAAACAGTTTGAAGCTTTTGTAATAACCCCTCCTTCTGCTGTCCTTTATATACCTTAAACACATAACCCTCTCCGCTTAGCCTGTTAATCGCACTTCTGGTGGTCTTCATTTTTCCGCCATCAATGGTAAATTTAGTCAGATCCAAAACAGCCTCTTCCCCAATCGGGATTGATTTTTTACCAAGCGATTTATACATGTCAAGTGATTCTTCAGGCACCCGGTAATAAGCGGCAATAAAACCAGTATCGCGGCAACGCTCCTCAAACTTTTGGATCATGGCGAGCTTCTCCTCAACCGATCCGGCCACAGGATCTTCTAGAACAAGCGCAAAGTGGCGCGTGATCTTAAAACTGATGAATGCAGTTCTGGCTTCGTTGAAATACACAAACTTGTCAGGGTATGTTTTAAAATAGTCGAGTGCGGAAATACCATTGTCCTTCAATAAAGCATCCGCTTCTGTAAAATCCTCAGCAGTGTTGTATGGTTTGGAAAAGTACGGCTTAAGTAAACTGAAGATAATAAACAGCATAACCAACCCACTTGCGCCATAAATAGATTCTTCGAAATGAACGCCGAAAGTAGTAAGGGGATGCAATGCACGGTCGTCAATAAAGAAAATCACTTTCAATACGGCAACTATAGAATCTGTAAATTTAAACTCTACGCCGAAATGCCGTTTCTCCATAAAGTAAAAACCGACAACTCCGTAGGCAAATACGGCAACAATGGCGTAAATAAATACAGCATAGGAAATTTTAACAAACCTTGGATGCGGCTTCAGCTGGTAATTCTCGCGGGTATAAAATAATGATGCTCCGGCAACCAAAGCCAGTAGCGCCTCCTCATAGTCTGCTGCTTTTAGTAAATGTCCGAGAATCGAAAACAAGGTCAGCGCCAAAGCTACATACCATGCTCTTTTCGATCCCTGTAACAGGAAAATACTGAGCATAACCAGTATTAGACCGAAAATCAATACCAAAGCATTGCTGGTCACAATCAAATCTTCCGGTATAATATTCTTTACCAGACGTAAACGGGTCGGGATGGATGGCGTAATGGACGAAATAATATTAACTACCCCGAGGATAAGTATAATAAACGCAGGCAATAAACGAAGAACAATGCTATCCTTTTTCATAATGAAGCTAATAATCCCCCCGATTAGTGGAAGCCAGAATTCAAAAAACCTGAACATTAGGGTAATCGTTGCAGCAGCAATGAGTGGAAAACCAAATTGTCCGAGAATAAAGGTCAGAGAAACTTCGATGGTTCCTAATCCCCGTAAAAAGGGAGAAGCTATAAGTAGGATTACCATTACAATATACCCCACAATTGCCGCCGGAATACTGGCCTCGAAACCCAGGGCTAGCATGCAGATATACAGGTGCAGTATACCGATAAATTCAATTGCAATGGATACAAGCAGGGTGAGCCAAAAGTGCTTGCGACTGATTTGTTCTTCAATCATGTCATCAAACACAGTGGATAGTGATGGTCTTAATTTTGAAATGTAACGGTATGCCCAGGTTTTCTGTGATATGGAATAAATCGTGATAAATAGAAATGCGGTTAATACCAGCAGAAACAAGAAGCTGAGTATTTCTGTCTGCCCAAGCTTGGTCGACAATAACGCAACTCCCAGAACCGGAATGGCAACCAGTACCACCGATAAAATACCGCAAAATGCAAAAAGTGTAGAAGAGAGGTGAATTTTTGATTTCGAAATGCCTTTTTCCTCTATTTCCCTGGTAAAAAATATGAGAGATGAAAACCCACCGGCAGGAAGAAAAATGCTGATCAGGTTCCGTTTTAAGAAAAGTTTGATGGAGTTGACCAGGGAAATGTCTACATCTAGTGCTTTAAAACTGTAAACATACATTTGCCCTTGTGCTATGATGTAAACTCCTGTTAGCAGCATACCCAAAACCATATAGGCCGGGACTGCTGTATCCAGTTGTCTGGTGATTTGAACAACCTCTACATGTTGAGACCTGATGAAGAAGACGGCCATGCCCAACATGAATATTGCCAGAAAAAATTGCCAGAAAAACTTGTTGTACACCAGACTTGACAGGAATGATTTCGCTTTATGCATAAAAAAATGGATGCAACAATACCTCTGACAGATATCTGCTGCGTGAGTTTGTAGGATAATTAATTATTAGTTCTGTTACGAAATTAGAAAGATTTCGCAATTATCAAACAGAAATTGTAAAATTTTTATTACACCACAGACACACCACTTCGAAATCATCAAAGCGCCCATTTTTACAGTAAAACCGAATAGAAACTTTAATCTTTCTTATCTGGTCTGATAATCAGCCTTAATGTCGGATCGTTGGTAATAAAGCTCCATAACCAGTTAAAAGCCAGTTTCGCTTTGTTTCTAAATCCGGCTATTGGAATGATATGGATAAACAACCACACTAACCAGGCAAAAAATCCTTTGAAAAAACCTTTAGGTAAATCTACCACAGCTTTGAATTTAGCAATAATCGCCATCGAGCCTTTATCATTATAAGCAAAAGATTTCAAAGGCTTCCCCTGTACTTCATGCATTAGGTTCTCTCCTAATAAATCTCCCTGCTGAATGGCAACTTGCGCCAGTTGAGGGTGCCCATCAGGAAATTTCGGATCGGTAAGCTGGAGACACTGGTCACCAATGGCATAAACCCCTTTTAATCCGTTAACCTGATTATTGGCGTTCACCAGAATTCTCCTGCCTTTTCCAACCGACTCTTTTGGGATTCCTTCTACTGACCTTGCAATAACCCCCGATGCCCATATTAGCGTTGCCGCATCTATATCCGTACCGTCAGACAAACTCACTTTGGTCCCATCATATCCCTTCACCAGTTTATCCAGCAATATCTCAACACCTAAATTTTTCAAAACTTTAATTGCCTCATTCTGACTTTTTTCACTCATGGGTGCGAGCAAAGTTTTTAAACCATCTACCAGGTATATTTTACCCATTTTAAAGCCTGCTTCCGGGTAGTCTTTTGCGAGTACATTTCTTCCCATTTCGGCCATCATACCTGCCAGTTCAACACCTGTAGGTCCTCCGCCGGCAATAACTATATTAGAAAGCCTTCTTTTATCGTCCACATGCTCCGCACGCACGGCTTTTTCAAACTGTAGCAAAATATGATTCCTCATTTCTACGGCATCTTCTATGCTTTTCATTGGGAGTGCATTCTGGCTGATTTCTTCGTTTCCAAAAAAATTAGTTTCCGCTCCCATGGCAAGTACCAGTACATCGTAGTCCAGCACACCATTGTTTGTTGTAATCCTGCGCTCTTCAACCGCAATTGACTCCAGTTTGCCCATAAAAAAACGTATTCCTTTCTCCTGAAATAATTTCCGGAATGGATAGCTGATATTGGATGGCTCTATAAATGCAGTGGCTACCTGATAAAGCAGTGGCGGAAAGAAATGGTAATTATGCTGATCAACCAGCGTAACCTGGTGTTCAGGTGATTTGGAGAGTTTTTTCGCCAGGTTAAGTCCTGCAAAACCTCCTCCTATGATAACAACTTTTTTCATTTTATTTTATATTGATGGATCACTGGGATCAAATGGTGGATGTAAATAAGATCCGGTTTTTAATCAACCCACTGGGGCGCATAAAGTTTGAATCGATCAGCATCTACAGTCGATTAAGACACCTAAATTACTTTCATCATTTCCGCGCAAAGGTACAACAGCGCAACGTTAATCAAAAGTTACATTAACTATAGTTTTAAACTACTTATCTGCGTTCCCCGATTTGTTGCCTCCACATGGAATAATATAATCCCTTCTGATCAAGCAGCGAATCATGTGAACCGACTTCAGAAACCTTTCCCTTTTCCAATACATAGATGGTGTCTGCATGCATAATGGTAGAAAGCCTGTGTGCAATCAAAATCGTCATTTGTTCCCTCTTGTCAGATATTTCCCGAATGGTTTTTGAAATTTCTTCTTCAGTAATAGAATCGAGCGCTGATGTGGCCTCGTCGAAAATCAACAGCCTTGGTTTTCTCAGTAGTGCCCTGGCGATGGAAATACGCTGTTTCTCTCCTCCCGACAGTTTCATGCCATTTTCTCCGAGCACAGTGTCTATACCGTTGGTTGCTTTGGCAATTAAACCAGTTGCAGAAGCTTTATTTAAGGCATCCTGTATCTCCTGGTCGGTTGCTGCAGGGTTTACAAAGCGCATATTATCTTTGATTGAGCCGGCATAAAGCTGAGTTTCCTGAGTAACAAATCCGATTTGCCGGCGAAGGGGATTGTAGCGAACCTGGCTGGAAGTAATGCCATTGAAAGAAATTTCACCTTCCATAGGCAAATAAAGTCCAACCAATAATTTCACTAACGTTGATTTACCAGATCCCGAGGGACCAACAAAGGCAGCCGTTTGCCCATTACTGATGCTGAAGGATAAATCGTCGATGGCATTGTAAGATGCTGTTTTATGACGAAAGACCACGTTTTTGAACGCCAGTGTTTCAAGGTCTGCCACTTCAACTGAGTTTTCAGGACGCGTCTCTATAGATTTTCGCATCAGCATATCAAAAGTATTCAGCGAAGCATCGGCTTCCCGGTACAGAATGATCATATTACCCAGATCCTGTAGCGGCGTAAATATAGCCGTAGAAATAAACTGCATGGCAATAAGTTCACCTGTACTGAGAATGTTCCGGAATATTAACCACAACAATATAAATAGTACAGATTGCTTTAATAAAATCAATAGTCCACCCTGAAGAAAAGACAAACTACTCACCTTTTTTGCCTTCAGCATTTCCAGATCAAATATCTTTTTAGTTTGTTCATTCAGCCGTCTGATTTCTGCAAAAGTTAAACCAAGGCTTTTCACCAGCTCGATGTTTCGCAGGCTTTCTGTGATAATACCGGCCTGCTTATCGGCCTGACGATTAATGGAGCGTTGAATAAACTTTATTCTTTTCGAAACCAGTCCTGTTAGTGAACCCAGAACCAGTACCCCAATAAAAAAAACCGGAACCAGCAACCAGTTTTTATTAATGCTATACCACAAAAGGAAAGCAATACCAACGAGCGATGAAAACAGAATATTAATGAAAGCATTGATAAACCTTTCTGCATCAGTTTTAACCTTTTGTAATACAGATAATGTCGTTCCGCTCCTGTTTTCTTCAAACTCCTGAAAGGTAAGCCGAAGCGTCTGCTTTAAGCCATCGTTGAATATGCTCATTCCAAAGCTGGCCACTGCCTTGCGAGTAATAAACTCCTGAACCGATTTACATAACCTGGCAACCAGTGCAATCACCAGTGCGATTACTAACCAGTAAACTACTGCTGATATCAGCTCCTTTTGGCTCAGGCCAAGTTTATTTGTTGAGTAATCATCAATAATTTTCCCAAAAATAACGGGATCAAGTAAACTCAGAAGTTGCGATGCTGCAGCCAGTGCCAGCGATGCAACAATCAGCCATTTGTAGGGAATCAGGTATCTGAACAGTATCTTCATGATATGGTATTAATCAACACAAGCTACAACGCCGTGCCCCAAAAATGGTTTCAATAATAAGGATATATTGCAAGGCTCCTGCTAACCATATTCCTGATCGGCAACATTACAACAATAAGTTTTGAATTCGAGCCAAATCACAGTTAAATAATCCCGACATTTGGAAAACGAGCCCTTTCCTAACCAGGAGGATAAAAACCATTTCAATTTCCTGTATAAATATGAAAGCAATAAGAACCGTACGGTATTTTATGATGAAGAGACTCAATTTAATTGCTATTCTTATTCTTGTTTTATTGATTGGTATTCCTGCAATATTGATCCAGGGCGAAAACGATAAGGGACCTATCGCCAGCCGCCAGCAAAATATAAGTGGTAAAAAACTAAAAATCAGCAGCGGAGGCCGTAGCGTAGAGGCTGTACTGACTGAAAATGCTACCACCAGAGCATTTATCACCAGATTGCCTATGACGCTTAAAATGAAGGACATCGACCACCGTGAAAAGTATGCCCTGCTAAGCACCAAACTTCCTGTTAAGAGTCTGGTTGAAAAGCAGCATGTTATTGGCGATGTCTCCTATCTGCCTGATGGCCGGATCTCGA
Organism: Pedobacter sp. A2324; assembly: GCF_059693705.1. Classification (NCBI taxonomy): domain Bacteria; kingdom Pseudomonadati; phylum Bacteroidota; class Sphingobacteriia; order Sphingobacteriales; family Sphingobacteriaceae; genus Pedobacter; species Pedobacter sp. A2324. Next base: position 345,589 of record NZ_JCASSK010000004.1, on the reverse strand, counting down.
TCATTTACCATCAGGACAACAAACCGACTAACCTGAAATTCATAAAACTTGCCAGTATCGGCGCCACTGTTAATGCGTTAAGTCTGGAAAGCCTTTCAGAAATCAGCTTTGAACTCATTAAAAACCACGATTAACCGCGCTTTATTAACCTCCTTTTTCCTGCTTTGTTTGAGCTTCATTATTTGGAACAAGCCCTTTTCGCTGTAGGGGAGTAAGCCATTCGGGTGAAGTTTTAGGTCTAAAGGGATTAAAAAAGTAAAGTCCGTCTAGACTGTATAACCTGAAGTGTTTTTTTAATCGATCGCTGAATCCTTCGTAGTTTTTGCCAGCTGGATTTGTCCACGCTGCTTCGGCGAGTGCCGCCATACGTGGAAAAAGCATATAATCCAGTTGTTGGTTTTCTACAAAAGCTTCTGTCCATAAATTGGCTTGCATTCCCCGTATTAAATTACCGGCATTTGGCAAATCTGTTACGGCCGCTCCCGGAAAATTATAAACATTTTGTACCGGAACAAAACTGCCCGACCATTTACGGCCCAGCACTTGAGATGAATCCTGAACAAAATCGAAGTATAGTGGCAAACGTGGGCAAAGTACAACCTTAAACCCTTTTTGCAGGGCCTGTTTTAAAACCTCCGGTTTGTCATGCCTCCACCAGAAAACAGTGGTTTTATCAGTACTTAACCTTCCACTAACAATCTCATCCCATGCCAATACTTCATTGTTCATATTTTTGATACTATCTGCCATTCTTTTAACAAAATAAGCTTCAACCTCTGGCAGGTCTTTAAAATTCTGCTTTTTTATCAGTTGCTGCACAGCCTCATCCTTATTCCAGTGTGCGTTACCAAAATGAACTTCATCCGCACCTATATGAATCATCTGTGATGGGAAAAGCACATCGACTTCCTTCAGAATACTTGACAGGTACGCATATGTTTCCTCTTTACCCGGATTAAAAGTAAACTCCGGATATTTGGGTGAGCCACCGCCACTGAATGCCGGATAAGCCCTGTTGGCAGCTGTGGCATGACCAGGCATATCAATTTCCGGGATTATGTCAATATAACGTTCAGCAGCATACCTGACTATTTCTTTTATTTCTTCCTGTGTGTAATACTGAGCCTTGGCCAAAGAGTCTGTGTGATTGCCAATTCCACCCACCAGGGTTAACTTCGGATAAGCTTTAATTTCAATCCGCCAGCCTGGTTGATCAGTCAAATGCCAGTGAAACTTGTTCAGCTTATAAAAAGCCATCCAGTCTAATAGCTGCTTTACTTTTTCCTTACCGAAAAAATGACGGGATTCATCCAGCATGATTCCACGCCAGGCGTAACGGGGCTGATCTTTTATTTGCCAGCCTGAAAGGCTGATGCGACCTTTAACGACATCTTGTTGGCGGATGAGTTGGAGCAGGGAAGAAACACCTGCAAACAAACCCTGAGGGTATGATGCCTCAATTTCGATCTTATTTTCCAAAACCGAAAGCTGATAAGCCTCAGCGGGTTGTTTCACTTTGGGCGTAAGCTTCAAATGGATATGATTTGCGCTTTCCTGATTACCTGTACGCAAACTTACGGCACTATATTTCAATAACTCTGCTTGAAGATAGTGGGCTATATCAGTCGTATTTTCATCGCCGAAAATCTGCGTGTGCTGATCAAGAATAAATGTTGAACCCAGCTGAACGGCTTCAACCGGTTTTGGGATTAGCGGTATTTGAACCTGGGCCTTAGTAAACTGGCTTGCTGTAAGCAGCGCAAAGAATAAAAATAAGTGTTTCATTTAATATGGTATCAATTAATGGTCATCACTACTAATATCCCTTAGCATTAAACAATGTACTATAGGCCAAAGGAAAATTTTTCCTCCCGTCCCAAGTACCAACATGCCTGCCTGTTTTCCACAAGTCACTGCTTCAGCAATCAAGCTTGCGCTTGCTTACCTTTCGTTTCAGAAAAATTTAACTTTAAGGCTACTTGTATCTAAGCCTCCTCCATCGTGGCCTTGTGCCGGCTTCCCCAATCCTCCAGCGCTTTAATGATAGGCTTTAATTCATATCCGATCGTCGTCAGTTCATATTCTACTCTTGGGGGAACTTCCGGATAGACTGTCCGGCTAATCATTTTGTTATCTTCCAGCTTGCGTAATTGCAGACTTAACATTCGTTCAGTGATATTGGGCAAACGCTTTTTCAATTCACTAAATCTCAGTTTTCCTTCCAATAGCCACGAACATATCACCAACGTCCACTGTCCACCTAGTATATTCGAAGCGTAAGCTTCCGGACATTCCTCTGCAAGCGCCTGTTTATTAGCAAAATTGGTCGATGCTGTTTTAATATCTGTCATTACTTACATTTTATATAGTACATTACAACGGGCTGTTAATATACAAAAGCTCGGTAAGGGACAGTACTTTTGTATAAAATAATTTTGAAAAAATGCAAACACTAGTCATTGTTACCCATCCAGATATCGAAAATTCACTGGTTAATAAAAGGTGGATTCAGGAGCTCAATAAATTTCCTGATCGATACGTTGTTCACCAGCTTCACGAGGCTTATCCGAATGGAAAGATAGATGTTCTGGCTGAACAAAAGCTCATTGAGCAATATGATAAAATCGTTTTTCAGTTTCCCTATTATTGGTTTAACAGTCCGTGGTTCCTGAAGAAATGGCTTGATGAGGTATTAACCCATGGATGGGCATATGGAAGTAAGAGTGGCTACCCAATATCAGGAAAGAAGGTTACGCTTGCTATATCATTAGGGGTTGATGAAGAGGAGTTGAGCAACACAGGAAAATATAGATACCCTTTAACAGAACTTACGCGGCCATTTGAACTTAGTTTCGAATATGTCAGGGCAGACTATCGCCCGATATTTGCTTACTATGGAATTGAATATAATTCATCGAAAGAAAGCATAGAAAAAAGTGTAAAATTATATATAGAATTCTTAAATGCGCTGTAGATAAGTACTGGCAAACTTTACGATATTTACGGCGGAGCCATTATTTATGTTCACAAGTGGTAACTCAAACTGAAAAGTATGTCCAAGAAATTCACGATCATAATCCTATTTTCAATGCTATTTTCCTTTGCCGGTGCACAGCCTATCGTACTCCGGTCTACCGGGATCCATAAAGCTTTTCAGCTCTCTATTTACCCCGGCGCCGATGGCAAAGGGGCTTTTGTGCAATACCTTGGCCAACATGGTTTTATACCTTTGAAGTTAAAAAGCAGAGTGGCAAAAGGTGACGTATCAAAAGTAGTTTACGTTTGGGACGAGGTAATTGATGGGAAGGCGACCGGCAGCTATGGATTGAGTATGGAGGCTGGAAGTTCATCAAAGGCATGGTATAAGCGTAATAAGGATAACAAAATTTTTAAGCTTGAGACAGCTACAAATAGGAATATTACTACCACACTGGATAAATACCTGCTTCATGGCACATTGATCTCATTCAGTCATAGCACAAATAAGCCGTTGCTTTTTAGCTATCCAGATGGCAGTTCAAAACTTAAGCAGCTGCCCGACTTTGATCAACCAGATCCGCTTCGCATGGGTACTATAGCCGATTATAATTTTGATGGCTATGATGATGTGGCATTTTCCATTCCCGATTCAGGAATGGGTGTGTACAGAATATTCAGTATTTATCTGTACCATCCTTCATCGAAAAGGTTTGAGGCCCTGACTGATCCTGATCATCCTAAAGCCAGTTGCGCTGGTTTGTGTGACGTAACCTTAAATCAAAAAAACAAATTACTGTATACCTCCTGCCGCGGCGGTGCAAACTGGTGGAAAGATGTTTACCGGTATTCAGATCATAATACCCTAATATGGTTAAAGTCAGAAAAGTTAAATTAAAAACTTTTAAAATCTGGAACGATTAGGTATAGCGGGTTAAAGTATAGAATTAAACAAAAAAATGACTACAGCTATTTTATTTTTCAGAGTTTAAGTTATACCTTTGATACCGCAAGGGGTGAGAGCCTTGCATCAATCATAAGATTGAGAGCGTTAATTTAGATTAGAGACCGTATCCGGAGGGTACGGTCTTTATTTTTTAATTAACTTTTGCTTATCTATCCCCTTTCCTGACTTACCCCTATTGCATTTGCTTTCCAAAGTATATATCCAAGACGGCCGCATAGTTCAGCCACATGATATTCTATATCAGCTGGAACATCATTTACAATGCGGAAGCGAATTTTAAACTTAGGATTATAACTCAGGTAGATTACCAGATCATCAGAAGAAAATCCTCTGCCCGACAATGTCTTTAAATGTACATCCTGTAATTCAGTTGCTGCACGCTTCAAACGGTCGTTCATCACTTTGGCAAGGGCTTTTTCAGGCTTAAAATCAGTTTCGAAGATGGGAAGAACTGTTACTGTCATGCAGCAAAAATATCAGGATATCGGACACTAACAAGTGCATTTCCTTAAGCGATTGGAAATGAGCGAAAATAATTTCAGCAATACAACACCTCCAATCTAAAACTGCGCCCAAATACGCTAATTGAGATTCTCTAGTAATGGGCAGGAACCATCGACTTCCATAAAATATAACCTAGTCTGCCACATCGTTCTGCAACAAAACTTTCAATATTGGCTGGCACGGCCGTTAAAATATGATAGCGGATTTTATATTTTGAATCATAACTGATGTGGATGAGCAGTTCGTCAATGGCAAACCTTTTTTGAGAGAGAAGGACCAGATGAAAATCCTGAAGTTCGGTTGCAGCACGCTTCAGCCGGCTGTTCATGATCTTTGCGAGTGCCTGATCCTGCAAGAAATCTGTCTCTTCTATAGCTTTTACCGTAACCTTCATGTAACAAAATTACCATCTTTAATTCCATCTGCAAGCTACTTTTTTTAAGTGGCTGCTAAAGAGAATCAATAGTTTTGCACACCGGTCAAAGCATGCAAAACAGACCATTCTCTACCGCTTTTTTTGATTGGTAAAGTGTTCCCCGATTTCCCGGGGATCAGGAATTTTTTCCTGATCCGGTTTATCCCTGTTGGCAATCATGTCCTTACTGCCATAGCTGATGGAGTATGGAAGACAGGTTTTTACAAATTGTTAAGGCCTTCGAGGCGCCCGCGGTAAGTTTCAATTTCATTTAACGCTTCGCGGATGGCGGTTCTTTGTTTTTGTAGCAGTTCTATGTGATCGGCATGAATAGCCTGGTCATCGAGTGCGGCGTCGAATTTTTCAATTGCTGCTTTTTCTCCGGTTTCTATGGCGCTTAAAATGGCGATGTCATCCTTGCTGCTTAATGCCTGCTTGATGTCTATCCAGGTGCGGTGTAGTGCGCCCAGTATGCCACCACTCTCATTTTCTGAATGTCCGCCATGCTGGGTAATGTGAGCCGTTAATTCGTTTGCATAGGCCTCGCGCTGTGTGGCAAAACCGGTAAACAGGCTTTTTAGTTCTGGGCTATCTGTAGTTTCAGCGGCAGAATAGTAGCCTTCTTTACCGTCATTTAAAATATTGATTAATCCTTTCAGGTCACTGATGATTTCATTATTATTTTCCATGGTATATCATAAATTTATTTCTTTACTAACCAGGCAAACAGGTAAAAGGTTTGGGAGTTAAGCTTTGAAGTGACGGTTTCGTAGGTCAGCTTTAGTCGCAGGTGCAAATTTCCAGATGAGATATCAGTCTTGTGCCTAAATTAACATCTATTGAACCATTGGCCTTTTAAGTTGTTTTCCAGGGATCAAAGCGATATGATGAGCGATGCAAAAGATAAACAGCCGCAGGAGCGGGAAGAAAACGACGAAAACAAGCCAACTGGGGATTGCAATAAGCAACTTACAGGCCTAAGGTGTGACTTGAGCACCTGTTGAAATATGTAGCAGATAAATAAATAAAAATAAGATTTAAAAAAGATGAAAAATAAAACACCAAAAGTAATCTGCCTGATGATGACTTCTTTGGATGGAAAGATACTGGGAGAGAAATGGGGCAAAAGCAAACCCGTGGAACTGCTCAAAGAAAGTTTTGAAAAGGTACATGAGCGCGTCGGTATCGGCGCATGGATTGTGGGGCGCAAAACCATGGAAAAGGATTTTACAAATTACGCCAGACCGGTGATCCGCAAAACCAAGGAAAGTATTCCCAGGACCGATTTTGTGGCCCGCAAAAACGCTAACACCTTTGCTATTGCCCTGGACGGAAAGGGGAAGCTAGGGTGGATAAAACCGGACATGCAGGGCGATCATGTCATTACAATCCTGACCGAACAGGTCAAAGATGGCTATCTTGCACAGCTACAGAAAATCGGCGTATCTTATATTTTTGCCGGGAAGAAGCAGGTTAACCTGGAAACTGCTCTGGAGAAACTGCGCAGCCTGTTCGGCATCAAAAAGCTTATGCTGGAAGGTGGCGGCCACCTCAACGGCAGCTTTTTAAATGAAGGGCTGATCGATGAATTCCATCAGTTGCTCCTGCCCCTTGCCGACGGTAGCACCGAAAATTCTTCGGTATTTGAGATAGACGAAAAAGTAAAGAAAGCCAAATCCACTTTGTTCAAGCTCACTCAGGTCAAAAAGATTGAACATGATGTGCTCTGGATAAAGTATATGAGAAAGAAGTAAAAACCCTTTTTGCGCGTTATCAATAACAGGTTGTTTTTAACTTAAGAGCAGCGCCGATTGGCGCTGCTATTTAATTTTTAGCATGCGATGTTTTAGCTCCGGGAAATAAAATCTATCAGATCAGCATTTAAACGGTCTTTTGCAGTAATGAAAAGTCCATGCGGTTCCCCTTCATAAACGATAAACTCTGCTTCAGGGAGTAACTGGGCCGCTTGTTCACCGGTCGCTTTGATCGGCACGGTCTGGTCTTCATCGCCGTGAATGATGAGGGTTGGTACATTGATCGTTTTCATTTCCCCCCGTAAATCCGTCGAAGAAAAAGCTGCCGCGCAGCCAAGAGTCGATTTCAGCGTTGCCTGCATGGCAATATTCAGATCGGTAGCCAGTCTTTCACTGCTTACCGGTTTATTAAGCAGTCCCTGTCCATAAAACTGTTTGGTAAACGTGCCCAGAAATCCCGGACGATCTGCTATGAGGCCAGCGGCGATCTCATCAATCTTTTCCTGGGGCACTCCGTCCGGATTGTCTGCGGTCTGTAGCATGTATGGCGCAATGGAGCTGATCAGGATCGCTTTGGCAATACCCTTTCCGCCATGACGGCTAAAGTAACGCACCACTTCCCCTCCGCCCATCGAAAATCCGGCCAATACCGCATCTTCCAGCTTTAACTCTTCAATTACCGCTTTGAGATCATCGGCAAGGGTATCATAATCGTAACCATCCAGGGGTTTATCGGATTTACCGAATCCTCTGCGGTCGTAACTGATTACGCGAAAGCCTGCATCAGTCAAGGCAGCAGACTGGTAGTCCCACATCTGGTGGTCCAACGGCCAGCCATGGACGAGAATCACTGGACGGCCTTTTCCAAGGTCCTGGTAATGGATACTGACTTCTTCTCCGCTAGCGGATGCGGTTTTGATAAATTTCATAGGTTTTTATTTTGATGTTAATGTTTCCTTAAAACAAGCTTACTGAGGGAGATGTTCTCTGAAAAAACACTTCTGTTGGTTTTAAGGGACCGCTAAAAACGAAAAAGACCTCATTAAGTTCGAGGCCTTGTGGCACTACTTAATAAGTAGGTAGATGCAGTTAGATGGGCATTTCGCTAAAAGTAAAAAGGAAGCACTATACAGTGCTTCCCATCCTATCATGACCCATTATGGATTATGAATTAAGGCTATCAAAGATACCAGCTAAGCTGCCACCAATGTTATTACCTAATGAGAACGAGGTACTGCTGGACTCATCTCCATCCTGTGTGGAATTAGAAAATGATAACAGATTGCCGATATTCAGCGCACCGCCCAAACCACCAGAACTTGCGGAGTCATTGTTACCAAAAATTCCACCACCGTTAATTTCTTGCATTTCGTTTAAATTCAATTCTTGCATTTTCATAATTTCAAGTTTTAAATGTTGCCTACTCTGTTATAGATTTTCAGCTGATTCTGTTTCCGGTTTTTAACCGTCGTTTGATATTATAAACGCAAAGGCTAAGCCAAAGGATGTTTGAATCCTCATCAAACCAACAACAAGATCGAATAGGTTAAAGCGATGAGTTGTGATGCTTTTTAAACTTTAAAGGATATAAATGGTTTTGCGACACCACAATTTCCGGCGGGAATTGATGGACATACTCATTTTTAATCACCACGGCCTATCCTAAAAAATAACAAACCAATTTGTTCATAACCATGTTCTCTTGATGCACCTAATATTAGAAAGATGAACAAGGGACAAAAATTTGCGCTAATCACCGGCGCAACAAGTGGAATCGGGCTGGAACTCGCCAAGCTTTTCGCTAAAGATCAAACCAACCTGATTATTGTAGCCAGGAATGAGCAGAAACTCGACTCTACTGCACACGAATTAAAAAATGAGGGTATTGATGTGGTTACTGTGAGTACTGACCTTTTCGTGCCAGGAAATGCAGAACAGCTTTACAACCATGTTAAAGGCCTCGGTTTGCAGGTGGATGTTCTGGTGAATGATGCCGGACAGGGTGTATATGGAAAGTTTATAGAAAATGATCTGGAAAGGGAACTCAACATCATTCAGCTTAACATTGCTTCTCTGATCACCTTGACTAAATTGTTTGTACAAGATATGGTTGCCCGGGGGTCAGGCAAAATCTTGAATGTGGCATCGGTGGCGGGTAAAGCGCCGGGACCGTATCAGGCAGTGTATCATGGCACTAAGGCTTTTGTACATTCTTTTAATGAGGCGATCAGAAATGAGCTTAAAGATACGGGGGTCAGTGTTACTTCATTATTACCAGGTGCTACCAATACTGACTTTTTCAATAAAGCTGAAATGCTGGATTCTAAAATTGTTCAGGAGGGTGAACTTGCTGATCCGGCCATTGTCGCCAAAGACGGTTATGATGCTTTACTAGCGGGAAAAGACATGGTGGTATCAGGCTTTAAAAACAAGGTTCAAGTAGCTATGGGTAATATCACGCCAGATAGTATCCAGGCGGCGCAAATGGAAAAAGTGCAGGAGCCGGTACAGGAAAAAAAGAAATAAGCTACAGCTAAAATTTATTCCTTTCGTAGAAATACTGGGAAATCTGAGCTGAGAATTCCAGGATAGAAGCTATGGCTTTACTTCACTTTCAACACAACTTTCCCTTTGGCACGTCCACTTTCAACATAAGTTAAAGCTTCGTTGGTTTGCTCAAATGGAAATACCTTGTCTATAATCGGTTGTATGGCACCTGCCTCTATAAGCTCAGTGATTTTATTTAACTGCTCGCCCTCTGCCCTCATAAATAAGAAAGTATAGTTGACACTTTGTTTTTTTGCTTTCCTGCGGATTCTGCTGCTAATAAGTCTAAGAATGATTTTTACAAACCACGGTACTTCTGCTTCTTCTGCAAATTCTGGTGTTGGCGGACCAGAAATGGAAACTGCCTTTCCTTCAGGTTTTAGGATGCGGATTGATTTTTCAAGGGTTTTCGTATCCTGACTGTTCAGTACGGCATCATAGTCTTTTAGTATATCTTCGAAGTCCTGTGTTTTATAATCAATCAACACATCTGCACCAAGTTCCTTAAGCAGGCCAAAACTTTTTTCGCTGGCCGTTGTGGCAACCGTTGCACCCAAGTGTTTTGCCAATTGAATGGCAATGGTACCTACACCACCGGAACCTGCCTGGATGAATACTTTTTGCCCTTTTCTAAGATTTGCTTTTTCTATCAGCGCCTGCCATGCGGTCAGCCCTACCAATGGAATTGATGCGGCTTGCTCCATCGTCAGGTTTTTGGGTTTAAACGCAACGTCCTTTTCGTCTATGGCAATAAATTCTGCGAATGTACCAATCTGAAAATCGGCAGGTCGTGAATAAACTTCATCGCCGACATTGAATTTTTTCACATTTTTCCCCACCTTGGTTACCACACCTGCAACATCATGTCCCAACACTAGCGGAAGCCTATAAGGTAAAATCATTTTAAACTCTCCCGATTTTATCTTAGCGTCCAATAGGTTTAAGCCTGCTGCATGAATCTCTATCAACACATCGTTGTCTTTTACCTGCGGAACTGGCACATCGTTAACATGTAACGTTTCCTTTTTTCCGTATTTATTAATGGTATATGCTTTCATTCTGACGGTTATGATTTTAATATTACTTCCGATTTCTTTGGATTGATCAATCCAAAGGTCGATTTCGGGAAAAGTCGGTTCAATGCATAGATCAACTTCGCATCGCCAACACGAATGGTAAATTGGTCTTTTTCCAATCCTCCTATCAGTTCTTTCACCAACGTTTTGGGACTTATTTTTTTATCATCGCGGGTTGCAACCATTTCCGTATCTACCAGTGGCGGCAGCAGTTCGAAAACTTTTAAATTGCTGTTCAAAATTTGTAGATGCCCCCTTAAAGACTTAGTATAGAAGGCCAGTGCAGATTTTGATGCCGAGTAGGTAGCTTCTATCATTGATGGCACAATACTTAAGATGGAAGTGGTATTGATGATGGCCGCTTCCTTTCTTGATTTGAGCATTTCCATAAAAAGATTGTTCAGGCGGATAACACCAAAATAATTGACCTCCATTTCGTAAATAGCACCTTTGAGATGCTTGTCGTTTGCTATACCGAAATTGGTAGGCGGAACACCAACACCGGCATTGTTGTACAGTATATCAATCCCGCCAAGTTCTTTAACTTTGTCAAAAAGGAATTGGGCATCTGCTTCATTACCTGCATCACTTTGTATAGCAATTAAACTGGGATACAGTTTCTTTGCGGCATTTAATTTGTCCTGATTTCTGCCCGTAATGATTACCCTTGCCCCAATTTCCAAAAATTGCTTTGCCGCTTCCAATCCTATACCCGAACCACCACCAGTGATAAGTATTGTTTTTCCTATTAAATCCATTACCTGTTGAAATTAGTGAGGAACATTTTCTGTAACTGGAACAACCAATTCGTGGATTTTCTTTGTGTCGCCAACCGGAACCTCAAATTGATCTTTTTCCAATGCGATGAACAGTTCATCTGCCACTTCCGACGCCGGAATTCCATTCGCTCCACCAATTTCTGCAGAAAACCCGGTATTTACCAAAGGCGGATAAAGCTCATAAATATTTAAATTTTCGTTATCTGAAAATGTATCTCTCAATCCCTGCGTGTAGCTGTGCAGTGCCGCTTTACTTGCCGAGTAGGTTGGCAGATATTTATTTGACCTGAATACAGCGATGGAGGAAACATTTACAATTGCTGCCTCTTCGTGTTTTAAAAGTAAGGGCAAAGTTAAGGCAGTGAAATCAATTACACTGATGTAATTGGTATTCATTTCATGGTATGCTTTTTCAGCAGCATCATTGTTGGTATCGCTTAAATCATTCATAAAAGCAGCACCAGCATTATTAATGACGATGTTAACCTCTGGATGGTTGGTTCTCAGATCTTCTGCGATCCGAACTCTATCTGCTTTTATAGATAAATCGCCCTGAATTGCTACTGCACTATTCAATTCTTTTAAGGCGTGCTGAAGACGCGCTTCATCACGTCCATTGATGATTATATGATTACCTGCCCCACTAAATTTTTTAGCAATCGCCAAACCAATACCAGCACTTCCTCCGCTGATGAATATTGTATTTCCTGTTGTTTTCATGATTGTTGAGTTTAAGAACTTATATGTTATTTATCCAACGTTGGATAATCGGTGTACCCTTTTTCGCCTGGTGTATAAAAAGTATTCTGGTCAGGTATGTTAAGGGCAGCATTTGCTCTAAATCTTTCAACTAGATCAGGATTTGCTAAAAATGGAACACCAAAGGACACCAGATCCGCATCCCCATTATTTAATACTTTGGTTGCTGTTTCCTTGTTAAAACCGCGGTTGATGATAATGGTACCTTTGTAAATCTGACGGAAATGTTTGGCTACCTCCTGTACCGCATCTGGGATTGCAGACACATCGGTAAAAGGTTCTATCAGGTGCAGGTACGCCAGTCCGTAGTCATTTAATCTGTTTACGATATAATCATAAAGAGCTATGGTTTCATCATCTACAAGAATGCCCATAATGCCATTTAGCGAAGGATTTAAACGAACACCAACTTTTGTAATGTCAACCGATCGTTTCAGTTCATCCAAAATATCAAACAGGATCCTTGCCCGGTTTTCTACCGAACCACCATATTCATCTGTACGTAGGTTAGTGTTTTTGCTGAAAAATTGTTGTAACAGATAACCATTGGCGCCGTGCAATTCTACACCATCAAAACCTGCTTCAAAAGCATTAAGAGCAGCTTGCTTAAATGCGTTAATTGTACTTTTGATATCCTCGATCGTCATGGGCTGGGGTGTTTCTGATACTTTAAAACCTTCAGCAGTAAATACCTGTTGTTCCGGGTCTACGTGGGATGGTGCTAAGGGTTTTTTACCATTGTGGAGGTCTGGATGCGAATAAGCACCAGTGTGCCATAATTGTGCGAATATTCTTCCGCCTTTTTGGTGTACGGCCTCTGTAGTTAGTTTCCACCCCTTCACCTGTTCATCTGTATAAATTCCGGGTACATTTACCACACCTATAGCCTCTTCATTAACAAAAGTTCCTTCCGTAATGATAAGTCCTGCCGCGGCTCGTTGGGCATAATACTCTGCTATTAATTCTGTAGCTACATTACCTTCGTTATTGGCACGGGAACGTGTCATTGGTGCCATAACCAGACGGTTGCTCAGCATTAGGCCGCTTAGGCTATAAGGTTCAAAAATTATTGCTTTTTCCATTGCATCTATAGTTTAATTAAGTAATTTTGCTTGCGTTTTGCAAGTGTAAATATATAAACAACTTTTAATTTGCAAGTGATTTTATAATTTATTTTATGAAGGATATAAAAAAACGGTCTGACTGCCCTATTAGCAGCTCATTGGATATTTGGGGAGACAAATGGTCTTTGCTGATCGTTAGGGACCTGATGTTTGCCAAAGAATGCACGTATGGCGACTTCTTGAAGTCGGATGAAAAAATAGCGACCAATATTTTGGCTTCCAGATTGCTGACCCTCGAAACAAATGGAATAATCACGAAGCATGGCCACCCGGAAAGCAAAGCGAAAGTTTTATACAAGCTAACCTCAAAAGGCGTTGACCTACTTCCCTTGATGATGGAAATCAACTTATGGGCTGATAAATATTTTGCACTTCCAAAAGAAAGAAAAGCAATGCTCGAAGAAGTAAAAAAAGACAAGGAAGGTTTTATCAGAGAAAAAACAATTGCGCTGTTAAATAATAGTTAGAAGATTACTTAAACTCATTGGTTTTTTGAATATAAAAGGGTATGAAAGAACTATTAAAAAACAAAGAACTGACATTAAATCATATCCCAAATCATGGTGCATGGACCTATAACATTGTCATCCCCGATTCGAAGGACATTAAAGGTAAATGGGGAGATATCAAAGTTTCTGGCACAATAGATGGTTACGTATTTAAGAACATGAATTTAGCACCACGTAAAGGGTTGGATATGTATATGTCAGTCAATGCAGATATCAGGAAAGCAATCAATAAAAAAGGTGGTGATTTAGTGGTGGTTACCATGCAAAAGGAAGCTGACAATAAGCTTACCGATGAAGATGATATCATTGAGTGTTTTAGGGATGCTGAAATTTTTACAAAATTCAAATCCCTAAACGAAGAGGAAAGAACGAGCATCATCAAAGATATCCTCTCACAAAATGATGAGAACAGTCAGGAAAAAAAGATACTCCTAGTAATAAAAAAATTGAGCAGCAAAACTGAGCGGTAGACTTTAACTGAAAAAAATATGCTAAAAAACAACCTTCACCTTTCTTAAGGGACTGAAGAAATACAATACCAAAGAATGGTTTGCTAGTCATCGAGATGAATTTCGCGAAGTCTATGAAAATTTCGAAGGGTTCACTCAAGATCTTATTAATTCGATCAGCAAGTTTGACCCGTCAATCGCATGCTCTCATCTGCTAGCTAAAGATTGCATACCACGTCTAAATAGGAGCCTTATGATAGATATTGACCGCAATAAAAAATTGCCATTCAGTTTTTCTGATTTTACATCTGGAACATTCCTTAATTCGGTGGGCATTGACCTTACCGGTAGTGAGAAAAAAGCTTCGGGCTGGTGCGCATTACGTAGCGATTTGGCCAGTACCTCAAGATTGTTTACCAATGAGGATCTTATCAATCAAACAGTCTCGGCAAATCCGGCCGTTGTTTCAATTGATTCTCCCCTTTCGCTCCCATTTGGTCGATTGTCGGTGTTTGACGACGACCCAGGCAGGGCAGCCTTTGGAATAACCAGAACTTGCGAACGAATGATGTCCAAAAGAGGGATCAGATCTTATCCTCCATTGATCAGGAGTATGCAGCAGCTGACCTTAAGGGGGATTAAGCTGGCCCACATTTTTCGATCCTTGGGCTACACGGTGATAGAAAGCTTTCCTGGGGCTGCACAAGATATTCTGGGCATACCAAGAAAACAGAAAGACTTACCTCAACTAATCAACGGTTTACAGCAATTTGGTTTAAAGGGCAATTTTAGCTCTGAACTGACCAGCCATGATGAGATTGATGCGATAACCGCCGCACTGGTAGGCCATTTCTTCAGCGACAATAAGTATGAGGCTATCGGAACCTTGGAGGAAGGTTACCTGATCCTTCCCAAATGAATGTATGTATTGACCTAAATATGTATTTATGGTGGGCAAACGCAAAACTACATCGTAGTTTATTTCAAGGACGAGGATGCTATTTTATGGGTTTGGAATGCTTATAAGTGTATAAACGATAAACAAAAAAGTACTTGCTTTTGTCAAGTCCATCAGGCCACAGGGGTTTTCCAAATACATGGAAATTGAGCTTTAACTGAAAGCAGTGTTGAGCCCGATGGATGCGATTGTTCCCACAACACAGAACGGGGCGAAAATATCGGGCATCAGTGATAAACAGGCTGCTTTACAAATTGGTAAAAAGGCTGACTTTATTGTACTGGAAGCCAACCCACTGGGCATATCACGAACATGCGATCTATTGAGTATTTTTGGAAAGACAAAAGACATTGCTCCTATCTAACATGGCAAAAAACGCCAATTTAACATAAAAAAACCGGACTTTGAAATGTTCAAAGTCCGGTTGTACCCAGAAGCAGATTCGAACTGCCACGCCGTTGCCAGCGCCACCCCCTCAAGATGGTGCGTCTACCAATTTCGCCACCTGGGTTTGTGCTGCAAATATAAATTAATTTTAGATTTTCGGAACAGCGAATTACAATTCTATTTTTAAACCGTCATAAGCCAGTCTGATATTCGCAGGCAACTCCTGCTCTACTTGTTCATGTAGTCCTAAATTATGACTGATATGCGTAAGGTAAGTTATTTCAGCACCAATCATTTGTGCAAAATTAATAGCTTCATTCAGGGTGAAGTGCGAAATATGGGCTTCCTTCTGCAATGCGTTAATTACAAGGACTTTTGTTCCACGGATTGTTTCCACACTTTCTGGTGTTATGGTTTTTGCATCAGTTATGTATGTAAAATCGCCAATACGATAACCAGTGATTGGCAACAAATGATGCATCACTTCAATAGGTTTTATGGTGTTTTTGCCAATCTTGAATTCCTCACCATTAACCACAGTATGCAGATTAATCTGTGGCAATCCGTGGTATTTAGTGTCTGCAAATATGTAATAAAATTCCCTTTTTAAAGCATTTTGAACGCGCTCTGTAGCATACACATCAATAACCTTGTGCAAAAGGTAATTAAAGGGACGGATATCATCCAAGCCCGCGATATGATCCTTATGTTCATGAGTGAATAATACAGCATCTAAATCCTTTACCCCTTCACGCAAGAGCTGGTAACGAAAATCAGGGCCGCTATCTACCACTATGGTTTTATCGTCTGTTTCAACTAGAACTGATGTCCGTAACCGGTTATTTTTTTTATCTGTAGAAGTACACACAGCACAATTACATGCAATTACTGGAACTCCCTGCGAGGTCCCGGTGCCTAAAAAAGTAATCTTCATCCTAAAAAACGCTCCTCTCTACGCATAAAATTGTTTGTTCTGTGTGCATTAAAATAATTCCGTTTGCTGTAGTGAATGGTAAAACTGACGTTGCTTTTCATCCAAAAGATTTTCGTCAGCGTTGGTTTGTTTAACCAGTGTAACCAGCGCAGCTATTTTGCCTTCAAGGTTAGAAAATTTGTTAACCACAATAACTTTGTTATGCTCCAGCAGGCAAGATCCTGTTTTAAAATTCCCTTTCTCATAACGTACCTTATAACCCATCGCAAAAAGCAACAGTTCGAGTTTTTCTAAAGTATGGTTTGTTAGTGGCAATGACATTGGAACAAACTTAGAGAAATATGAGCAGCATTCATAAAGACAGCGACGAAAAGATATAAAAAAAGGTTCAGGTAACGATACCTGAACCTTTTAATCTCATTCCGAAAAAGGAAAAGAATATTATCTTAAATCAACAACCTCAACACCAGGATATTTTTTGGCATCAAAAGCAAAAGTAGTTTCAGGAACGTTCACGTTAGATGAAAAGGTTTTCACATTATAAGTGTATTTATTTCCGTTTTTATCAAACAAAACTACGTTTGCAATTTGCTTGGCTGTTTTGTCTATACTTAATCTCACTTTAAAGATCGATTTTTTTGCATCTACGGGCGTAAGATCGATCATTTGATATGTTTTGCCACCCACTTTCTCGTCACCAGTGTAGATGTATTTAAAGCCTTTTTCATAAACAGTAAAGATTTTGGCCGGATTAATTGCATCACTATTAGGGTCGATGCTGCTCACCTGAACTTCTTTATCTTTTTTTAGGTAGGTCCACTGGCTTTTACCATCACTAAATAACTCCTGGTTAGTCATTGCAACTTTATATTTGTTGGAATTTGCCTTCACATACAGTGTACCCTGCTGAGTCTCTTTCACTTTGGCTTTCGGATTATCTAAAGTAAAGGTAAAATCAGTCTTTACGATATTATAGGATTTGTATTTTTTACTTACCTCTGCCAAAATAGCTTTAGCCTTCGCATCGGTTTGAGCATAAGCTGAGGTAGCAAAGGCAACCACAACCATTAATGCCGAAATTAGTTTTTTCATCTTGTATATTTAATTTTTTGTTGAAACGTTAGAGCAGATTAATTAGTATTGGTTTAATCTAATCTTTGTCATCCATACCGTTCAAGAATTGTTCCAAAGAATATTCATCGGGATATAAAACTTCTCTGGCCTTACTTCCTTCAAAAGGGCCTACAATGCCCGCAGCCTCCAGCTGATCAATAATACGCCCGGCACGGTTATAACCAAGTTTCAGCTTACGTTGTATAAGTGAAGTAGAACCTTGCTGGTGCATTACGATGAGGCGTGCAGCATCTTCAAAAAACTTATCGCGTTCATTAGGATCAAAATCAGCTTTGCTTCCCTCTCCTGCTTCATCGATATATTCTGGAAGCTGATAAGCATCCGCATAACCGCGCTGATTACCGATAAATTCGGAAATCCTGTCTACCTCTGGTGTATCGACAAACGCACACTGTAGCCTGATTAAGTCGCTTCCCGTAGACAAAAGCATATCTCCCCGTCCAATCAGCTGATCCGCACCACCACTATCAAGAATGGTCCGTGAATCAATTTTAGATAGTACCCTGAAGGCTAACCTTGCAGGGAAGTTGGCTTTGATTGTTCCTGTAATAATATTCACCGAAGGACGCTGGGTAGCCAGAACCAAATGGATACCAATAGCACGTGCCAGCTGTGCCAATCGGGCAATTGGCGCCTCCACCTCTTTGCCGGCAGTCATCATCAGATCCGCAAACTCATCTACCACCAGTACAATAAAAGGTAAAAACCTGTGACCGTTGTTCGGATTAAGTTTACGCTTGATGAATTTATCATTGTACTCCTTTAAATTCCTTACCTGAGCATCTTTTAATAAATCATACCGTTGATCCATTTCAATACACAAAGAGTTCAAAGTATTGACAACTTTTTTGGTGTCGGTAATAATTGCATCAGCTTCTCCCGGTAGTTTGGCCAGAAAATGGCGCTCTATTCTGTTGAACAGGGTTAACTCCACTTTTTTCGGATCTACCAGTACAAACTTTAACTGGGCGGGGTGCTTTTTAAACAGTAACGATACCAGAATAGAATTGATACCAACCGATTTACCCTGGCCTGTAGCACCTGCTACCAGTAAGTGGGGCATTTTGGCCAAATCGGCAATGAAAACCTCATTGCTGATAGTTTTACCCAAGGCAATCGGTAAATCCATCGTATTGCTGGTCCATTTTTCTGTATTTAAAATACTGCGCATTGGCACCATTTCCGGATGCTGATTAGGCACCTCAATACCTATAGTACCTTTTCCTGGCATTGGCGCAATAATACGAATCCCCAACGCCGCCAGTGAAAGTGCAATATCGTCTTCCAGGTTTTTGATTTTTGAAATCCTTACTCCGGGTGCAGGGATAATTTCGTAAAGGGTAACGGTGGGACCTATCGTTGCTTTAATCTTATCGATTTCGATATTGTAGTGATTAAGCGTTTCTACAATTTTATTTTTATTGGCCTCCAGTTCCTCTGCATTTACAGAAATTTTATTGGTACCGTAATTTTCAAGTAAATCAATTGTAGGATATTTATAACCGGATAAATCCAGTTTTTCATCGTAATTACCAAACTGTTCAACCAGATCATCAGATTTTTTCTCTTCTTCGGTTTTCTCGATCGTAAAATCAGGTTCCCGCTCTTCTTCTATTGCAGGCTCAACAGTCAGTGGCATCGAAGCCGCTACGGCAGCTGCAACTGGTATGGATGCCGGAGGAGTGGGTAAAGGTAAATTAGTAGCCAACGGAGATAAAACCACAGGAGCAATGACGTCATCCTCAGGTTCTTCTCGATCTTCGAATCTGCCAGGCTTGAGCACCACGTTTTGTTGTTTACGATCGTTATTTAAATTGGGCTTATCCCTAACCGGAAATTCTATAGATTCGGAAGGTTCTTCCACTTCCTTATTACGCGCAAATTTCTCCCTCACTTCATTTACGTAATCCGGCGTATCATTATCAAGATAAACTTCTTTTTCCTTACGCTCTGGTAGCTTGAAGTCGATATTATAGGCAATGATAAGGATGGTTAAACCTGCAAACGCGATTAAGCCAGCAACGCCTGCAGCACCTACCTGTGCAGCTAATAATCTATTGCTCCAAAAGCCAAACTCTCCTTCAACATAATGCGGCGATTCTGACCAGAAGCTATGGGCAAATCCTAATGTTAATGAAATAAATAATAAAAAGAAAAAGCTATATCCTAGTGTTTTTGATATGGAAAGAATTTTAACTTTAAAAAGAAGGCGGTAGCCAATAATAAAAAATGCCAGCACAAATAAGAAAGAGGCAATTCCAAACCACTCGTAAATAAACTGGTGAGACAACAGCGCTCCAAATTTCCCTAACCAGTTTTGAACAACAGGAATAATTACCCCAGAATTTTTTAATTCTTCCGCGGTTTTGAAAAGATTACCCCAGCCCCCGTTGGCATCAATAACATAACTTTGATCATCCTGCCACGTGAACAAATAAGAGGTAAAGGCAATTAAAAAATAAAGAGAAAGGATAACAAAAAATAAACCCACTATTTTTACTGCACGCCCATCCTGCAAGTCAAAATTTGGCAGGAATTCCCTTTTCTCTTTAGGCTGGCGACTAGAAGACGACCTCCCGGATGCATTTTCGGCACCTTTTTCTTTGAACGTATTGGTTTTAAACTGGTTTCCCCTTATCGCCATTTTCTGTACTGAAATTAATATTTAACAAATATAAAAGATATAGTTTTATTAGTACCATAAATAATATATTCCACGGATATTAAACCTTAATGAAGAAAATCAGTCTATTTAGATACAACACACAAGTTGTACGTTTTGTCAAATGAAACGGATTTTGTTTTAGGTTTATCCCGTTTTATCCTGCGAGAGGATAAAACGGGATTCTTGTTCAAACAGGGTCACTGATTCATTGATGATGATTACTTGCCAATTGTTAATCCATCCGAAAATGGCATTTATACCAAACACCTCAAATCCTACCTTTAATTTTTCACCCCGAACATCTCAATTATTTACGTTTTTCTTCGCTTTGTTAATTTTTTATTAATTTAAATCTTTCATTTGAAGAAAAAACTTGATATATGAGTATAACCCAACTCGAAGAGTACATTGAAACAGGTAATTTACAAGCAGTAAAAGCAATCTTGGTTCAAAACCCGCGGTTAGCCAATACAAATACATCACACAACATATCACCGTTGCTTTTAGCGTGTTATTATAAGAAACAGGCTATTGCTGACGTGATTGCCGAATTTACTGATGATTTAACATTATTTGAAGCTTGTGCAGTTGGCAAATTTGATGCGGCTACCCTGCTCATATTTCAGAAACCAGATAGCCTGAATGAATTTTCGGAAGATGGTTTTACTCCTCTTGGGTTGGCTTGTTACTTTGGTCACGAAGACCTTGCGAGGTTTCTGGTACTAAAAGGCGCCGACGTAAACCTGGCCTCAAAAAATGGCTTTAATGTGTTCCCTATTCATTCAGCTGTAGCAGCAAACAACATCAATATTACTAAGATGTTATTAGATGCGGGCGCCTACCCTAATGTTTGCCAGAAGGCGGGCCTTGCTCCGCTACACAGCGCCGCGCAACTCGGAAATATCGAACTGATTATACTACTGCTCGAGCATGGTGCAGAAGTTGGCCTGCGCATGGAAGGTGGAAAATTACCTGCAGATCTGGCAGCAGAAAAAGGCTATAATGAAATCGCAGAAATTTTGCGGGAAGATTAAATGTTACTCCCAGATCCTCGACCTCATCCGCTTCATATAAGTCCTGATATCCAGCACAACTGCGGCGAGAAAATAAAATAATATAGGAAAACCTACTGCCAAAAATGACGAATAGATAAAAAAGAGGCGAACTTTTGCGGTACTCATATTTAACTTATTAGCCAAATACGTAGATACGCCAAAGCTCTGTTGCTCAAAATAAGTTATAATTCTCTGAAACATTTTAAGCTTATTAAATTTCACTAAAAAACAAAACTATCGGAAGCAAAATAACTGGTTATTTATAATAACTAATTTAGCAATATTATTTGAGTAAAACGTGCAAAGAGATAAGAAATTATTCTAAAATCAATTTTTCAAAATCTTGCCTGTCCTCATGTTTAATGAACAAAATCTGTTGCTCTTCTAAACCTGTGTATTTCCTCTTCAGTTCATTTTTGAACTTCTCAATGTCTACACCTGCGTTCAGAATTACAGTCAATGCATCTGCATTTCCTCGTACTTCGATAATTTTATCAGGGTAATGTTCTTTAAGTTCGTGTGGGAATTCCATATTCATCAAACCGATTAGAGGTTAGAAAGTTTTACGCTTGCTTCAATATTTTAATACCAATCCCGCAAGACATGCATTTCTTGTTGTCGCAAAAGTATTTTTTAAGCTGCAAAATTCCCTGAGAAGCAAATGCGTGTTCAATTTTAACACCTGCTTCTGCAAATTTATCGGTAATTGCATTGTGTTCGGCCGGGAGACTTTCCAGGAGTATTATTGCCCTGGCAACATAGCGATCCGTTCCGGTGTGCTTACCATAAGCGAATAAAAACAACGCAACTGTATTCAACAATAGATTGTCGACTGAGGCTTTACCAATCTGTATCCCTACCCGTGCTGTTTCTTTCCTGAAATGATAGTGCGTAAGCCAATATTCATTTACAGGCAACAACTCAAATAAGGCACGCAGTTCAGTCACGTCCTCCATCTCCATCACTTTCGAAAAAAGATGGTTTGCTTTAATAATCAGTGCTGCGAACTGAGCGAGGCGAAGGGAGGGAAAATTCTGCGGACGCATCCTTAAAAATTTCCACATGGAAACTTCAATAGGCTTTATACCGTATTTGTTTTGCAAAAAACGAAATTCACATTTCAAACGCTTAGGATATTCGTCCTCATAATCATTCTCCAAAAATCCAGATGTACCAAAAACCAGTGCCTCAATCTGCATTGGGCTATTTTTATGTTTACCTAAAATTTGTTGCGGCAGTGCTTTTGCAAAAAGCTCGAAAGGAACTGCGTTTACTTTGAAGCCAAAATTACGGGCTAAAAACCTGTAAAATGTTTCATCCCAGTTTCCGTTCAATGCCGCCACAGTTTCCATTACAGCGGCTGTTTTGTTCTCAAAGCGCTCGATTAAGGTACGCGACAAAAACGAATTGATCACCAGTTGATCTACATTTTTGATCTGTGCAATGCAAGGAAAATCAGTAAGGTTTAGAAAAAGACTTTCATATCTTGAAATAAGCGAAGCATCGATCAGGTATTTTAATTCCAGAACAGGCAAAACTGTCCCGTCCATCCGTTTGATCACAACGTCATTCTCGTACACCACATGAAGAATGACATTCTCATAGGCAAAATCGCTTTGATGGTTGTGCTTTAGCCAATCTGACGATTTGATATGAATTTCAACATTCCCGGCCCAAAGCGTATTGCCAATCTGAACCTTGGCATGGCCAAAATCAGGACCTGCATTCCGATTCAACAAACCCTGGTAAATGATGTTCAGCGACTCTCCGGCACATGTTTGTAAATCCCGGTTGTTGAACGACCTGAACTGCCATACATAATGAAGAAAGTCTTCCGTAAAATCCATTACTGAAGATAAAAATTATTCCCATTAGTTTTAAAAAAAAATCTATTACCAGCTTGGAATAGTGGTTGAAGAAAGGGCAATCAACGATATATCTGATTTATGCGATTTGAGATTTCTTTTTATAATTGGTGATAAAAACACCTGCAATAATCAAAACCGTTGCTACAATTAAATCCATATCAACGTGTTCATCGAGGATGAGCCAACCCAAAAATATAGCAATAACCGTATTGAAGTAAGTCAGAATTGACACCTCTGATGCCGATACCTTTTTCAATGCATAATGATAACAGAAATAGCCCAGAACTGAACCAAAAATGGCGAGGTAAACTGCAGCAAAAATGCTTGATGTTTTCCAGGATGCCACATCGGCATTTCCGGAAAAGATTAACGCAAGTCCAAACTGCACAATTGCAGAAAATACAAACTGATAGAACAGATTTAAAAATATGTATTGAGGCTTTCCGCTGTGTTTTTTTGAATAAATGGTACCAATGGTCCACCCTGAAACTGCCACAACCAAAGATAAAATACCATTGCGGTAATTAGGCTCTAACAGATCGTTGATACCGTCCCTGAATATAAAAACTATCCCAAGAAAGCCAATGAATACGCCGATAAACCCTTTTAAACTTGATTTTTGA
The DNA here is from genome assembly GCF_059693705.1 of Pedobacter sp. A2324. Taxonomy (NCBI): domain Bacteria; kingdom Pseudomonadati; phylum Bacteroidota; class Sphingobacteriia; order Sphingobacteriales; family Sphingobacteriaceae; genus Pedobacter; species Pedobacter sp. A2324. The sequence goes on along the minus strand of NZ_JCASSK010000004.1, from coordinate 322,106 downwards.
ATTCCAAGGAATACACATCCTAAAAATACCATCAAGGGTGAGGTGGCATTGATTAGCGATGTTAAACCGCTTGGAATGGTTTTCTCTGCTACCGTGGTCATGCCGTTGGCAACAACAACCATTAGCAGCGACAGTAAAACCTGTCTTTTAAAGGCAGGCCACCCGATCCATTTTAATTCTTTTTGCTTAATCAAAATAATCAGAATGATTATTGAAGCAATGGTTTGGCGTATGGCGGTAACATACCATGCTGGAATGCTTTCGACGGCCACCCGAATGCCCAGGTAAGTTGTTCCCCAAATCAGCGCAACACCGGTTAAGGCAAGTATAAGTTTTAGGTCTATTTTGGGTTTCATATTCGGGAGGATTAAAACCAGCTTAGCTGACAAGGTATCTCATCCTAAAGAGCCCGCCCTTTAAGATCAGATTTGCATAAAATTTATAAAAGTCCTGCCGCTGACAATATCGTTTCCATTTCTTTCTGCAGCTTCAATGCCTCTTCTCTTGCCTTTTCGGCAAAGTCTTCACCTTTACCCGCATAAATAATTCCTCGGGAGGAGTTGATCAATAATCCGCATTGGGCATTAAGTCCGTATTTACAAACCTCCTGCAAGTCGCCTCCCTGTGCACCTACGCCAGGTACAAGCAAAAAATGATCAGGGGCAAGTTTACGCACATCAGCGAAAGCCGCCCCGCGGGTGGCGCCTACCACGTACATCATTTGCTCATTGGTAGCCCACTGTTGTGATGTTTTTAACACCTTTTCAAAAAGTTTGTCACCTTCTATTTCCTGTAACTGGAAGTCAGCGTGGCCGGTGTTGGAAGTAAGCGCTAAAAGAATTACCCATTTATCATTAAAAGTTAAAAATGGAGTGACCGAATCGCTGCCCATGTACGGCGCAACGGTTACTGAATCGAAGCTCATTTCAGATGATTTTTCGTTGAAAAAAGTTTCAGCATACATGGCCGAAGTGTTTCCAATATCTCCACGCTTGGCATCGGCAATAGAAAAGGTATCCTGTGGAATATATTTCCAGGTTTCAATCAATGTTTCCCAACCCTTTTTCCCGTAACACTCATAAAATGCAGTGTTCGGTTTATACGCCACACACAAATCTTTTGTTGCATCAATAATTTGTTTATTGAATTCCAAAATCGGATTTTCGTACTTCAACAGGTGCTGAGGGATTTTATCAAGCGATGAATCTAGTCCAACACATAAAAAAGAACGTTTTTTTTGAATCTGCTCGAAAAGTTGTTGTTTGGTCATATAACGGCTTATTTGCTGCAAATATGAGGTTTTTAAAGTTTTTTGAACGAGTAAATTATCCTCACTCGAATTATTTTTATAAACAATTTAAACTTTTTCTTGCGGATTACGTTTCAAATACATACAATTGCAACATAATTTCTCAACCGTTTATCTGAATATCCCAGAAAAATTTTATCAAGACTTGTTTTTTGTTACCATTTTTTAAAACGATTTTATCGTTTTCATTCAGCACGTAAACAATTATGAAACCATTTTGAGTACACGAATTAACAAACTCAGCTAGTTTTATAAACCTAAAGATTTTATAGACAACGAAACCGCAGAGCCTACACCAACACAAATATTTTAGGTCTATGCATTTATGGCAGGAAATATCCGCCATAGCAAATGAAAAATTTCTTGAAACATATATATTTAGAATGTTTAGCAAAACAGAATTAAATGATAAGCTTACTCCAGAGTTACGCGAGCTAGCAAAAAACTATGGCATCGAGGGTGCCGACTCCCTAAGAAAAATAGACCTTGTTGAAGTACTTTTGCACCAGCAGGAAATTATAAGTGCTGCCGGTGCCGGAGCAGGTGCCGATCCCTATTCGGATGCTACGCCAACTGAAACGGAAGCAGCACCAATAGCAAAAACAAAATCTGTTAAGGCCGACAAAACCCAGAAAGTTGCAGCCGCTGCTACAGACGAAAAGCCTGTAAAAAAACGAGCCAGACTTACTAAAAGCGATTCGCCTGCCCCAGTGGAAAGAAAAGGCGACTCGATTACATTGTTCGACGAGCCACACCGCCAGCCGGAACGGGTTGTTGAACAGGAAGAAGTAAGCAGCAAACCAATTTCAGCACTGATCGAGGAATCGGCAGAAGTTTTGCCTCCCGCTCCGAAACAAAAACCTGAGCAAAAAGAAAAACAGGATAAAGCGCCCCGTGAGGATAACCGCCAGCAAAAACAACCCGGAGGTGGCAATCATCATAAAACTGAAAACAGCTACTCTAACCTTGATTTTGACAATGTAATCACCAACGAGGGTGTTTTAGAGATCATGCCCGATGGATATGGTTTCCTTCGCTCGGCAGATTATAACTACCTGACCTCCCCGGATGATATTTACGTATCTCAATCTCAGATTAAACTTTTTGGTTTAAAAACAGGCGATACTGTAAAAGGAAGTATCCGTCCTCCGAAAGAAGGTGAAAAATATTTCCCACTGGTTCGTGTTGAAACAATCAATGGCAGAATCCCTGCAGAAGTTCGCGACCGTGTTCCTTTTGATTACCTGACACCACTTTTCCCAACTGAAAAATTAAACCTGTTTACGGACAACAGTAACTACTCTACCCGTATCATGGATTTGTTTACACCAATTGGTAAAGGACAACGTGGTTTGATTGTGGCACAACCTAAAACGGGTAAAACCAACCTGCTTAAAGAAGTTGCCAATGCAATCGCTAAAAACCATCCTGAGGTTTATCTGATTATCCTGTTAATCGACGAGCGTCCGGAAGAGGTTACTGATATGGCCCGTAGTGTAAGAGCAGAGGTAATTGCCTCTACTTTCGATGAGCCGGCAGAACGTCACGTTAAAATTGCCAACATTGTGCTGGAGAAATCTAAGCGTTTAGTGGAAAGCGGACATGATGTGGTTATCCTGCTGGATTCAATTACCCGTTTAGCAAGGGCTTACAATACTACTGCTCCTGCATCAGGTAAGATATTATCTGGTGGTGTGGATGCGAATGCATTACATAAACCGAAACGTTTCTTCGGAGCGGCACGTAACATTGAAAATGGTGGCTCGTTAACCATATTGGCGACAGCATTAACCGACACCGGTTCTAAAATGGATGAGGTAATTTTCGAAGAATTTAAAGGTACAGGTAACATGGAGTTACAATTAGACCGTAAATTATCGAACAAACGTATCTTCCCTGCTATTGACATTACTGCTTCGAGCACACGCCGTGACGACTTATTATTGGATAGAGATATTTTACAACGTGTTTGGATCTTACGCAATCACCTTGCGGATATGAACAGTCAGGAAGCCATGGAATTCGTACAAGCTCAAATAAAAGGTACAAAGAGCAACGAAGAATTCTTAATTTCGATGAACAGTTAATATTATGTAGAATGGAAGATGGGAATAGAAAGTTTTTCTTCTGTCCCCATCTTCCATATTCGATCTTCCGTTTTTATGAAAAAGCATCTTCCTAACGCAATTACCTGTGCAAACCTGTTTTCTGGTTGCATCGGAATCGTTCTTGCATTTAAAGGTGAACTACAAGCCGCAGCCTACTTTGTAATCCTTTCGGGGATTTTTGATTTTTTCGACGGAATGGTAGCCCGCCTGCTGAACGTAAAATCGGCAATAGGAAAAGATCTCGACTCCCTTGCCGATATGGTAAGTTTCGGTTTTTTGCCAGGGGTACTGATGTTCCAGCTAATGAAGTCAAGTGATTATTCATCAACATTCCTACCCTATCTAGGATTTGTAATTACCATTTTTTCAGCTTTAAGATTAGCCAAGTTTAATAACGATTCCAGACAATCGGAAGACTTCATCGGTTTGAATACGCCTATGAATACTTTATTTATCAGCTCATTGTCGTTCATTGCAGATGATTATCCACAGATTGTCAGTTCTTCGTTATTACTCCTCGCCATCACGGCCATAACAAGCTTTTTGCTGATCAGTGAGATCAGGATTTTCTCCTTAAAATTTTCAAACCTGAGCTGGGAGAAAAATAAAATTAAATTTATCTTTTTAATCCTATCGGCCATTTTAATTGCTGTGCTAAAATTTGTGGCTGTGCCTTTTATTCTGGTAATCTACATTTGCTTTTCATTTTTACATTTCAGAGGAAGCAAAATACCTGCTGAATAGTAAAGGAAACTCACGACAAAAGATCTCTGTAAAACAATTTTAAAGCATTTTCGACTGCATCTCGGTTTTCGCCACCTCAAGCTGGATGTAAATCCCGTTCAGCAGTTTTTTGAGCCGCTCAACATCTGCGGGAATCTGTTCTATGGCAAGCTGGTGTCGTGCATTGTCTTCAATGGCACTTACAAAATCCTTTACATCATTTCTTCCGATATAGCTAAATGTGGGCTTAATTTTATGGGCGCCATTACTCAACTTAATCCAGTTACCAACCAGCAAGGCTTGTTCAAGCTCCGCCAAATAAATGGGAGTTTGCTCCATAAATGTGTCGAAAACTTCAATCATAAAAGCTGGATTGTGACCAACCATTTCTGTGAGATATGATAAATCTAAGGGATGATTATCATAGTTATCCTGCATATTACAAATCTAATCAATTACAATTTGTTAACGTCTAACTGGTCAGATATATTTTCGCTAATCTCCAAAATAGTTTTGCCCAATACCGGATGTACAATATCTGGTGCAATTTCCGCAAGGGGCATCATCACAAACTTACGGCTCTGCATATGAGGGTGCGGAACCTGGAGTTTATCAGCAATATCAATAACTTCGTTTCCAAATAAAATCAGATCGATATCAATTAGCCTTTCGCCCCACTTATCCTTTCTCACCCGTCCCAAAACTTGTTCTATTTCCAAAGCTTTCTCTAAAACCTGAATGGCACTGAGCCGTGTTTTAACTGCCACAGCCTGATTAAGAAAAGAGGGCTGATCGGTTTTGCCCCAGGCAGCGGTTTCGTAACGGGAAGAAAGCACCTCAATTTCCCCGATACCTTTTCCGATCAAATCTATCGCCTGGTCCAGATTTCCTTCTCTATTACCTAAATTTCCTCCCAGTAACAAATAAGCAATTGTGGACTCTAAATCCGTATTAAGCATCATGTATTTTTATATCTTTACTGCACAAAATTAACATTTAAATGAAAGATTTCTTCAAGTATCTATTTGCGTCCATGCTGGGTTTTTTCCTGTCTACGGTAATTATTTTCATTATCATTTTCGTAATCATTGTTGGAGCAATTTCTTCGATCGACAACGACAAAACCACAACGGTTTCAAACAACTCGGTACTGTTTTTAAACCTTGACCAGGCCGTGACTGAACGTACACCCAAAAACCCTTTTGGCAACCTGCCAATTGTTGGTGGCGATGAGAAAGAAGGAATTGGTTTGAATGATTTGTTAAAAGCCATCAAAAGGGCAAAAACAGATGATAACATCAAATGTATTTACCTGAATGTAAGCAGTCCGAATGCAGGCTTTGCCACCATGCGCGAAGTGCGAAATGCACTTATAGATTTCAAAAAATCGCACAAAAAAATTATCGCTTATAGCGAAGTATATACTCAGGGTGCTTATTATTTAGCTTCTGCTGCGGATAAAATTTACTTAAACCCGGAAGGTGCTTTAGAATTTAAAGGTTTTAGTTCTGAACTTACATTCTTTAAAGGCACGCTGGAAAAGGTGGGTGTTGAAATGCAGGTGATTCGTGTGGGAAATTACAAAAGCGCTGTAGAGCCCTTTATTTTAGACAAAATGAGCGATTATAACCGTAAACAGGTAACCGCTTATGTGGGTGGATTATACAATACCTTCTTAACGGATATCGCACAGAGCAGAAGCATAGAAAAAGATAGCTTAAATAAAATTGCTGATGATTATAGGGTACAACAGCCTCAGGATGCAGTAAATTTCAAAATGATCGACGCATTGAAATATAAAGACCAGATTATAGAAGAACTGAAAGGATTATCCGGAACAACAAGGGGTGAGAATATCCGTTCGGTTTCAATCAATGATTATGCAAAGAACAATACCGATACAGGTTCGGGGAAAGATAAAGTGGCCGTAATATATGCCAATGGCGAAATTAACGGAGGTGAAGGGAACGACAACCAGATCGGTTCTGAACGCATTTCCAGAGCCATCAGAAAAGCGCGTTTAGATGAAGATATCAAAGCCGTTGTGCTTCGCGTGAATTCACCAGGTGGTAGTGCGCTGGCATCAGACGTGATCTGGAGAGAAATTGTATTGACCAGGAAAGAAAAACCGGTTATTGCATCCTTTGGTGATGTTGCCGCATCAGGCGGGTATTACATTGGCTGCGCAGCTGACAGTATTTTTGTTCAACCGAATACCATTACGGGTTCCATTGGGGTATTTGGCATTATTCCAAATTTCCAGAACCTGATGACCAATAAACTTGGAATTACTTTCGACGGTGTGAAGACTGGTAAATACGCAGATATTATGGCCACCAACCGCCCAATGACAGCAGGCGAAAGGTTCATCATTCAAAACCAGTTAAACAGGGTTTATGATGGATTCATCACCAGGGTAGCAAACGGAAGAAAGAAAACCAAAGCCTATATTGATAGCATTGGAGGCGGACACGTTTGGATTGGCACTGATGCTGTTCAAATTGGTCTGGCAGACAGAATCGGAAGCTTTAATGACGCAATTAAATCAGCCGCTAAAAAAGCAAAACTTAAGGAATATAAAGTAGTTGAATATCCTGATGTAGTTGATCCTTTGAAATCATTAATGGATGAAGGTACAGACCGTATTAAAACCTTCTACACCAAACAGGAACTAGGAGATAATTATATGCTCTATCAACAAATGAAGAAAGTGATGGCCAGCTCAGGGATTCAGGCAAGAATGCCATTTGAAGCCATAATTAAATAATTTGAGATGAAAGATGTGAGATGATGCCATACAGGCGCACCATCTCACATCTTCCAATTGAACCCTATTCCACACTCTTCCATTCAGGGTGTAGTGTGAGATAGGATGCGTTCACAGACTGATTCATTGGATGAACGGTTAAGGCAATACTCTTTCCTTTCAAAAACTCAAAACCAATTCCATCCTGTTTGGCATCATAAACGGTCACTGTGTCATTATTCTGATTTAAATAAACCGATAGTTTTTCCATTCCCGGAAACTTCAGCTTTGTATCAGCCTCCGATTGCCCCGTAGTAAATCCATCCTGGGTTTTAAACTTTCCCGATGTGATCCGCACCTGCTTTACATCTTTGATTCGCATGGTGGTATCTTTATAAGAAGAGTACACAGCAATTTCGTCTCTCATACCACCGGTAGAATCGTTGCTGTACCAGATGCCCCAGGCCTTACCCATAGCAGCATCGCCCGCATCCGGTTTACCTAAAATCTTTCCTACGCTTTCCACATCCTCCCCTAAAGAAATCTCACCCACGGAGCGCCCCGGAACTATTAAAAACCTTTCATCGACTATTTTGCCCGGACCCGATTCAATGCTGGCAATCGAATCCTGTTTATGCTCAGCATTTTTACCAGACTGACAGGCAGTAAAAATCGCGCATACACTCAGCAGGAAAGTTTTTATCAATTTCATAATTGCAGAACAACACTTTAGCAAATTCTGTTTGAAAAAATAGTACTCAAGAATATTTTAGCGCTTTATTTTATAATTTTACAGCTTATGGAAAATAAAACCATCGCCCGTACGCTGCGCTTGTTGTCTCAGCTAATGGAGTTGCACGAAGAGAATCCTTTTAAAATAAAATCGATTGCAAATGCCTATTTCAAGGTAGATAAACTACCTTTCCAATTGAAAGATAAAGCCATTGATGAGATCGATAAAATTGATGGAATCGGGAAAAGCCTTGCTGCAAAAATTACAGAGCTGCTACAAACGGGCGAACTTCAGGAACTGAAAGATATTGTTCAGCAAACACCGGAAGGCATTATCGAAATGCTGGGAATAAAAGGAATCGGCCCGAAAAAAATACTTATTATATGGCGTACACTTGCCATTGAAAGCATTGGAGAACTCTATTATGCCTGTAACGAAAACCGTTTAATTGAAGCAAAAGGTTTCGGTTTAAAAACCCAGGAGGAAATTAAAAAGGCGATAGAATTTAAACTTGCAGCCAATGGCAGATTTCTTTATGCACAGGTTGAGCGCTTTGCCAACTCATTATTTGCCGACTTATCTGAATGGTTATTAACATACGATGCCCAATATGCACTTGGCTTTGCCGGCCAGTACCGCCGTGCCTGCGAAATTATCGACGAACTGGAATTTGTAATCGGGACTGACCAGCTTTCAGAAATAAAGGCAGGCTTCGCTTCATTTACACCGTTATCGCTCATCGCCGCCGAAGATGCTTTTATTACTACTACTGAAGCCGGGCTGAGAATCAAGCTTACGCTTGCAGATAGTGCCGGATTCCATTTAGCGTGGTTTAAACAAACGGGAAATTCGGAACATGTAGAAAAAGTACTGGCGCAAGCCGGAAATGGCCCTTTTCAAAGCGAACTGGAGATTTATACCGCAGCAGGTTTGAGTTATATTGAGCCCGAGCTAAGGGAAGATTTTGATGAATTAGTTTTGGCGAAAGAACACAAACTCCCAGACTTAATTACCTATAAAGATTTGAAAGGCACGCTTCACAATCACTCAACCTGGAGTGACGGGGTGCATACACTGGAGCAAATGGCGTTGTACTGTAAAAATGAGTTAAACTTGCAGTACCTGGGTATCTGCGACCATTCAAAAACTGCTGTATATGCCAAAGGATTAAATGAACAAGGCGTTTTTGCCCAACAACAGGAAATTGATCAGTTAAATGAAAAGCTTGCTCCTTTCAAAATATTTAAAGGCATCGAGAGTGATATCCTGAGCGATGGTTCTTTGGATTACGCGGATGAGGTACTCAAAACCTTTGATTTTGTCGTTGCCTCTGTGCACAGCAATCTAAGAATGGATGAAGAAAAGGCAACCTCGCGTTTACTTAAAGCCATTGAAAATCCATATACGACAATATTAGGCCATCCAACAGGCCGCCTGCTGCTCAGCAGGGCTGGTTATCCGATAGACTATAAAAAAATAATCGATGCCTGCGCGGCAAACAAAGTTGTGATTGAAATTAACGCCAACCCGTTAAGACTGGACCTTGACTGGCGTTGGCATCGTTATGCTCTGGAGAAAGGCGTATTACTGTCGATCAATCCAGATGCCCACCGTACCGAAGGATTCCAAGATATGCATTACGGAACTTTAGTGGCACGAAAAGGAGGTTTAAGCGCCGATAAATGTCTGAACGCTTTTTCGCTGGAGGAGATTACGAAGTATTTTAAACAAAAGAAAGTTTAACAGCAGATGTGCAGAATAATGGAACATTGTAATCATAATTACGCGCTATAGAGAAATTTGTGAATCTGCAGTATAACATCAGTTCAATCTGTTATAAAAAATATAACTTTGCCCCATGATAAGTGAAATTGCCAACCATATATTCAATCAAGTTATTTCAGATTACCACCGGTTTGATGATATCGACCATCCGGTAGAAAACCCCTACGATGCGGAAAGTCTGGAGCATCTGTTCTATATTAAAAACTGGATAGATACAGCGCAATGGCATATGGAAGATGTAGTACGCAATCCCACCATCGACCCGGTAGAAGGTTTAAGCTGGAAACGGCGCATTGATGCTCAAAACCAGGTACGCACAGATATGGTTGAATTTATTGATGGCTATTTCTTACATCTTTATCAGGGAATTGAGGCTTTGCCAGATGCAACAATCAACACCGAAAGCCCTGCGTGGGCAATCGACAGGCTTTCCATACTCGCTCTAAAAATATACCACATGCAGGAAGAAGCGGAACGAGAAAGCGCCTCTGCTGAACATCGGGCACAATGCCAAAACAAACTCAACATATTATTATCGCAGCGCGATGATTTATCGACCAGTATCGACGAATTGCTAAAAGATATTGAAGCTGGAAAAAAGTACATGAAGGTTTACAAACAAATGAAGATGTACAACGATCCGAGTTTAAATCCGGTTTTGTATAAAAAAAGCTAATTTGATCGGTATATAAGTGAATATGGCAACACCCCAGAAAATTATCGTTTTACGTTTTTCGGCCATGGGCGATGTCGCTATGGTAGCTTCTGTTTTAAAAACTTTCACAGCACAAAACCCATCTGTAGAAATAGTAATGGTTAGCCGTGAGGGGTTTAAGCCTTTTTTTGATGGCATCGAGAACCTTACATTCCATGCCATTCAGCCTAAAACCCTACATAAGGGAATTGACGGATTATTTAAACTGTACCAGGAACTTAGAAAGTACAAACCCACGGCAGTTGCTGATTTACATGATAATTTAAGAAGCAGGGCCATTTCTACTTTTTTTCGTTTAACTGGTATCAGAATTAAAAGGATTAATAAAGGCAGGGCAGAAAAAAAAGCATTGACCCGCACCAAAAACAAGATATTCAGGCCATTAAAACACACGGTAGAACGTTATGCCGATGTATTCCGCGAACTGAAATTTGATGTCAGCCTCAATTATCAGCTTAAAATAGATCCGCAGCAGCTTTCGGTAAAAGCACAAGCATTCTTTGAAAACAACAAAACAAAAAAGATAGGCATAGCCCCCTTCGCACAGCACATTTATAAAGTCTATCCCCTGGATAGCATGGAAAAAGTGATTGCTTCTCTTAGCGCATTGGGCTATGATCTCTTTATTTTTGGTGGTGGAAAGTTTGAAAAAAGCGTTGCTGAAGAATGGGCTTCAACCTATTCTAATACCTACAATTTAATTGGAACGTTCAATCTAAGTGAAGAACTTGCCATCATTTCAAACCTCGACCTCATGGTGAGCATGGATTCATCAGGAATGCACATGGCTTCACTAGTTGGCATCCCCGTGGTTTCAATCTGGGGACCCACCCACCCCTATGCAGGTTTCCTGGGCTACGGACAAGCAGAAAGCGATTGCATACAAGTAGAACATCCTGCAAGGCCAAATTCTATTTATGGAAACAAACCATGCATGTGTGGTGTTCACAGTAGTATGGATTTAATTGATCCTGAAACAATAGTAAACAAAATTAAGCAAAAACTAAATGGCTAAGCATTTATTGTTGGTTCGGCACGGTAAGTCGGACTGGGGGAACTTAGATTTAAAAGATTTCGACAGGCCTCTAAATAAGCGCGGAAAAGAAAATGCGCCCGAAATGGCAGAAAGGTTACTAAACCGTGGAATTAAATTTGACCTCATGGTGAGTAGTCCTGCCAAACGTGCAAAATCCACAGCAAAATTCTTTGCTGAAGCATATCAGTTTGAAGATATACAATACGAAGATTCCATTTACGAAGCCAATACCGCTACCCTTTTAAAGGTGGTAAACGGTCTCGACGATTCGGCAGATACCGTGATTATGTTTGGCCATAATCCGGGTTTTACAGACTTTGCCAACGAGCTGAGTGATGCAGACATCTATAATATTCCAACGGCAGGGGTTGTTTCCATCCGGTTCCCTTTCGAATCCTGGAAAATCGTAAGCAAGGGAACAGGGACACTTGTTTTCTTTGACTATCCGAAAAACAGTGATGAGATATAATCAATGCAGAACAGGCCACATTATCAATCAATATTAATCTTTGGCTAAAGATATTTTTTCTTACCTTTGATTATATAAAACGAAAGTCCGGCAATTAGACATTTCGGTGAATTCATAACCTCATCTCCTTTGGTTATTTCATAATTCGTATCGCCGGAATATTATCCATTAATTTATTTTGAACATGAATTTCGACTATAATACTACGCGAAGCCATCTGATTTTATCAGAATACGGCCGCAACGTTCAAAACATGGTGAAGTATATCTGCGAATTGCCCACCATTGAAGAACGAAATAAATATGCACAGGCAGTAATTGATTTAATGGGGTTTTTACAACCACATTTAAGAGATGTTGCCGATTTTAAACATAAGCTTTGGGACCATTTGCACATCATCTCAGGCTATCAGATTGATGTGGAAAGCCCTTATCCTAAACCCCTGCCCGAAAATGCTTTTAAAAGACCGGAGCCTCTGCCCTATCCTCAGCGAAGGATTACCTATAAACATTATGGTAAAACTGTTGAAGGACTAATTGAAAAAGCCATGGCCGAACAGGATATGGAACGCAGGAAAGTAATGGTGCAGGGAATTGCCAATTTTATGAAAATGGCTTATGTTACCTGGAACAAAGACAATGTATCGGATGAAACAATCATAAAAGATTTAAGTTATTTATCTGGCGGGATGTTGAGGCTTGATGAAGGCGTTAACCTGGCCAAAGTTGAGTTCAGAGCTCAAAATCCACGTCAAAATACCAACAACAATAACCGCGGGCGGAATAATAATAACAACAACAATGGTAAAAACCGCCAGAATAATAGCAACAACAATAATAATAACCGCGGAAGAAATAACAACAAACCCAAATATTAGAGGAAAGGTAAATGGCAGAAGGTGGAAGGCGGAAGGTTGAGTACCCGCCCGATCTGAATACTTGATACTTTATACTAAATACTAAAAAGATATATGAACGCATTTGAAATAACAGGCGGAATTAAATTAAAAGGCGAAATCACTCCTCAGGGCGCCAAAAACGAAGCTTTACAAATTTTATCGGCTGTATTATTAACCCAAGAGAAAGTGACCATCAGCAATATCCCCGATATTAAAGATGTTAACAAACTTATTGAATTGCTTGGCGATTTAGGAGTGATTGTAGAAAGGATAAATAAAGACACCTATACCTTCGAAGCAAAAAACATTGACCTGAATTTCTTCGAGTCTGAAACTTTTAAAGCTAAAGGTGGAGGTCTTCGTGGTTCGATCATGATCGTTGGTCCGCTATTGGCTCGTTTTGGTAAAGCGGCCATCCCTAAACCTGGTGGTGATAAAATCGGGCGTAGAAGGTTGGATACCCACTTCATTGGTTTCGAAAAGCTCGGCGCTAAATTTGTTTACGACAGCAAGAAAGCATTTTTTAATGTAGATGCCACCAATTTGCAAGGTGCATACATATTACTGGATGAAGCCTCAGTTACAGGAACTGCAAATATTGTTATGGCTGCAGTTTTAGCAAAAGGTACAACCACCATTTACAATGCGGCCTGTGAACCTTATTTACAGCAACTTTGCAAAATGCTCAACCGCATGGGTGCAAAAATCTCTGGTATTGGCTCAAACTTACTTACCATCGAGGGGGTAAAAGTTTTAGGCGGAACAGAACACAGAATGTTGCCAGATATGATCGAAATTGGTTCATTTATCGGTTTAGCCGCAATGACTGAATCGGAAATTACCATCAAAAATGTTTGCTATGATGAACTTGGCGTAATTCCTGAAGTATTTAAAAAACTGGGTATTCATCTGGAACGCAGAGGTGATGATATTTTTGTTCCTTCACAAAAACATTATGAGATCGACACTTTTATCGACGGATCAATATTAACCATTGCTGACGCACCATGGCCAGGTTTTACACCAGACTTATTGAGTATCGTACTGGTTGTGGCTACACAAGCCAAAGGAAACGTCCTAATCCATCAAAAAATGTTTGAGAGCCGTTTATTCTTCGTCGACAAATTGATCGACATGGGCGCTCAAATTATCCTTTGTGATCCGCATCGTGCAACGGTAAATGGTATTGACAAAAAATATAAACTTCGCGGAATCAGCATGACCTCTCCTGATATCAGGGCCGGAGTGTCATTGTTAATCGCTGCTTTATCTGCTGAAGGTAAATCGACCATCTACAATATCGAACAGATTGAGCGTGGTTACCAGGATATCGACACACGCCTACGTGCCCTTGGCGCGCAAATTAAGCGTGTAAATGCAGATGCACCAAGCCACTAATCAAAAAAGCTGAGAGGCAGGATTATAACGTAAAACGCCCGGATGAAATATTCACCTGGGCGTTTTTTATGGCTGTTAATGTACACCAGTAATCATTAACCAGATATTGCATTGATAATATCATACTGCGTAATAATTTCTATTTTCCCTGCCTCATCCTCTACCAGTACAGCTGAGTTTTCCTTATTGATCAGCGACGAAATCTTATCTATAGAAGTGTTCAAATCAACAAAGGGAAAGGTAGCGGTCATAATCTCTGAGATCGGTGCAGATTTTAGTCCGGGGTTTTCTAGCAAAGCCGATAAAATGTCGCTTTCAGCAATTTTACCTACAATCATTCCTTGTTGTGTAACCGGAATCTGAGAAATATTCATCGACTTAATGGTATTGATGGCTTCCAACACAGATTTGGTGGCATCCAGCGTGACAATTTCTGTAGATTCTTTTTTCGCCAGAATCGACTTGGCTGTTAATTTCTCATCCTGCAAAAACCCGCGCTCGCGCAGCCAGTCTTCATTGTACATTTTCCCCATGTAGCGACTTCCATGATCATGGAAAATAACTACAACCACATCTTCAGGTTTCAGCTTATCTTTCAACTGAATTAGCCCTCCAATAGCCGCACCAGCTGAATTCCCTACAAAGATGCCTTCCTTGCGTGCAATGTCGCGTGTCATCAGGGCTGCGTCCTTATCGGTTACCTTTTCAAATAAATCAATGACATCGAAATTTACGTTTGCAGGTAGAAAATCTTCTCCTATCCCTTCTGTAATGTATGGGTAGATTTCATCCTTATCAAAGATTCCTGTTTCCTTATACTTTTTAAAGACAGATCCGTAGGTGTCGATACCCCATACCTTGATATCAGGATTTTTTTCTTTTAAATATTTTCCAGTACCAGAAATGGTACCTCCGGTGCCTACACCTACCACCAGGTGCGTGATTTTACCTTCCGTTTGCGCCCAGATTTCAGGGCCCGTTTGCTCATAGTGTGCCTGCGAATTGGCCAGGTTATCATATTGATTGGGCTTCCATGAATTCGGAACTTCCCGCTCTAAACGAGAGGAAACAGAATAGTATGAACGTGGATCTTCAGGCTCAACGTTTGTCGGACAAACAATTACCTCGGCTCCAAAGGCCCTTAAAGCATCAACTTTTTCTTTTGATTGTTTATCAGTTGTGGTAAAAATACATTTATAGCCTTTAATAATAGCAGCCATAGCAAGTCCCATTCCGGTATTACCCGATGTTCCCTCGATAATTGTTCCGCCGGGTTTTAGCTTTCCGCTCCGCTCTGCAACTTCAATCATCTTAACCGCCATACGGTCCTTAATGGAGTTACCAGGATTCGTAGTTTCTATTTTTGCCAGGATAGTTCCCGGAACACCTTTAGTAATTGTATTTAATTTCACCAATGGTGTATTACCAATGGTTTCTAGAATATTATTGTACCACATGCAACAAAATTAAGCAAAGGCATTAAGTATTTTATAAACTATATTTTATTTAAAACATAATTTTGAAAATTGCGATTATATAGAATTTTATTACATAAACTACAATTTTAATAGGCATTATAGATTGATTATTGGGCAAAATGCATTATCATTTTTTCCAGCCTGTACCTACTAAGCTAACTTGTAAACCTTGCCTGGCAAGGATACAATGATTCCCTGCATCTCCAGCGTAAGGATAACAATGGCCAGTTTACTTTGCTGAATATTTAACAGGCGTGCTAATTCATCTATTGCAAGCTGTCCGTTAGACAATGCTGCGATAACTGCCTGTTCGTTAGCAGTAAGGTTAATTTGCAGGCTCATCTGAGTATGCTGTGTGGTCTCATTCAACTGGTCATCCCAGCCGAGATAATAAACCAGGTCTTTCGCATGATTAATCAGCGCTGCTCTATTGGTTTTAATCAGAAAGTTACACCCTTCAGAAAACACATCATTTGTTCTGCCCGGAAAAGCGTATACATCCTTGTGATATGAATTGGCTATTTCTGCCGTGATTAGTGCACCACCTTTAATTGAAGCCTCCACGACGATGGTTGCATCGGCAATGCCGGCAATGATGCGGTTACGTTTAGGGAAGTTCTGCCGGTCGGGATTAGTTTGGGTCGGAAATTCAGATAACAATCCTCCATTGAGAACCATTTTCTGTGAAACACTTTTATGAATCTGAGGATACAAACGGTCCAGACCATGCCCCAGTACACCCACTGTGGAAATGTGATGACGAAGGCATTCTTTATGTGTAGCAACATCAACACCGTATGCCAGACCACTTATAATTAAGACGTTATAGGGAGCCAGCACTTCACATAACTGTTTACACAACATTTTGCCGTAGTCTGTAGCATTTCTGGTGCCCACGATGCTGATGATTCGGGAGTGATTAAAATTTACAGTGCCTTTAAAATAAAGCAAAACCGGGGCATCAGAACAATTTTTCAACCTTTGGGGATAGTTTGAATCTGTATAAAAAAGCACTTCGATTCCGTGCTTTTCAACAAAAGCGAGTTCCTTTTCTGCCCTTTTCAAGGCATCGGTGTTCAGAATGGCATCAACCATTCTCTCGCCAATACCAGGAATCTTTAAAAGCTGCTTTCTGGATGCAGAGAAAACCTGTTCTGCGCTACCACAGTGTACCAGTAAACTCCTGGCGCTCACGGGTCCGATAAATTTAATAAAGGTTAAAGCAATTTTATGTAAGGTGCTCATTAATATTTCAGGCTAAGGGTTAAATAAATGCGGGATGATTTATTTTCCTTAAAGAGCTACCTAAAAGTCGATATCGATTAAGCTTTTTATTGGAATATGAATATTGTTTTTTAACTGAATAAATTTCTCTGTTACCGACCAAACAGTTGTATCAACTTTTTTCGGACCAATCGTTGTATTAAATGTAATGATGGCTTTAGATTTAAACTCGTTTCCCAGCCGTTGTGCTTCTTTTAATTTGCTTTTAAGTTCAGTTCCGTGATCTTCGGTAGCATTTACAATGTTCAGGTAGCCTATATGTTCTTTTTCTACAATTTCTATTGGCATAATTCTCTTTAACGATTAAGGTTAAACAAGCTTATTAAATTTTTGCTTAAAAAGCAACCTTTAGAAACACATTTTTTGTTACAAAAAAGAAAAAAAAACCAGCGCTTTTTGCGCTGGCTTTAATAAGTTTATTGATTTACTTATTTAGTTTTAATTTCCTCGTTTCAACCATCCCTTTAAATTCATGGTCAAGTTTTTCGGCCGCATTATCTGATAAAGCACGTGATAAACCCGAAGTACTACTGATCGTATTATCTTTTACATAAGAGGTAAAAATGCCATTTGCAGAGTAATTCAAGGCCTGTGCTAAAAGCCGCTCAGCCGGATCGCCGAAATCTCTCGTCACATCATCTGCGATATCCTTGTCGACCGTCATCCCGTTAAAATAACCGCCTTCATTGTTTTGGTTTTTAGTTTCAAACTGAGGGATGTACAAATCATTTTTATCAATGTGTATGGCAAAGAAACCAACAGGTTTACCATATGTTGTTTTACCAATCAATTTCACGTCCATCACAGGCTTCAGGTTATTAATCAATAACTCACTGGCCGAAGCCGTGCCGTTCAACACCAGAAAGTATACCCGGTTCAGCGTATTTAAAGTTCCTCTTTTAGTAAAAACTTCCTGATTTCCCGCAGCAGCTGTCGGTTGATAATCATAATCAAAGTATGAGTACAAGCGGGTCACCCCATCGGTACCTTTGGCATAGAATTTCTGATTTTGAAGAATCGTTGCGGCTTTATCCTGCATCGTTTTAGTCCAGTATGTCGTGTACATCACCTTTCCGTTTTGCGAAGCCGGAGCAATGAGGTTGGTAAATGCCTCTGATGTGGCTACCGAACCTCCGCCATTGTAACGTAAATCCACCACCAGCTCAGTGATGCCATCATTTGCAAACTGAGCAAATGCAGCATCCAGCAAAGTAGCTGAATTGGTTGTAAAGCTGTTGAATACGATATATCCAACCTTTTTTGCCCCTACGGTATAGGTGTGACTATAAAGCACAGGATTAATATTGTAACTTGCTTTAGACAACGTGACATCCTGCGAGGTACCATCGGGCTTGGTAACGGTTAAAGAAATTGAGGCTGCTGTGCCAAAAACTGCGTTCACAATATAACTGATGTTAGCATCACTTGTAGAGATCGCAGTACTTCCGTTAATTTTGGTTATCCGGTAACCCCTCTTCAGCCCCTGTCCAGCTGCCGGAGAGCTGGCATAAACATATTTTATTCGAAGGTCATTTGCATCATTAAAAAAAACGGAGAAGCCAAAATCACCGGCAACGCCTCCCAGTTCACTGGCAACAGTACCATCATCAATAAAGGAATATTTATCTTTACCGCCTGTACTTGGCAAGGCCTTTATTGCGGTGAGGATAGCACTATTTGAGCTATATTTCCGGGGATTGAAATCAGCATAACTGGGCATTCCTGAATTCCAGTAATAGGTTTGCTGCGCATACAGATAAATAGAATCTTTGGTTAGCTCTTCGCGGCTGGGACCTTCCGATTTCGATTTTTTACAAGATGAAGCAGCAACCAGTAATAGCAGCATCACACTCCAGATCGTATGCTGAGATAAAAACTTTTTTGACATAGGTTTTAGTATATTTCTGATGATACAATATACGCCAAATTACTCAATTCAGATTGTGTTTCATCATATTTATTCGCACCTACAACCAGCACACTTTCGGCGGCTAACTCGTTCGCTAAAAGTATCTTATTAAATATTTCACTCTTGGGTATCTTAAGCTCATCTTCGAAATAAACAGTTAGGTATTTCTCCAGCCCATTCCACTCTGTCTGCTTTATTTTATTCAATTGCTGAACCGGGTTTCCGGCGGTAACAATGAATATCTTCTTCCGGTCTACCACCAGTTCCTGCATAAATTGCAGGATATTCTGATAAAGCAAAAGCTTTAGTGGCAATCTGGCATTTTCATGCAGCAGCTCAAAGTTGTGCCTGTATTTCAGGTCTATATCAAATGCTGTCGCTGTTTTTTCAAAAAGTTCAACAGGTCCATTATTTTCAAATTCAGCACGCATGAAATCCAGTATGGGCGATGCCGGCTTTTGTTCTGAATATTCTATAAATTGCGTAAACAGGTAGTAAATTTGTAGTAAATAATCTTTCTCCGGATACAATACATTATCGAGCTCAAAGATAACGAGGCCTTTATCTGCTAATTGAGGATGGCTTTTCATGTTATATGGTCAATAAAGTTAACTGGTCATTTGCATCGTTATAGCCAAAAACACCATTAATTTCATCACTTTGCATCACAAAAATCTCCTTCCCACTGGCAAAAATACATTCTCCTCTGATGAAAATACCGAAATTATGAAAGGTGTTTTTCTCTGCCAAAAGGTATCGATTCAGCTCTTCAGCCGGGGGCGTTAGCACCCCAATGCCGTACTCATCAAAGAGAACTGATGATTTCGCCAAAGGCTCTACTTCAAAATGATGAAGTGGCAGAACAGCATCTATAGCTTCGGTAATACAGAAATTGAGTAAAATATGAGCAATACTATCCATATTCAGCGCACCTAGGGATTTAAAAGCATAATGTGCTGTCGAGATAGCAGCTACTTCGCCGTAATCGGCTAACAGAACAAAGTGACTTGGAAAGGCCTTCATGATTTTTAAGGCTTTAGCATTATTGCCACCAGTAATTAATATTTTCAAAACGTAATATTTTTGATGAATGACTGATTTGTATCCGAATATCGAAGAGGGTAAATAGGCTTAAACAATTAACCCGTCTTTCATACTCACAACCCGGTCGCCGGTTTTAGCCAAATGTTCATTATGAGTAACAATAACAAAAGTTTGCTGGAAATTGTCCCGCAGAGAGATGAACAATTGATGCAGCGCAGCAGCATTTTCCGAATCCAGATTACCTGAAGGTTCATCGGCCAGAACGATAGTTGGATTGTTAATTAAAGCCCGTGCTATTGCTACCCGTTGCTGTTCTCCACCAGAAAGCTGATTAGGCTTATGCTGAGCCCGGTCGGCAAGGCCAAACAAATCCAATAATTCCAGCGCACGGATTTCAGCCTGCTTTTTATTTGTTTTGGCTATAAATGCCGGAATACATACATTTTCAATGGCACTAAATTCGGGCAAGAGGTGATGAAACTGAAAAACAAAGCCAATATTCTGATTCCTGAAAGCACTAAGTAAATCACCATGAAGCTTATTAATTACAGTCCCTTTGAGCGCTACGGTACCCTGATCAGGTTTATCCAGTGTGCCCAATATATGTAAGAGTGTGCTCTTTCCTGCACCGGATGGCCCGATAATGCTTACAATCTCCCCTTTTTGCACTTCGAAATCCACACCTTTTAATATCTGGAGATTTCCATACGATTTAGTAATACCACTGGCTTTTAGCATGGTTCAAATTTACTAAAAAAGCTGAAAGACTAAAGGAGAAACAGTAAAGTACCAGCATATTCGTGCTACCTTGAAATTGCCGCAAAATTGCTGAATCCCTGACATCAGAAAAAGTTAAAATAAAATTTGGAGTTATCAATTTCTTATTTAACTTTGAAAAACAAAGCACTTTTAAAATGAATAGTTCAGAAGAACAGTTAAATGCGTTGAAAGACATCAGACAAATGATGGACAGGTCATCCCGGTTTATTTCTTTAAGCGGCTTATCAGGTGTTTTTGCCGGTGTTATAGCTTTAATTGGTGCTTATTTCGCCAATGATGAAATTAATAAATTCGTGAATAACCGTGGATATGGCTATGGTATAAGCGGAGAAATGGATCTGGAGTTCAACCTCATCAAACTAGGTGTTTTCGTTTTAATCATTGCTTTGGCCGGGGGAATATTGTTCACCTACAGAAAAAGTCAGAAAAATAACCTCCCCATCTGGGATAAGACTTCTAAATCTTTACTGATCAACTTATTTACGCCACTGGCGGCAGGTGGACTGTTTATCATTGCCCTACTGATTAATCACCCTAATACCTACAGCATTATAGCGCCAACATGCCTGGTTTTTTATGGTCTTGCACTTATCAACGCCAGTAAATATACTTATAGCGATATTAAATATCTTGGTTATTGTGAGGTTGTGTTAGGCCTTGTATGCATGTTTAACACAGGTTATGGCTTGTATTTCTGGGCTTTCGGTTTTGGTATATTACACATCGTTTACGGTCTTTTAATGTATTTTAAATACGAGAAAGGCAAATGATATGAAAAATCCGATAGCAGAATTAAATAAGATTTTCGACAGCCGGATCAGGTTGGGTGTGATGTCTATTTTGGTGGTGAATGATGAATTCGCCTTTAATGACTTAAAGCAAATGCTCGAGCTTACTGATGGCAATCTGGCTTCGCACCTCACGACACTTGAACAGGCTGAATTTATCAAGGTGCACAAAGGATTTATTGGCAGAAAAACCAGTACCACCTACTCTATTACCATGCTGGGAAGACAGGCCTTCAAAGCACACCTGGATGCCCTGGAAAAAATGATTAAGAAACTATAACCTATTTTTTTTGACCATTTACTTTGAAATACAAAGCGCTTTTAATAAACACAAATCCTTATACCTCATAAACTTAATATGAATACAATAACAAATAAATCGAACTTTTTACTGCTATCTGCCTTGTTTGGCGCTTTGTTGTTTAGCTTAATATTCTGGCAAGAGCGGCTGGCATTAAACCTGCTTATCTACACTGCCTTTCTAACTACCGTTACCTGGCTCAATACCGACGTAGCCAAAACCCCCAAATTTTATTTCTTCGCAGCTGCACATCTGCTGGCTGCTATCCTTGTTGTAATCAATAACTCTTTCCTGAGTTTAGCCGCCTGCTACGTCAGTCTGGTCATTTTTATTGGGTTTAGTCATAACCAGCAAATCAGAACCGTGTTCACTGCTTTTTTGGCAACAATTTTACAAATGATTACCGTCCCTTTCAATACGGTTCGAAATCTTAGTGAAATCAACATAGGTCGTTTTAATCTGAAACCGCTTTTCAAACTCATCAAGTATGTGTTTATCCCTTTTATTATCTTCTTTATTTTTGCTTGCCTTTACTCCGCGGCAAATAGTGTTTTTGCCCACTATGGCGAAGCTTTGTTAATCAGCATCGGCGATTTCTTCACAAACATTTTTGGTTTCCTTTTTACCGACCTGAGCTTTCCAAGGTTTATGCATTTCTGCTTTGGATTAGTGCTCACCAGTGCCTTCATTTTTACTTTTTTCAACAAGGGGCTTCAAACTTTTGAATTGACGTTTAAAGAAGATCTGTTACGGCTGAGAAAGAATATCAGGCAAAAAACAATCTGGTTCGAAGTAGTTAGCACATTCAGTGGCAATCTGGTCACCCGCAAATTGGCGCTTAAAACTGAGTTTATCTCCGCCTTGATTTCATTTAGCGTATTAAATCTGCTATTGTTGTTTTTAAACGCCATTGATATTACCACGCTTTGGTTTGGGTATACCCCTTCGGGAAATTTCTCTGCCGATTTGCACGACGGCACCAATGCCCTGATTTTTAGCATTCTACTTGCCATGCTCATCATCATTTATTTCTTTAGAGGAAATCTAAATTTCTATAAAAAAAGCAAAACGCTTAGGTTACTTACCTATATCTGGATATTTCAGAACGCTTTACTGATTGTCTCTGTACTGATCAGGGATGGTTATTACATTGAATTCTATGGATTAACCCACAAAAGAATTGGAGTATTGGTTTTTGCACTCCTTTGTAGCATTGGCCTGATCACCGTATATGTAAAAGTTGCCCGCCAAAAAACGTTTTTCTATCTGCTGAAAATTAACGGCTACATCTGGTTTATTCTGCTATTAGCTTTCAGCACGATCAATTGGGATGTTTTCATTGCAAAATACAATCTGTCAAGAGCCGATTCGATCACCCTTGATGCCGGATACCTGCTTTCACTATCAGACAAAACATTGCCTGAATTGGATAAAAACAGGTCCAAACTAATCTCATTAGATGGCAACAAAGCTGTTTATGCAAACCAGTTGGATGAAAGGATTGGCTACTTCAAAGAACGCTACCAAAGTGTCAATTGGGTATCCTGGAATTTACCGGATTGGCGAACGGCTAAATATTTCAGTGTTCACAAAAACCAAAAGGGAATACAACGATAGCTATTTCACTTTCTATACAATGATCTGTCGCCTTTGCCCCTTTGCTATAGTTTTAGTTTGTCCCGGGGCCCAGTGCACCGGGGCTGGCAAAGGTTAACGCGTAAGCAATAATTTCAAGACAAAACATTAAATTTAAATATCATGAGAAATCAACAACCACTTCAGGGAAGCAAGCTAAGGATTACGATTATCCTGGCAACAACAGCAGTTTTGCTAAGCATCCCTCTCATTGCCATGCAATTTACAAATGAAGTTAAATGGACGCCTTCCGATTTTGCGGTGGCTGCCATCCTGCTCTTGAGTACTGGTATTGCCATAGAACTGGTTATCAGAAACCTGAGAACAGGCACCACCAGAACAATTATGCTGATTGTGATCCTGATCTCCCTGTTCCTGATCTGGGCAGAACTTGCTGTGGGTATCTTCGGTACACCCTTTGCCGGAAGTTAAACAACCCAATTCGAAGATTAACACAAAACGTTCATTTTATCGAAAAAATCGGAAATTACTATTTGTTTAAAGCCTTTAGAATTGTAGCTTTGGGCAAATTTTGTAGCAAATGAATATTCACGAATACCAGGGTAAACAAATATTAAAAAGTTTCGGTGTTAACGTTCAAGAAGGAATCGTTGCCGATACGCCTGAGCAAGCTGTTGAGGCTGCTAAGCAATTGAAAATTGACTATAACTCTGACTGGGTTGTAATTAAAGCGCAAATCCATGCAGGTGGCCGCGGTAAAGGTGGTGGTGTTAAATTAGCCAAAAACCTTGATGAAGTTAAACAGCGTGCAACTGATATTATCGGAATGCAATTGGTTACACCTCAAACTGGTCCGGAAGGAAAATTGGTGAACAAAATTTTAGTTGCTCAGGATGTTTATTATCCAGGCGCTTCTGAAACTAAAGAATTCTACATTTCAGTATTGCTGGATCGTGCGGCTGGCCGTAACATCATCATGTACAGTACCGAAGGTGGTATGGATATCGAAGAAGTTGCTGAGCATACACCTCACTTAATCTTCAAAGAAGAAATTGACCCTAAAGTTGGCTTACAAGGTTTTCAGGCCCGTAAAATAGCTTTTAACTTAGGTGTTAGCGGAAATGCTTTCAAAGAAATGGTGAAGTTCGTTTCAGCATTATACAAAGCTTATGAAGCTACAGATTCTTCAATGTTTGAAATCAATCCTGTATTGAAAACATCTGATGATAAAGTAATTGCGGTTGATGCTAAAGTAAATTTAGATGAAAACGCTTTATATCGTCATGCTGATTACGCTGCAATGCGTGATGTTTCAGAGGAAGATCCAATGGAAGTTGAAGCAAGCGCATCTAACTTAAACTTTGTTAACCTTGACGGTAACGTAGGTTGTATGGTTAACGGAGCTGGTTTAGCGATGGCTACTATGGATATTATAAAGTTAGCTGGTGGCGAGCCTGCAAACTTCTTAGACGTAGGTGGAACTGCAAATGCACAAACAGTTAAAGCGGCTTTCAATATCATTTTGAAAGACCCGAATGTAAAAGCAATACTAATTAACATCTTCGGTGGTATTGTGCGTTGCGACCGTGTTGCTCAAGGTGTAATCGATGCTTACAAAGAAATCGGAAACATTCCTGTGCCAATCATCTGTCGTTTACAAGGTACTAACGCTGCTGAAGCTAAAGCATTAATTGACGAGTCAGGTCTTCAGGTTTACTCAGCAATCGCTTTAAAAGAAGCTGCTGATTTAGTAACTAAAGTATTGGCTGAACAAGCATAGTCTAAAACTAATATAAAATATATTGAAAAGCCTTTCAGATGACCTGAAAGGCTTTTTTTTGTAGATGCTAAGTGAATATATTAACGCTGGCACCTTTTTGAATAAAGCAAGATGAAAGCCTTGTCCGAAAAAACCCTATTATAGGCCATTAAAGCTCATCAGCCCTGAATTCGAGAATATCGCCCGGCTGACAGTCGAGCACCCGACAGATGGATTCTAATGTCTCCAGCCTTATTGCCTTAGCCTTACCTGTCTTTAAAATAGATAAATTAGACATGGTAATCCCTACCCGCTCACTTAACTCAGTAAGCGACATTTTTCTTCGGGCAAGCATTACATCTAAATTTATAATGATGGGCATTCGTATTTTAGTTTAAATGGTTAAATCAACTTCTTTTTTTAGTTTCTGCGCGTACTCTATTAAGCCATAAATAATATTGAAGATAATTATAACACCATAACCACCATTTGAAAAAGGTCCTGATTGATCAAAAAATACAAACCTACCCTGGGTTAAATCACCAACATAACGGTCAAGTAATAGTTTGATGAGGACTTTAGGAACTAAAAAACAAAACATTCCTATAAAAATCAATCGCCCGAGATTCTTTTCAGTGAAATCTTCCAGCTCCACATTTTTATTTTTGGTAACCCAAAGTATTGAAAAGCATGAAATCATGTAGAATATAATAGTTCCTCCTCCATCTTCGTACATGCTATTACCTAAAACGATTGATTGAACTAATGTTGGTTTGATCTCGATCTTACCAACACCTGAATTAGTAAAATCCAAACCTCCAATATTTTCTGACTGAGGCGAAGAAGCAAGTCTCACGGAAAATATAAGCGACTGATCAGAGTAATCTATAAAGGATCCTACAAGATTAATAATTATAGAGATGATACCGAAAGCAATCAAACAGATTGCAGAATTGCGGATGATTCGAGTATTTGTATTCATATAGCCGTGTAGGATTAAGGATTTTGAACAGATACATTTTGCAAATTGACTGCTTTTGTAAACACCAAGCAACAATCATAACACCAGCAAAAAGCGTTTCTGGTTTTTATTGGATAGCGACCGAAATCAGAAAATGAACCACTGTATTGATTTTTGAGAAACGTCATCATTCTATAATTATTTATACAACAAACATAAAATAAAATATATTAATAATCAAAATATATTTATTGAATTACAATAAATATTATGTACGAAGCAATAATTACTGTAGACCCACGTCAAAATTTCATTAAAACTAAATTGGAATGATTTTTGTTACAAGTAAAACTGTAAAGAAGTTGTGCAAACAGTAACATTTTCAGCATTTTATCCTTTCGGATTAGTGTACAATTTCGTAACTTTGCAAACTCAATAATTAAAGAGCACACAAAACGTATAAATGAGACAACTCAAGATAACGCAATCCATTACCAATCGCGAAAGTCAATCTTTAGATAAATACTTACACGAAATTGGTAAAGTAGACTTAATAACAGCAGAAGAGGAAGTAATTTTAGCAAGAAAGATTCGTGAAGGCGATCAGGCTGCATTAGAGCGATTAACTAAAACTAACTTACGTTTCGTTGTATCTGTTGCAAAACAATATCAAAATCAGGGATTAACGTTAGGCGATTTAATTAACGAAGGTAACTTAGGTTTAATTAAGGCTGCGCGTCGTTTTGATGAGACTAAAGGTTTCAAATTCATATCATATGCTGTTTGGTGGATTCGTCAGTCTATTTTACAGGCCATTGCAGAACAAAGCCGTATCGTGCGTTTACCATTAAACCAGGTTGGTTCATTAAGCAAAATCAGTAAAGCTTTCTCTAAATTAGAGCAGGAATATGAGCGTGAGCCGTCTCCGGAAGAACTGGCAGATATTTTAGAAACAACTGTTGATAAGATCTCTGATACGCTAAGTAACTCTGGCCGCCACGTATCAATGGATGCCCCGTTTGTTCAGGGTGAAGAAAATACACTATTGGATGTATTGGAAAACCATGAGCCAAATACAGATAGTTCATTAATCAATGAATCGTTATCAGAAGAGATTAAACGTTCTTTATCTACCCTAACAGAAAGAGAAAGAGAAATCATTGTATTGTTCTTTGGACTGGGATCAAATCATCCTTTATCATTAGAGGAAATCGGAGAGAAATTCAATCTTACACGTGAACGTGTTCGTCAGATAAAAGATAAAGCGCTTCAACGCTTACGTCATACTTCAAGAAGTAAAATATTAAAATCTTACTTAGGTTAATATAAACTTTCTGCAAAAACTTAAAAAGGAATCAATGAATATTGATTCCTTTTTTTTTGTGCCATCCTGGAAGATTTGATGTGTTTAGGCCCATCCGTGGCGGCTGTTTGACACAAGCTTGAAAGGGAATCGACAGGCCGTTAACAGGGATTTGCCCCTACTAACCCCCTATTACCCCCCTGCTAAGCCCCTATTAATCCCCTGTCAACCAAAATGGCTGGTGCGCGGTGATTTCTAGTTAGAAAACCTGATATTACACCCAGAATGAATAAGAAAAAATGCCGCTTTCAGTGATGATAGAAACTTTCTTCGAGCAATCAGACAGACAATACCATTGCGTACACAAGCTCGGGGCAAAAAAAAAGACCAGCTAATGCTGATCTGTGATAGAAATACTTTCGTATTTAACGTGCTAAAACAACAGGTGCTTCACCGTTAATCCATTATTGATTAACTGTTTTAATGAATCGATACCAATCCTTAAATGCGTTTCCACGTATTTTTCAGTTACACTACTATCGCTCTCAGCAGTTTTAACACCTTCGGGAATCATCGGCTGATCAGATACCAGCAATAAAGCTCCTGCCGGAATTTTATTTGCGAATGAGGTGGTAAAAATCGTAGCAGTTTCCATATCAACCGCCATGGCCCTCAACGTTTTCAAATACTTTTTAAATTCTTTGTCGTGCTCCCAAACCCTGCGGTTGGTAGTATAACATGTTCCTGTCCAGTAATCGCGTCCATGATCACGAATAGTGGTCGAAATGGCTTTCTGTAACGCGAAGGCGGGCAATGCCGGAACCTCAGCAGGCAAATAGTCATTCGATGTTCCTTCTCCTCTTATAGCAGCAATTGGCAGAATCAGATCTCCAAGCTGGTTTTTCTTCTTTAAACCTCCACATTTTCCTAAAAACAATACTGCTTTGGGTTTAATGGCTGTTAGTAAATCCATCATAGTAGCCGCCAGCGGACTCCCCATTCCGAAGTTGATAATGGTAATGCCATTTGCAGTTACACTTTGCATGGGCTTATCCAATCCCATTATAGGCGCATTATCATTCCATTCAGAAAACATGGTTACATATTTACTGAAGTTTGTTAATAGGATATAATCACCAAACTGATCCAGCGGACGTCCGGTATAACGCGGAAGCCAGTTTTTCACAATCTCATCTTTCGACTTCAGTCCTGCCTTAACCGGACTTTCTACTTCTTTTACTTTTTTTGTCTGGGCGACTATGGCATCTTTTTTTACATCTTTTTCTTCATTCATAATTTCAGGTTTAGAGCTTTGCGGAGCGCTTAGCATTAACAAATACTATATTACAAAAAATCCTTCCCGATGTGGGGAAGGATTTGATTTTTTTTATGCAGCCTGTAATTTTTTAAAGTCTGCCTTCTCAAATTTTTCTATCGCGTAATCGAGGTTTATCACCAGCTCCTTGACATCCGTCTGAGTGGGCGTATCGAACATTGCATCCAGCATAATCGCCTCACAAATGGATCTTAAACCGCGGGCACCAAGCTTATACTCCATTGCCTTATCAACAATAAAGTCTAGCACATCGTCCTCAAAAACCAGCTTAACGTCTTCATAAGCAAAAAGCTTAACGTACTGCTTAATCAGTGAGTTTTTTGGTGCAGTTAAAATATTCCTTAGCGATTCTTTATCTAAGGGATTTAAGTGAGAAAGAACAGGAATACGACCAATTAGTTCCGGAATTAAACCAAAAGATTTCAGGTCCTGAGGGGTAATGTACTTGTAAAGGTTTTTAAGATCTAAAACAGTTTCATCTTTCTTTACTTTATACCCTACAGCCTGCGTACGCAAACGGTTGGCAATTTTCCGTTCAATCCCGTCAAAAGCTCCTCCGCAAATAAACAGGATATTGTTTGTGTTTACCGGGATCATTTTTTGATCAGGATGTTTACGCCCGCCCTGAGGAGGTACATTTACAACAGTTCCTTCTAAAATTTTAAGCAAAGCCTGCTGAACACCCTCTCCTGAAACATCGCGGGTGATAGAAGGATTATCGCTCTTACGTGCAACCTTATCAACCTCATCGATATACACAATACCACGTTCTGCAGCTGCAACGTCGTAATCGGCCGCCTGCAACAAACGGGTTAAAATACTTTCAACATCCTCTCCAACGTAACCAGCCTCAGTTAACACGGTAGCATCGCAAATACAAAACGGCACGTGCAGAATTTTGGCTATTGTTTTAGCCAGGAGTGTTTTACCTGTACCTGTTTCCCCTACCAGCATAATGTTCGATTTCTCGATCTCAATTTCGTCTTTATCAACTTTTTGATTCAAACGCTTGTAGTGGTTGTAAACAGCAACCGACAATACCTTTTTGGCATCGTCCTGACCAATAACATATTGATCAAGGTGTTGTTTAATTTCAAGAGGCTTTAATAAATTTATCGCCTCCTGAATATTTTTTGTCCCTTTGGTTCCTAATTCCTGAGCAAGCAATTGATTGGCCTGAGTAACACATTTATCGCAAATAAATGCATCCATGCCTTCAATTAACATTAACGTTTCGTGCTTGCCAGAATGGCAGAATGAGCAACGGGATTCTTTATTTTGTTTCGCCATCTTTTTTCGAGTTTCTCGATAATACTTCATCAACCATACCAAATCCTTTTGCCTCATCGGCAGTCATCCAGTAATCGCGGTCTGAAGCTTTCTCCACCCAGTCGTAAGTTTGACCCGAGTGCTCAGAAATAATATCGTACAATTCCTTTTTCAATTTCAACATCTCTCTCAAGTTGATTTCCATATCAGATGCAACACCTTGTGCGCCTCCTGATGGTTGGTGAATCATTACCCTTGAGTGAGGTAAAGCTGCACGCTTTCCTTTCGCGCCGGCTACCAATAATACTGCGCCCATTGATGCAGCCATACCAGTACAAATTGTAGCCACATCTGGCTGAATATACTGCATGGTATCATAAATACCTAAGCCTGCATATACTGAGCCACCTGGTGAGTTAATATAAATCTGAATATCCCTGTCAGCATCTGTTGATTGCAAAAACAACAATTGCGCCTGGATGATATTTGCATTCTGATCATAAATGGCATCACCTAAAAAGATGATACGGTCCATCATTAACCTTGAAAATACATCCATTTGAGCCACGTTCAACTGACGTTCCTCAATGATATATGGAGTCATATTCTGAGGATTTACATTAGCCTGTGCAATAAACTTATCTACATGCAAACCGCCAATCCCCTGATGTTTGACGGCAAATTTTCTGAATTCTTGTGAATCTATGTTCATTATATGAGTTTTTTAGTAGAGGGCATAGCATTTGAAGCAATGTCCCCATAGTTTCGTGGATAATAATCAAACCAAAATATAAATAATATTTTAATTATAATGGTTTAATCAAAGAACATACCATGAAGATTTCACTGACATTATAGCATGGTTATATACAATAAGAGCAGCTCCGTGGAACTGCTCTTATTGTATATTTTGATTAACTAGCTATGTAATTTACTTCGCCAGTTCCACAAATTTATCGTAGTCGATGTCTTTTGGCTCTAAAGTCACGATTGATTTGATATACTCAAAAGTTTTCAAAGCTTTCACCTCTTCGAATGTACGGTTAGCATTCTCTTTTTCCTGTAAAAACTGTACAGCGTATTGAGCCAACTGATCTTCAGGAAGCGGACTTGGGCTATACATTCTGAACTGTGCATCTAACTTTGCTTTAGCAGCCTGAACCACATCTTCATACTTGATTTCGATGCTATTGTCTTTGATAATTTTATTTTCAATCAAAGTCCATCTTAGATTTTTAGCAAAATCATCGTAACCTTCAGCTAATTCCTCATCAGTGAGTTTTTCATTAGTTGCTTTTAACCAGCGACGTAAAAACTCATCAGGTAATTCTAAAGTATGTTTCTTTAAAAGTTCTTCATAAATATCATTAGATAATTTACGTTCAGCATCCTGTTTAAACATGCCTTCAACTTCTTCCTGGATTTTGGCTCTGAAACCAGCTTCGTCAGTTACAGTACCTTCTCCAAATAATTTGTCAAAAAACTCCTGATTTAAATCAGATTCCTCTAAACGGTTAACGTTTTTAACGGTCAACTGGAATTCAGACTTCAAATCGGCAGCGTCGTCTTCAGAAATATTAAGTGCTTTAGCGATAGCCGGAGCATCTTCAAAAGCTTTCTGAACATCGATTGTAACTACATCATCCTTTTTTAAACCAACTAAAGATTTAAGAACTTTTTTGTCTTTGATCAAGTCTAAACGAATGGTAGCTGTGTTCGAAATTCCGCCTTCGAAAACTGTTCCGTCAGCAGCTAACTGTACCAGTTCAGCGTATAAAACATCACCTTCAGCCGCAACTTCAGGATTTGTCATTTTGCCATAGCTACGGCGGATATTCTTAACACGCTCTTCTAAAGTTTTTTCATCAGCTTTAACAACGTATTCAGTAAATTTATCTTTAGATGAAACGTTAACATCAAAAGCAGGTGCTAAACCTAACTCATAGTCAAACTCAAACTCATCTGTATAATCCCAGTTAAACTCACGCTCGTTATCCATTGCTGGCAATGGCTGGCCTAAGATTTCTAATTTTTGCTCGGCAATGTAGTTAGATAAAGTATCGTTTAATAAATTGTTTACCTCTTCTACCAGGATACTTTTACCATACATTTTTTTAATGTGGCCAGCAGGAACCATTCCTTTACGGAAACCAGGTAATTGTGCTTTTTTAGCCTGGTCTTTAATAGCCTTTTCAACTTTTGCACTATAATCAGCAGGTGCGATTTTGATTTTTACAACAGCATTTAAGTTGCCGGTTTTTTCCTGTGTAATATTCATTTCTTTGTGAATGTTGTTTTTAAAAACAAAACCGTTCCGATTTTTAAATCGAAACGGCCTTTATCTTGTTGTGCGGAAGAAGGGACTCGAACCCCCACGCCGTGAAGCGCCAGATCCTAAGTCTGGTGCGGCTACCAATTACGCCACTTCCGCAGTTAGGATGTTGTAAGGACTGCAAAGATAGAAACCAGATTGAATAATCAAAAGCTATATGCAATATTTTTTCAAATATTTTCAATTAATCCGGCTAACTATCTAATTTTTAAGCAGAAAAACTTAACCTTGCGTTTCCCGTTTGTTTACATCACCGTTTTAATCAGATAATTTTTCCCGTTAAATTTAAAGCTATCGCCCTTTTCTTTACCGATCAACACCCTCCCTATCGGGGATGCTTGCGAGATAGCAAAAAATTTGTCACCCTCAACATTTAATTCACCAGCGCTTATGCTAATGTAAAAACTGCCTTCAGAGGTAATCACTAAACTACCGTTTTTGACAATTAAATTTCCTTCCGCCTTTTCAACTTGCTGCAAAGCAATTTTTTGTTGGCCTGCCTCATAAAGCAGCTTGTTGTTCCGGTCCATTTCCTGTTGCATCATCTCCCGGGTAGTTTCATACTTATCGCCCGCACTGCTTTTGGTATCGTCGTTTGAAGCCTGCCGGGCTTGCTGCAATGAATACTCAATATTTTCAATGCGATTTTGAATAAAGGTTAAACACAACTCGTAAAGATGAGATTTTAAGGTAGACATATTAATAAATGTAAGGAAATGAGTGATGGAAGATAGAAAACTACGATACTGACTATATGAACGACCTTATGTTTCGATCCAAGTTACCTTTTCTTCAATTGTAGTACGGTTTGGTGCCCAGGGTTTTTCATTATGGTAGCCCATATAAAATAAACCTATGCATTTTTCATTTGCTTTCAATCCCAGAAATTCACCCAATCCATCAATCAATGGCGGCGTGCTCCAGTAAGCACCAACTTTTAGGCTCTCTGCTGTTAAGGCCATATTCTGCACGGCACATGAAACTGCAGCAAGTTCTTCCCATTCAGGTATCTTACCACTTACTGCCATGTTTATTGCAATGATACAATCCGCTTGACTCGTTTTTTCGGCAAAACTATCGTACTTCTTTTGAAGAAAATTCTGTGGAGAAACCAGCTCTTTATAAAGTTTCCCCAGTTCTTCACCCAATTTTGCCAAGCCTCCTTTTCTGATGACTGTAAAACGCCAGGGTTGCGTTAATTTATGTGTAGGGGCGTAATTAGCTGTTTCTAAAATCTGATTGATTACCTCTACAGGAATTTCTTTCTTAATATAACTTGCCGGAAAAATACTACGGCGTTCTTTGATAACCTGTGATACAATTTCGTATTTACTCATTTGGTAAAAATAGCTAAAAGCGGAAAGACTAAGAGGAAAATGAAAAAGATTTGACGTTGAAATAGCGTTTCGAATGATGAATTAGAAACCTTATCTTTGCGGCTTATTTAATAAAAGCATGATTTCAGTTTCTAATTTATCGTTAAGATACGGCAAACGCACATTATTTGAAGATGTTAACCTAAAGTTTACGCAAGGCAATTGCTATGGCGTAATTGGCGCGAACGGCGCGGGTAAATCTACTTTCCTAAAAATTCTTTCGGGAGAAGTAAATCAAACTTCAGGTAGCGTAGCGTTTACTCCAGGTGAGAGAATGGCTGTTTTAAAACAAAACCATTACGAATTTGATGAGTTTTCGGTGTTGGAAACTGTGATGATCGGTCATAAAGAACTTTATGCCATCATGAAAGAGAAAGATGCCATTTACATGAAAGAGGATTTCTCAGAGAAAGACGGCGAACGTGCCGGTGAACTGGAAAACCTTTTTGCGGAAATGGATGGCTGGAACATGGAAAGCAATGCTGCTACCATGCTTAGCAATTTGGGAATCACTGAAGATAATCACTATAAGTTATTGAAGGAGCTTGATAACACACAAAAAGTACGGGTATTGCTTGCACAAGCGCTTTTCGGTAATCCTGATATTTTGCTACTGGATGAGCCTACCAACGATCTGGATATCGAAACCATTGCCTGGCTGGAAAACTTCCTGGCAGATTATCAGAACATTGTATTGGTTGTATCTCACGACAGGCACTTTTTAGATGCAGTTTGTACGCATATCGTAGATATCGATTTCGCGAAAATGAGCATCTACACGGGTAACTACACTTTCTGGTATGAATCAAGCCAGCTGGCATTGAAACAACGTAGCGACCAGAACAAAAAGATGGAAGATAAGGTGAAGGAGCTGCAGGAGTTTATCCGCAGGTTTAGTGCCAACGCTTCTAAATCAAAGCAGGCTACCTCGCGTAAAAAAGCTTTGGATAAAATTGATATTACAGAGATCAAAGCATCAAGCCGTAAATATCCTGCTATTATTTTTAATAATACCGGTCGTGAAGCTGGTGATCAGATTCTTCAGGTTGAAAATCTTGGTAAATCCGGTAACGATGGCATTTTGTTCGATAAGGTTACCTTTATGGTAAACAAGGGCGATAAAATTGCCATATTGTCGCAAAACAGTTTAGCTACCGCAGCATTTTACGATGTATTAACCGGCAGAACTCCGGCTGATAAAGGTGAGTTTAAGTGGGGTGTTACCATTAGCACGGCTGATATTCCAAATGATAACTCAGAATATTTCGCTGGCAAAGATGAAAACCTGGTTGATTGGTTGCGTGAGTATTCCGGAACTGATGCCGATGAACAATTTGTACGCAGCTTTTTAGGCCGTATGTTATTCTCTGGAGAGGAAGTATTGAAAAATGTTAAAGTACTTTCAGGAGGTGAAAAAATGCGCTGCATGTTCTCCAGAATGATGCTTCAGCAAGCTAACTTATTAATGTTTGATGAACCTACCAATCACCTTGACCTTGAATCAATCGAGGCATTGAATAATGGTATGAAAGATTTTAAAGGCGCAATTCTATTCACCTCACGAGATCATCAGTTAACCGAAACTGTTGCCAACCGCATTATCGAAGTTACACCTAAAGGTACGATTGATAAACTGATGACGTACGATGAATACATTAACAATGCAGATGTAGCTAAGCTACGGGAAGAAATGTATGCTTAAATTTAGATATTGAAATAAATCGAAGAGCCGCATTTTACCATGCGGCTTTTTTATTTCCATTAAATTCTGAGGATGTTGTAGCGTTTCCAATACCTTAATCGTTTTATCAGAAAAAGCGTTAATGGCCATTAACCAATTTTATCACAAAATTGATTTAAAACATTAAAATGAAAACTACTCTGAAAAACTTTAGTAAGACAACGAAAATTATATGCGCCCTCTTTGCAATAACACTATTCCTTTCGGCATGTAAAAAAGATTGGGGAGATTATTCAGATTCAGTCACAGTTGCAGGTATTGGATTTGTACATGCCTCGCCGGGTACCGGTGCGCTTGATTTTATCGTAGACAATCAGAAAGCGAACAGTAAAGATTTTACCTATACCAAAGACCTGGGTTATTTTGGTGCCTACCCGGGTAACAGACTGTTTGGTGTTACGAAGAAAGATTCTACCAGATACCTGACTACCGCTAATGTCGCCCTGCAATCAGGAATTTTTTATTCTGCATTTGTAGTTGATGTGCTGCCTGCTCCAAAAATCTTAATCGTGCAAGATGATCTGACTGCCCCGGCTACCGGAAAAGCAAAAATTCGCTTTATTAACTTAAGTCCTGATGCACCGGCCCTGGATTTGGCAGTAGAAGGAACAGCAACAGCCCTGATTACTGCAAAGGCATATAAAGAAGCATCACCATTTATTTCAATTGATCCTTCTGCCGGTTATACTTTTCAAATAAAAGAAAGTAATAATGTTACCGCTACCCTGCCATCAACTAAAATTGAGGCTGGTAAAATTTACACATTGTGGGCTAAAGGACTGAAAAGCAAAACAGATAGCACAAAATTCGGGTTATCGATACTGACGAACAAATAACACCTACATATGAAACGAATCTGACATCATCTTCGATAACAAGATGGTGTCATTTTCATTAAATTTGCATCGCAAATAAACTAATCTCTACTAAGTCCGGAAGGTTGATAAAAAAAATACTCAGTGTTGAGGAAATTATAAAGGGCTGCAAAAACAACGATAACAGCTGTAAAGAAATGATGTATAAATCATTTTATGGCTATTTAATGGGCATTATTTTACGTTATGTAAACAACAGTTATGATGGAGAAGAGCTTGTAAATGACTGTTTTATAAAGATTTTTAAAAATATCGAAAGCTTTCAGCCGCCAAAAGAAACGACAGAACTATCGAAAACTTTTAAAGGATGGATTGCGAAAATTGCATCTAGAACTGCGATAGACAAGTTGCGAACATTGAAAAACCAGTCGTATGTTGATGACCTTTCTGAAGATGAACATCCTGTTAGTCAGGTTTCAATAGCTTCTGATTTGCACGTACAGGATATTTTGAAATTACTGAATGATTTGCCCGACACGCACAGACTCGTTTTTAATCTTTACGAAATCGAAGGATTTGCCCATGATGAGATTTCTAAAATGATGAATATACCCGAGAGCTCAAGCAGGGTCTACTTAACAAGGGCAAAAAACAAACTTCGGGCACTATATTTAAAAACACTGGTTAGTTCCTATGAGTAAAATGGATAAAGAGTTAATTGACCATATCAAAAATAAACTTGCTTCGCATGAAGAGGCATACACTCCCGGGGCATGGGAGCGATTTGCCGCGCAGGAAGAAAAGAAGCGAAGAGGTTTCTTTTACTGGCCGCTATGGTCTGCAGCGGCCATAATTTTAGTAGTGGTTGGTATCTTTTTCTTACAAAACAATAAAGAAAATCATCAAGATAGTGTTGTAAAAAACCAGAAGCCGGATAACAATAAGCCTAACTATACCGAAAGCAAGACACTAAACCAGCCCGAGGGCGTTTTAGGTCACAGTACACCGAAGCATACTAATACTCAAACAAGTGAGCAGGATAAAATGATCGCCTCACAACCGGTTTTATCTAATAATGACGATGATTTATTTACAGGGGTCACTGAGCAAGCAAGCTTATCGGGTACCATCCGCAATGATGATTTAATTCATCCTTCCCAACTCACCGGTACCGTCTATTCAAACAGAGTAGCGGTAACTCCTGCTGATTTGAATATGCAAATTTCAAATGGCAAGACACAAGCCGCTTCAAAAAAAGTTACTTTTGAGCAGCTGTTGGAACGGGACAGCTATCATAACAAGCTGGCCAAAAATGAAAGCAATAAATCTACCGACAAGTGGCAACCGGGCGTATATGTTGCTCCATCCATGGGAAACGATAATAAAGTAAATATGAATTATGGTTTCTCTTTATCGTATCGGGTAAACGATAAACTATCACTTAACTCAGGAATTGCTTATGCGGCATTGAGTAGTACCAGTGGTAGTGCTACCTCCAACGGCAATATGATGAGCGACGCTCAAGCAAGTGCAAGTTTAAGTTCGAAATCTTCAGCCTACAGTACTTCGTCTAAAAATTTGGAATCTGTAAATGCTGTTTTAAATGGCATCAATATTCCATTGGAACTGAAATACAGTATTAGTAAAAAGATTTATACGGGTGTTGGTATTTCCGCACTTGCCATACTGAATAACAAACAAAATAACAATTATCTGGTGAGTAGTACACAAAATACTACAGTTGCCAATACCTTGGGCTACTCAGAGCAAAAAATGCTTATCGTAACGGAACGTGTTTCGGAGCAACAGACTGAATCGACATCGGTTACAGACAAATACATTGGCTTTTATAATTTTTCACTCGGATATAAGCAAAAAATTGCAGGAAAGAAAAACTTTGCTGTGGAGCCGTTTTTACGTATACCAATGAAAACCTTTTCTAGTGATAATTTAAACCTGACCAATGGTGGCTTAAGGTTAAAATTAGATTTTTAGTACTAAATGCAGTATTATTGAGCCAAAATCTATTTAAAGATGAGTGAAAAAATAAAGGCCCCAAATTTACATTTGAGGCCTTTATTGTATAGTTTACAACGGTTGTAAACCTAATATTTTAAAATGCTTATTAACTAGTGACCTGAATGGCCATCCGCTCCATGAGCATGTCCGTGAGCCAATTCATCCTGAGTAGCCTCGCGAACGTTCAGGATTGTTCCGCTAAACAACAGGTTTTTACCTGCCATTGGGTGATTTAAATCAACAGCCACAGTTTCTTCGTGAACCGCGGTAACACCAGCTCTGAACTGGTTACCATTATTATCTTGCAATGGAATAACATCACCTACAGCAGGAACTTCGCCACCTGCTTCGGTAAACATTGTTTTTGGCAAATCAGCAAAAGCACCTGGATCAATTTCTCCGTAACCATCAGCTGCAGATAACTCAAAACCATATTCATCACCAGTTTTTAAACCAGCTAAATGCTCTTCGAATTTAGGCAACATCATGCCTACGCCATATAAAAATACTAAAGGATTTTGCTCATCAGCTTTTTCAACAAAAACTTGTTGTCCTTCTTCGTTAGTAGTATGCAAATCATAAGTTAATGCAACTACTGAGTTTGGTGAAATATTCATTCAGATTGTTTTAATGTAAATACGCTAATGCTTCCTCAACAGTTCTAACCGGCAACTGGCACACTTTATTTCGGCAAATATAAACTTTTGTTTCATTGCTTTCCTTACCTTTTAACAGTGGCAGGTTACTTTTTGTTCCACCCAATGTAATTTTATTTGGAATATAATGATTACTTAACTCCATTTTCACCACATCTGCTTCTATCCCTGTTATTGCAATTTCGTTTGTGCCGTAAATCTCATTCAGCAACTGAATAGCCCAATTCGAATAGGCAGATCCATAACTCTTTATCTTTGGTTCAACAGCAGCCAGCATCAGCGCAGCTTTTTCAGTATATTTTTCCTCGTCAAATAGCAATCCCAATTTATTTAAGTTGCTTGCCATCACAGAATTGGAAGCCGGAATAACGTTGTCCATTATTTCATGCTTTCGGGCAATCAAACTTTCACTTTCTGCAGAGGTGTAAAAGAACATTGGCGACTTAGCATCAGTAAAATTACCGAGAACATAATCTGTTAACGCCTTTGCTTCATCGAGCCATCCCTCTTCAAAATCGTATTCGTAGAGTGCAATCAAAGCTTCTATTAAAAAGGCATAATCATCCAAAAATGCTGTTATCGAAGCTTTGCCATTTTTGAAATTGCGGTATAAACCGCCATTTTGCTGTTTTAAATTACTTAAAATAAAATCAGTTGCTACTTTTGCTTTTTCATAGTACTCACCATGATTTAAAATCTGTGCAACATCAGCCAATGCTTTGATCATCATGCCATTCCAGGCAGTTAAACATTTGTCATCCAGCCCGGGCCGTACCCGCCTATTCCTAACCTCAAGTAATTTTAGCTTAGCTACCTGAATTTTATCATAGAGAACTTCAGGGCTAATACCATATTTTGCTATAATCAAATCATCGTCAATGGTTTTTCTTAGAATATTAGCCTGTTCTTCTTCCCAGTTTCCCTCTTCAGTAATGTTATAATACTCTCCAATCAGTTGAGCATCTTCACCCAGGATACGATCAAACTCTTCCTTTTTCCATATGTAGAATTTACCCTCCACCCCTTCACTATCAGCATCCAGCGCAGCATAAAATAAACCCTCTGGCGAGGTCATTTCATTAAAAACCCATGAAATACTTTCAGTTACTATTTGTTTGAAAGAATCAAAACGCGTGCACTGGTAAGCTTCAGCGTAAAGGCTGATTAGCTGAGCATTGTCGTATAGCATTTTCTCAAAATGTGGAACATGCCAGCGATCATCAACCGAGTATCGGGCAAACCCACCGCCTATCTGGTCATAAATACCTCCCCTGCTCATCTCTTCAAGGGTATGGCAAACAGCCGTAAACACAGATTGCTGATCCTTTAAAAACCCATATCGGAGCAGAAATACCCAATTGTTAGGTAGGGGAAACTTCGGAGCTCGGTTGTAACCTCCCAGTCCGATATCAAAGTGCCGTTTCCAGGGTTCGACAATTTCGGTTAGATTTAAATCTGTATAGGTTGCCGTTCCCTGCGACGGGATAAGTGTTTCACTCTCCTTAATCCCCGCAGTAAGCCGGTCAGCATATTGCAACGCTTTTTCAGGTTCATGCGACCAAAGTTTAGCCACATTCTCCAGTATATTAATCCAGTCATTTTTTCTGAAGTAGGTCCCCCCATAAACCGGCCGCTGGTCGGGCAGGCAAATGCAGTTTAAAGGCCAGCCCCCGCTTCCCGTCATCAGCTGAATGGCATACATATAAATCTGATCGATATCTGGACGCTCTTCCCGGTCTACTTTTATGCATACATAATTACGGTTCATCACCTCTGCAACCTCATGATTTTCGAAACTTTCACGTTCCATTACATGGCACCAATGGCATGCCGAGTATCCAATGCTCACTAAAATGAGCTTGTTTTCTGCTTTGGCCTTCTCCAGTGCCGCAGGTCCCCACTCATACCATTCTACAGGATTGTATGCATGTTGTAAGAGGTATGGTGATGAGGCATGGATGAGATTATTGGATTCGGACATAGTGAGGTGGTAGGATGTTTAAAAAGTGTATGATGCAATTTTATAGACTGTAAATCTATTAATAATCTACAAAGCTGTTTCTATTTAGTTTTTGTTTTTATACTTTAGATACAAATCGTGAATGTCGAGCATATCTTCCATCTACAAACTTAGAAAATGAAAATTACCCACACCGAAATATACCGCTTCAGTATACCAATGGAACCCTTTGTAATTGCAACTGGCACCATGCATTTCGCTCAGAACGTATTAATAAGAATTTATACCGACAGCGGCATTCATGGCATTGGCGAATGTTCTGCCTTTCCAATGATTGTGGGCGAAACGCAGGAAACCTGTATTGCCATGGCTAAAGATTTCGCAGCAATTATTAAAGGTAAAAATCCGCTTGAAATTCCGGAGCGGATGAATGACTTGTTAGGCTATGCCGATCATAATAACACCATTAAAAGTGCTTTCGATATGGCCCTGTTTGATATTTCAGCTAAACATG
Organism: Pedobacter sp. A2324; assembly: GCF_059693705.1. Lineage (NCBI taxonomy): Bacteria > Pseudomonadati > Bacteroidota > Sphingobacteriia > Sphingobacteriales > Sphingobacteriaceae > Pedobacter > Pedobacter sp. A2324. The sequence goes on along the minus strand of NZ_JCASSK010000004.1, from coordinate 280,965 downwards.
CTGGTTTACCACTGTACAAATTTCTTGGTGGTACTAAAAGAACGATCGAAACTGACATGACCATAGGCATTGATACGCCGGAAGGGATGGCTCAAACAGCATTAAAATACAAAGCTCAAGGATGCAGGATTCTGAAAATTAAACTGGGCAAAAAAGTGCATGATGATATTGAAAGGGTAAAACAGATCAGGGAAGCCGTTGGTGACGAAATTATACTTCGTCTTGATGCCAATCAGGGCTGGAGTTTTGACGGTGCCTTGTTTGCACTTGGGTCCCTCGAAAAATACAATATCGAATTTTGCGAGCAGCCCATGCGCACCTGGTACGATGATCAGTTGCCGGAACTGAACGTCAACTCCCCCATTAAGCTAATGGCCGATGAAAGTTGTTACAACCACCATGATGCAAGAAAACTAATCAACAGTCAGTCTACAACCTACCTGAACATTAAATTTTCTAAATCAGGAGGGATTTTAGAAGCACAGAAAATACATGAGGAAGCGTTGCAAACCGGTATAAAATGTATGATTGGCAGCATGCTGGAGAGCAGGATAGCATTGAGTGCAAACCTTCACTTTGCACTGGCTAGTCCGAATGTAGAGTTTTTTGACTTGGATACGGCGCTGTTAGGTCATCTGGTGGATCCTGCAGTTGGGGGGCTTACTTACGACGGTTATTTCCTCGATGTTCCCGACGAACCCGGAATTGGTGCCGAAGCCGATGAATTCTTTTTAGAAAACTGCGAAAGCTGGACGATATAAGCTCCAGCGCCCAAAAGGGAAACAAAGGGGATTATTTAACCAACATACCAGCCAGTGCCGTGCTGTCTCCACTGAAGGCGTTAAAATCTACCACATGCCCGATACCATTTATTTTCGCTTTATCAGAATGTTGCCAGAATTTCCATTTACCCTCAGCCAGTCTTAATTTAGGCTGGTAATAATGCGCAATCCAAAGTGGGTAGTTATCAAGTTTATCTTCCAGGTAATCTTCGTAAAACTTTAAACCAGTGTATATAATTGGTCTCACCTTAGTTTTCATCTCTACATAGGTTAGAAAATCAGATAGTTCCAATCGCATTCTAAGGGGTGAAACGCCGTCGAGCGTTTCGATATCTACCACCGGAGGCAAGTCGCCTTTCTCGATATTAACCACTTGTAAAAAGAACTTTGCCTGGGCTTTCCCGCTTTTTTTTGGGCGAAAGAAATGATAAGCACCACATACAATACCGGCTTTTGGCGCTTCGCGCCAGTTTCTTTGAAAATAAGGATCGACTTGTAACAAACCTTCTGTTGCTTTGATAAAGGCGAATCTGATCTTCACTTCGTCTTCCTTCATCTCCTTTACCAGGGGCCAGTTTATCTTTCCCTGATAATAGGATACATCAATACCGTGAACGCTATACTTTTTAGGAATTTTAATATTGAAACTTTCATAGGTACGGTAGTTTGGGTCCTGCCCCCAGTCCCGCACCCAGCGCCAGGTAGATACGAAGCCATTCAAGATGTAGCCGTAGTAAAACGGAGATAGCAGAATAAGAAGCATGCCGGCAATTGCCACTTTCAAGCCCAAAGAAATGGATTTGCCTTTCTTCTTCCTTTGCGGTGATTTGCTTTGGGCGGGTTTCCTGGCAACAGGTTTGCGAACAACTGGTTTTCTTTTCTCTGGCGGCATATCTTTTTCGGTGGTGCAAAGTTGGAGAAAAACTAGGGAAATAAAAACTTCTCATCATCCATCTCTTTCCTTATTTTTACATCCCCTAATAAAACCATGCTTAAACTCATCCTTAACACCTATAAATCTTCTTTCAGTGGCCTAAGTAAAGAGACCTGGCTGTTGAGCATCGTGATGATGTTTAACCGCTGTGGCAGCATGGCCGTACCTTTTATGGGTTTATATGTTACCCAAAGCCTGCACCATTCCGAAACAGATGCAGGATTAATCATTACCCTGTTTGGAATTGGCTCTATCCTGGGCTCCTTAACCGGAGGAAAGCTGACCGATATGATTGGATTCAGACCAGTACAAATACTATCGTCAATAATCGGAGGATTACTTTTTATTGTTTTCTCCACGATAAATGATTTTTCAACGTTATGTATCTTATCGGTTGTCATCAGTTTTTTCTCTGAAGCTTTCCGGCCTGCCAACTTTACTGCTGTTGCCCATTATGCCAAGGAAGGTACAACTACACGATCCTATTCTCTAAACCGCCTGGCTACAAATATCGGCTGGTCGGTTGGAATCAGTCTGGCAGGAATCGTTGCTTCTATCAATTATAAACTTCTGTTTGTAGTTGAAGGCAGTGTGAGCATTTTAGTAGGGATATCCATAATGCTATCCTTACCGCAGGTGAAGGGGTTTTTGAAAAAAGCGAAAGAAGAGCGTGCCAGCCTGGTGGTGCAAAAGCCCTGGAACGATGCTTTTTACATTAAATTTATCTTGATTACTACTGTATTTATCACATCCGCTTTTTTGATGTTTAGGGTGGTACCTGTGTTTTTTAAGGATCATTGGGGAATCAATGAAGCCGCTATCGGCGTGATAATGGGACTTAACGGCGCAATTATTGCCTTGTTTGAGATGGTGATGATTAATCAGATTGAAAATAAAAGACCTGCTATATTTTTTATCATTATCGGCGCGGTTTTATTTGCCTTTTCTTATTTGATTTTGAGCATTCCCTTCGGCTTGCATATTGCAATGGCCGTTCTTACGGTTGTTGTTTTTACCGTTGGTGAAATGTTTGTGCTTCCTTTTATCAATACGGTTGTAATTAGCAGAAGTAATGTCCACAACCGGGGTCTTTATGCAGCGGGTTATACTTTGAGCTGGTCAATAGCGCAGGTATCCGGCCCGGTATCTGGCTTTTTTATTGCCAAACATTTTGGCTACAACTGCTTATGGGCAGTTGTAGCCAGTATTTTATTGTTATGTGCTTTTGGCTTCCGGCTTCTTGGTAAATCAAATACAGAAATACCTACTTAAATTTCTGCGCCGGTACACCTTCCTTGGTGATTTTAACCGGAAGGATATTGCCATTTGTGTCGAATTTCATTTCGTCAATACAGGTTTCACGGTGATTTCCGTCGGTCTCCGTTAACGGACGTCGGTGATAGACGATATAATATTTGTTCTTTTTCTCATTTATGATAAGTGAATGATGGCCGGCTCCCCGTGCAATCGTTGCATCTTGCTGTAAAATTTTACCCACTCTTTTGAATGGTCCGAACGGCGAGTCGCTCACTGCATAAGCAACTGAATAATCAGGACCCGTCCAACCACCTTCGCTCCACATAAAGTAATATTTACCGTTTTTGATAAACATGTATGGACCTTCAACATAATTGTCGGGTGTAATTTCCTTAAAGATCGTTCCGTCAGGATATGGAACAAAGCCGCTAAAATCGTTATTTAGTTTAGCGATGTTGCAATGTTTCCAGCCACCATAAATCAGATAGTATTGTCCGTCTTTATCTTTAAAAACAAACTGATCTATGGGTTGCGCGCCATTGTGAAACTTATCTACCAATGGCTTACCCAAATGGTCTTTGTAAGGCCCCTCTGGTCGATCAGCCACTGCAACCCCTATTCCTCCTACTTCGTTATCACTTTGAATATCGTTGGCTCCAAAAAACAAATAGTATTTTTTGTCTTTCTGAACAATCGCAGGGGCCCACATGGCTTTATTTGCCCATTTAACTGCCGCCGTATCTAACACGTGAGGATGTTTTTTCCATTTCACCAGGTCGTCAGATGAGAAAGCATCTATAAACACCTGCTCTTTATACTTTGCAGAATAGGTTGGATAAACCCAGTATTGGTTATTAAAAACCGCTGCTTCAGGATCAGCGTACCAGCCCTGAAAAATAGGATTACCCGATTGATTAATCGTTTTAGTACTTTGAGCAAAAGAATTAATTCCAGCCAAAAGTAAAAGAGATGATAATATGTATTTCATGCCCACAATTTAGAAAAAAATCCGGGCTAAAAAAACTGAATATTTTCCGGGAGACCGAGTCAGCTGCTTTGCCGGAGGAGAAAAGCATCATGCGGTAAACGAATCAAGGTTCGTTTACCGCATCGTTTATTTTTAAGCCAGCGCCTGCTCAATATCAGCAAGAATATCATTGATGTGCTCCAGTCCGATAGATAAACGGATAGAACCTTGTTCAATACCTACAACATTTCGTTCTTCTTCACTTAACTTACTGTGAGTACTCGTTGCCGGGTGCGTTGCAATAGAACGGGTATCAGCTAAGTTGGCTGAAATTGAAAACATCTTCAGCCCATCCATAAATTTGCTGGCGCCTTCTACCCCGCCCTCAACAACGATGGTAACAATACCGCCACCTTGTTTCATCTGCTTTTTAGCAATTTCATGTTGCGGGTGCGATGGTAAAAAGGGGTATTTCACCAACTTAATTTTTGGGTGCTGCTCCAAATATTCTGCAACTTTTAAAGCACTCTCGCAGTGGCGATCCATACGTACAGCCAACGTTTCCAGACTTTTTGATAGGATCCAGGCGTTGAATGGCGAAAGTGACGGTCCGCTGTGACGGGCAAAAGCCACTACCTCCGCAATCAATTCTTTACTACCTAGAATAACACCGCCAAGTACACGTCCCTGCCCATCAATATACTTTGTTGCCGAATGGATTGAGATGTGTGCACCTAATTTAAGTGGCTGCTGGAGGTATGGCGTTGCAAAACAATTATCTACTACCAAAAGCTGATTGTGTTTTTTAGCCAGATTTCCTAAATATTCCAGGTCAATGATATCTATACCCGGGTTTGATGGCGTTTCTACAAAAATCATTTTTGTATTGGGTTTAACCAAGCCTTCCCAGTCCTCGGGTTTGTCTAAATCTGCATAATCGAAAGTAACCCCCCATTTAGAAAACACATTAGTTAGTAGCTGGTGCGTTGATCCGAAAACAGAACGGCTTGAAACAATATGATCGCCAGCCTTTAGAAATGCGGCAAAGGTGGTAAAAATAGCCGCCATTCCTGTAGCCGTAGCAAAACCGTCTTCAGCACCTTCCAGCAAACACATTTTTTCGATAAATTCTGATGTATTTGGATTTGCATAACGACTATACACATTTCCTTCTTTTTCATTGGCGAAAAGTGCACGCATTTCTTCAGCATCATCAAATTTATAACTTGATGTAAGATAAATTGGTGCAGAATGTTCTTTATGTAAACTACGTTCGGTTTGAGTGCGTATAGCTATCGTTTCAAAATTTTCAGATTTCATTTTTGTTATTATCAGGATTTTAGTATCAAGATCGAAGTATCGGATATCAAGATCTGGTATTTTATATAGGTCATGTCTTGATAGCTGTCATTGCTACTTGCTACCGTTTATTGTATAAGTAAAATTAATTTTTGCAGAGCGACCGAGAATGTTGGATACCGAACAATATTTATCAAAAGTCATGGATAATGCACGTTCCACCTTGGTCGTACTCAGGTCACCAGCCAGGTCAAACTGGATATCAATTACATCAAAAATTGGAGGCATCTCCTCTTCTTTGCGTGTAGCCTTGATTGCTATTCTGATATCATCAATTACTTCCTTCTGCTTCGTTAATATGTTCACCATATCGATTCCACTACATCCGCCAAGACCAATCAGGAGCATCTCCATTGGTCTGAAACCTTTGCCTTCACCGCCAATAGCAGCTTTTGCATCCAATTCGACAGTGAAACCGCTCTCGTTTTCTGCCTCAAAGTTAAATTTTCCGCTTTTGCGGATGAGATTAATATTCATTTCGTTAGTATGAAGTATGAGGTTCAGGGCATTAAGACGTCACGTCTTACACCTAACAACCTTTTACCTTTGTTAAATATCGTAATAAACTAAATTTTCGTATTCCAGTTCAGGCAATTTTACGGGATTATTGAAAATTGCAAATACTGACGAACCACTTCCGCTCATTAGAGCAAAGGTTGCGCCTGCATCATATAAACTGGTTTTTATTTGACGAATTTGGGGATACTTCGCGAATACCGATGGCTCGAAATCGTTGATAACCTTATTTTTCCATGTTGTTGATGGCAAATGTATGATTTCTTTTAAGGATTGCAAAGGCTTTTGTGGTTTTACCAGGGCATAGGCATCAGCTGTACTGACATGCACAGGCGGTTTAACCAGCACTTTAAAGTAAGCTGACAAATCAACTTCGCACTTTTCGAATTCATCGCCTTTATTGAAAGCATATACAGGTTTATTCTCGATAAAGAACGCACAGTCCGCCCCTAGCTGTCGTGCATAATTCTCCATTTGTTGAACAGATAACCCCAAATCAAATTTATCATTTAACAGTTTTATGAGAAAGGCACAGTCGGCCGAGCCGCCCCCTAAACCTGCTCCCACCGGAATATTCTTTAAAAGATTAATTTCCTGTGGGGGGATATTAAAGTCCGTCTTTATCAGATGGTATGCTTTTACACATAAATTGTCATTTGCATCACCCGGGATAACAATTCCATGTATTTTGCATGAAGTAAATTCCGCATCGGTGATTTCAACGGAATCTTTAATATTAACCGGATAGAAGATCGTTTCCAGGTTGTGGTAACCATCTGGCCGCTTTTCGGTGATATTAAGTCCGAGGTTTATTTTTGCATTTGGAAAAGATAACATTCAGAGTTCAGATTTGAAATATGTGATTTGAGATCTGAGATTGCTCAAATTCAAACATAGTACTGATACAAACATACAAAATGTTTAAAAAACTGAATTGTAGAAAATTAATGACTATTCAATTTGATTAATTTTAGATATTTGTAGCCAATACCACTTAAGATCTGGAAGCCCCGGAACGGGTTAAGAAAATATGAAACAATACTTAGATTTAATGCAGCAAGTGCTGGATAATGGTGCACAGAAACACGATCGCACAGGGACAGGAACCATTAGTGTTTTTGGCTACCAGATGCGGTTTAATTTGCGGGAAGGCTTCCCTATGGTTACTACTAAAAAGCTCCATTTAAAATCTATTATCCATGAACTGATCTGGTTTTTAACAGGCGACACCAATATTAAATACCTGAAAGATAATGGTGTACGGATTTGGGATGAATGGGCTGATGAGGATGGAAACCTGGGACCGGTATATGGATCACAATGGAGAAGCTGGCCCACGCCAGATGGTCAGCATATTGATCAGATTACCAATATCATCAATACCCTTAAAAACAATCCTGATTCACGCAGAATTATCGTTTCCGCATGGAACGTTGCTGAAATTGAAAATATGGCGCTTCCACCCTGCCATGCGTTTTTTCAGTTTTACGTAGCTGACGGAAAGTTAAGTTGCCAGCTGTATCAGCGCAGTGCAGACATCTTTTTGGGTGTTCCTTTTAACATTGCATCATACGCTTTATTAACAATGATGGTTGCTCAGGTATGCGGACTTGAAGCCGGTGATTTTGTACATACCTTAGGTGATGCCCACCTATACAATAACCACATTGAGCAGGCTCATTTACAATTGAGCAGAGCGCCAAAGCCGCTACCAATAATGAAGATTAACCCAGATGTGAAAAGTATTTTTGATTTCAAATTTGAAGATTTTACATTGGAAAATTACGAAGCACATCCACATATAAAAGGCGTAGTGGCAGTATAATACAGTTTATATAAATAAAATAAGAGTTGATGACTAATGAAGGAAAAAGCGCTTTGCTTTGTATTGCCGTTGCCACGGGCGAAAACTTTGAAATAGGGAAAAACAATCAGCTACTTTGGCATATGCCGGCCGACTTGAAATTTTTCAAACAAACCACTACCGGTCATACGGTGATCATGGGCCGTAAAACCTTCGATTCGGTAGGAAGACCATTGCCAAACCGCAGAAACATCGTAATCACACGAGATCGTCAATTGAAAATCGACCATGTAGAAGTAGTAAACAGCCTCGACGAAGCACTTGAGTTAACCGCGGACGAGGAAAAATCAGTATTTGTAGTGGGTGGTGCCGAAATTTACCGTCAGGCGTTACCTAAAACCGACATTTTGTACCTGACTACCATTCACCATACCTTTGAGGCTGATACATTTTTCCCGAAAGTTGATAGAACGGAATGGCAAACCATTAGTAGTGAAACTCATCATGCGGATGATAAAAATAAGTACGATTACACCTTTGAGGTATTAAAGAGAAATAACATCTAAATCGTATTATGCGGCGAAGCCAGCTCAAAAACAGTATAACCTCAACAATTCTCACCCGATAATTCTCTCTTAAAAATTATTCTTAATAAATTATCAATAAGGAGGTTCTATAATTTAAAAATTTAATTAGATTTGCCGACTTGTTAAAAAACAGCGAAAGACAAATTATTTTAAACAAACAATGCAAGGAAAAGGTTTTATTAAGTTTATAGCGATAGTTTTAGCTATCGTTTGTGCGTATGCACTTTCTTTTACTTTGGTAGCAAACAAAATAGAGAAAGACGCAAAAAACTATGCGAAAGGTGATGCAGCCAAAGAGAAGGCTTATTTAGATTCGATGAGTACCGAGAAAGTTTATCCAGTTGTTGGATTTACTTACAGCGAGGTAAAATCGAAAGAAATTAACTTAGGTCTCGACTTAAAAGGCGGTATGAACGTAACGATGGAGATATCGTTAGCTGAACTGGTTAAATCTTTAGCGGGTAACCCTACAGATGCCAATTTCAACAAAGCTGTTCAAAATGCACAGATCCAGTTAAACGCAGGTGGAAAAGATTACATCAAGATTTTTGTTGATGAATTCGAAAAGTTGAGTCCGGGCGTTAAACTTGCAGATTTTTTCTCTAATCAGAATAATGCTTCGCAGTTAAAACCAAATGCAAGCAATAGCGAGGTTGAGTCTTTCTTAGAAAAAGAAGCAACCAGTGCGATTGATCGTTCTGAAACTGTTTTACGTTCTCGTATCGATGGTTCAGGCGTTGTTAGTCCAAACATTCAAAAACAAGAAGGAAGTAACCGGATCTTAATTGAAATGCCAGGTGTTCAGGATAAAGAACGTATGGCTAAATTATTACAGGGTTCTGCTGAATTACAATTCTGGCAGGTATACCAGGTTCAGGAAGTTGTTCCTTTGCTTGAAAATATCAATAAAACTTTAGCGGCTACTTTGAAATCAAATACGCCTGCAAGCACTGATACTACTGCAGCTCCTGCTGCTGGTGGCAAGCTTGCCGGTTTAGAAGGCAAAGCTAAAACTGATTCTGCTGCTAAAGGTGGTAAACTGGCTAATTTAGGTAAAAAAGATTCTACAGCGGTTAGAGCCGAACTGGCAAAATCCAATCCGCTATACGCCGTGCTTAACTTACCGATTTATCAGGGCGAAAACGGTCAGCAACAGTTGATTCCTGGCGCTGTAGTAGGGATGTCTTTACAGAAAGATACTGCTAAAGTTAATGCTTACCTTAAAATGCCTGAAGTTGCTGCATCTATTCCATCATCGATGAAATTTATGTGGAGCGTTAAACCAAGAGAAGGTTCTAAAATTTTCGAATTATATGCTATTAAAGTACTTAGTGCAGATGGCAAACCGGATTTAGGTGGTGAAGCAATCAGCGATTCCCGTGCTGATTTCGATCAGAAAGGTAAACCAGAAGTAACCATGTACATGACCAGCGAAGGCGCTGCAAAATGGAAAAAAATTACCGCAGAAGCTGCAGCTGATGCAAACAATAAAAAATCTATCGCAATTGTATTAGATAACATGGTTTATTCTGCACCTACAGTACAGAATGAAATCGCTGGTGGTGTTTCTTCAATTACCGGTAACTTTACACAAACTGATACAAAAGATTTATCTAACATCTTAAAGGCTGGTAAATTACCTGCTCCTGCACGCATTGCAGGTAGCTACATTGTAGGTCCTACCCTTGGCGCACAGGCGATACACGATGGTCTGATCTCTTTCGTAATTGCATTTATTGTAATCTTAATCTTCATGGCGTTGTATTATCACCGTGCAGGTTGGGTTGCAAACTTCGCTTTATTGGTTAACTTATTCTTCATCATTGGTATATTGGTATCTCTTGGCGCTGTATTAACTTTACCAGGTATTGCAGGTATCGTATTAACCATTGGTTTATCGGTAGATGCAAACATCCTTATTTTTGAACGTGTACGTGAAGAACTCGCTTTAGGAAAGGCTACTCCCGCTGCAATCAAAGAAGGTTTCAAACATGCGATGCCATCTATTATCGATTCAAACGTTACGGTATTCATTTTGGGTGCAATTCTATACTTTTTCGGAAGTGGCCCGGTTCAGGGTTTCGCAACTACATTATGTATCGGTATCCTTTCTTCGTTGTTCGCAGCTGTATTAATCTCAAGAGTAGTATTCCAATCGATGTTAGATCGCAAGGTTGAAATTTCTTTTGATAACAGCTTAACCCGTAATGCTTTCAAAAACCTGGCCTTCAACTTCGTTGGCCGCCGTAAAATTTACTACATCATTTCCAGCATCATCATTATTGCCGGTATTGGTATGTATTTTAAAAATGGTGGTTTAAACCTTGGTGTAGATTTCAAAGGAGGAAGAACTTATCTGGTTCATTTCCAGAATCCTGTTACTACTGAAGAAGTAAGAGCTAAACTAACTCCTGCTTTTGGAAACGAAACACCTGAGGTTAAAACTGCGGGTGAAGACAGTCAGTTGAAAATTACAACTACTTATCAAATAGAAGATCAGGATGTTAAAACGGATAAAGTTGTTGAAGATGCTTTAAATAAAGGGTTAGCAGGTTCAAAATATGAAATTGTAAGCTCGCAAAAAGTAACGCCTATTATCGCCAGCGATATCGTTAACGGTGCATTTTACGCTGTATTAATATCATGTTTGTTTATGTTCGTGTATATTGTAATTCAGTTCAAAAAATGGCAGTATGGTTTAGGTGCAGTTATCGCATTATTCCACGACGTTTTAATGGTATTATCATTCTACACAATTTTAGATGGCGTACTACCATTCTCTTTAGAAATTGGTCAGGATTTCATCGCAGCGATTTTAACGGTAATGGGTTACACCATGACGGAAACAGTAGTCGTATTCGACCGTATTCGTGAACGTCTTAAAGAATCGGGTAAAAGCGATTTACACGGTGAAGAACGTAATAACTTAATCAACTTCGCATTGAACAGTACATTAAGTCGTACGATTTTAACTTCACTTTCGGTATTCTTTGTATTATTGGTGATCTTCATCTTTGGCGGAGACAGTATACGTGGATTTATCTTCGCATTGTTGATTGGCCGTATCATTGGTACCTATTCATCACTATGTATCTCTACTCCTATCGTAATTGATCTTGGTAGTTCAGAAGAGAAAAAATAAGAATCAGCATTTTTTAAGATTCAGAAACGCCCCGATAAACCGGGGCGTTTTTTTTTTGCCATAACTACAAATTGAAATGATCATAACAACATTAATTACCGGCAGAATGAGGTGATAACGGTTGAATATCCACGGTATTTAAACCATTTGTATATCTTTTTGTTACTTTAGCAAACAGATAAACCGATAGAAAATGGATTTACAACTTCCTAAAAGCGAATACCCTAGAGTACTTATAGTTGGAGGTGGATTTGGAGGAATTGAATTAGCAAAACGATTAAAGAATAAACCTTTTCAGGTGGTGATGTTGGATAAACATAACTACCATACTTTTCAACCGCTACTTTATCAGGTAGCAACGGGCGGACTCGAGGCTGAAGCCATCGCCTTCCCACTTCGAAAAATATTTAAAGGTCAGAAAAACCTGATCTTCAGGGTAACCAAGGTGAATGAAGTTAATGCGGCTGAAAATTATGTACGCACCGATATTGGCGATATCCATTATGATTACCTGGTAATTGCTACTGGCTCTACCAGCAACTTTTTTGGTAATCAAGAGATCGAGGCAAATTCGATGCCAATGAAATCGATTCCCGAAGCTCTCGATTTAAGAAGCCTGATACTACAGAATTTCGAAAAGTCTTTAATTCAAAGCGATTCAGATAAAAAAAGCGCCCTTTTAAACTTTGTTGTCGTAGGCGGCGGACCAACCGGAGTAGAAACTTCCGGAGCAATTGCGGAGCTTAAAAAGCACGTGATACCTAACGATTACCCCGAAATGGATTTAAGTAAGGTAAACATTTACCTTGTTGAAAACTCTCCGGAAGTACTCGGCCCGATGTCGCCACAGGCTCAGGTTCATGCCAAGAAATTCCTTATCGAAATGGGGGTGCAGGTGATGAATGAAACCCGCGTACTCGGCTATGACGGACATATACTTACGCTTCAGGATAAGCCACCAATATTAAGCGCTACGGTAATCTGGAGTGCCGGCGTTAAGGGGCAGGTATTAGCAGGAATGGAAAAGGCAGAAGTGGTACGTGGCGGAAGATTAAAAACCGATACGGAAAACCTCGTTGCAGGATACCAGAATATATATGCCATTGGGGATGTTGCGGCGATAATCAATGACGAAACACCTAACGGACATCCCGGGGTAGCGCCAGTAGCCATCCAGCAAGGGCACCACCTGGCCAAAAACCTGATCAATATCGCCCAGAAAAAACCTCTGGAAAAGTTCAGCTACTTTGACAAAGGATCGATGGCTACTGTTGGAAGGAATAAAGCGGTAGTAGATATGGGCAAAATACGCTTCCAGGGCGTGTTTGCGTGGTTCACCTGGATGTTTGTGCACCTGATGACATTAGTGGGCTTTAGAAACAAAATTATCGTGTTTATCAACTGGCTCTGGAGCTACTTCAGTTACGACAGGGGAACACGTTTAATCATCAGGACATTTGCCAAAGACCGAAGTGTTGACTATAGAAAGGAAATTTAACTGATGACCTGGCCGTTTTACATTGACTTGAAAACCTTGCCTATCACCTATTTTAGTGAGCCCATTGCATATGAGTGAAAATAAATTTAAACTGGTTGAATGTCCTCGTGATGCCATGCAGGGCCTTCATGATTTTGTTCCAACAGCCTTAAAAGCGCAATACATTAATTTATTGCTTCAGGTTGGTTTTGACACGCTGGACTTTGGTAGTTTTGTATCGCGAAAGGCTATTCCGCAGATGGCGGATACCGCAGCATTGCTGGCAAAACTGGATCTTAGCAACACTGCTACCCAGCTGCTCGCCATAGTAGCAAATATAAGGGGCGCAGAAACGGCGGGTGATTATGAACAGATCGATTTTTTGGGCTTTCCATTTTCCGTTTCAGAAACCTTTCAGCAGCGCAATACCAATTCGAGTATACCGGCATCGTTAGCTACGGTTGAGCAGATGTTATCTTTATGCCAAAAGAAAAACAAAACAGCCGTTGTGTATCTTTCAATGGGTTTCGGCAACCCGTATGGCGATGTTTGGAACTATGAAATTGTAGAAAAGTGGACAGAAATTCTGGTGAGTAAAGGAGTTAAAATTCTTTCGATTGCTGACACAGTAGGTGTGTCTACTCCCGAAAAAATCAGGGAAATTCTACCCACACTGATATCCGGATATCCGGATACCGAAATCGGGATTCACCTGCATTCCACTCCTGCCGACCGCCTCAAAAAGATTGAAGCTGCATATCAATCAGGAGTGAAGCGCATTGATGCTGCTTTAAAAGGCTTTGGTGGTTGTCCGATGGCAGCTGATGACTTAACGGGAAATATTGCTACCGAAGATGTAATTTCCTTTTTAACTGCAAAAGGCGAAAATCTAAATCTCAACATGGAAAAATGGCACGAGGCAATGATTTTGTCCGCTCAGATATTTGGATAATTGTTGTTCGCTTTAAAATCTTTAAACTTTCTTTACCATTTTAAAATGCTGAATTCCTGCCTCTTCAAACTGGTCACCTTGTGAAGCAAAGCCAAATTTAGCATACAAGCTTACGGCATCCAGTTGCGAGTTCAGGTATATATAATGAGCATCTTCAGGTAAATCTGAAAGTGCTTCGGCAATTAGAGCTCTGCCTACCCCCTGCCCCCTGAATTCTTTCAATACGGCAAAACGTTCGAGCTTATAACCCAGTTCAGTTTTACGCCAGCGGCAGGCCCCGCAGGGTTGCCCATTCTGAGTGGCAAGAAAATGGGTGGAAACATCTTCGTTTTCCCACTCCAGCTCTGGCGGACAATTTTGTTCCTCTACAAATACTTTTTTACGGATAGCAAATACCTTATCTAAATCTTCTGGGTGAATAACTTTTTGAACCTGTAGACTCATTATTTCTGGTGTTTAAAGTGTTTATTCGTTTTTATTTTCTCTTCGTTAAGTTCCTTGGCAACATCAATGGAATGAGAGCAGTGAATATCGGCCTCTTTTTTGGCAAGCGTAGCAATCGTAACGTAAAATTTATGTAACTGATCCAACTCCTTTTCACTTAAATCCTCAATATCTACCATGCGGTTGCTTGCACCCTGTTGCGCAGCAATTAATTCATTTAACTTTAACTGTATAGCTTTACCATCCTTGTTCTGCGCTTTCTGAATCAGAAAAACCATCAGGAAGGTGATGATAGTGGTACCTGTATTAATCACGAGCTGCCAGGTTTCCGAATATTTAAAAACAGGACCAGTAACTGCCCAGATAATTACGATAGCAGTTGCGGCAATAAAAGCTACAGAACTGCCTGTAAATTTGGTTGCGGCATTGGCAAACTTCTCAAAAAAGTTATTCTTTTTGATGTCGGTTTTAGATTTAGTCATCACATTTTGGTTTGCTTAAATATAACCATAAAACAAAGAAAAACGCCATAAGTTTTTATACCTATGGCGCTTTCTAAATTATCGAGTGGCTGATTTCCAGATGAGTGAATGAAAAAATTCACCATCAAAAATCGCACATATTATAATTTGTCATTTGCATTAACGCAATTCAAATCTTCAAAAGCAACAGTCAAACGTTTAACAAATGCTTCTTCAGCTTTACGTAACCAAACACGTGGATCGTAGTATTTCTTGTTTGGCTTATCGTCGCCCTCAGGGTTACCGATCTGGCCTTGAAGATAAGCTTCGTTCTTTTTGTAGTATTCTAGAATACCTTCCCAGAATGCCCATTGCATATCCGTGTCGATATTCATCTTGATTGCCCCATAAGAAATTGCCTCTCTGATTTCTTCTTGTGAAGAACCTGAACCACCGTGGAATACAAAGTTGATTGGTTTTTCTTCAGTTAAACTAAATTTCTCTTTAATAAAGTCCTGAGAGTTTTTCAAAATTACCGGCTGCAATTTAACGTTACCTGGTTTGTAAACACCATGCACATTACCAAAAGCGGCAGCAACTGTGAAACGAGGAGATACTTTGCTTAACTCTTCGTAAGCATAAGCTACTTCACTAGGCTGAGTATATAATTTTGAGCTATCTACATCACTGTTGTCTACACCATCTTCTTCGCCACCTGTTACACCAAGTTCAATTTCGATAGTCATGTTCATCTTTGACATGCGTGCTAAGTATTTAGCAGAAATCTCCATGTTCTCCTCGATAGATTCTTCAGACAAATCTAACATGTGTGAAGAAAATAAAGGCTTTCCGGTTTCTGCGAAGAATTTCTCGCCATGATCTAAAAGGCCATCAATCCATGGCAATAATTTTTTAGCAGCGTGGTCAGTATGCAAAACCACAGCAACACCATAATGTTCTGCCAATAAATGTACATGCTTCGCTGCAGATACAGCACCTAATATGCACGCTTGTAATTTCTCATTATCTAAAGATTTACCAGCATAAAACTGTGCACCACCATTAGATAACTGAATCATAACAGGCGAATTTACTGCCTTAGCAGTTTCCAATACCGCATTAACCGTATTTGTTCCGGTTATGTTTACTGCTGGTAAAGCAAACTGATGTTTTTTAGCCTGCTCAAATAATTCTTGAACGGCATCTCCGTAAATTACGCCTTTGTAGCCTTTTAAACTCATCTCTTGTTAATTTTTATTTGTTCGAAGTTATAAAAAAAAATAACATTCCAAGCTTTTGTAACAACAGAATTATTTGCTTTACAACCAACTAAAGGCCATTAAGTGTAAAAATCACATTATCCTTAGTGTAAAAAACACACATTAGCAGGAATAACTTATTTTTAACTTCAGATTAATCATTGGCAAAAATCAATTACCAAACCAACCGGGCGCTGATACCATTTTTATAATTGAAATTTGATCAATGGTAATTTATAAACTTGAGTATATTTTTCGTTTCTTTGCAATCCAATTCTTTAAAAAATTATATGGCTTGGTTTAAAAGAGAAAATAAAGGTATCATCACCACAACCGAAGAGAAGAAAGAGGCACCGGATGGCGTGTGGAATAAATGTCCGAATTGTAAAAAACCCTTGCATCAGGCAGAATTACAGGAAAACAAATACGTTTGCCACTACTGCAACTATCACCTGAGAGTGGGTTCTAAAGAATACTTCGAGGTTCTTTTCGACAACAATGAATTTAAAGAACTTTTTCCAAACCTCACATCTGGCGACCCGCTAAATTTCAACGACAATAAACCCTATACGGATAGAATCAAGGAAAGTCAGGCGAAAACCGGCTTAAAAGATGCTATACGTGCGGGCGCAGGAAAAATCGAAGGTCAGGATATTGTGATTGCCTGTATGGATTTTGCCTTTATTGGCGGTTCAATGGGTTCTGTTGTAGGGGAGAAAATAGCCCGTTCAATTGACTATAGTATCAAACATAAAGTGCCATTCCTGATGATTTCTAAATCAGGCGGCGCTCGTATGATGGAAGCTGCATTTTCATTGATGCAAATGGCTAAAACTTCAGCAAAACTTGCTTTGCTTAGTCAGGCTAAAGTACCATATATTTCTTTACTCACCGACCCTACTACAGGAGGTGTTACTGCATCTTATGCAATGCTTGGCGACATTAATATTGCTGAACCGGGTGCTTTGATCGGCTTCGCCGGCCCAAGGGTAATCAAAGAAACCATTAAAAAAGACCTGCCAAAAGGCTTCCAAACTTCAGAATTTGTATTGGAACATGGCTTTCTTGATTTCATTGTAGACAGACGTGCCATGAAAGCTAAATTGGGTGCTTTCATTAAAATGATGAATACCTAGATTTCAGGAATAACATTTCCCAGATATTTAAAAGCAGGGCTTTGGTAACTTCGGTTATTTCAGCCCTGTTTTTTTTGCCCTTAAACCGTGGCGCCGGCACTGTGAGTCTTTTTGCCATAATGAAAGTGTTGACTGCAACATTTCCATTAACATCACGTATCCAAGCTCTAAATAGTTAAATTAGCCTGATCCGTTAACCACAACTAATTATGAATAAAAAACTACTACTCCCTACCCTTTTGCTGTTTACATCATCCATCGCTTTTGGGCAAGACAGCAAGTTGATAGACAATATTGTGAAAGAAGTAAATGAAAACTCTCAGCTCGAGAAGCTGGCACACGAGCTTTTAGATGTTGTGGGACCCCGTTTAGTGGGGTCACCGCAAATGAAGCAAGCCAACGACTGGGCAGTGAAAAAATACAGTGACTGGGGTATTTCTGCAAAAAATGAGAAATGGGGCGAATGGCGGGGCTGGGAAAGAGGTGTAAGCCATATTGATCTCGTTAGTCCGAGGCTGAGAACCCTTGAAGGTACTCAATTAGCCTGGAGCCCATCAACAAATGGAAAAGCCATAAATGCAGAAGCCATTGTTTTACCTGCCATCACCGACTCTGTTTCTTTTCAGCGGTGGTTGCCTAATGTGAAAGGTAAAATGGTGTTAATTTCGATGAACCAGATTTCCGGCCGGCCAGAAAAAAACTGGGAAGAGTTTGCCACTAAAGATCTGTTTGAAAAATATAAAAAAGAAAAAACCGAAGCTGGTAAAGCCTGGTCGGCCGGGATGGCCAAAACGGGACTAACCGGGAAGAATCTGGCTCTGGCCATAGAAGGTGCAGGCGCAGCCGGAATCATCATCAACAACTGGTCGCAAGGCTTTGGAGTGGATAAAATTTTTGGCGCAAACACCACCAAAATCCCAACACTCGATTTATCAGTTGAAGATTATGGCCTGGTTTACCGCTTAGCTACGAGTGGCAATAAACCCATGCTCAGGATCGAATCAGAATCAAAAGAACTTGGTGTGGTGCCCACGTTCAACACCATTGCAGAAATTAAGGGAAAGCAAAAGCCAAAAGAATATGTGATGTTGTCTGCTCATTTTGACTCGTGGGATGGTGCAAGCGGTGCAACGGATAATGGATCGGGCACTATCATGATGATGGAAGCGATGCGTATTCTAAAGAAATTTTATCCTAACCCAAAACGTACCATTTTAGTTGGGCACTGGTGTAGTGAAGAACAGGGCTTAAATGGTTCCCGGGCATTTGTTGAAGATCATCCAGAGATTGTGGGCAACCTTCAGGCATTATTCAATCAGGATAATGGAACCGGACGCGTAGTTAATATCGGTGGACAAGGGTTTGCAAAATCTAAAGATTACATCACGCGCTGGTTAGCTGCAGTACCAGATACCATAAAAAACCAGATTAAGACAAGTTTCCCGGGAACGCCAGGCGCCGGAGGTTCTGATTTTGCCTCCTTCGTTGCTGCTGGTGCGCTCGGTTATTCCCTAAGCGCTACCAGCTGGGATTACGGGACTTATACCTGGCATACCAACCGCGATAGTTATGACAAGCTTGTTTTTGACGAAATTCGCAGCAATGTAATTTTGGCAGCCATTATGGTTTATATGGCCTGTGAAGATCCTGAAAAAACGTCTACAGAAAAAGCTACAGATTTACCTGTAAATGAACGCACAGGTAAGCAAGCCACTTGGCCTGAAGTAAAAAAAGCCACGAGGAAAGGTGGTTTGTAATTGATAGTAAAAGAGAGCAATTGAAAACAAATGCTCTCTTTTATGAATTGACCTCGTCTTAAACAGGCCTGAATCGGCTTTTATTCTTCTTTCTTTTGAAATTTATAAAACAGATAGCCCAGGAAAGGCAGAATCAACACACTTCCCAGCAAAAGCGCCAGGCCCAGACTGTAAATAGTTTTAGGCGGACCAACTGTTTCAAAAAGCGAAATGGCATCACCATTTTTTAATCGGATAAAATTTGGAAAATGCGCATAGCTGATGGCAACCAGGATCATCGTCACCTGAAAACCGGCCAGTATTCTTAATACCTTTGTTTTCCCTTTCAACAGCAAGTACCACAATAAAAATAACGACAAGCTGGCCAGTATAATTGCCGTTAAGCCAACCGTATTTTTAAAAACCCAGTCGATGAGTGGAATATTATCGAACTGTGCTGCAATAAAAACCATAGCCCCGAAAGCAACAGCAGATATGTTCATGTATTCTGCTTTCTTAATGAAGCGTCTCTTATCATCCTCATTATCGGTTTCACCAATCAGGTAAACCGCAGCCAAAAATCCGCATAACGACACCGTAAAAAGCCCAACTGCTATCGAAAACCAGTTTAACCAGCTATAAACGTAGGCAGAAAGGAAATCTTTTGCCTCTGTATCAATGTGCCCGGATATTACGCTCCCTGCAATGATCCCCAGAAAAAACGGGGTAACAAAGCTGGAATATCTGAAAATACGGTTATACAGCCATTGCATATCATCTTTAATGGCATCGTAATGGCGAAATACAAAGGCTGTTCCGCGGGCAATAATCCCGATGAGCATAATCAGCAATGGGATATGCAAATACACCGACATGGTGGTATAAATATGTGGAAACCCAACAAATAGTATTACGATTGCGATAATGAGCCACATGTGGTTAGCCTCCCAAACCGGCCCGATAGCCTGGTACATGGTTTTTCGGGTCCTACTCCTGTTCTTTGTCGACGTGAACAGTTCAATAATACCCGCTCCAAAGTCTGCACCTCCAAGAAGAAAGTAAAGCAGAATACCCAAACATAAAAAAGTAATGACTACGTATTCCATAATTATTTTACTTCAACAGGTTGATCATATACAACTGGCACCATTTTAATTTGCCTGTAAAGCAAAAAGGTAACCACAATACTCAAAGAGAAATAGATGGCAGAGAAAATGTAAAATGAATAAGCAATTCCAGGCATTGGGGTAACTGCATCTTTGGTCCTCATGATTCCGTAGATGATCCATGGCTGTCTGCCTACTTCCGTAACTACCCAACCCGCTTCTAATGCAATGTAGCCCAATGGAATGGCAAACACAAAAAGTTTTAACAGCCAGGGCTTATCTGCAAAAGATTTCTTTCTGAATAAATTAAAAAAATAGAGTACTGATATCAGCATCATAAAAGTACCCAGGCCTACCATAATCTGAAAAGCATAATGGGTTATCGCAACAGGGGGCTGCTCATTCTTAGGAGTCTGATCCAGACCTTTAACCTCGGCCTTGAAATCACCGTGCGCAAGAAAACTCAATGCTCCTGGAATTTTGATTGCTCCTTTTACTGTTCTATCTTCCTCATTCACAATCCCCCCTATTAATAAAGGTGCGGGCTTCTCCGTGTGATAAAGTGCTTCCATCGCTGCCAGTTTTGCAGGTTGCCTTTTGGCAACGTCTTTTGCAGACAAGTCTCCGCTCAGCGGTTGGAGCAATGCACCAATGCATGCAAAGGTTGCCGCGATTTTGAAAGCCTTTAAATGAAATAACTTGTTTCGGTTCCTGAGTATCATTAAGGCATGTACCCCCGCTACGGCAAATCCCGTAGCTGTAAAAGCTGCAAGACACATGTGCAAGGCCTGTGAAAACCATGCTTTGTTGAACATTGCCTGGATAGGATCGATGTTCAGGTATTTTCCTCCAACAAAATCAAAGCCAGCCGGGCTGTTCATCCAGGCATTCGCAGCAACAACCAGAATTCCAGAAGCCAGTCCGCTTACACCAACCACCATACCCGTAAACCAATGAAACCACTTATTTAATTTATTCCAGCCGTAAAGAAAAAAGCCTAAAGCAATGGCCTCAATAAAGAATGCCGTACCTTCCAAAGAAAATGGCATGCCAAAAATCGGACCTGCATGTTCCATAAATTTAGGCCAGAGTAAGCCAAGCTCAAAAGATAACATGGTACCCGATACCGCTCCTGTAGCAAAAAAAATCGCCACGCCTTTACTCCAGGCCTTTGTCAGGTTTTTATAAACTTCATCATTTGTTTTGAGCCACTTGTAGTGAGATAGAGCCATAAAGAATGGCATAACCATACCGATACAAGAAAAAACGATGTGAAAGCCTAAGGATAAGGCCATTTGCGAACGGGCAGCTAAGAAATCATCCATATCTGAATTGGATTAGGTGTAACGCAAATATAACAGATATGGATTTACCTGTACCAGATTCATATACCTAGTTTAGAATTATTTTAAATATAGAATGTTTATAAATTGAAAATAGATTTGGATAGATGCAGCGATAACCAAAATAAAAAAGCCACGACAATTGCCGTGGCTTAAGTTCAATCATATTGCCCTTAATTACTGGCACACATTAGATTCCTGATCCTGGCGTAGTTCCTGGTTCATGTCCGGGACCAAAAGCATTATTTTTTCTGCCTTTGTCTTTGTCAAACAAATTTGTCGACTGCTTTGATGACTTGTTATTATCCAGCGAATCATGTTCCCTTACATCTTCAACTTTTTTATCCAGTAAGTCATTCTCAATAACTTTTCCTTTTTCTTTATTCGTTCCCATGGTATTTTCTATTTTGATGTACTAAAAGAACAAGCAGGAAATAATTTTGTTTTCACATACTCGTAAAGAGAATGCCTTTACGACTGCTGCTTTTATCTGAATACATGAATAGATCCAAATGAAAGGAATTTTCTTTTGTGAACTTTGGTAAAATGATTTGACGATTCAAATGAAAATGGGGCAAGGATTAATTTGTAAATGTGTTTTCTTTCATCACTTAATTTTAAGTTCGACGAGTGTTGCTCCCCGGCTGGGTTAATCTGGTTAGTTTCCATAGCATTATTATTTTTTGAATAGGTTACAATTCTAAAAAGATGCTGAACCTTACACTCATGAGATATCTATAAGGTGATATGGAGGAAATACATTGGCAGCTCAAATTTTCACTACGCTTCTGCTCAAACTGCTCTTATCTAATACTATACTAAATTTAAGGTTTTAAAATTAAATAAACAAATATTTCACCTGGTGTGATGAGTGATCACAGTAATTCCGGCATGGAAACAAAAAAGTCCCGGATTGCTCCGGGACTTTTCCTATTTGGTTACCTGTGTTTTAAGCCAAAGCATTTTGCTTTACTACCATTTTAACTTTTTCTACCACGTAGTCCAATTCTTCTCTGGTGGTAAATTTGCTGAAAGAAAACCGTACCGATGGACGGTTAGGATCTGCATTTATACCTGTCAAAACATGCGAACCAATGTTAGACCCCGAAGAGCAGGCACTTCCGCCAGAGGCACATATTCCGTTTATATCGAGATTGAACAGTAACATATCCGCCATGTCCATTTCAGGAAAGGATACATTTAAAACGGTGTATAAGCTTTTATCAGCATCGGTTTCACCATTAAAAGCAATACCCGGAATTTCGGAAATAAGCTGTTCTCTTAAATAATCCTTCAAGCCCTGAATATGAGCCTGATGTTCTGCCATCTCTGCATATGCGATTTCCAGTGCTTTAGCCAGCCCAACTATCCCATATACATTCTCAGTGCCACCACGCATATTACGCTCCTGTGCACCGCCGTAAATCATTGGCGGTATCTTGATATTACTATTTACATATAAGAAACCTACACCCTTGGGTCCATGTAACTTATGTGCTGCGCACACAATGAAGTGGGCCTTCAGTTCACGTACATTGTGCACATAGTGACCCATTGTCTGAACAGTGTCGGCATGATAAATCGCGTCATATTTCTCACAGATATTCCCTACTCTGATCATATCTGTAAGTGTACCTAACTCATTATTGGCATGCATTAAAGAAACAAATGACCGCTCATTATTTTGGAGTAACTCTTCCAGATGGGCATAGTCAATATTTCCTTTTGTATCAATATTAACAAAACTGAGTTTATCTATTTCACCGTTTTTAAGCATCATATTTAAAGTGTGCTCCACCGCATGGTGTTCAATTTTAGAAGTGATGGCATGTTTGATACCGTATGCCGAAATCCCACAGCGTATAGCCGTGTTATCTGCCTCTGTGCCACCCGAAGTAAAAAATATCTCTGATGGAGACGCACCAAGTAGTCCGGAAACAGTTTTACGCGCCTTCTCTACCAGCGTCCTTACTTCTCTTCCCAACGCATGGATTGCTGATGGATTTCCAAAGTAGTTTTCCATCACATTAGTCATTTCAGCAATTACAGCTTTATCCAAAGGTGTAGTGGCGGCATTATCTAAATAAACTTTTTTCATGTATTAGTTTAATTTAAGGATTTCTTTGATGTCTGAAATGATCTTATTCGCCAGGCTTTCAGCAACCGTTTCATTTTCAGCTTCACTGTAAATCCGGATGATTGGCTCAGTATTAGAACGACGTAAATGTACCCATGTTTTATCAAACTCAATTTTTAATCCATCGATGGTACTGTATGGCTGCTTTTTATATTTCTCTTCAACCTGCTTAAGCAAGTTGTCAATATCCATCTCTGGCGTAAGGGTAATTTTGTTTTTAGAAATATAGTATTGAGGATAACTGCCCCTTAACACTGAAATGGACTTGCCAAACTTGGCCAGATGAGTCAAAAACAATGCTATCCCAACCAATGCATCTCTTCCATAATGCGATTCAGGGTAGATAATTCCTCCATTCCCTTCACCTCCGATAACTGCATTGGTTTCTTTGATCTTATTCACCACATTTACCTCGCCAACAGCCGATGCGTTGTAGTCAGCACCTGCCTGCTCGGTCACATCGCGCAATGCCCGGGTTGAGGAAAGATTGGAAACTGTATTTCCAGGTGTATTTTTCAGAACATAATCAGCAACAGCAACTAAAGTATATTCTTCGCCAAACATACTTCCATCTTCATTTACAAAACACAAGCGGTCAACATCAGGATCTACAACAATGCCCAGATCGGCATTTTGCTTTTGTACTTCTTTCGAAATCTCGGTAAGGTTTTCGGGAAGTGGCTCCGGGTTATGTGGAAAATGCCCGTCAGGTGTACAATAAAGCTCAGTAATTCGGGTCACCCCAAGTGCTTTTAATAAAGCGGGGATAAAAATACCTCCGGTAGAATTTACGCAATCAATAACGATTTTGAAATCTGCTTTTTTAATCGCCTCAACATCTACCAATGGCAGTGCCAATACCTGATCAATATGTTTTTGAAGATAGGTATCATTTTTTATCACTTTACCCAACTGATCTACTTCTGCAAAAGCAAAAGCGCTGGTTTCTGCAATATCCAGAACATCCTTCCCATCGGCATCGCTGATAAATTCACCTTTATCATTCAACAGCTTCAGCGCATTCCATTGTTTTGGATTATGGCTTGCAGTGAGGATAATTCCCCCGCCTGCATGTTCATTGGGAACAGCGATCTCAACTGTTGGAGTGGTGGAAAGGCCCAGATCAATTACTTCAATTCCAAGGCCCTGAAGGGTTCCAATGACCAGGTTGTTAACCATTTCACCAGAAATACGGGCATCGCGGCCAATCACAATTCGTTTATTATTGGTTTTTTGAACTACCCAGCTACCAAATGCAGCAGTAAATTTTACGATATCTAAAGGGGTTAAACCGTTTCCGGCCTGGCCGCCAATAGTTCCTCTTATTCCTGAAATTGATTTTATTAATGTCACTCCTTTGTGTTTTTTTTGAGTGTCAAAAATACGAAAAAAAACAAGACAGCTTCTACTTCAAGGCAACCAACGCCATTAATTTACATTGTCTTTATATCAGTTTAAGGCATCTGTTCTTTGAATATTAACCTGGGTTGCATAATCAAACGTATGCGCAAATGCAGCATTGAAAATAAAAAAATCCCTGCCCGGTTAAAACAGGCAGGGATAAGTCATTCAGATCTGAACTATTTGCTGAATTCTGCGAAATATTTGTGAAATAAAGGCAAAGTTTCAATTCCTTTATAATAGTTGTAGATATCGTATTTCTCGTTTGGCGAATGCAGTGCATCACTATCTAAGCCAAATCCAAACAGTACAGATTTAATACCCAACACATCTTCAAACAATGCAACAATTGGAATACTGCCGCCCCCGCGTGTTGGAATTGCTTTTTTCCCAAAGCTATCTTCAATGGCTTTTTCAGCGGCGCGGTAAGCCACACTATCGGTAGGTGTTACCACCGGTTCGCCACCATGATGTGGAGTAACCTTAACCTTTACGTTTTTTGGTGCAATGCTTTCAAAATGTTTGGTAAAAATTTCTGCAATCTCTTCCGAACTTTGATCAGGTACTAAACGCATTGAAATTTTGGCATTTGCCTTACTTGGTAAAACAGTTTTTGCACCTTCACCAATATAGCCACTCCAGATACCATTTACCTCCAATGTCGGACGTGTTCCGGTACGTTCCAGTGTCGAATACCCTTTTTCACCCCAAACTTCTTCTATATCAAGGTCTTTTGTATATTCTTCTTCATCGTAAGGAGCCGAATTTAAAGCTTTTTTCTCCTCATCAGTCAGCTCGATAACTTTGTCATAAAAGGCAGGAATTGTAATATGATTATTCTCGTCATGCAGTGAAGCGATCATTTTACATAAAATAGTGGCTGGGTTAGCAACTGCCCCACCATAAACACCTGAGTGCAAATCGCGGTTAGGACCAACAACTTCTACCTCCATGTAAGCCAGTCCACGCAAACCGGTTTCGATAGAAGGATGTTCCATACTGATCATGGAAGTATCCGAAATCAATACCACGTCTGCTTTCAAACGTTCAGCATTATCTTTCACAAAGATACCCAGGTTGGCCGATCCTACCTCCTCCTCGCCTTCGATCATAAATTTGATGTTGCAGGCAAGCGTATTGGTCTCTTTCATCAATTCAAAAGCTTTCACATGCATATAGAATTGTCCTTTATCATCACAGGCACCGCGGGCATATATCTTGCCATCGCGTACGGTAGGTTCAAAAGGCGGTGTGTGCCACAACTCAAGCGGGTCTGCAGGCTGTACATCATAATGACCGTATACCAATACAGTTGGTAATGCACTATCTATAATTTTCTCGCCGTAAACAATCGGGTAACCGGCTGTCTGGCAAATCTCTACATTATCTGCACCCGCATCTTTCAGCTTCTGAGCCACGTAATCAGCGGTTTTTAAAACATCACCTTTGAATTTAGGGTCAGCACTAACCGAAGGAAATCGCAAAAGCTCGAACAACTCATCTAAAAAGCGTTGCTTGTGCGTTTCTACATAATTTTTAATCTCTTGCATAACAAAATGAATTTGGGCAAATATAGGTGTTACGGTTTAAAGGTCGTAAATGCATGGCAATTTAAAGTACAAACGTAATAATTGAATCGCTTTAAAAGAGTAGAAACCCTAAAGTCAATACAAACCAAACCCTGGTGTAAAGTGTTGAAGAAACAGGATGTCAATATTGTTAAAAAGCCTGCAAATGTATTGCTGATGATACTATTTTTTATGTAAATTGCGGCTTTTAACGGATATCCTTAAACCCTGTAAGAAAGAACATTCTAAATGAAATTTAGCGCGATATTAATCTCTTTTATGCTGCTTTGTTTCATATGCCCTGAAAGTTTTGCTCAGGTGAATACCACTCCGGCAAATGTAAGTTGCCCTGAAGCAGCTCAGTATTATTCTAAAGACAGTATCAATATCGTAACTTTCGGAGCAAGTACCGTTGAAGGCGTTCAGGGTCTAGGCTTCCAGAATGCACTTAAAAATAATTTCCTGCAATGCTACCAGAATAAGGTGGTTGACATCACTAATTTTGGAATCGGCGGACAAACAACCTCACAGGGTTTATTGAGAATTGACAATGCGATAAAAGACAGAACAGGCTTTATCGTTATTGATATGGGAATCAATGATGCCCTGGCAATTGTTAATGGAAAAGGCAGCGTTGCGGAAACAGAAGCTAATATGCGTTCTTTACTTAACTCCAGCGTAGCACAGAAATTAGTACCTATAATATGTACGCTGCAATTTGTAGACGATAGAAATAACCCTACACTTGTTAGGGCAAATGCCACAATTAGGGCACTTAATACCGTTTACAGACGATTGGCATCCGAATATAAAATATACCTGGCCGACATCAATGCCGCCATCAGAAGGGATTTTTCATTATATCAAGACCCCTATCACCCTAATGCACGTGGATACCGGTTAATCAGCTACGTGATCTTCGACACCATAAACAAAGCAATTTTTGATAGATTCCTGAAGTTTGTTGTCTCGCAAAACTACCCTAACCCTGCTTCAAGCCAAACTTTTCTTGATATTGTATTACCTGAAACAGATAAAATAAACATTCAGGTTTTCGATTTATTGGGAAGGCTGGTAAAAACGGTGGTTAACGAATACCTGAATACCGGAAAACATACACTGGAGATTAACACTACCACATTTGTTCCCGGAATTTACTTCTTCAAAATCACTTCAGATTCCGGCCAATACAATACGGCAAAGAAGTTTATCGTTGCCAGATAAAAGCGCAACTTTAACCCACTAAGGTTAAAGAATCATAATGCCTTTAATTTCGCCTGTCTGCCGATAAATTT
The DNA here is from genome assembly GCF_059693705.1 of Pedobacter sp. A2324. Taxonomy (NCBI): domain Bacteria; kingdom Pseudomonadati; phylum Bacteroidota; class Sphingobacteriia; order Sphingobacteriales; family Sphingobacteriaceae; genus Pedobacter; species Pedobacter sp. A2324. Next base: position 253,302 of record NZ_JCASSK010000004.1, on the reverse strand, counting down.
TGATCACTTCGTCAGCATTTTGAACTTCCTTCTTTACTGTAATGGAGACATATTTACCTGTTTTTGATGGCTGTTCAATAAATTCATCATCCGGTAAAACTTTACGCAACTCTTCTACTTTATCCAGTCCGCCGGTAATAATAAACTTGAAATGGTAAACTCCCGGAAATTGTTGAACACCTTCCAGTTTCTCTTTTAAATTGGCGTAAACATCAGTACCAGTCCCTTCAGGTATGTCAGTAAGCTCAATGTCTTTATTCACTTTTTTCTCTTCCATAGCCCGGATATATCAAATTCTATTCCCAAAAAAGATCCATGCAATTTTGGCATAATCATGATTAACTTCTATTTATCCACAAATTCAATAAAAAGCCCGGGAATCCTTATTTTTGAACCTCAAAAAAACAGAAGCCGATTTGGACTATTTAGAAGGATTGAATCCACAACAAAGAGCAGCAGTAGAAAATACAAAAGGACCGGTAATGATTGTTGCAGGTGCTGGTTCGGGCAAAACGCGTGTAATAACCTTTCGTGTGGCGCACCTGATCCAAACCGGAACCGATCCCTTTAATATTCTCGTTTTAACGTTTACCAACAAAGCCAGTAAGGATATGCGCGAGCGGATCAGTAAAGTGGTAGGCGCTGAAGCAAAAAACATATGGATGGGGACCTTTCACTCTGTTTTTGCCAAGATTCTGCGTGTTGAAGCGGAGAAAATCGGTTACCCAAGTAACTTCACCATTTATGATACTGACGATACCAAAAGTGTTATCCGTGCCATATTGAAAGAAATGCAGTTGGATGATAAATTGTATGCACCCAATTTTGTGTATGGAAGAATCTCGTCGGCTAAAAACAACCTGATTTCCTGGGGCGAGTATCAGGCAAACGATCAGATACAGGCTGAAGATATCCAGAATAAAAGGCCTTTACTCGGTCAGATTTATGAGCAATACGCCAAAAGATGTTTCAGGGCAGGCGCTATGGATTTCGACGATTTACTGTTTAAAACCAATATCCTGCTGAAAGAGCACCCTGAAGTATTAAATAAATATCAGCAGAAGTTCAGGTACCTGATGGTCGATGAGTATCAGGATACCAACTTTTCTCAATATACCATTGTAAAAAAACTCGCCGCAGCCTACCAGAACATCTGTGTTGTGGGCGACGATGCGCAGAGTATTTATGCCTTTCGCGGGGCGAATATTCAAAACATTTTGAACTTCGAACGCGATTACCCTGATTTAAAAGTTTATAAGCTTGAGCAAAATTACCGCTCAACGCAGAATATTGTAGATGCCGCCAGTAGCATTATCGCCAATAACAAAAATCAGCTGGAAAAGAATGTGTTCTCTGAAAATGTTGAAGGCGACAGAATAAAAGTATCCCGCGCATTTACCGATAACGAAGAGGGTAAACTGGTTGCTGAATCCATTATTCAGGAACGTGGCTTAAAAGGTCACCAGTACAATGATTTTGCCATCCTATACCGAACAAATGCCCAAAGCAGGGCGATGGAGGAAGGTTTGCGCAAACTCAACATTCCATATAAAATATACGGAGGCACCTCTTTCTATCAACGTAAAGAGATAAAGGATTTAATTGCCTACTTCCGCCTGACCTTTAATCCAAAAGATGAGGAAGCCATAAAACGCGTAATCAACTATCCTAAACGTGGTATCGGAGACACCTCTGTCGATAAAATTATTGTTGCAGCCGATCAGCACAACATCACCATGTGGGATGTCATTTCTAATGCCCACATGTACGTTGATGGCCGTTTGGCAAATCAATTGAATGATTTTTCGATGATGGTGCAAAGCTTTCAGGCCGAAGCTAAAAAGCTTGATGCCTACGATTCAGCATTATTCATTGCCCAGCATGCAGGTATTTTAAAAGAGCTCTACACTGATGATAGTGTAGAGGGCAGAGCCAGATATGAAAATATCCAGGAGCTGTTAAACGGTATTAAAGAGTTTGCCGAACGCGAGGATATAGAAGAAAAGGGTCTGGATGTATTTATGCAGGATGTGGCCCTTTTAACCAACGATGACAAAGACGGCGACAAAAACAAGGATACCGTTTCATTGATGACCATTCACTCTGCAAAGGGTTTGGAATTTAAAAACGTATTTATTGTCGGCCTGGAAGAAAACCTCTTCCCTTCTCAAATGTCCGTAAACTCTCGCGCCGATCTGGAAGAAGAACGACGCTTGTTTTATGTTGCCATCACCAGGGCCGAAATTAAGTTAACCATTACCTATGCAACTTCACGTTACCGTTGGGGAACCTTAACCAACTGCGAACCAAGCCGTTTCATCAATGAAATCAATCCACGGTTTTTAGAGTTAGATGTTAAGCCAGCAAAAAGCAATATGCTCGAAGGTAATTTTGACGATGAACGCAAAACCTGGACATCTCAGCCTCGTGATTTCATGAGCAAGCCAAAACCAACAGGAACAACTTCTGCCCCGCCTCCGCGTCCTAAAACAACATCTTTGCTGGCAAAAGCACACATTCCTACAGCCGGCTTCACGCCCTCACAGCCAAATGAATTTCAAAACGGCATGGAAGTGGAACACGAAAAGTTCGGTTTTGGTAAAATTGTAAGCCTGGAAGGAAATTTACCTGACGTGAAAGCCACAGTGTTTTTCCAGGGCTTAGGAAATAAACAGTTGTTATTGAAATTTGCGAAGTTGATGATTGTGAAATAAAGTATAAATGGCCACAGATTAAATTTATCTCCCCACTACAAACCATGCAACTCACTAAGTTAGAAATTAAAGGATTTAAGAGCTTTGGCGACAAAGTGACCATCAATTTTAATGAGGGAGTTACAGCTATTGTGGGGCCGAATGGTTGTGGAAAATCGAATGTGATTGATGCCATGCGCTGGGTTTTGGGCGAACAGAGTACCAAAGCATTGCGCTCTGAGAAAATGGAAAACATCATTTTCAATGGCACAAAAAACCGGAAACAGGCACAGCTCGCAGAAGTTTCGCTAAGCTTTGATAACACTAAAAACATTCTACCAACCGCTTACTCACAGGTTACCGTTACCCGGAAACTTTACCGTAATGGCGATAGTGAGTACCGCTTAAATGATGTTCAGTGCCGTTTAAAAGACATTACAGATTTATTTCTCGATACTGGTATTGGTTCGGATAGCTACTCTATCATTGAGCTTAAAATGGTTGACGAAATCATCAATAACAAGGAGCATAGCCGCCGTTCGTTATTTGAAGAAGCCTCGGGCATTTCCAAATACAAACTTCGTAAGAAACAGACTTTTAGTAAGCTTAAAGACACTGAAGCCGACCTGGAACGGGTTGAAGATTTGCTTTTCGAAATTGAAAAGAACTTAAAAACGCTCGAAAACCAAGCCCGTAAAGCAGAGCGTTACTATAAATTAAAAGAACAATACCGTGAACTGAGTGTGCAGCTGGCCACTCACAGGATTGCTTTCTTCCGTACCGACTTAAATGCACTCGAAACCCAGGAACAAAGCCAGCAGGTTTCCAGGGCTGAGCTCAGCACAAAAATAGATACTCAGGAAGCGGAGTTGCAAAAGCTCAAACTGGCAAGCATCAATCAGGAGAAAAACTTATCCATTCAGCAAAAGGCAACGAACGAACTTGTTTCTAAAATCCGTGCCTACGAAAGTGAGAAAAAGGTTAAAAATGAGCAAATGCGCTTTTTACAGGAAAAGGAAACCCGGGTATCCGGCGAGCTGGAGAAAGATAAAAATCAGGTTAACCACGTTAAATACAATATTAAGCGTTTAAACGAAGAAGTTTTAACAGAAACTGAAGTGTTTAACAAAGTAGAATCTGATTTAAAAGTCCTCAAATTATCACTCGATACATTCCGTGAACAACAGCAAACTGAAAAAAACAGGCTCGATAACCTGATTAAATCTGTAAGCGATTTACAAAATCAGGTGTATCAGGCTCAAAAAGAAATTGATATCCTCAATATTCAAAAGGATGCCCTGGTGCAGGAAACCAACAGAAATGTGGATGACACTGAAACCAAAACCCTGGAACTGAAAGCCTTCGACCATGCTTTGGCCGAACTGGATATTCAGATTACCGAGAAGCAAAATAACATCAGGCAGCTTAAAGAAGCGGAAGAAATATTGAGAATTAAACTTGCCGAATCAGAGCTTAATTTAAACTCAGACAAAGAAAAGCTGACTTCAGAGAACCGCAAAAAAGATGCGAAACAAAACGAATACAACCTCACAAAATCCCTGGTAGATAGTCTGGAAGGTTTTCCCGAATCGATACGTTTTTTAAAAAAGAACAATTCATTTGCCAAAAGCGCCTTACTCCTTTCCGATATCCTGTTTTGTAACGAGGATTATCGTATCGCTATAGAAAACTATCTTGAACCCGTGATGAATCATTATGTGGTTGAGAAATATACAGATGCCGTTCAGGCCATCAATTTACTTACCGACGCCAGTCGTGGTCGCGCTAACTTTTTTATACTCGAGAATATTCCGGATAAAAATGCTGCACCCGCTAACCGCGAAGGCTTGATCCCTGCTTTATCCGTAATAGAAGTTGATAAAAAATACCAAAATCTATGTAACCTCTTGCTCCAAAATGTTAATATAGCTGTTAACGAACAGGAACAATTATTTAAGGAAACACCAACAGAAAGCATTACTGTCTTAGCAAAGAACGGTAAGTACGCACAAACACGGGTTACATTGGCCGGTGGGTCTGTAGGACTGTTTGAAGGCAAAAGAATCGGTCGGGCAAAAAACCTGGAGAACTTAGCTAAAGAGATCAAGGCATCAGAATCGCTGATCAACCAATATAATGCAGCAATAAAAGCTGAAACCGAAAACATTTTTAACCTGAAAGAGGCTTCAAAAGTTAACCAAATCAGCACCCTTCAGCAAGAGCTGAACCGCTTGAGTAATGAACAGATTTCCGTTCAAACCCGTCGCGATCAATACCAGGAGTTTATCACAACCAGCGAAAACCGTAAAACGGACATTGCCCAAAAAATTGTGTCAATCGAAAAATCGCTGTCAGAAAAACTACCGGCTTTGGTAGCGCTGCAACAAAAACAGCAACAATACCATGTAAACCTGCAGGAACAGCAAATCAATTATCAGGAACTTGCCGATCAGGTTAACGAAAGTGCAGGAAAATACAATCAGGACAATATTCGTTTTCACCAGCAGCAGAATAAATTATCAGGACTTGAAAAAGATCTTGATTACCGCTTTGTGCAGGAAGAGGCTTTAAATAAGCGGGTTGCCCAAAACGAAAAAGAATTACAGGAAACCCTGGCACAAATTACTGAAACCTTGCAACACACTGATTTAAGTGATGATACACTGCTGGAGATGTATCAGCAGCGCGAGGAAATGGAAAAGGGCCTGGCAGATGTAGAAAAGGAATATTTTGATAGTAAAGGCAATATCAACGAAGTAGAAACCAGCCTTTCCAACATTCGTAAAAACCGTGAAGAAACAGATTTTCTCCTAACGGAAATTAAGGACAAGAAAAACACTCTCAAGATTGATTTAAACTCCCTGAAAGAGCGCTTAGCTGTCGAATTTAACATTGATATAAACGACCTGCTGGAAAGCGACACCGAGATTGAAGCCTTGGAAAGTGAGTTCGAAATCAGGCAAAAGGTAGAAAAAATGAAGCGCCAGCTGGATGAATTTGGTGCAATAAATTCCATGGCCATGGAGGCTTTCAAAGAAATGGAAGAACGTTATGCGTTCATTCAGAACCAGAAAAAAGACCTTAATGCCGCCAAAACAGATCTGCTGCAAACAATAAAGGAAATAGATGATACCGCAAAAGATAAGTTTATGCAGGCCTTCACACAGGCACGTGAACACTTTATCGTGGTTTTCCGCTCTTTATTTAATGAGGAAGATAGCTGCGACCTGATTCTATCAGATACCATTAATCCTTTAGAAGCAGATATCGACATCATCGCACGTCCCAAGGGAAAAAGACCACTCTCCATCAACCAGTTATCCGGAGGCGAAAAAACACTTACTGCCACAGCCCTTTTATTTTCGCTGTATTTACTAAAACCAGCTCCTTTCTGTATTTTCGATGAGGTTGATGCACCGCTCGATGATACAAACATCGATAAGTTTAACAATATCATTCGTAAGTTTTCTGGTCAGTCGCAGTTTATCATCGTGTCGCACAATAAACGCACAATTGCCAGCACAGATATCATTTACGGTGTAACGATGGTAGAGCAAGGTGTTTCCAGAGTGGTTGCAGTAGATTTGCGCGAGGTCGCTGCATAATTGACAATATAACCCCCGCAGACAGCGTTATGAATAATAAAATGAAAATACTATATATCCTTCCCTTAGCCATCTTGCTAAGCAGCTGTTCATCAGTTAAAAATCAAACCGCATCAGGAACAGGTAAATTAGACACCCAATTGCTCAAAGATGTAGAAGTGCTTTCTTCTGATGCTTACCAGGGTCGAAAAACGGGCACTAAAGGTGCAGAAATGGCCCGTGCTTATATCAGGGAAAGGTTTCAGAAGCTAGGCCTGAAGTCATACCCGCAAAACGTTAACTATGCTCAGGAATTTACATTCAACTCACGCGGTGGAACAAAAGTGAACGGGACAAACTTAATCGGCTATATTCCCGGCAAAACTACGAATATAATCGTGGTTTCTGCACACTACGATCACCTGGGAGTGGTTAAAGACCAGGTTTTCAACGGAGCGGATGATAATGCTTCAGGATCAGCAGGCCTGTTAAAAATTGCCGCCTACTTTGCAAAGAATAAACCTGTGAACACCATTATTTTCGCCGCCTTCGATGCTGAGGAAATGGGACTTCAGGGCGCCAAAGCCTTTGTCGCCAACCCTCCCGTTGCCATCAATACCATTGCAGTTAATTTAAACATGGACATGATCAGTCATAGCGATAAGGGCGAACTTTATGTTAGCGGTACGTTCAAATATCCTGAACTGAAAAAATATGTAGATACGAATAGAAAAGAAATCAAGGTCATATTAGGGCACGATGATCCAAAGCTTGGACATGATGACTGGACTAACCAAAGCGATCAGGGCGCCTTCAATGCTAAGAACATTCCCTTTTTATACTTTGGCGTTGAAGACCATAAAGATTACCACAAGGCAACTGATGAATACAGTACCATCACCAGACAATTTTTTAGTGATGCTGCCAACGTGGTTTTAAACGTTGTAAAAAGCATCGACAAGCAATCCCAACTGCAGGAAACTTTAAAAGATAAAATGTTGATGAGGGATAATCCACAAAAAGTAAATAAATTCTAGTCGATTATTTAAAAGAAAAAAAGGCCCGTTACAGGCCTTTAACAAAAATTATTGCGGTACATAAACCACGTATTTGGTATCGAAAAACTCCTCCTCAAAATATTCTGAAAGCGGATACAACTCTGCTTTCAGTTTTGATTCTTTGATTTCCTCAGCCAAGTCCCCGCCTTTAAGATACAAAATACCGTTTGGAATGGCATTCAGGCTATCTTTCTTGAACTTACCCTGAATCCAGGGATAAAACTCACCCAAGCGGGTTACAGCCCGGGAAACTACAAAATTGAATTTATCTTTGATTTGTTCTGCCCTTAAATGATCGGCTTTTAAGTTATCCAAACCCAGTGCAGATGCCACTTCCTTTACCACTTTGATCTTCTTACCAATCGAATCAACCAGATGAAACTGCGTATCAGGAAATAATATGGCCAGCGGAATACCGGGAAAACCACCACCCGTTCCAACATCTAAAACAGACTCACCCTTTCTGAATGTACATACTTTGGCAATTCCAAGAGAATGAAGCACATGGCGCTCGTACAGCTCTTCGATATCTTTTCTCGAAATCACATTAATCTGAGCATTCCAAAACACATATAAATCAAACAACTGTGAAAACTGATCGATCTGTTTGTAGGTTAAATCAGGAAAATATTTTAAAATGATATCAGGTTTTACATCAGCCATATTGTAATTCTTATAAGTATAATTTATTTCCAGTTAACTTTTTTCTTGCCAAACATGGCGAGAAATCCGTTGAGGGTTAGAAACAGGAACAAAAGTATATCTAAAATTGGGAACCACCAACGCAAATCTCCATAGTTCAGTCTTTTCAACAACTTTGGGTATACAAAGCATCGGATCAGGATACTTAACAAAAGTACTCCACCAGCTAAATACTGGGCTTCTCTGCTTAAAAACATACATGCAGCAAATAATCCGTAAAACATAAACTGCATAACGATTTGTAGACTCAGGATAAATTTATGTTTTGCTTTATACAATTTTCCGGCACCAAAATGACGTTTCTTTTGTCTCAGATAACCAGCCCAGGTGCGATTAGGTTCGCTCCATACATGACTCTCACTATTCAACCTCACTTCTGTGTTGTATTTAGTAGCGTGAGCATTTACAAACAGATCATCATCGCCTGAAGGAATATGCATATGCGCAGCAAAACCCTTGTTTTTAAAAAACAAAGACTTTTTATAAGCCATATTTCTACCCACCCCCATGTATGGCATCCCTTTTAAAGCAAATCCAAGATAGTTAACGGCAGTGAAAAAAGTCTCAAAACGGATCAGGGCGTTAAGCAAAGTACGCCTTTTAAGGTATGGGGAATAACCCAATACAATTTCAGTATTTTCATCCGCAGGCTGTTGCATATCCATCAGCCAGTTATCCGAAGCCGGAGTACAATCCGCATCTGTAAATACAAGCCAGTCGTACTTTGCGGCTTTAATACCCATGGTAACCGCGAATTTCTTACCGGCTAAAAACTTATCGTTGTCCAGCACCTTTACCACCTTCAGATTACCGTATTTCTTAGCCATCTGCTCCAGTAACTCTTCCGTTCCATCCCATGAACGGTCGTTAACAACGACAACTTCATATTCCGGGTAATTTTGAGTCATTAGTGTTGGCAGGTATGTACCTAAATTTGCAACCTCGTTCCGTGCGCAAACAACAACACTAACTGGTTTTCGGGAAACAACCGGAACGTCTTCAACTATAGCATTCGCCAGTTTAAGGTGAACAAACAATACATAATATAACTGTACTAGCAGGCAAAATACCAGAGTGGAGAGCAGAATAATTTCTATAGGGGTTAATATCACAATGATGAAATAAATAGGTTCAAATTTCTCATTTTTAATCTGTAATACGCCTTTATGTGGAAAAAAATTAAAGAAAAATATGCCCTCAATTTTTGCTATTTTTGAAAGATTTTTGACGAGAAAAAATACATGTTAACCGTCCGGCATCAAAACGCCAATTAGCTATGGTTAAGAAGTATTTTGATGTAGGAAACTCCATTTCGACATGGAGAAAATAAAAAGATACAGATGAAATTTAGTTTACAGGCTAAAGACACCCAGTCTAAAGCCAGAGCCGGAACAGTTACAACTGCACACGGCGAAATACAGACACCAATTTTTATGCCAGTTGGTACCGCCGGAACTGTTAAGGCCGTACACCAGCGCGAGTTGAAGCAGGATATCGATGCTCAGATCATCCTCGGAAATACCTATCATTTGTACCTGCGACCAGGGTTGGATATTCTGGAAAAAGCAGGGGGCTTACATCAGTTCATTGGATGGGATCGGCCGATCCTGACAGATAGCGGCGGTTATCAGGTTTATTCCTTGAGTAAAGTACGTAAGATCAAGGAGGAAGGCGTAACTTTCCACTCCCACATTGATGGCTCTAAACACCTGTTTACACCTGAATACGCCATGGATATTCAACGTACTATCGGTGCAGACATCATTATGGCCTTCGATGAATGCACACCGTACCCCTGCGATTATACCTATGCAGCAGAGTCAATCAAAATGACACACCGCTGGTTACAACGCTGCTGCACACATTTCGATAATACATCACCTAAATACGGCTTCGACCAAACGCTTTTCCCCATCGTGCAAGGATCAGTTTACAAAGATTTAAGAATTAAGTCTGCCGAATTTATTGCAAGTATGAACCGCGATGGTAACGCTATCGGAGGGCTATCCGTTGGCGAGCCTGCTGAAGAAATGTATGCCATGACGGAAATTGTATGCGACATATTACCATACGAAAAACCGCGTTATCTAATGGGTGTAGGCACGCCAATCAACATCCTCGAAAACATTGCACTGGGGGTAGATATGTTTGATTGTGTAATGCCAACCAGAAATGCACGTAATGGAATGCTTTTCACCAGAAACGGGATCATAAATATCAGGAACAAGAAATGGGAAAACGATTTTTCTCCATTAGATGATGAAAGTGATTTGCATGCAGATCAGGTAACCAGCAAAGCATATTTACGCCATCTGGTTCACAGTAATGAGATGCTTGGTGCACAAATCGCAACACTACACAACCTTCACTTTTATCTTTGGCTGGTAAAACAGGCACGTGAAAAAATTATAGCAGGAGAGTTCTATGACTGGAAAAACAAAATGGTTAAAGTTTTAGGTAACAAACTATAAAAATGAGTCTACTAAAAGGGAAAATTAAAATCATCGATCAATATATCATAGGGAAGTACCTGGGTACATTTGTTTACACACTTGCCATTTTTGTGATCATCATCGTGGTATTTGACCTATCTGAAAAGATGGATGATTTTATGAAAAGCGGACTCAGTCTTTGGGGCATTCTTTCCAAATACTACGCAGGCTCCATCCCCTTTTATGTAAACATGCTGTCTCCATTGATCAACTTCATTGCAGTAATATTCTTTACCGCAAAGATGGCCGATCAAACTGAAATAGTACCCATACTCAGTGGGGGGGTCAGCTTTAACAGATTCCTATTTCCTTACTTCATTTCCGCCAGCGTGATTTTCTCAGCAAACCTGGTTTCCAATCTGTATATTCTGCCTTATACCAATACCCTGAAAAATAACTTTGAGAACACCTTTGTTAAAAGAAATGATCCGTCAACGAAGTCAAATATCCACATGAAACTGGATAACAAGACCTATATATACATTGATAATTTTGACAACAAAACCAATTACGGGTACAGGTTTTCACTAGACAACTTTAACGGCGACGTATTGACTAAAAAGATCGTTGCAGAAAGTATTAAATGGGATTCACTGAAGAGAAAGTGGCAATTGAGCAACTACTCCATACGTAAAATAGATGGCTTAAAGGAAACCATGATTTACGGGAACGGAAAGCTTAAAGATACGATACTTGATATGAGGCCGGATGATTTTTCAGCCTATGATAACGTGGTTCAGAACCTCACTACAAAGGAATTGTCTGATAAAATCAGGAAGGAAAAAACAAGGGGAACAGGCGTAATGAACGACCTGCAGTTTGAGCGCTACAAGCGCTTCTTTCACCCCCTTTCCGCCTATGTACTTACCCTTATCGGAGTGGCCCTTTCTTCACGTAAAGTTCGCGGTGGAGTAGGTGTTTCTCTGGGGATCGGAATCTTCATCAGCTTCGCCTATATTGTATTCAACCAGTTCACACAAATGTTCTCGACCAAAGGTGGACTTCCTCCATTGGCAGCCGTAATCATGCCCACAATTTTCTTTGCCATCTTAGGCTTTTACTTACTTAAAAGAGCACCAAAATAGTCGATGGACGACAATAAAAAGAACCTGTTAATCCTACACCTCACCGTACTGGTTTGGGGCTTTACGGGCGTACTTGGAAAGCTAATTTCCATTGATGCTGTGCCACTAGTATGGTATAGGGTTTTGATCGCCAGTGCCACGCTTTTCGCCTGGTTTTTGTTATCAAAAAAGAATATTAAGGTTACAAAAAAACAATTCATTCAGTTTATTTTAACTGGAGGAATTGTTGCCATCCATTGGATTTTCTTCTTTTATGCCATCAAAGTTTCCACCGTTTCGGTTACGCTGGTATGCCTCTCTTCATTCACTTTATTTACGGCAATTTTTGAACCGCTGATAAAAAAACAGCCTTTGCAAATCGGCGACATTTTTGTCGGCCTTTTGATTATTCTTGGTATTTACCTGATCTTTAAATTTGAAACACAATACACTTTAGGTATTATTTTCGGTTTGCTTGCAGCTGTTGCGTCGAGTTTATTTTCAACCATTAATTCCACACTCGTTCAAAAAAGTGAACCCTCAATCATCGGATTTTACGAACTGGTGGGCGCGCTATGCTGGATCACATTATACAGGGTTTACGACGGATCTTTAATGCATACACCGTTTAATCTCAGCATCACAGATTGGATTTACATTACAATTCTAGGAACCTTTTGCACCTCTGTTGCCTATGTAGCAGGCGTATCTGTAATGAGAACTTTATCCGCTTTCAGAGTGGCTTTAATCACCAATCTGGAGCCTGTTTACGGCGTGTTTTTAGCCTTTATTTTCTTTAAAAATAATGAACAAATGACAACTGGTTTTTACACTGGTGCAGCGATTATCATCGGGTCGATTTTCTTATATCCAATCTATAAGAAAAGAAGAAATAAATTATAAAAAAGCACTGCCAAAAGCGGCTTCAAATACCCCCCTCTATACAGATAGAAAACATTCATTAATCTGGGAATAGTAAACATATTCCAACAACAATTCCAGGCATCAAAATTTACGATTAAAAGCTACCTTACGGTGAGTTTCAAGAGCCTTGGAAACACCCAGAAAACAACAAAATCTACAGGTATAATTTCATAAGCACAATGCGTAAATGCAAGCTCAACATGAAACTAAATATAGCTGATGCGCTTACATTTATGAATCCAAAAGCACGGCCTATCACACTAGAACTTCAGGCAAAAAAGAACATGTGAAGGCTAATGAATTGAGCCAAAGAGGCCGTATTTGAGGAAACAGTAAGCCGGGAACACATTTTGAGCAAAAAGCCAAAACAAAGACACAAAACACTAATAATCAGTAATTTAAATATTTATTAATAATTTTCAATAAAATTACGGTTAAAGTCGTCAATGAGCGAATATCGCAAAGAAACCCAATTAAGCGGCTGTTTTCAGCACTAATTCAGCATGATTTGTATACAAATTCGGCAAACAAGACATCTGAAATATAGAATATATTAACTCCAAACCGATCACAATCTAGGCAATTCGACCCGGCAATCAGCGAATCTTATCAGCTATATAGCGATGGTCCATTATTCTAAAAAGGATCACAAGGGCCAGAGCCATATGAAGTAAACAAAATTAGAAAGCCAGTTACGAAATTCGAAACATGACATAATGGCACTAATATATAGAGCAGCTGAAAAATCTTGTGGTTGTTTATCAGACTTTATTCTTGAAGAGTAGTACAAAAACCAACCTGGCCTAAGTGGCCTAAATCCGCCAACCCTTCCAAAACCACCACGCAAACACACTACTTTAATTCTTCGGTTTCAAAAAAAGTGAATTAGCAATTCCAAAGAACCGATAACTTTGACTACACATTCAGCATTCTATACCTAATAACTATAATGTTGTATTCTTCAACCTAGCCGAAATATGGGTAACCTAAATCCAGTATTGCTGATGTTTTTTTCGAAGAAAATGATTTAAATAGTGTAATTTAAGATCGTTATTGGCATCCTTCAAAAAATGTATAATATTACTAAGCAGAGGTAATTTAGAGATAAATAAAAGCGGCAGTAACGCACATTATCTGAAATTTTACAAAACAAATAATAATTTAAAAATCAATGCTTTAACAAATATTAACTAAATTAAAAAACCATAAAGGTTGACATTCGAAAAAAACGAAAAACTAAATATTTTAGCAAACTATTTAAATGAAGATAAAAAACAACAATAATAAACTATTCATCAAGCATTTAACAGCATTGACATTAAGTCTTATTTCATCATCTGTTTTTGGACAGATTTTCAGCAGTGCTCAAAACCCACTTAGTGTAAAATGGAACTATATTTCGGCCAGTGGCTTTAAAATCATCTATCCGCGGGAACTGGAAAAGGAGGCGCAAAGAATGGCCAATACCCTACCCTCCATCTACCCCAGAATTGGGCTGGGCTTTCACCAGCAAAAAATTTCTATTCCGCTTATCCTCCAGAACCAGGGAACCATAGCAAATGGATTTGTTCAGCTTGCTCCGCGAAAGTCTGAGTTCTATACTACCCCACCACAATATTTCGATAGCCAGGATTGGCTAAATAACCTGGCTGTCCACGAGCTCCGACATATTGCTCAGTTCGACAAATTGACAGGTACACAAATACATCCTTTCCCCGAACTGGTTTATTTCGCCTACTTCGGAGCAGGGATACCAACCTGGTTTTTCGAAGGTGATGCAGTGGTAAATGAAACTGCGCTAACGAAATCAGGAAGAGGCAGACAGCCCAATTGGATCATGCCCTTCAGAGCCTCCATTCTGGAAGGCGAAAAATTCTCTTATAGCAAAGCATACTTCGGATCGAATAAAGATGTCACTCCCGGCTATTATCAAACCGGGTATACGATGGTCGCGAACATGAAGGCACAGCACGGACAATTCATTTCCGACAGCCTACTTGGCGACATCAGAAAAAGACCGCTAAGACTTTACCCCTTCTCCCAAAGCCTTAAAAAAATCACCAACCAAAACACAAAAGATTTCTATCTTTCTACTCAGGAAAAACTGAAGCAAGAATGGATGAACCAGCTTAAAAAAGACCAGAAAGAAAACTACCTGTCCGCCAACAAAAAAACCACTCTGGCAACCAACTATTTTTTGCCTGTAAGGTTGAATAAAAATCAGATCCTGGCACTTAAAGAAAGTAAACAGGAAGCAAGATATTTTGTGATCATCAACGATGATAAATCAGAACAAAAATTATTCGGGATTGGTTATCAGGAGCAGCCCTGGTTCAGCTACAAAAACAATACCCTGATCTGGGATGAAATAAGATACGATCCAAGATACAAACAAAGAAGCTATAGCGTAATCTGCTCCTACGATTTCATCACAAAAAAAATCAGGAAATTAAGCAGCCGAAGCCGCCTCTTCTCCCCCAGTCTTTCGAACGATGCAACAAAAATTATTGCGGCCAAAGTAGAACTTAACAATCAGTTTAATCTGGTTGAAATAGAAACCTCGTCGGGAAGAATTTTAAAAACTTATCCTAATCCTGAGAATGAAATTTTACAAACGCCGGCTTTTGATGAAGCCGGAAAAAAGATCGCTTATATCGGCGTTAGCGAACAGGGCAAAAATTTAAGTATGCTTGAAAACGGGACAAAAAAAATAATCATCGCGAACAGCAGACAACAACTCAGCCGGCCGGTTTTTATCGGCGAACAAATTCTGTTCAACGCGCACTTTAATGGTACCGATAATATTTACGCGATCGATCCGCAGACCAAAAAAATTGAAGCACTAACGAACTCCAGATATGGCGCATTCAATCCTGGCGAAAGTCAAGATGGTAAGCTAATCTTCAATGACTATAAGCTAAACGGATACGAAATTACTGAGCAAATACTTAGCCCAAAACCAATAGGCGAAGATGCTTTTGTGGACTTCGCCTCAGCGGCAGAAAAACAGGAAAACACGGGAAACGTTTTCAACAATATTCCCGACAGTATTTTCAAGTCTAAACCCTATCATCAGGCGCTGAACCTTTTTAGTTTTCATAGCATTATCCCAACCATTGATGACGAATATACATTCGGACTGGAACTTCAATCTAACAATCTGCTCAATACTATGAGCGTTTACACAGGTGCAAAATTCCATAGAGATTTGAAGCGCTTCGAATACACGGCAGACATCAGCTATAAGGCACTCTATCCTGTATTGACTGTACTTTACCGCAACCGACCGAGAAGAACGTTCTATCGCGCTAAAAATGCGATTCAGCAAGGCGACTGGCGGGAGAACTATACCAAGCTGAATGCTTCCCTCCCATTGTCATTTAATGCAAGGAATAACACCTATGCATTTACCCTAAATGCCGCAACGAGTTTTACGCAACGCTACCTTCCCGAAAACATGCCTGCCAACTTTATTCGCGAACTTAAATTCCCAATGGAGTACAGCTTTGCTTTAAATCACAGCACCAGAACTACTGAACGGGATATCGCTCCAAAATGGGCGCAGGTTTTACGGGCTACCTACAATCACCAACCCTTCGATAAGAATTTAGGGGGAGAGATTATGGCTTTGGAAAGTTTCTTTTATTTCCCGGGACTGGCAAAAAATCACTCCTTCCTGGCCAGCTTCAATTACCAGAAAGCAACTGGCGTAAACCAATACTCTACCGAAATATCTACCGTTTATGGTTACAATAATATTTTAGCAAAAAGTAAATTACAAAACACCCTTTTGTTCAATTACCGATTTCCATTTGCATTCCCTGACTGGGAGCTTGGCCCACTGGCCTATGTAAGAAATTTCAGGGCAGGTTTTTTTAGCCACTATGAAAACATCGGTGTTGATACCAATATCGGGGAACCTAAAACTTTTGGATTAGAATTAAACAGTAGCTTAAACATTTTGAGGTATCAGCCTGTTGTAGATGTTGGAGCGAGGTTGGTTTTTGTTCACAAGATATACAATCAAAATCCGATATTAGAGTTTTCATTTAATTATAGCTTTTAACACCATGAGTGGAAAAACCATTTTCATCATCATCTTAACTGTATTGCTTACCGTATTTCTGATGGTGAACACCGAACCCGTTGATTTCGATTTTCTTGTCGCAACGGTTCCAGTATCTAAACTTCTGGTCATCGGCATCTGTATTGTAATCGGATTCATCATTGGCTTTGTAGCTGGTCGTCCACGCAAAACAATCAGCAGCTACGACGATGAAATTGAAAGGAATCAATCGACTCCTGCAAACAAAAAGGAGTTGAGCGACGAAGACAGAGAGTACATTAGTTAGAAATAAAAACCGCATTACACCTGATGTAATGCGGTCATAATTTCTCCGTAAAGCAAACCACTTCCACCACCATAGTGCTGAATAATTTTTAAACCGGGTCGCAATTCCAGCATACTTACCTTTAAAGCTTTTTCTGCTTCATGGTCTATTCCGTTACCAAGTAAAACCAGATCAATGTGCTGTGCTTTACAAATGGCAACCGCTTCCTCATCTGAACACACACAAATGCCTTTCCACTCCGGCCTGGCATTTAGTAAACGATTCATCACCACTGTAATTTCTGTATCTCTCCCGATGTAAAGTATGATAGTTTGCATATTTTTTAAAAACGAATAAACCCCGCAGAAAGTAAAATCTGCGAGGCATGATAAAAATGTTTTATTAGTTCAATTCCATTGGAACATCCATCAACAATACTTCCGCACCATCGGTATTGGCTTTAAAACTGATGTGGTCTGTATCCCATATACCAAACCCATCTCTTGCACTTAAAGTTTGTCCGTTAATGGTCACTTCGCCGCTGATCACAAATGCGTAAACTCCATTTTCACTTCTTTTAATCTGATACTCAGTTTCGAAACCGGCATCAAACTTTCCTAACGAAAACCAGGCGTCCTGATGGATCCAAACACCAGCATCTTCCGCACTTGGCGATAAAATCTGCTGGAAGTTATTATGACGTGCATCACCGTCTAAAGTCATCTGGTCATAACGTGGAGTAACATTCTTTTTATTTGGAAACAACCAGATCTGCAGTAAGCTCAGCTTCTCCGCTTCCAATGCATTGAACTCACTATGGCTAACCCCTGTACCTGCGCTCATCACCTGAATTTCACCGCTTTTAATCACGGCTGAATTCCCCATACTGTCTTTGTGCGCAATAGCACCCGATAATGGAATGGTGATAATTTCCATATTGTCGTGCGGGTGAGTACCAAAACCCATTCCGCCATCAATCAAGTCATCATTTAAAACCCTTAAAACACCAAAGTGCATTCTTTCAGGATTGTAATAATTTGCAAAACTGAACGAGTGATGAGCGTTTAACCATCCGTGATTGGCATGGCCTCTGGTATTTGATTTGTGCAAAATAAACTGTGACATAAATTTCCTTTCTTGTTTATGATACAAATTTACAGCAACATTTAGCGCTGCACATTGATGTAGGATAAGTAATGCTCATTCACTTACCCACCCTTCTCAACACGGCTTCGCTGTTCAGCTCCCTTAATGCATCCAGTGCAATCCAGTTTGCTTTCTTATTCTGCTCCTCGAGAATGTGCCGGGCGGTTGCAATGGCATAATCATGCAAAAACGCATTTCGTTTCCCAATCTGCCGCAAAGCCCAGTTTATCGCCTTCTTTACAAAATTGCGGTGATCGCAGGCATGCACTTCAATGAGTGGCAAGAAACTAAGGAACGTCTCGTCAGGCTCTTTTTTAAGGTGTACTGCGGCATCCGCCATGAGCACAAAGCCCGCACGTTTTACAAATTCTTTTTCTGCTTTGGCAAACTCAAAAACTTTCGACTTAAAATAAGGCGTTTTAACGAAGAGATTGCCGCAAGCCTGGTCACAGATATCCCACGAGCTAAAATCGCTTACCCACGCATCAATTTGCGCTTCTTCGACCATTTTATACTCACCAATAAAGGTCGCTAAAAGCCGGGCCTCATGATAACCCGTTTCCCAAAGCAAAAGCGATAGTTCATGGTTACGACCAATTTCCCTGGCCAGCTGCCTGATATGAGGCACACGGATACCATAGGCCCTTGACACATCAATCCCGAAGTGAGCCATTTTTATCAAATAAGTAGGATCACCCAGCTTGCTTAGTTCATGAAGAATAAAGTCCACATCATTCATTACACTAATGTATTGATTTTTTAGTATTCCGGTTTCTCACTATTATTTATCAGCACGCGCACAGAACTAAAAGCAATAAAATTGCGATACCGTGAAATTTGTCTACTGCGTTTACTGCAATTTTATCTAAGTTTGCACCTTCCAAAACAAAAAGCTCAGTTATGCAACGCAAGTGGTTTCAATATTGGTTTAATTCACCATATTATCATATCCTGTACCAACAAAGAAACCATGCTGAAGCCGAGTTTTTTATTGATAACCTGACCAAGTTCCTTAATCCTCCGGCCGACTCAAAAATGCTCGACATCGCTTGCGGAAAAGGACGTCACTCGATTTATCTCAACAAAAAAGGGTTTGATGTAACAGGAATAGACTTATCTGAACAAAGCATCAAATACGCCAGGCAATTCGAAAACAATAAGCTTCACTTTCTCGTTCACGATATGAGAAAGCTTTTTTACATCAATTATTTCGACATTGCCTTAAACCTGTTCACCAGTTTTGGTTATTTTGAAACCGAAAAAGAGCACGTAAATGCACTTAAAACCTTCAGAAAATGCCTGAAAGCAGATGGTGTCCTGATCATTGATTACTTCAACACTGAAAAAATCATCAGAAATTTAAACTCTTGCGAAGTAAAGTCACTCGACGGAATTAATTTCAACATCACTAAAAATGTGGTAGATGGCAAGATCATCAAAAAAATAAATTTCCAAGATCAGCAAAAGGTGTATAATTTTGAAGAGCGGGTACAGGCGTTTAGTGTTGAGGATTTCACCCGGATGTTAACCAAGGCAGGCCTGGTGATCCAGAAATCGTTCGGAAATTATGCCCTTGAGGATTTTGACTTGCCAGAATCTGATCGCTTAATTTTAATCTGCAAAAAAGCATGATAGAAAGCATACAGCAATTTGATGTTGAATTGTTTTTGAAAATCCACCGCGGGCTTTCAAACAGCTTTTTCGATTGGCTGATGCCGTTGATGCGAAACCGGTTTTTCTGGTCACCGCTTTACCTTTTTATCATTATATTCTGCATTAAGCAGTATAAAAAGCAAGGCTATTATATCATTGGAATGTTGCTGGCCACGTTTGCACTGGGCGATCTGATATCCGCCAGACTCATCAAACCCTTCGTGGCCAGGGTAAGGCCCTGCAACGACTTTACCCTGTCGGGCGATATCATCCACCGTGTTCCCTGTGGAAGTGGCTTAAGCTTTCCATCATCACATGCCACCAATCATTTTGCCATTGCGGTATTTTTGATCTGCCTGTTTTACAGCCGCTGGAAACCGGTTTTACCGCTTGGCATTACCTGGGCTGCAATTATTAGCTTTGCGCAGGTATACGTCGGCGTACACTACCCTGTTGATGTGACTACAGGCGCAATACTTGGAACGGTAATTGGTTTTGCATGTTCCCGAATATTTAAAAAATTACAACCCGATTTTTAATGGAAGCCTGGAAATTTGCTGTACTTTTTTGCTGTGCTTTTTTTGGGGGGTCTACCATCTTCCTCGTTAAGAGCGACAAATCCAAATTACTGAAACTGATTTTATCATTCAGCGGTTCCTATCTCTTTGCCGTTACCGTTTTACACCTGATTCCTGACGCATATAGCGGAACAGATAAAAATGAAATAGGCATTTTCATTCTCATTGGCTTCCTGCTTCAGATTTTTCTTGAACAATTCTCCGAGGGAGTAGAACACGGACATATTCACAAACACCACGATGGTCATGTGTTTCCTTTCGGCATTATGATCAGCCTTTGTCTGCATGCCTTTCTTGAAGGGATGCCGTTGGCTAAAGATCAGCACAATGAATTGATATTTGGCATTTCCCTGCACCACATTCCTGCTGCCTTCGCCCTGGCCAGCATTTTGATGCAAAATCACTTCAAAAAAGGAAGCATCATATTATACCTCTTCATTTTCGCTGTAATGGCCCCTCTTGGCTTTTATGTAAGCGTAGGATTAAGCAATGGTACAATCGGTGGAATAGATGCCTATTTCAATAAGATAATGGGAATCGTGATTGGAATATTTCTACACATCTCCACCACAATTTTATTCGAATCGAGTGCTGACCATAAAATCAACACCCGCAAAATGGTGGCAGTTATGCTCGGCATAGGGGTGGCATTGATTGGTTTCTTTGGAGGACATTAATTCATTTACTTCTTTTCTTTCTTTTTACCAAAACCCCAGGGGCAGTGCTTACACTTGTTTTTACAGCAATAGCCACGCTTCAGATGATAAGCTTCCGTAAAAACCATAAATCCTTCTTCATTAAAATAAAAGTCTTCGCCTTCTTTCATGTCTTAATTTTTGAATCAGTGAATTTTGAATGATTGGGTTTAGCTGACTTTCCATTCACTCATGCGCTCCCCCACTCATTCAATCATTTGCTATTAAGTATCTTCACAACCAGGGCGTTGCTAAAATAATCCTTTAGCTGGCTACCATCACCATGAAGCGTCCAAACCTGGCTTGGCTTTACTTTTTCAATAGTTTCCAGTATGGCATCCCAGTCTGCATGGTCAGAAATATAAAGTGATATCCCATTCTGCTGCTGCAGGTTCTTCCAGCCCGAGGCAAAAGCCCTCACTACATTGATAGCTTTATGGTAGCTGTGAAAAACCATAGGCGGCACAATGTATACCTGATGCTGATGGTTATTCTTCATCACTTTCCGGTCATACATTTTATACGCACCCAATTTCATCCCATAATCCTCATATATCTTTACAAAGGGCATAATGCTGTGGTGTACCATAATGTTTTTCTCGGGACAAAAATCATTGAGCAGCTGGATAATTCTCTGGCTCTTTCCCAGCGCATAGGCACCCAGCATGATATTGGAATCTGTATCGTTAAGCTTTTTAATCTCCTCCACCGCCGATGGATGTTTCGTCTCAGGATTAGCAAAAGTACTCTCTGTAATCAGTACATCGGCCCGAACGAACTCAAATGGTTCACAGGTAATATCAGCTTCCAGTTTATAATCACCCGTATACAGATACCTTATCCCCTGGTATACCATTAAAACCTGGGCAGAACCCAGAATATGACCGGCTGCATGAAATGAAATTTCCACACCACCTATGCTGAAGATTTCATTGTAACGCTGAACATGAAAATCGACAGCTGCAAACTTACGGTAACGATGCTTCATGAAACTTTCAGTTGCTGCAGTACA
The DNA here is from genome assembly GCF_059693705.1 of Pedobacter sp. A2324. Taxonomy (NCBI): domain Bacteria; kingdom Pseudomonadati; phylum Bacteroidota; class Sphingobacteriia; order Sphingobacteriales; family Sphingobacteriaceae; genus Pedobacter; species Pedobacter sp. A2324. The sequence goes on along the minus strand of NZ_JCASSK010000004.1, from coordinate 231,370 downwards.
GTAAACATTCTGGCTGCCACCTATTGCGTGGTCGCCGTGCGCATGAGAAACTACTGCTTCTTTTACCGGCTGCTGAGGATCAAGGTAAAAATCCCCGTATGTGCAATACAAGCCTACAGGGGTAATCGTAATAAAATCGTCTAAAATCATGACTGGATTTATGGGAATAATAATTTGTGGGGTTCAGTTGATGATTTTCCCGGAGCCAGGCAGTGCATTTACTCAGAAACCTTTAAATCTGCTGCTGCTTTCAAAAACTGTCGATGCAAGGCTAACACCTGTTCAATAACCGGATGCTTTTCATCGTTAATCAGAAAATGATTGGCCATTTTCACTTTTTCTTCATCACTGAGTTGTTTATCCATCCGGGCCTTAACCTGCTCAGCCGTAACCTGGTCGCGGTTCATTACCCTTTGTATCCTTACTTCTGCCGGCGCAGTAACCAGAATGGTGGTATCGCACATTTTATACGAACCACTCTCAAAAAGCAGAGCTGCTTCCTTAAGGGTATAAGGAACGTTGGGGTTAACATTGGCCTCCCAGGCATCAAAGGCACGGAATACGGCCGGATGTACCAATCCATTTAGTTTGTTTAACTCAGCCTCGTTGTTGAAAACAATTCCCGCAATATGCTTATTATTCAGCTTTCCATCCTCGAAATAACTCTCCTCACCAAAAGCCAGCTTTAAGCCTGCAATCAACTCAGCATCGTGAATCATGATGTTTTTGGCTTCAGTATCGGCGTAAAAAACCGGAATACCCAACACTTCAAAAACCTTACATACAGTAGTTTTTCCGCTACCAATTCCGCCTGTTATGCCTACTTTATACATTATTTTTCTACTACAAAATCTACTTTAGCCGGAGTAATACTTACCAGTCTACAGTAACCCGGAAATTCGCTTAATTTAACCGTAAACTGATTATGATGGAGTTTCGACCATTCATCTGCATCAACCACGGCAGTAATAAAATCAGCATCAACCTGGTTAAAGTTGCCCAAAGCCACTAAGAACGTAACCTTTACTTTTTTAGGATAAAGTTTTATACTGTTGTAATTCCTGTTATTGATTATTTTCAATGGAACCTCCAGTGTTTTCTCCGTAAATTCATCGACACCCAGTTTAACCTCAACCGATGAAGGATAAATGCTTACGTTTTTATGGATGCTATGCTGCAAGGCAACCCTGATGGTGCTGCTCGATTGTACTTTATTTAGTTTTAAAGTGTCAGTAGGCCAGGATGTTATTTTATTGAGCTCCTCTAAAGGACCGGCAACTTTAACAAATTTTGGGTTCAGAAGAATCTCATTCGCTATTCCATACTGTTTCACAAATTCGACTTTTTGAATCAGCTTTATCGGAACCCGCTTTACCACCCGCTTGGTAAAATCAAAATACAGGGTATCAGGTTTAATTGAAATCACTTTCTGTGCACTTTCCACCTGCTGGTTGATACTGAAAAGCTGATCAGAACAGACAATAAAATCTTTACTGTTTAATTGATTCAGGTTTACGGCAATAGAAGGAGGACTGATCCTCAAACGGGCAAAAAGCAACTGCCACCCTGTACCTTCCACCTGTAAATCAACTGTATCAGACTGCAATGGATAAAAAGCCCGCTTCGTAGGCGAGTTTTTGAACACCAGCACAGTTTTCGCATTATAGATATACTTATTGTTTAAAGCCATGAAAAACCAGGCTGCAATAGCCAGCGCCAGGCAAGCCAAAAGGCTTAAAACACGTCTTCTCTCAATTTTAGTTAACCGGATAAAGGGCATAGCACAATAAATTGTCGCTTAATGAAAAATATCATTAACCATAAAGTCAAATGTAATAAAACAAAAACAGTCCCGAAAGTTTTCGGGACTGCGCTTATATTTTGATGAGAATCAATTATGCTTTAACCGCAGGAGCAGCTGCTTTAGTAGCATCCAGAGATACTGCTGATTTATCGAAGCGGATTTTAGTACCACCCTCTACTTCAATAAGGAAAGTAGTTTCATTCATATCGGCAATACGACCGTGAATACCTGCAGTAGTGATAATTTTATCACCTTTCTTTAATTCTGAAATTAACTTCTTATGTTCTTTTGCTTTTTTAACTTGCGGACGGATCATGAAAAAGTAGAATACTACAGCCACTGCACCTAGCATGATCAACTGACCATATTGTGCAAATCCTCCCGTTGCTTGTAAAATTATTGTTGATGTCATTTATCTATTTATTTTATTTTTTGATTAGTTAAATATGGCAATGCTTAAGAATTATTTTTTCTCTAAAACTTCACCAACTAAATGTACCATAGTAATATTCGGATTGGCATTTGAGGTAACCGTAATCACCTTATCCTGCATGCCCATTTTACCCTCACTGTTAAAAACCACGTTAATCTTTCCATCCTTACCTGGTAAAATAGGTTCCCCTGGTACCTGCGGAATGGTACAGCCACAGGTAGCTGTAGCATTTGAAATAATTAAAGGGCTTTTACCTGTATTTTTAAATTTAAACTCATGCACTACCTTTTCCCCCTGCTCAATTTTACCGAAATCGAAAATATCTCTTTCAAATATGATTACAGGCGCATCTGCAGGTGCTATCTTCGACCCTTTAGTAGTGTCGCCAGCCACAGTTTGCTGGTCTGCAGTATTATTCGCATTGCGACAAGCGCTAAAAGATATTGCGGCAATTGCCAGTATGAATAGTTTCTTCATGTTAATCCTCAATTAATCCACGACCGACTTTTTTAATCGTGTTGTTCTTTTTAAGATCACCTAAAATTTTGTCCAAAATACCGTTTATAAACGAATTACTTTTCGGCGTACTGTAATCTTTTGATAACTCAAGATATTCGTTTATGGTTACTTTAACCGGAATAGATGGGAAATTCAACAACTCACAAATGGCCATTTTCATCAAAATGGTATCCATTAAAGCAATACGTTCCGATTCCCAGTTTTTTGTCCTGTCGGCAATCATTTCCTGGTATTTGGCATCATTCTGTAAGGTGTAAACAAACAAATCCTGTACAAACTTACTGTCTTCAATCCAGTCGGCGCTTATTTCCGTTAACTTGTTTTTGAAAGGATCATCAAAAGTAAAGTTCTTCAAAGTTTTGGCAACCATACCTTTCATCACTTCGTGGTCAACCTGCCAGTTGATGAATTTTTCTTCAAAAACCTGGATAATACCCTGGTTTTTTAAAATGATCTTTCTGAAAATGTATTTGATGATATCTTTAGATGACTCTAAACTTTCATTTGGATCTGCAAGATAATCTGCATACTCTTTGGAAGCTTTTAATGAATTGTAAACTGTTTTGCGGATTTCAGGATCGAAACCCCAGTCTACCTTGTATTTCTTGATTGCCGATACATACTCGGGGTTTTGCTGAAGCATAACGCTGAATTTGTTGTGTAGCAATTTCATGTTTGGATTTAAATCCGCTTCGGTTTTCAGGTACTTGTTTGCACGTTCAGCAGCGTCGTTTGCTGTAAACTCGGTAACCTCTACCATTAGTGATAACATCCAGATGTACATTTCGTACACGCTATCAATGCTCTGCATTAAAGTTTTCAAATCACCTTTAATGTCTTTCTTGTCTGCCATTTGCCAAGCAAAAATATTTTGCAAAGCTTTGATTCTTAAGTGCCTTCTATTTAACATGAATGTAAGAACGAGTGCGGTTTATAAAACCTTTTTTTAATAATTATTTAATATGACGATTTAATTTTTTTAATATCTGCTATTCTTTTCTCAGCAATCCGGTTCGCTGCAATGTTGGTTGGTATATGCTCAGCCTTGCTTAATTTAATCACGCTACGCGTAGCATCGTATATATTTTCAGTCAACTGAACGGTACGTTTTTTACCAAAACCCGTCAGCTCCGAATAACAAGAAATCAATCCGCCTGCATTAATTAAGTAGTCAGGCGCAAAAAGAATCCCCTTCTTTAACAAAAGTTCACTATCAACAACCTCATCTTTAAGCTGGTTGTTTGCCGATCCTGCGATAATGGCAAACTTCATGCGTTCGATGGTTTTATTGTTCACTGTAGCCCCCATCGCACATGGCGCATATACATCCGCATCGCATCCAAATATCTTGTCGGCTTCAATCGGCTTCGCCTTATACTTCCGGGCCACATAAGTCAGCTGCTCCTGGTTAATATCACTAATCAGTACTTCGGCATTTTCTTTACGCAGCAAAGCAACCAGATGTTCCCCTACATTGCCAATGCCCTGCACTACCACAGTCCTTCCGGCAAGCATATCGGTTCCAAAAACCTCCTTAACACTTGCTTTAATACCCAGATATACCCCTTGCGCCGTAAACGGAGCAGGATTTCCGGCACCACCAATTGATTCCGGAACGCCGGTAACGTAATTGGTTTCCATCCGGATGTATTCCATATCCCGTGTATTGGTGCCCATTTCTTCTGCTGTAATGAACTCACCGTTCAGGTTCTTTATAAACCTGCCGTAGCTGCGCATTAAAGTTTCCGTTTTATCCTTTCTCGAATCGCCTATAATTACGCCTTTACCACCTCCCAGATTCAGGCCCGTAATCGCGGCTTTATAAGTCATCCCTCTGGATAAACGCAATGCATCTTCTAACGCCTCCCCCTCTGTAACATAACTCCACATCCGCGTTCCGCCCAAAGCAGGTCCCAGTGTAGTATCATGTATCGCAATAATCGCTTTTAAACCTGTATCGGGATCATTACAGAAGACCAATTTTTTATGCCCGTAAGCACTTAATTGCTCTAAAATGGAAGTATCTGTCGAAGAATTAACTGGCATATGGATCATTCGGCTAACCTGCTGCAAAATTAAAATAAAAAACCATTATTACACCTATTTAACTAAACTATAACAAAATTACTTCCGCATTGGCTAAATTTGCCAAACATGAAACATCTTAGCCGGTTAAATAAGTACTTCCTGAAATATAAATGGTGGATCATTCCAGGCAGTATATTCGTAGTGATTTCCAATATCTTCGGCGTTGTGCCGGCGCAGGTAATCGGATATGCAGTCGACCTCATTACCGAAAATGTTCAGATTTACAATTTGTTCAACGGATTCGATCGCCAGGAAGTGATATATAGCATCTTTAGCAGTAACCTGCTTTATTTCGGTCTGCTCGTAATTGGATTATATATTCTGCGCGGCTTGTTTTTGTTCTTCATGCGCCAAACCATTATCCTCATGTCGCGCCACATTGAGTTTGACATGAAGAATGAAATTTATCAGCATTATCAGGAATTAAGCCTTGGTTTTTACCGCCGCAACAATACAGGCGACCTGATGAACCGTGCTACTGAAGATGTAAACCGCGTAAGGATGTATGTTGGCCCTGCAATTATGTATACCATTAATACTTTCGTACTATCGGTTTTAATTATATGGTCAATGTTTGATGTAAATTCCAAACTGGCCATCTACTGCCTTTTGCCACTGCCTTTCCTGGTGGTTATCATCTATTATGTAAACACTTTAATTTTCAAAAAGAGCGGTCAGATTCAGGAACGGCTCTCCGAGTTATCAAGTTTCGTACAGGAACGATTTTCAGGGATCAGAATTATCAAATCTTACGTGCGCGAAGATTATACCCGCAACATGTTCGAAATTCAGAGCAATAACTATAAAAAGGACTCCATGAGCCTGGTAAAAGTATCTGCTTTATTTTATCCAACCATGCTGCTGCTAATTGGGCTAAGTACAATTCTAACTATTTTTATTGGCGGCAAACAGGTGATGAATGGCAATATCACCGCCGGCAACATTGCCGAATTCATCATATATATTAATCAGCTTACTTTTCCGGTAACCATGCTTGGTTGGGTAACCTCATTGATTCAGCGTGCAGCTGCGTCCCAGAAAAGAATCAATGAATTTCTGGATATCCCTTCCGATATTCAATCAAATTCTTCTGCAGATCAGGATCTAGCAGGGAACATCAGCTTTCAGAATGTAAGCTTTACCTACCCGGATACCGGCATAGAGGCGCTAAAAAACATCAGTTTCGATATTAAAAGTGGCGAGTTCGTTGCCATCATTGGTAAAACAGGCTCAGGAAAATCTACGCTCGCCAATCTGATTATGCGCATGTACGATGTGGAGCAGGGTAAAATTAAAATCGATAATACAGAACTTAAATCGCTGAACCTTAAAAACTATCGGGGTCAGATTGGCTTTGTACCTCAGGAAGTTTTCCTTTTCTCCGATACCATTAAAAACAACATAGCATTCGGCCTTGATCAGGTTACCGATGAGGAGGTACATGAGGCCGCGAAAAACGCATCCGTTTATCAAAACATCATGCATTTTGAAGACCAGTTCCAAACCATGCTCGGCGAAAGGGGTATCACGCTATCAGGCGGGCAAAAGCAACGGGTTTCCATCTCGCGTGCCTTAATTAAATCACCAAAAATTTTAATATTTGACGACTGTTTATCTGCCGTTGACACCAAAACCGAGGAAGAAATCCTTCATAATCTGGGCAAAATCATGAAAGATAAGACCAGTATTTTAATTGCGCACAGGATTTCTACCATAAAAAATGCAGATAAAATTCTGGTGCTTGACGATGGAAAAATCATCGAACAAGGATCACATAATGAATTACTTAAGCTAAACGGCACCTATACGGAGCTCTACAATAACCAACTTTTAGAAGAAGTAACAAAAAGTATTTAAATTGTACTTTGAACTTTAAATATTTGCTTTATATTTACCGAAACCAAAAACCAACATCAATACCAACCATGGGAGAATTCGACAACAAGGAAAGAGAGGAAGTTTTTTCAAAGAAAGTTAGAGCAGGTAAGAGAACTTATTTCTTCGACGTGAAGGCTACTCGCTCAGGTGATTATTATTTAACAGTTACCGAGAGCAAGAAACGATTAGAAGACGGTGTATTTGTAAAACATAAAATCTTCTTATATAAGGAAGACTTCGAAAAATTTACAGAAGGTCTTAATGAAACGGTTGATTACATTAAATCTCATCAGGACGTTGTTGAAAAACGCTACGAATACTCTGAAAACGGCGAGCATGTTGGAAGAGCATCAGACGATTTTTCTTTTTAAACATATATAGTTTCAAAAAAAGCCTTTGTTATCAGTAACAAAGGCTTTTTTAATATCCGAACTGTTCTATGTCTGGCTTAGGCTGCAGCCATTCCGGCACCTACTAAAAATACCAGCAAAAAATATCCGGCAATAACCATTATTGTGGCAATACCCCAAAATTTAAACAACGACTTTAAATTAGATACCGCAGTATCCAGACTTTCCTGATCTCCAAACAACACCCCCTGCTTTCCTTTACCCGAAATTCTGGATAACAGCAGACTGGGATAAAAGTAAAATAAGCCTAAGGCCAGATACAAAACAGTGATGATAATAGAACCACCCTGACCTAAAGGCCCCAGTTGTTTAGCTAAAGCCGGATTACCAGATAACATGGCAGGCACACTAAACGAAATCAAAATCAGCAATGCAGCAAACACAAATCCAACAATCGATAAAAATTTCGCCCACTTGGTGATGTCGTAAATATAACTGCGCATTTCCTCGGTAACAACCAATGTCACCTCTTCAGGCTTCTCTTGCTCAAATTCTTCCATTATCTTTTTTAAATTTTCGATAAACTTAGACAAAATATCGATCAACACAAATTGCCGGCTTTAAATAAACGTTTAAAAGATTATCTTTGCGGGATTTTTAGGAGGAAAGTCGCGAAACACATTGTGTTCAACGACATGTATGCCTGAACACGATTGAATAAAGACTTAAGACTAGAATATAAATGGCATTACAATGTGGTATTGTTGGTTTACCAAATGTGGGAAAATCAACACTTTTTAACTGTTTATCCAATGCAAAGGCACAGGCAGCTAACTTCCCTTTCTGTACAATTGAGCCTAACGTTGGCGTAATTACTGTACCAGATGACAGATTAACTAAACTGGCCGAATTGGTGAAGCCCAATAAGGTTCAGCCTAATACCATCGAAATTGTAGATATCGCTGGTCTGGTGAAAGGTGCATCGAAAGGTGAAGGCTTAGGCAACCAGTTTTTAGGAAATATCCGTGCTACCAATGCCATTATTCACGTTCTACGTTGTTTCGACGACGGAAACGTGATCCACGTAGATGGTTCAGTAGACCCAATCCGCGACAGGGAAATCATCGATACCGAATTACAGCTTAAAGATCTGGACACTGTAGATAAACGTATTCAGAAGGTAGAAAAAATGGCTAAAACCGGTGGAGATAAAGATGCAAAACGCACCTATGAAATACTAACCGCTGTTAAAGCGCACCTGGAAAGTGGTAAATCAATCCGTACTGCGCCATTGGCACAGGAAGATTTTGATTTCATTGAAGATTTAGGTCTGCTTACCCAGAAACCAGTAATGTATGTTTGTAATGTTGATGAGGCTTCAGTGGTTACAGGAAACAAGTATGTTGATCTGGTAAAAGCAAGCGTAGCAGATGAGAAAGCTGAAGTGTTAGTTATTTCCGCCAAAATCGAATCTGAAATTGCCGAATTGGAAAGTTATGAAGAACGTCAGGAGTTCCTGGCCGATTTAGGACTAGATGAGTCTGGTGTTAACAAACTGATCCGCGCAGCTTACAAATTGTTAAACTTATACACCTATTTCACTGCTGGTGTGCAGGAAGTAAGGGCATGGACCATTACAAAAGGTTTCACTGCTCCTCAGGCGGCCGGTGTAATACACACCGATTTCGAAAAAGGTTTTATCCGTGCTGAGGTGATTAAGTACAATGATTTTGTAACCCTGGGTTCCGAGAATGCCTGCAAAGATGCCGGGAAACTGGGTGTAGAAGGAAAAACTTATATAGTGGAAGATGGCGATATCATGCACTTCAGGTTTAATGTATAGACCTAAAAGCGATTTCCATAAAAAAAGAGCTGCTTCACCAAGCAGCTCTTTTTTTTATAACGCTAAACCATATGCGCTAAGCTGCGCTTTAGTATCCTCATAGCTGCTATGGTGAATTCCTTTCAGGCCAAGCCCTTCAGCTACCTGAACAAACAGCATCCGGTCATCGATATAAAGACTCGTCTCCACGTCACTTTGTGAAATATCAATGGCAACCTTAAAAATGTCGGCATCAGGCTTACGAAAATGAACAAAGCTCGACGATACAAAGAAGTCGACAAACTCATTCAGTTTGAAAGTATTGATCCGGTATTGGTTTAACTCCCTCCCCTCATTGCTAATTACCGCAACCTTTAGATTATATTTTTTCTTCAGTTCGCAGATCAGTTCAATCATTTCAGGGTATGGCAACGATTTTTTGAACATGAATTCTTTAAAATCGTCGTAAGAGAAGCTACGGTCTTCAAAGAAAACAATCCGCTCCAGATACTCATCAAGCGTAAGCTTTCCTACTTCATAAGTATCAAAAGTCAGATGATGGCGCTCTTCCAGATCAACTGAATCCAGGTTAAACAAAACTGCTGCTTCACCCCTTGCCTGCCTGTCCCAGCCGTTAGTGAGCAATACCCCACCAATATCAGTAAATAATGTGGTAATTTTTTTCATCTGTTTTAAAGTAAAACGCCTTTTAAAAATAAAACTGCAAAACTGAAATATATAATCAATCCCGTAACATCAACCAAAGTGGCCACAAATGGAGCCGATGAGGTTGCCGGATCGGCGCCCAGCCGTTTGAGAAAAATTGGGAGCATGGAACCGCTTAAAGATCCCCACAATACTACGAACACCAGGGAAACGCTAATGGTATTCGCAATTAAAATCCAGTGTTCACCGTATACATTCGGAGCGGCTACATGCCATACTAAAATCCGCAGAAAGCCAATAATACCCAAACATAGCCCCAGCAAAAAGCCCGAGGTAATCTCCCTGTTCATTACCCGCCACCAGTCTTTAATCGTTACCTCGCCCAGGGCCATCGCCTGAATAATCAGTGTGGATGCCTGCGATCCGCTGTTTCCTCCACACGAAATAATCAGTGGAATAAACAAAGCCAGCACCGTAGCCTTATGTATTTGCCCCTCAAAGAAACCCATTGCTGTAGCCGTGAGCATTTCCCCGATCATCAAAATGGCCAGCCAGCCCACCCTTTTCTTAACCAGATTAAAAATGGAAGTATCCAGATAAGGTTCGTCCAGCGCCTCAGTACCCCCTATTTTATGCATGTCTTCCGTATATTCTTCATTGGCAATCCAAAGAATATCATCAACAGTAACAATACCTAAAAGAATATTATTTTCATCAACCACGGGTAATGCCACGCGGTTATTCATCCTGAAAATGCTAATTGCATCCTCCTGGGGGTCATTTGCCTTTAGGGCGATAAAACGTTTATCCGTTAACTCTCCGATAATTGCCTCAGGATCTGCAAGTAAAACTTCCCTGATTCTGATATCATCAAGCAGTACACCATCGCGATCAATCACATAAACCACATCAATTGTTTCAGAGTTTTTACCATAACGCCTGATGTGTGCCAATACCCGCGCAACCGACCATTCGGGTTTTACGGCAATGTAATCGGGAGTCATCAAACGCCCGATACTGTACTCATTATAACCCAATAAAGCCAGCGATTCTTTTCGCTCTTCCGGAGGCAAAAGCGTAATCATTTTTTTCACCACATCCCCTTTCAGCTCGCTAAAAAGCGCTGTACGGTCATCAGGTGGTAAATCCTTAATAATCTGATTGAGTTTATTGCCCGAAAGTTTTTTAATGATACGTTCCTGGGTAGGAAAATCCAGAATTCTGAAAACGTTTACCGCCCTGTTTAGAGAAATGGTTTCAATGAATCTGGCTGCATACTGTGGAAGTTCATCTATCAATTCTTCCACATCAGAGATATTCAGTCCATCGAGATATTGCTTCAGCGCCTTATCATTCTCTTTATCAAGCAGTTCCTGAACCTCTTCTACAACCATTTCTTCCATAAATAAACTTTAATATTTTACATGCCTAAACCTTTAATTGCGGTTCGCAAAGGTGCACTTTTATTTTCTAAAATGCCAATTTTGGCATTAAGCATGCATTAATTTTGAGTAAAGCAAATCCGCAACAGGAGAAACCCGGGCATGGCACAAATGTTTACATTAAAGTATTTTTCAGAAATAAAACAGCTAATTGCTCATGTGAAACTGTAGCCCGCTCAAATACTTGTACAAGCCCTGTTCACTGTTCAACAACTCTTTATGCGTACCCGATTCAACGATCTGTCCGTTCTCCATTACCATAATCAGATCCGCCTCCCTGATGGTCGACAAACGGTGTGCAATAATAATGGAAGTACGGCCTTTCATCAGTTCCTCCAGCGCTTCCTGTACCAATCGTTCAGATTCCGAATCGAGGGAAGATGTCGCTTCATCCAGTATCAGTATGGACGGATTTTTTAACAGTGCCCGGGCAATGGCAATCCGCTGCCTTTGTCCTCCTGAGAGTTTAACTCCCCGTTCCCCTACAACCGTATCATAACCCTCCGGAAATGAACTGATAAACTGATGGGCATTTGCACGTTTAGCCGCCTGCACAATTTCCTCCTGCGTAGCAGAAAGCTTACCATAAGCGATATTTTCCATTATCGTACCTCCAAACAACATCACATCCTGTGGTACAATGGCCACCTGTCCTCTTATATCCGCCAGTGAATAAGCATGAGCCGCTTTTCCATCAAATAGTATTTCACCACTTTGCGGATGATAGAATTGTAAAATCAAACCGGCAGTTGTCGATTTTCCCGAACCACTCGGACCAACTATCGCTACTTTTTGTCCGGCACTCACCTCGAACGATACATTCTTCAATACCTCAACTTCTGGCCTTGATGGATAAGCAAATCCAACCTGACTGAATGAAAGGTTTCCACTTATTTTTTGATCAGTCACTTCCAGCATTTCACTGGTTGATACCGCCTCTCCCTCTTCTCCAAGTATTTCCAACACCCTCTCACTTGCCCCAACAGCCTTTTGTAAATTTGCAAACAACTCCGGAAAACTGCCCAGTGAACTTCCCAGAAACATGGCGTAAAGCGAAAATTTCAATAGCTCACCGAAGGTAATTTCATTATGGCTCACCAGGATACAGCCATAACCCACAACGGCCAATACGCTGCCAAAAACACATAGTACGATAAAGGAAACAAACATTCCCCTGTACTTCGCCCCCTTAATCGCAATGCTTGCTACTTCTCCGATTGCTTTCTTGTATCTTGTAGCCTCATACCATTCATTTACAAAGGCTTTTACATTGGCAATACCCATAAGGGTTTCTTCCACTATGGTGTTCGATTCAGCCATCTTATCCTGCGCCTGCCTCGAAATCTTTTTAATAAAACGGCCGAATAGAACGGCAAATACCACCATTACCGGCAAAATCAACAGCAATGCAAAAACCAGTTTTTTGGAAATTACCGCCATAAAAGTAATGCCGCCCACCAGCAGCACCACCTGCCTCAGCATTTCGGCAACTGTAGTGGTAAGCGTATCCTGTACCTGTGATAAATCAGCTGAAATCCGGCTGTTCAGCTCCCCAACTCTCCTGCTGGAAAAGAAACGCATGGGCAGCGTAATCAGTTTGAAATAAGTATCACGACGAATGTCAGCCAGCGAACGTTCTGCGACATTTACAAACCACAATATTCTGAAATACGACACAACAGCCTGTAGAGCCAGTACGATGAAAGCCAGCAACAGAATGCCGGGTATGGTATGAGGTAAAAAGCCATCTGTACGTTTTCCCTGTGCGGTGTCAATCAATGCACCTATAAAAGAGGGGAAGGCCAAACCCACCAGGCTCGACAGAAACAGAAAAAACAGCGCAGCTATAAACTGTAAACGATAAGGTCTCAGATAACTGAGCAAACGCGCCACATGACCCAATGTTTCCCTGTTAATCTTCGCTTTTGAAAGTTCAACGCCAATTGCGTCGCCACTATTTAGTCTCCGTGCCATGATTTATATTTTAACTGTAGGGCGTAAACAGTCCCTTAACATGTATGTAATCTTTTATCCCGGCATAGCATGCCAAAGCCGATCATGGTATTAGACGTAATGGTATAGAAAATACTTTAAATAATTTAACAATACCTGAAATCTGAACAACTTATAGAAAAATTTAGTCCCGCCATTCTTCACCACCCTTGCCCCTCGTCCGGCAGGTTAAAATCCAATAGCTATAAGAGCTATTTGAAAAATTAACAAAACTTTTAAAGCTACCGCTGTGTTCTAATGCATATCTATTTAAAAATTATAACTATGGAAAATACACCAAAAACTGTAGAGGTTTTAAACGACCTTATTCAGATTAACAACGATCGTGCAGACGGATTTGAAAAAGCTGCAAAAGACCTAAGCGAAGAAAACATCGATTTGAAAGCGGTTTTCGAAAAACTGGCAACAGGTAGCCGTGAAAATGTAACTGAACTTGCAGGTTTAGTTGGAAGACAAGGTGAAGACCCAACTGTGGGCAACACCATTTTAGGTACCATTCACCGTGCATGGATTGACATTAAAGCCAGCTTTGGTGGTGATGATCGCCATAGCATTCTTGAAGAATGTGAGCGTGGTGAAGATGCCATCAAAAAAGCATACAGAGAGGCTTTGTCAGAAAATGAATTGGGTGAGCAAATCAGAACCGTATTGTTAAAACAACAAGACGGTATCAACGCCAGCCATGACTCAATCAAAGCATTACGCGATGCTCACGAAGCAATTTAATAATACACTTCAGTATAAAAATCCCGCCCAAATGGACGGGATTTTTTTGTTTATATCCTTTACTGATGATCGTTTCAGCATACACCAGTCGCTCGAATAACATTGGTGTGGATTATTTTTTAGCACTCCTGGGACCGACAGTCAGAAACATGCGTTTTCCCTCCAGCTTAGGCAGAAGCTCCACCTTACCAACAGCTTCCAGTGCCTGCGCAAATTTAAGTAACAGAATCTCACCTTGCTCCTTATAAACAATCGCCCTTCCTTTAAAATGTACGTAAGCGCGCACTTTTTCACCGCTTTCCAGAAATGAAAAGGCATGCTTTAGTTTGAACTGGAAGTCATGATCATCGGTATTCGGGCCAAAGCGGATATCTTTAATAATCGTCTGTTTTGCCTTCGACTTAATCTCTTTTTGCTTTTTCTTCTGTTCGTAGAGAAATTTGCTGTATTCAATAATGCGACAAACCGGAGGCTGTGCATTTGGCGTAATCTCAACCAGATCCAACCCTAAGGTGGCTGCTGTTTCCTTTGCCTTTCCCAGGGAATAAATTCCCGGTTCTACATTCTCGCCTATCAGGCGTACTTCAGTTGATAAAATGAAGTCATTGATTTTGTGTTCCGCTTCTTTTTTCTTGAAGGGCATGCGGGCACCCCTGAAAAATCCTGATTTCTTTAAAGCCAAATCTTTATGTTTTAGTTTAACCATTGATCACCCGATCAATTGCGTTAACCTCAATATACTAAAATTACGTGGATTAGGGGGGCCTCATTGTAGATGATGACTTTCAGTCAAGAATTCTAATACTCTTTTTATTTTTCCTGAACAATGCTACCACTGGCCTTGTTATTATAACGCAAATTTACTCCCATGAAAAGCCTAAATAAAATTTCTACTATAGTATGATTGTTAATTATAATGGTGTTGGCTGGCAGATTATCACCCAACGGGCACACGGCCTTCTTGCAGGTCAGGTTTGCGCCAGGTGGAAGTTATCCAACCAGCCAGCGCATTGGGTGGAAACATTAACTGCAACTGCTGAACACGACGATATCTATAACGAGTTTGAACGCGATCCGCTAATCGACGAGAATGGCGCACCAATAAATTTCAAGGCTACCCGTTTCGATCTGGATGCCACATCCAGGTTGATGGATATGGCCCTCACCAAGAGCAGGTTTGTAGCCTTGCTTCTTTCCAGGCACATCGCATTTACCCATGGCGAAGATCCGCTGGCCAGGTCTTTCCTTTCCAGCTTGAAAAAGCAGGAAAAAAAATGGCTGAAAGAAGCCGGCGTGTCTGCATCAGAAGCCGACAGCGCTTATCAGCTTTTAGAATTTTGCGATGCCTTTTCGCTTTTGATTTGTCAGGGCCAGATACCACCCGAAAACCGCCATATCGAAATCAGCTCCGGACCAGACGGAGTAGCTTATAGCTTGAGCGAAATACAAAAGACAATCGTGGTAAAGCCATGGCCCTTCGATGCAGATGAGTTCACCGTTCGGTATGAAACCAGGACCATTAAACAATTAAAATTTAAAAACAATGAGGCATTCAGAGCTGCACTGAAGGCTGCACCTATAGCATTAACCGAAATCAGGATTGCCGAAAAGGCCTGAAGAACAATGGATGTAGCAACACTAACATGAGCAAATCATAAAAAATAAATAGATGGATTTAAATATCAAAGACAAAGTAGCCGTAATTACCGGCGGAGATTCGGGAATAGGATTGGAAACAGCAAAATTACTGGCAAAAGCAGGCGCTAGAATTATTCTGGCGGATGTTGAAGAAGAAAAACTAGCCCAGGCCCTGGAAGAATTAAAAAGCGAGGTGGATGGTGTTGAAGCAAAGGCAATCACTGTAGATCTGTCGAAAAACGAAAGCGTATTGAATCTTGCCAAAGAGGTTGAAGCGCAGTTTGGACTGGCGCATATCCTAATCAACTGCGCCGGCGCACGTGGGGCAGCAGGCGATTTTCTTACGCTAAGCGATCACGACTGGCAGGAAACCATAGAGGTGGATTTGCTTGGCGCCGTACGCTTGTGCCGGGCGTTTATTCCACATCTGCAGCAAAACGGCTGGGGACGGGTAGTACTGGTGGCCTCAGAAAATGCCTACCAGCCTTACGAAGAAGAATCGCCATATAATGCCTGTAAAGCAGGAATCATTAACTTATCCAAATGCCTTTCACGATCCTATTCTAAGGATGGATTACTCTTCAATTGTGTATCACCAGCGTTCATTGCCACACCAATGACAGATGCGATGATGGAAGACCTGGCTGAAGAACGTGGTACAGATAAAAATGAAGCCATTAAATGGTTTCTTAAAAACAAACGGCCAAACCTTGCTGTTGGCCGCAGGGGAAAAACCAATGAAGTGGCGAACGTCATTGCGTTTCTGTCATCTGAACTGGCCAGTTTTGTAAATGGCAGTAACTATCGGGTAGACGGTGGCGCTGTCGAATCTGCATTTTAATGACAACACAACACGAACATTATACCAAAAATACCAGTGCAACAACTGACCGTCCCGCACTGGTATTTTTACACTACTTCGGTGGTGCAGCAATCACCTGGAAATGGGTGATCGAAAATCTTAGGGGAAAGTTCAATTGCATAGCACTTGATCTGCCCGGTTTTGGGAATACCCCTCCCCTGCCTCAACCCTCAATTCAAGGCTATTCAGATTATATTACAGGAGCATTAAGGCAACTCCGACTGGAAAGCTACATACTGATCGGCCATTCGATGGGCGGTAAACTGGCCCTGCAGTGTGCGGTAGATGATCGGGATATCGGAAAAGTCAAACAGGTGATACTGGTGGCACCATCACCTCCGGGCGTAGAAAAAATGCCTGAAGCGCAACAAAAAGAAATGCGATTAGCACCCGATGAACCTTCAGCAAAAAAGAGTGTTAGGGACAGTATCAATATTGAGCTTAGCGATGCAAAGCTTGAAACCGCCATACTCACAACTCAACAGGTTCACCCTGAAACCCGGAAATGGTGGATAGATAAAGGAATACATCACTCAATTGCCGAATATACCAAAACACTTTCCGTTCCGGTTTCACTAATTGTATCCCATAGCGATCCCGCAATCACAGATGCCATGACCAGAGCTGAAACAATTCCAAATCTTCCTGCTACTACTGAAATTATTTTCACAGACCGCAGCGGACACCTGATTCCCCTGGAGGATACCGTATGGCTAGCTGAAACAATTCTTAAAGAAATCTGTTATTAAGTGATCATATCTATCCGGAGTGGTTACCGGATTTTAGTTTGTTTGGTTTATATCATAAAGGATCGCTTTCGCGGTCCTTTTTCGTTTACAAACTCCCCGAACCTCCAGGAAGCCAGAAAAGTGTGCTAAAAATTCAACATTCCCTGTATTCAAGGAAACAACTTTGATAGATTAGTCGAATCAAAATTTGGGTAAGCTGTAACCGTTATGATACTTGGCCAGCAGGTATTTATGGTTGACCTGTTTATCTGTAAACTCGTGTTTGGCATTGTCCCATGATAATTTTTGTCCGCTTCTGAAGGCAAGATTTCCCATTTGAGCAACAGTAGCTACATGCGCAGCATCTTGTATAGAGCAGTTCAGCTCTTCTTTTTTTCTGGATCTGACCACACTAAAGAAATTGACCATATGATTGTCCAAACCATTATCTGATGATTTAACAAAGGGCTTGCTCACTTTATTCCCACTTACCTTTTCTTCAATAACTTCCCAGCCTTGCCTGTTGAGGATCAGTGTGCCGTTGTTACCAATATAGGCAATCCCGTGATTGCGGTTATAAGAGCCATTATCAATGCCCATAGCAGAGTCCCATACCATGTTAAACTTGTCAAACTCATATAAGGTGGTCAGCGTATCAGGCGTCTCTTCATACAGATCAGGATAAGCAAAGCGGCCACCCAATGCAGATATGGTTTTTGGTACAGGAGAATTCATGCCCAGCAAGCCATAATCCAATAAATGCACTCCCCAGTCGGTCATTAACCCACCTGCATAATCCCAGAACCAGCGGAAATTGAAATGATATCTGCTGGCATTGTAGGCTCTTTTATTCGCCGGCCCAAGCCACATGGCATAATCAACGCCTGCAGGAGGTAAGGTATCCGGTACCACCGGAGCAGGTTTCATCCAGCCCTGGTAACACCATACTTTCACCGTTCTGATATTTCCAAGCTGGCCGCTCTTTACAAAATCAACAGCATCTTTAAAATGTTGCTGACTGCGCTGCCATTGGCCTGCCTGTACAACCTTATTATATTTTTCCTGTGCTTTAACCATGGTACTGCATTCAACAATAGAATTACCGACTGGCTTTTCAACATATACATCTTTACCTGCCTGTACTGCATGAATCATCATCAGGGCATGCCAGTGATCAGGTGTTCCGATAATTACGGCATCAACATCTTTATTATCAAGCAGCGCACGATAATCTTTATATCGTTTTACTTTTGCGGCGTCAACATTCATCGACTTTAATTCGGCGATCCTTTCATCAAGTACATTTGCATCACTGTCACACAGGGCGATCAGATTTACGCCTGGTACTTTGAGGGCCGCTTTGAGGTCAGACCATCCCATGCCTTTGATTCCTATTACACCAATATTGATTTGGTCGTTTGCCCCAATAGTCTTGTTAAAAAGGGCATAGGCAGGATTGTCTAAGGCAGAAAGCATGGCAGTGGTTCCCATTGCGGTTGCAGCGTAGTTGAGGAATTTTCTACGGTTTAGCATTTATATCTGGTTTACGGTTCATACTGAAAGTAAATTACAAAATAATTAGTGGAGCGTCCAAGATATATCGTTAAAATCAATAAGAATGTTACCCATTTCTAAAGCCAAAACATGACCTTAGACATTGAAAGTCCGGCACTTTTGCAAACAAGAAAAAAAATGATCAGGCAAAAGAAGTGAAAGCAACGAATTGTTCAATTATAATACTCCTGCACGCTATTTCTGTTTGTGATTAACCTAATTGAAGATCATATTGGTCATATCCGGAGGAATCTATATTTCATAGCTTGGATATGCTTGAAAAGCGGGAGTTTTAAAGTTTGGTCTTCAACTCTGATCTCTACTATAAACAGCATCTGTTGAACACCTGCGATGATAATTCTTCTATTAATCAACTATCTTAAAATGAGTAATTTAGGAGTAACGATTGTCAATAAAAAAAGGGATGATTTAACAATCGTCCCTTCAAGTGTTCCCAGAGGGATTCGAACCCCCATCGGTGGTACCGGAAACCACAATTCTATCCATTGAACTATGGGAACTTAGAGCCGCAAATATATGACTTTAGATTACAATTACTAATGTTTTGCCGCTAATTTTCTATATGAACATTGGAACTATCGGAAATTAAGTAAAATCAAAAAATTATGTCACAACTATTGACACTATTATAAAAAAAGTGCCTTCTTAGTGGGTTTAAGGGAATTTTAATAAAAATAAGGCGGTTTAAATGAGCCTAAGCTGGGTTTTTTTTGCATTTAGGCAAACAATATGCAAGGAAAATGCATACAAAGTGCAAGGAAAATGCAGATAAGTTATCCGCTAAACCTTGGGGAATCTCGACCAGTAAGTCAGCCTAACCTTAGGTCGTTGTTCTGGATCAGGCATTCCCCTGCAGAATAACAAATTTAGCTGAATACCAGAACAATAACCAGTCGGCAATGTTACTTCTATACATTAATCAATATAAAATTATGAGTCTGACATTAGAATTAGTAGAAAAGTTATCATCAGCAGCTAAAGCCAAAGCCAACGAAATTGGAGTACCCATGAATATCGCTGTAGTAGATGAAGGGGCTAATTTAAAAGCCTTCCATAGAATGGACAACGCCTGGCTGGGATCGATTGACATCTCTATAAAAAAAGCGAAAACAGCGAGGTTCTTCGACATGAATTCAGGTGAAATAGGGAAATTGTCGCAGCCTGGGCAGCCTTTATACAATATTGAACATTCCAACGGCGGTTTAATTACTTTCCCCGGCGGCGTAGTTCTAAAAGATGTGAATGGAACCATTATAGGTGCCATTGGTGTCTCAGGAGGAACTGTTGATCAGGATCACGAAGTGGCTACTGCAGGTGCCGTAGCAATTGAAGTGTAATAGGGTTACCATAGTCAGAAGCGGTTAAAAAACATGGTCATTTCCTACAACTATCTAGACAAATGAATTCGTCAATAGTTGGCGCTGTTGAGAAATTTGCGTAGCCAAATTATTAAATTGAAACAAAAAGATTCGACAGGGTTTAATAAAAGAGAGTAACTATTTGGATCATTAATTGTTTCCAGGTACCCTACTCATATTAACCAGGGCAGCGTAAACCAAAAATTGCTGCCCTCGCCCACCTTACTATCTACACCAATTTCTCCACCATGTCGGCGAACAATATCGGCACTGATGTAAAGTCCTAAACCCAGTCCGGAGATCTGACTTCCGCTTTCATCTGCTCTGAAATAGCGGTCGAAGAGATAAGGGAGTTTTTCGGTCGGTATACCGGGACCATTGTCTCTAACAGATATTTTGACAAATCTATTTTCCTGAACCACATCCAGGTAAATGTTACTATTCACCGGCGCATATTTAGCGGCATTATTCACCAGGTTAACCACCACCTGATCTATCCGGTGCTCATCAGCATGCACTGTAAGACTTTTATCACCGGTTACAACCAGCCTGTGCGTTCCTGCATCCCTGATGTGGCTGCAGCAGCCCTCCAACAAGGCTACGGCATTAAACCAATCCTTTTGGAGTGGTACCTCGCCCTGGCTCATTCTGGAAACATTAAGAAGATCATCTACAAGACTGGTAATTTTATTGATGCTTCGCGATGATTGATCCACGAGTTTAGGAAACATCGCCGGATTGACATTATTTTTCATGCGTTCCAGCAGTTGCAGGGAAGCCTTCAAAGTGGTAATGGGGGTTTTTAGTTCATGACTGGCAATGGAGATAAAATCATCCTTTTGTTGCTGCAGTCCTTTGTACTCGGTAATGTCGACCGCGGTACCAATTACCCGCTCACGCTCATTATTGGAATCGTAGAATATCCGCGCCTGGAACCTCACCCATCTCATTGTATTGTTAGGAGGAAAAAGCCTGGCTTCATAAAAAATGTTACCGGTTTCTCTGGCCTCCTGATGGGCCTGCCCGCTCAAATGAACATCATCAGGATGGTACAATGAAAGGATATCTTCTCTGGTTGGTTTCTCCAGTCCCAGAATCTCATCGAATCGTGCCGAGGTGGTCAGTTCATTGGTTGCATAGTTCAACTCATAAATACCAATATCCGCAGCCTGTGTAGCCAGGCGCATCCTTTCCTCAATTTCCTCAATTGATTTGCGTGCATTCACCTTTTCAGATACGTCGATTACCACGACCATTATCGCCGTTACAGCCCCATCAAAGCCCAACACAGGCTCATATACAAAATCAACAAATACCTGTTCCGCAACGCCATCGCGTATCAGGGTTAATTCGTCCTCCTTCGCAACATAAGGGATAGTGGTGGCGATCACACCATTCATTATTGAAGCATAATAATCAGCGGCTTCCGGTACGCCATCCCAAATCACTTTGCCGTCAACCTGCTTACGGGTTTTACCAACCAACTCCAGGTACCGCTCATTAACATCTGTAACGATCAGGTCACCTGCCCTGATTACGCAAATGGCAAACGGGGCCTGCTGAATCAGATTCCTGAAACGTTCCTCACTTGTTTCCAGGTGATTGTAGGATTTAATCAACTCGTCATTCGTATAAGCTAATTCCTCATTAATTGTGGCAAGCCTTTCATTTGCCGCGGTAAGAGCAGAATTTGCAGCGAGCTCTTTGGCGTTTAGCTCCTGTATCGTTGCCAGGTTATTCACCAGCTCCGTCACATCAGTGGCGTAACAGGCTACGCCAACAATTTTCCCTGATGGTTCAGCTATTGGCTGGTAACTGAAAGTATAATAAGCAACTGTTAATTTCCCATTAATCATCAGCTCAGCCCTGTCATTTACGGCATGATATGCTTCTCCGGTAGCCATTACCCTCCTCAGCAAGGCTTCGAAAGGCTGATTCGCAAGCTCGGGTAAAGCATCTCCAAATCGCATCCCTATCACACGCTGGTCCTTCCCCCAGGCTTTGAGCGTTGCACTATTGGCAACAGCAATCCGCAAATCATCTCCCATAATCAGATAGACCGGGTACGGCGAGCCTTCTACCAGGCCAGCAAGAATTTCTCTGTCAGGACGCATCATTTGGGAGTTGTTTCGGGTTTTAAAGCGGCAAATTTACAAGAGGGCGTGACTGATCCGGCTTAACCGCTGATAAATATTAAAAGGTTTAGCGACAAATCGTTGGCTGTATAGTCAAGTATCATCTGGTTGATCCTTTGATGGGTACCCGTCATAACAATCGGTATATGATCAGAAGTTTCGAAACTGAAAGGGTCACTTAAAGCCGGAAGGATAATCCAAGGAAGTAGTTTTTCCGGGCATCATGTTGAAGACCGTAGTTCAAGCCGCCATCTATAAGCAGATCCCTGGAAACTTCAACCTGCAGGGCTGCATTTAGAAAGTTCCTGAAGTGCTCCGCCTTTATGTCATAGGTATAATATGTCTCGGCAATCGCTTCCATTTTTTCGCTCAAATGATGCGCAAGGGTGAGGGTTTGCAGAAGCTCATTGTGGTGGCCCATACCTACCTCATCCTGTAGCCGGTCGGCTTCTACCTGCATGCCCAGCTTCCAGTCTTTATTGAATTTAAAACCCATGGGGATAATGAAACCACCCTCATACCGGCTTTCCGGATCTGCCTTTGAGGTGGGAAACTTAAGATAGGGAAGCAGTGCAATGGCAAATTTTCCCTTATCATTGCCCATCAGGTTTTGTTTCAACCGAAAGGTAACATCGCCGAACCCGCCACTACGTTCTCCCTGCCCTTCATTGTCGAAATCTTTCTTTACCGAATAGGTCTCAAAATTCAGCTGCACAGCTGTTGACCTTGTCAATCCTAACTTTATATTCATCTGGTTAAAAAGATATTCATCCGTTCTGCCCTCCTCACTCTTTTGTCGCTGGAAACGGAACAGGTCGGTTTCAAACTGAACATGACCTGCATCCACAGTCTGCGGACTTTCGGTAACATCAGGGCGGTCAGTTTCTATTTCCCTTAAGCTATCTTTCGGAACAGGCTTAAATAGCGA
Organism: Pedobacter sp. A2324; assembly: GCF_059693705.1. Classification (NCBI taxonomy): domain Bacteria; kingdom Pseudomonadati; phylum Bacteroidota; class Sphingobacteriia; order Sphingobacteriales; family Sphingobacteriaceae; genus Pedobacter; species Pedobacter sp. A2324. The sequence goes on along the minus strand of NZ_JCASSK010000004.1, from coordinate 208,405 downwards.
ATAATGGCCTCTTTGCGCCAGGGCTTGAAAGTTGAATAAACAGAAAATGGTACATAACAAATAGTTCTTCATCCGGTTAGTTTTCCATCTAAACAGCTGACTGATGTAAAAGTTTAACGTTAAACAAGCATTCCTCGTTCGCTTCCCCTATAACCAAGCCGCCAACACCACTCCTCCCACCAGGCAAACAAACCCTTACCTTACTCACCGCGTCTTTCTTTTCCTTTACGTGTTGCTGTGTCTGTTGCTTTTGCGATACAGTCTCCACTCCTGTCGTTTTGATTTACACCCTCTGGTTATCCCCTTTCAAAACTCCATCAACTTAAAATCCAAACCGATGAAAACGTAATATCGTTCTATGATTACCCACTTTTGTATCATAAAATGATCTATGTAGCAGTGAACTTTGTAATTGAATTTTAAATCAATAAAAAAATAATGACAAAGACAATTTTTATTACAGGAGCGTCTCGCGGCCTGGGGCGTATATGGGCAGAAGCATTTTTAAAACGTGGCGATCAGGTGGTGGTTGCAGTTAGAAATCCCGAGACCTTAACAGGCCTTTTAAAAAATTATCCTAATAGTTTACTAGCCTTGAAGTTGGATGTCACCGATAAATCTGCATGCTTTGAAGCTGTTGAGAAAGCCAAAGAACATTTTGGCACTATCGACGTGCTCATAAATAATGCCGGATATGGTCACACTGGAGCTATAGAAGAATTAGAAGAGGACGAAATACGAGTACAGTTTGAAACCAATGTTTACGGTTTGTTATGGGTAACCCAGGCAGTCATTCCAATCATGCGCGAACAAAGCGCCGGTCATATCATTCAAGTTTCAAGCGCATTAGGACTGCTTGCCTTTCCCACTTTAGGACTATACAGCGCTTCAAAGTTTGCGGTTGAAGGCATAAGTGAGGCGCTGGCGGCAGAGGTTAGCACGTTTGGAATAAAAGTAAGCATACTTGAACCAAACGGATTCAAGACAGAATTCGCCACAACCTCTGGAATGCAAAGTGAGCCACTGGCTCACTATGATCAAGTTAGGGAACAGCTCGCTGCAGGTAACAACGCCGGGGACTGGGGCGTACCTGAAGCAACCGCACATGCCGTACTTAAACTTGTTGATACAGAGAATCCTCCACTGAGATTAATCCTCGGCAGGGTCGGTTTCCAATGGATAAAACACGTATATGACCAACGTATGAAAACCTGGGAGGAATGGCAGGAAGTCTCCTATGCCGCACAAGGAAATTAGTTTAATTTGCAGTATCCGTTATGCGGATACTGCTTTCTTCAACAAGTAATAGACTACTTAAATTACATTTTACCATCGGTCGTTGGAAACCAGACAATTGATAATGATATGTTTAGTAAGCAAAAATAAACTCCAACTGTGCACGATGATGAATATTGTGGTTCACCACCTCAAGTATAGTTATACACTATCTTTTTTAATTGAATCATTTGAATAAAGAATATTTTTAGGATCTGGAATAGCCTGATCACCTGTGTGATTCAATTGCTTTTGACGAGACATATTGAATGGCTAGCGTAGCCTTTCCGCTCAATGACCTGCAAAAAGCTTTGAAACAAATTCTTCAAGCGCTGCACCTCTTATCTTTGTTGCGATAATTTTCCCCTGAGGATCAACTATACAATTAAAAGGTAGGGCAAGTATGGCGTATGATTTTGCTACCGCCCCCTTCAAGGCATCAGAATCGTTCAACTGGGTCCAACTCAAACCATCATCTGCTACCGCCTGCTTCCAGTTTTTGTTATTGGTATCCATCGAAACACTCACAATTTTGAAATTTTCATTTTGATAGCGATCTTTGAGTTTCCTGAGCATTGGGTGCTCCTCCCGGCATGGCTTGCACCAGCTTGCCCAGAAGTCGAGCAGTATGTAGCTGCCCTTAAAATCGCTAAGCTTAACTTTTTCTCCTTTTAAATTGGTTAGTGAAAAATCTGTTGCAGCATTTCCTACTTGCAGCGATTTTGAACGGTCAATAAAATCTTTCAAACGTTTCGCATAGTAGCCGCTCCTGGCCTGATTAGATAATGAATGATAACATTGTTCGGCCTTAAGTACATCGGTACTATTGAGGTGACTGTTGATTATTGCCAGTGAGGATGCTGTAGCATTTGGATATTGCTTTACAAAAGACAAGGTGAGGCTATCAATCCGGCGGTGAAAGTTAAGGTATACACTGCTGTTTTTATCATAGAAATCAGTATTGGTTTGCCTGAGCTGTTTTCTGTAATCTGAGGTAATCGCCACTTTTTGGCTTAAGAAGGTATTAAACAACACATCTTCCGGCGCATCGGCTACTTCAAGATTGTGAAATCTAGCCAATGTACCTTTAAGATAAATGTTCTCATTACCCATGACCACAATCTTGACCTGATCATTAACAGAGTTGCTGAGCGTACAAATCATGATTTCCGGTAAAAAGCCATGAATGTCAACTTTGTTGTCATGCACAGAACCGAAGTTCACAATCTCCTTTCCATTGTACTCATATTTCATGGATATTTTTGAATCTTCCGGGGCTAATATATCTCCACGGATAAGATAGCTGTCAGCCCTTGAAGCGAAGCTAAACAGATGAAAAAGAATCAGCAGAAAACAGCCTTTTAAGGTCTTTATTTTAAAACTTTTAAATAGTCGATTAAAATTCATATACTATTGATATAACTGGTGTGTTTTTTTTAGGTATTATTAATGTTCATTTCGAATGTGACGTTCGATTTGTATGTTTCTCCCGGACTGAATGACCATATGAATATCTCCAAGCCTTTTAATATCCACCAAAGGATCACTGTTCAAAACTAAAAGATCAGCTACTTTGCCTTTTTCGATCGATCCCACAACATTTTCTTGTCCGATTACTTTTGCAGTTATGATTGTTGCCGAGCGTATTGCATCGATAGTACTGAATCCACACTTGTCCACAAAGGAATTGAGTTCGTTCAACAACCGTGGATGTTCGCTGTTGAGATCAACAATTTCATCAGTACCCGCACTGATCTGAACCCCTTGTGCGTGTATTTTTTTAAGCAGGCTGAATATCCAGGGATCCCTGACTTCAGAAACACTTAAAGTTGCATCGAGTATAGCGTGCTTCGACTTCATGACTTCACAAAAAGGCGTAATGTTAAAATTCCTGGCAATGCTGTCTTTTATGTTAAACGGTATCTTTCTTTTATGGAAGTCCTGATCAGCAATTAAATTTTCAAGCATAAATACATGGCTAAGCACCTCTACTCCCGAGCTGAGCACTTCGATCGGATTCGCCGGATACATCATTGCGTGTCCCCATACTTTTAATCCGTTTCTTTTTGCAGCTTCTGCAACGCTCGGCAATAGTACCTTATCAAATGAATGGTACAATTTCACACCTGTCGCACCAGATTGCTTAGCAGCTTTCATTGCGCTGTCTAAATTAGTGACCGGAGTGATCAGTTGCTCCCAGGGTTGGTATGGCTCCTTTCTTAAATTTATACCGCGGTTATAATACCAATCCCCGGCCATAAAAGCTGAGAAATATACTTTCGCTCCCTGACGAGTGTGATCGAGAATTTGCCGCTGAGCTTTCATCAGCGCTGCGCCATCACCAGCAGCATCACGGACGGAAGTAATACCGTGCTGCAGATAGTAGTTAAGGTTTGCAAATGTTTTCTCCATATCATTATGCATCATTGCACTTACATGGACATGTCCGTCAATTAATCCCGGGATAAGGTACTTTCCTTTAAGATCCAGCATTCTTGCATCTTTAATTTTACGCTCAGGAAATTTGATACTGACAATCTTTCCATTTGAAATGGCGACATTTCTCTCTTTCGAAAATCTTCCCGTTTTTAAATCCAGCACCTTTACATTTTTCAGCACCAACAAAGACGTATCGATTGCAATCAGCTTCAAGGCCATAGCTGGAAACATACTGAAGAATAAGCCGGAGAGAATTAAACAAATTTTCAATTTATTATTCATGTTTTAAAGTTTTGAAAACGCAGCGGCATCCGCCAACTGCGTTTCAGTCATCACTAACTGTTTACTTAATCAAAAAAATCTTATTAATAATTCAGACCAGGTATAGGGGATTCGTCAATTATTTTGTCCAACATGTGTTTCAGGTACTGTAAATGAACTTTTGTATCACGATCTTTTGTCATGGGGATGCCCTTTCCAATATCGTTCCTCAACTCCTGAAGATGTGCATAAGCAAGCGCTTTAACATTTGAATAAAGCAATACATCTGTTGGGGTCAGTGCAGCAATAATGTTGTCAACCGATCCCTGAAGGGCAAAACGCTTGTTATACATGGTGATAATACTCCCTACGTACATCTTCTGTAATGCCCTGCGGTATTCATCGGCGCTTGAACCAGAATAGATTTCAGAAAATATACCTTTCTTAAGGTCATTAAGCCACTGCGAAGGCGAATAAGCACCCTTGCCATAGTCTCGCTGATTTACGATCATACGGTACAGCCTGCTTTGGGCGGTGACAGCGGCTACAATATCCTGTTGGATTCTTTGCACACTGTTTCCACTATATCCCGGATCAATCCTGATCATGATTTTTTTATCCAACAGCCATTTAGGCGTTGTAAATATCTGCTCATTGAAGAACCTGATGGCCTCCTGTTGTTTTTTCAGGCTTACTGGTGTATATACCGCTCCGCTCTGATCAGACAACTTTGTATTGACCATCACCCCGCCCATGCTTTTAAGCACATGGACTGCATAAGTATTTAACTGGCCCACTGCAGCACGATACATGGTATTAAGCTGGGAATAGTCAGTTCCTTCTTCACTGGTCCAGGCAATCAAGTTCGGCACGATGCGCTTTAGATTCTTAATGCCATATAAACTTGCTTTCACGGCGTCATCTCCTAGATCCTCCGATTGGGAACGCGGATCATAATCTCTACCCTCGCCTGAAAACCACAACCTGTTATTTCTGGCCAGGCTATCTCTTGTTACCGTATTTAATATTTTCTTTTCCTCTAATGCATCTCTTGTACCTGGAAATACCTGGTATCCCCATTTTATTGCCCACTTATCGTAATCATTTATTCTCGGGAACAAACCCGATTGTGAAATGCCGTCTTCAGGCTGGGCAACATAATTGAATCTGGCGTAATCCATGATGGAAGGCGTATGGCCATGTTTCTCCACCCATGCCTTATCTCTCAATTTTTCTACCGGAACCGTACTGCTTGCCCCCATGTTGTGACGAAGTCCAAGCGTGTGGCCAATTTCATGAGAAGAAACAAATCTGATGAGTTGCCCCATTAGCTCATCATCAAACACATTTTTGCGGGCTCTGGGATCTACTGCCCCACATTGGATCATGTACCAGTTATGTACCAGAGTCATCACATTGTGATACCAGCCGATGTGGCTTTCTAAAATCTCTCCACTGCGTGGATCAGATACATTAGGGCCATAGGCATTTGCATTTGCTGAGGCAAAATACCTTAATACAGAATACCGTGAATCCTCCAGGCTCATCGTTGAATCACTTTCCGGCCATTCTTTTCCAATAATAGCATTTTTAAACCCCGCATCTTCAAATGCTTTTTGCCAGTCGTTAATGCCAGCTATTAAATAAGGTCGCCACTTTTTAGGTGTAGCAGGATCAATGTAATAAACGATTTGTTTTTTCGGCTCAACAAGCTCCCCTTTTTTATATTTCTCAAGGTCTTCATCTTTAACCTCCAGGCGCCAACGGTTAACAAAGGATTCACTTTTAACAGCCTGCTGATCATCACCAAACTTCGTATAGTTGTTGACAAAGTAGCCCACCCTGGGATCGTTATATCTTTTACTCATGGGCACTTCAGGCAGCAGTAAAAATGAATTATTTAATTCTATGGTCACGGCACCTGCAAGCGCAGTACCAGGAAGAGTTCCTGCCAGCGAGTTATAAGTGCGCACAGTTTTGATTTCGGTATTCGTTGGGAAAGTCTTTACCGTTTTAATGAACGATCTGTCGATTGCCAGCGTATTCAACCCGAAACTTTTTTTGCTATCGCCATTAAATGCCAGCAAAGGGTTTTCACTTAGCAAGAATTCAGTCACATCAATGATAAATGCGGTGGAATCTTTAGCCAGTGCTTTTATAGGGAACGAGGCAGTAATTGGATTGATATTTGAATTGGTTACCGCTTTGGCAATCATATCAGCTGAATCAGCAACATTTATTAGCGCCGAAACTTTAAGGAAAAGCCTGTTTTCTGGCCCTTGTTCCCAATATACCATCCTTCTTCCGATTTCTTCACCAGCAAAACTTCCCGCCCCCGGTGTAGAGCCACTAAGCCTCGACACGACCAGGATATCTCGTTTAATAATCTTTTTTGGAACTTCAAAATAATACCTTTCAGCCACCTTATGGACGTTCATCAATCCATATTGACTAACTGCCTTACTGGTAATTACTTCCTTGTAAGGCTTTAATCCATTTTTCAGGCTATCTGCTTTCGGTTTTGGAGGCAAAGCACTCACGGCCGCTGTTGTACCGCGCTTTACCTTTTTGTTCTTCAAAAGAGAACAGGAACTCACCCCAGATAGGAGGCATAGGAAGGTAAGTCCCAAGCCTAGCGGCTTGAGCTTAACCTTAAAACATTTTGTTTTCATAGTGATTTTAATATCCAGGCGACTGAACTAAGTTGGGATTACTGTTAATGATAGATTGGGCAATGGGGTAAAGTTTCGCTTCCGGTCTCCAGGTCGGCTTTATAGCTGCCAAAACAGCGTCAGCCTGACCAGTACGCTTAAGGTTAAACCACCTAAAACCCTGCTCACAAAAAAACTCTTTGCGGTTTTCAAGCGCAATTTCAGTAAGAAGTGTGGCCGGAGGTAATGCTCCAACTGCCGGCAATCCTGCCCGTTGCCTGGTAACGTTGAGATCGCTGATGGCTCCGCTAATGTCGGTCCCGATTTTAGCCCTTGCTTCTGCCCTGATCAGGTACTGCTCGGCGAGGCGTAGAATTACCTGTGCTTCTGTAACATTTGCCGTTACTGCTTCAGCATTAGTGCGGTATTTAAATTTAAGCGGAATCACATATTGAGCGCCCGAAATGGTCAGATCCCTCATCCATAGCGTCCTTCTCCTATCAGTAGTACCATTAAACAAATCCAGAAAGGATGATCGGAATGCATGGCTCAGCGAAGCAATGTTATTAGTAGCAGGAATGAATGATGCTGTTTCTGTAACATACTGGTTTGTGCCGGAAACCGCAGGTGACAATTGCCAGATACTTTCAGCACTATTTTTTACGAAAAGCGCAGTACCCATGGTAGCAGACGGAATCATTGAATACAGGTTTGTAGCCTGAATAACTTCAGTGGCATTGCGCTGAGCAAGTTCATTATTTCCCAGATAAAGATATACCCTTGCAAGAAGCGCTGCTGCCGCAAATCTGTTTACGCCGATCCTGTTACCCGAGGTGAAAGAATAATCAGACAAAAGGTTCGCTTTAGCATCATTAAGATCAGCAACAATCTGGTTATAGATGTTGGCCGTTGATTCACGTGGAAGATAAGCCGTAACATTCACATTGGTTTGCAGAACCAATGGCACATCACCATAAAAGTTGACCAAAATAAAATAACAATAGGCCCTCATGAATTTAGCTTCAGCTGTTAGTTGTTTATTTACGCTGGCGGAGGTACCGGAATACTGAGCAAGTCCTTCAACAATTGCATTGGTCCTATAGATCACCTGGTAAAAACTTGTAAAAGGTTCAACAGATGCAGTCAACGCGCTGTAAGAATTAGCGTTATATTCCTGAGATGCAGATACCGTAGAAAGATACCTTAAATCGTCAGCCATCAGAGAAGTATATACAGGCAGCCCTATCGTTTGCATGGGAATCTGTGAAAAATGACCATACATGCCAGATAAGGCAGCTATTGCAGTTCGATCGGATGTAAATACAGCTGCCGATGGCGTTTCATTCAATGGTGGTTCAATTTCGATCATTTTCTCACAGCTTGACAGAGAAATAACAATCAAGAGCAATAAATATGGAATGGATTTCAAAATTTTCATGTCTAAAAGTTAAAAGGTACATTGTAAACCTGCAGTGATTGTGCGAAGGGGTGGTGCCGATACACCTTGAGATTCCGGATCATATCCATCATAGTTGGTGATGGTGAATAAGTTTTGCCCCTGAACATAAATTCTCAGGTTCTGTGCTTTAATTCCCGAAGTAATTTTTGTTGGAAATGAGTATGATAAACTCACATTTTTCATGCGAATAAACGAAGCATCCACAAAATTTGCATCCGATCCGGAATAGTCCAGGAAAGCGAGATAAGCAGCTCTGCCATTTACACTTCTGGCATCCTGCGTAACCAACTGATCCGGAGAACCCAAAGCCAGATATTCCTGAAACACAGATGCAGCAGCATTATAAGGATACCCTGGAGGATAAAAGGTGGAGGCAAACATATTTTTAGCTTTCTGTTTCACAAACTGGAAAGTGAAGTCAAGATTAATTCCCTTATATGTAAATGAATTTGTCAGGCCTCCAAAAAAATCCGGATAAGAAGTTCCTATATAATACTGATCTCCGCGGCCTGTATCAAGAAAACCAGTTGACACTGCACCACTCCCATTTAAATCTGCAAAGGCAGGCAGTCCGTTTGCTGGGTTAATGCCTGTAAACTGAAGTGCAAAGATGGAGGCCAATGGTCTGCCAACTACATACCTGGTAAAATAGCTTGTTCTTTCAATGCCGGGATAAGCTGCCAGTTTATTGTTATTTTTTGAAATATTGAATGACGATGTCCACTTAAAATCCTTTTGCTGAATATTCGTGCTATTCAAAGATAATTCTACACCACTGTTCTCTACCAGCGCCGGAAGGTTGGCCTGGTAACTAGGAAATCCTGACTGCGGACTTACCGAAAAATTCAATAGTTGATTTGAGGTGCGGTTCCGGTAGGCTGCTGCCGTAAGGGATAACCGGTCGTGAAAAAATCCAAGTTCCAATCCTAACTCAAGTTTTTTGGTTTCCTCCCATTGGAATTCATTATTTGCCAACCTTGTAGGCTGTAAACCGTTTATACCATTGTAGGCATAGGTAGAAGTTGCATAACTGTCATAAAATTGATAGTTACCTATTTCGTCATTTCCAACTACCCCGTAACTTCCCCTCAATTTCCCGAAGCTGAACCAACTTAGCTTATCTTTAATAAAGTTCTCTTCAGAAAATATCCAGGCGGCGCCGGCAGAACCAAAATTCCCGAATCTTCTCTCCGGTCCGAATCTGGAAGAGCCGTCTCTTCTGAATGATAGATTGGCAATGTACCTGCTCAACACATTATAATTCAAGCGTCCGAAAACCGAAGCATATTTAAACTCAGAAGATGAACTGGTAATATTTCTTGTTGCGGCAGATCCAATATTGGATAGAAATTCATCTGATAGAAAATCTGTTGCATTCACATTGTAGGGTTGTTTTGACTGTTTAAACTGCCACGACCCGCCCAATAAAGCTTCAAGATTACCTTTCCAGATTTGTGTTCTATAGGTTAGCTGTGGCTCAAAGATATAATTGTTGGTATACACGTATGAGTCATTCACCGAGCCTGTCGTCCGGGGTACTGAACCTGAAGTGTTTAATGAACTTAAAGGACGTACCGCCGTTGTTCTCATATCCGTTTTGCTGTAGCCCAGTGATGTTTTGAAGTCCAAACCTTTTAGAATATTGTACCTGAGATTCACATTGGTTAAAAAATTGCTTCCCCGGGCATCGTTCGTTTGGTTGAGAAAACCCAGCGGATTATTGAATCCTGACGACCAATACAATGAACCGTCGGGATTATATAGCGGAAAGTGAGGTGGCAGGTTATAAGCGTATGTACCCAGATCAGTGATCGATATATCATTTTTATCGGCGGAATAAATTGAAGAGACCGATAAATTAAAACGTTGATCCAGGGAAGAATGGTTAACACTTAGGTGCGCACCACCTCTGTTATATGATTGTTCACCAGGAAAGATGTTGGTTTCCTTATGAAAGGTACCGCTAAGGTAGAAATTTGTTCGTACATCCCCACCTGATATGCTTGATGTAACATCGTAAGTTTTAGCGGTATTTCCCAGCAGCAATTTAGGAAAGTTGGTGTAAGCTTTCGGATCCCAGGTTAAATCGGCATCGAACGCTGATGGCACGGCCGCCGGATTGTTGGCAAATGCCTTACGTCTTAGCGCAAGATATTCATCCGTATTCAGGAGGTCTATAAAGTGTGAAACATTTGACATGCCTGTATTCGCATTTATGGAAAAAGCCGTTTTTCCCGCTTTCCCTTTTTTGGTGGTGATCAGCACAACACCATTGGCACCTCTTGATCCGTAAATGGCAGTAGCATCTGCATCTTTAAGTACCTCAATGCTTTCTATGTCGGAAGGGTTAATGATATTCATTGGACTGGTTTGACCCTCAGCAGACTGTGCCGCCGTTCCGCTCACAGCACCGCTGATCGGCTCTGATAAAAAAGGAACTCCATCTATCACATAGAAAGGACGGTTAGCCTTTTCCAGTGAATTAACCCCCCTGATCTGCACATTGATCCCAGCACCAGGAAGACCATTAGCTTGTGTAATAGTGACCCCCGGCAAACGCCCCTGTAAAGTTTGAAGTGCGTTGGTGACAGGTTGACGTTCGATCTCTTGGGCACCTATGCCTGCCTGTGAACCTGTACTGAACCGGCGCGTGGTCGTTCCATAGCCAATAATCATCACCTCATCCAATTTTGCAGGATCAAGCTCCATTCTAACTTCCAGGCTGCTTTTAGCCAGCACCTCTTTGGTGCGATAGCCAATATATGATAAAACCAAAACCGGATTTTTCTCATTCACATGGGTATAGAATCTCCCGTTGCTTCCTGAAATAACCGCGCGATCGGTTCCTTTTATTTTGATGACCACGCCAGGTAAAGGCTTGCCCTGTTCATCCAATACGATGCCGACTACCTCATTATCCTTTAAGTAATCCAGCACTTTGGTTAGCAGCGAGCGTTCCTGAACAATAATTGTCTTGTCCTCAATTGAATACATCAGGTTCTGGCCCGCCAGCATTGCTTTCAAGGCATCATCTAAACTTACATCTTTAACATTAAGGTTGACTGGTCTGGCGCTTTCTATCACTCTCGTATCAAATACGAAATCGTAACCACTTTGCTGATGGATGGATTTGAATACCGATTCCAAATCTGCATTGCGCTTATTTAAAGTAATTTTCTGTGCCAGAGAGGATGCGGATACTTGCATCATGATGCCAAATACGAATACAGTGACTAGGCGCATAATACGGCGAATTAGTGGGATACGGCCATAAAGACCACCCATTTTGGTAGTAAAAATTTTGTACATTTATTTGGTTTAAGTTGAAAGGTCTCAATAATTCTGACAGCTTGAAATCATCTCGCCAGGGTGTGTTCCACCACCCCCTGGTTTTTTAATTTAAGCTCATTTTTTTTATCTGCTAACGATCACCCTCCTTCCTTCGAGCTTAAAGTGAACATTGCCGGTTTTTTGTATCAGGTTCAAAACCGAAGAAATATTTTTATCACGTGACATCCACCCGCCTACCGTGACATTGTTGGGTACACCTGGTTCATATACCACTTCAACATCGTACCAGCGGGCTATCTTACGCATAGTAGACCTGAAGTCGACACTTTTAAGATTAAATTCACCGTTCTTCCAGTCAACAGATTCCTCTGTATCTACCGCTCTGACATCGAGTTTACCTACACCGCTTATACCTTGCTGTCCCGGCCGCAGTACTATCTGATCATTCAGCCTGACACTTCCTTCCAGTAGAGTAGTTTTTTCTGTTTGCTCATCAGCATATGAATTAACGTTGAAATGTGTCCCCAGGACCTCAATTTTCTGGCGGTTGGTATTTACAATAAATGGCTGCGCCTCTCCTGATTCATTTTTTATTTTTTTCACCTCGAAATAGGCTTCCCCGCTTAGTGTTACACTTCTGGTTTCTGTGGATGCAAATGAGGTTGGATAGCTAATTGATGATGAAGCATTCAGCCACACCCGGGTACCATCAGGAAGGATAATTTTGTATTTTCCGCCACGGGGAGTGCTGACGGTATTATATTCAACTTGCTCTCGTGAGGTGGTGTTTTCTGTTTGCTCATAGATCAACTCCCCATGGATATCCCTTGAGATTTTAACCCCGTTTTGCTCCAGGCGATTTTCACCTATCTTTAGCGAATCCAGATTAATTATTCTTCCATCTGCCAGTTTCAAAATAGCCCGCTCACTGCCCGGCGCAATATCTGGCGAATTTTGGGTGTTAAGCTGAAGCGATGAAAGTCGGTCAGCTTCCAGGTATATATAAACCGAAATCAATGAGATTAAAAGGATGGCTGCTGCAGCAAGCATTTTGTGAACTAGCTTTATCTTGAAAAAAGATTTCTTTGAATCTACATGCTGGTGCTTTTTCAACTCTACCAAAATCCGTCCTAGACGTTCATCCTCACCCTCGATGGCTACCTCATCATATTCAGCAAAAACATGTTGTGAGACAAAAGATTTCGCTTCATCATCTGAAAGACTTGACATGATCGCAAATAATTGACGAATCTCTTGCTCAGGGAGCATATTTGCCAAGTATTTACCATATAATTCATTTAAATTCTGATCGTTCGACATCAATGTTGTTGGCTTTTATAATGATATACGTTTCAAAAATGAACATCCTCTACCCGAAGTAAAAAAATAATTTAAGAAGGCTATATTTTGGAGATAAATAAACACAAAGCATCAAACAAATCCTTAGTTTAACTTAGAAATAATCACAATCAAACAATACATAGCTAAATTCCCGCCTAAAGGCAAAAACGAGAATAAGAAAATGAATGGATTTATAATCTACCTGACATTAAACTGAGTGCCAGCATCAGAAAACCAGATTCAGACCTAAAAAAAGCTTTCTTCACTGATTTAGTCGCTTTGACAATATGATTACTGACTGTTGAAGTGGAAATTCCAAGATTCCTGGCAACTTCCTCATACGATTTCCCTTCCAGTTTGCACGAAATAAAAACCTGTTTCTGCTGAGGGGGTAAAGCCTCGATCGCTCGTGCTAACAAGGCCTCACTTTCCCGGTAAAACAATACATCTTCGATAGGATTATATACCTCAGCACTGGATGCAACAATTGCATTCAATAGTTGCTGATCCCTGGCAGCTTTCCTGTAAAAGTCGCTTACGAGATTGTTCGCAATAGTTAAGAGATAAAATGAAAATGGCTTCTCTATATCTATAATAGCCCTTTTATCCCATACTTTAACAAATACGTCCTGAGTCAGTTCTTCTGCGAGCGGAATGTTTTTAACCATCCTCCCTAGCTTTCTAAAAATGGTTTTACTGTAATTTGCATATAATGTTTCAAAAGCGCCTGTATCCCCTGCACGTAAAGCAACTAGAATGACTTTCTCGGTTTCCGGATACATGGATACAGCTTATTTAGTTTTGAAATTGGTAAACCTTGAACAAATATAGTTTGATCAGCTATAGTGACGAAATATGGATGCAGGACTGAAATATCAGTCGCCAAATATATTGAATGGTAATCATTAAAAGCAAACTTTACCTTTAAAATCGGACTTCTATGATGTTTAACCCTGTATATCCATCATTTGACATGTGTAAAATTGTGCTAGAATATAATACTTTTGTATCCTGAGAGTCGCATACATTATTCTAATTTCGAACCATCCATAAAAATCCTTTGAACCGTTTATGCAACACTATCAAGATATCAGTATTTTCAGCAATGACATTGGGGTAACTAAACCTGAACATCCACTGTTTAATATCACGTTTGGTCACAAAAACAGCAATAGCATTGAGGATATCGTGTTTACTGCTGGCTTTTACATCATTTCCTTTCAGAAGTTTGTATCAGGAAACATAACCTATGGCAAAAAAGAGTTTGACCATGGTCGTGGAAAAATGATTTTTTTTAAGCCAAACCAGACAGTAACTTTTAAAAATGTAAAGTCTGAGGATGATTGCTTTCTGATTATGATCAAAGAAGATTATTTTTCTGGTACTGCCTTACATAAGGAGTTAAAGCACTACGGTTTTTTTGATTACGAAACCAATGAAGCATTGTATCTTTCTCCAAAAGAGGAGGAAACGATTTGGAACCTTGTTAGAACGATGCACCAGGAAATATATAACAACACTGATACCTATAGCAAAGCGATCATGCTGGCACATCTCGGGACATTGTTCACCTATTCGCAGCGCTTTTACGGACGGCAGTTTATTAATCGTATTGAAGTTATTGGTTCAGTAACGGGCAGGTTTCAACAAATTCTGAATCAATATTTTGTTGAGAACAAAGTACAGCTATTCAGTCTGCCTACTGTGGCATACATGGCCGACCAGTTGAACTTATCGTCACGCTACCTCAGTGACCTCTTAAAGCAGGAATCAGGGAAAACTGCAATTGAACTTATCCACCTCTATTTAATTGCTGAAGCAAAAAACCACCTATCAAATGGAAAATTTAACATTTCCGAGATCTCTTTCATGCTGGGCTTTGAAAATCCAAATTATTTTGCCAGATTGTTCAAGAAAGAGGTTGGCATTCCACCTAGAGAATTCAGAATCAATTCTCTGAATTAATCTCATATTTTATTTAAATTATTTTTTAGATTATATTACTTTCTTTCACTATATATTTATTCCTTGTGTATGGGGTGCACCATTACAGTCTGTTTCAGCATCTTCGCCGCTGCAGGAAAACCGAAGAATTCGACCTTCACACTGACAGCTTAACAACGGGTCGAATAGCTATAAATAGAAACGAAGATTCTAAGCTCTGAATACGTCATTCATTATGGAGTACATCCGCAATAAACTTCAGCTTTTAATAGAATATGTTGCCATTTTCACTATCAAAAGTCTCCGGAACCTTTTGAATATCATCTGATGCTGCCCGAATGGCAAGAATTGTTGCATCAACGATGTCATCCAGGTTACAATCTTTTCTCTTTGTTTGTTCAAAGGTCTGCCTGATTACCTTTATATAATCACCTGATTGTTTGTTAATTACCGTTAGCCTCTTCTCAATACCTTCTGTTCCTGCTTTTTTTTGGAGAATTGCTTGCTTTCCATTCAGCAGGTAAAATGATAATTCAGGGTGGGCTTCAAACAAAGGCAGAGAAGGGTTCAAATCTTTGAAGGCAATTGCTTCTAACATTTTCTTTGTTATATTCCAACTTTGTATAGAAAGCCCTTTACCCAGGTATAATCGATTTAGTCTGTTTGCCTCCTCATAGTGTTCAGCAAGTGCCGCTTCGCGACAAGGGGTCAAAAAAACGGAGGAAGCTTTTTGAGTTCCAAGCAATTTTCTTGCTTCAATCTCACAAACCCTATACGAATCTGATGCAAATGCCAGTGGTATGTCAATGAACACTTTGGTCATGAACACAGTTTTTAGCTCACTTAGCTTAGAAATAAGGCTGTGGTGAAGCTTGTTTTTTGGATCAATGTATGCAACCAGCCATCCACCTCTACAACCATCTATTCCTACGTGAAAGGGCTTATCAAATTCCATCGGTTTAGTTTCAATTTAGCAATTATTATTTTTTAAAAACCAATTTCCCTTAATGGATAGATGATTTTAGAGACCTATTGGATACTCATTCCGCCATCTATTACCTGTTCTGTTCCTGTAAGAAACGATGATTCGTCAGATGCTAAAAACACCACAAGATTACTTACCTCACTGGCATCTGCCATTCTTCCCAGAGGCGTAACATCTGCTGCTCCGCTTCCATCTTCTCCGGTAGCTTCAACCATCATTGGGGTTTTAATATATCCAGGATGCACTGAATTCGCTCTGATATTTTCCTTACCGTACTCTACCGCCGCAGCCTTTGTCAGACCTCTGACAGCAAATTTACTGCCCGTGTAGGCCAGGCTCGGATATCCGGGAATTGCAACTATTCCGGCAACTGAGGAAATATTCACAATTGATCCTACACCAGCCTTCTGCATCGACGGTATAGTATACTTCATACCATAGAAAACAGCATTTTGATTAATTTCGATTACCTTCAGATATTCCTGTTCGGTAATTTCTGTTACCGTTTTTATCGGCCCTAAAATTCCTGCATTATTAACTAAAACGTTGATTGGTCCAAATTTTTCCTCACCTTTCGCTACAACATCCTTCCATTGCTGCGTATCTGAAACGTCGTGTTTTACAAAAAAAGCATTTTCACCTAATTCATCTGCGATCTTTCTTCCCTTTTCTTCATTCAGATCCGTAAGTATTACCTTTGCTCCTTCTGCAATGAATTTTCTTGCATGCGACTCCCCCATTCCTTGGGATGCACCTGTAATAATGGCTATTTTTCCTTTTAATCGTTCCATACTAATTAGATATTTGTTAACACAAAATTAGCGATTGATTATCTCCAATTGCTTACCCGAAAATGGACAAACTTTATCATTTTATGGATTAATGTAAATGTTGTTTTCCCGGAATGAAGTGGGGGTGTTACCGGTCTGCTTTTTAAAATAACGGCTGAAAGATTGAAGATTGGTGAATCGGAGATCATCAGCGATCTGACTGATGGAATCGCTGGAATCTGACAAACGCACTTTGCATTCAGAAAGCAGCGCCATATTGATAATCTCTGCAGGAGTCTGATAAAATTGGTTTTTTATAATTTTATGAAGGTAATTGGTAGTGATATTTAGCTCTTGTGCATAAAATTCAATGTTTCTAAAAGTGAGGTAATGCTTTGAGACAAGTTTTTTGAAATCATATCCTATCTGTTCTTCGCGGGGTTTGTGGTTGCTGTTTCTCTTTTCGATATACCTGTTTACTAAAAAATCACTTTCATTTATCAAAGCCAGAAGAATACTCTTAGCGGAATAGATCCATCGTTCATCGTCTGCCTCTGAAGCAACTAAAAAATCCAATGTACGTGAAAACAATGTATTCATTTTTGAGTAATCTTCCCCGGAAAGAACAACCTGTGAACCGAATTTGGTTTTCAAAAAAGAATTGGGTGCAATGGAAAAGAAACTCTCGAAAAGATAATCCATAAACTTTTTGGTAAAGAGCACAAACATCCCCTTTGTGCCAGGTTCTATTTCAGTAACCTTTACATTTTGTCCAGGACGGTAGATCAATAATGAACGCTCATCTATCAGCAATTTCTGGTAATCCACTTCGATGGTGATGCTACCGGAATTGATAATTCCATAAGCAAAATAGCGCGGCTTCATTTCAAAAGGCTCGAACATCTCCGGTACATCTATCAGATACAGAAACTCATCTGAAATACTCCAGTCAAGCTTTCTGTAGTTGATGATATTCCTGATGGTATACTGCTTGATTTCATCCTTTGTTTCCATTGATTTAAGTTATCAAAATTTATTGGAATGATACCGCATTTTTAGAAATCTGTCATAATGCTTAACGCAATTGTATCATACTTCATGATTAAATGCAGCTTAAAATTTATCGATCTGACCGACCAAACAGGTTATCGATATTTTTATGTAAGGATACTGGAGTAACCTGATGTAGCTCAAATAATAGGTCACTGGAAATGGGTGGCTGTTCAGGATAAGCATGCTTGTTTAACAGGCTCTGTAAAGCTTTATTAATGCACTTTTCACCAATTAATTGTTTTAGCTTCCACATCACAACCAATCCCTTTGAATAGTATAAATAAGCATCCTGTGGCCTCGAAAGATATAGCGGTACCGCTATATTAAAACCCTGATCATTGTGATAAATCTGCTCGTGCATCTTAACTTTTGCATATACAGCCTCAGCTCCCAGATAGCGCTCTGCCAGAATTAATTCGGTGTACATCGCCAGCGTCTCAGTCAACACTTTTGATCCCTCCCGCTCATCCGGAGCGAGCATTGCATTTCCCCACCATTGATGGGATACCTCATGGGCAGCGAGTTCGTTGATCACATCCTGATTTTGGTCAGCAAGCAAGTTATTGTGAAATATCAGTTGCTCGGTCATGAAAATGGTCGCAGGATAGGCTGTACCTGCAAAACCATCGGTAAAAGATGAAACTTCTGCAAAGCGCAATGTTTTATAGGGATATCGACCAAAATTTTGCTCACAATAGTTAAGGGTCCTGGCAGCGTTCCTGATTAAATGCTCAACATTTTCCTGATGACTCTTATGATAATAAACCTCTATATTAATGTCCCTGAGTCGCATTTTTTTTACGTGGTAAGTTGCAGCAGACAGTCCAAACCGGAATGGGATTGGTGTTCCGGAGGTATACCTGAAATAATGCCTTCCTTTTGCTTTCCACTCATTCAAAAGCTCTCCTACCCCAATAACACGCTGCCCCAACGGAACAGAAACCGTCATATCCAGATCAATAAAATGATTAATGCCTCTGGTCGCATTTAACTTTTTTAGCGGTGAAAGATCCCCCAGGTTTCTTTTTTTCCGCTCCGAAGCGTTCGCTATCTCTTCATCTGATTGATAACCAAACCGTGGAAAATAATTACTGATGCGCAAAAAACTACCGTTTTTCACGATGGCATTAAAAGGTTCGTGACCAGTAAACCCGCTCCAACGGTAAGCAAAAGAGAAACTAAACACGGCACTATCGCCGGGCAGTAAAGCATTTTTTAAATGGTAAATTCCGGTTTTCGGCTTTAACAGTTCCCTTTTATTTTGGGTCTGATAGATTACCTGGTCTACCTCGACTGCATCATCAAAGTTGACCAGTAATTTGCTGATGGGCCGCTTTCCTTGATTAAGAATCTTATACCTCCCCGAAACACGATAAGCATTTTGATTCGGATAAAGATCAATAGAAGTGCTTACGCTTGCCACTTCTGGCTGCGCCATGTTTTGTAATTTTCTATAGCTCCGCTCATAGGCCGCCGAACGGTCCAGCTGCTCCAGGGCACCTGGCTTACTTTCCCAGCGCATAAAAATATCAGCCCCGCTAAACAAAATCAATATAAGCACCATGACCATAACCAAAATTTTCTGCAAAGGCCATCTTGTTATGCCATAGGCCGCAAGCAACCAAAAAAACGAAATCAAAGCTGTAGCAAAAATCATTCTATACGAAAAGGCAGGCAGGTAATCATCCCACCCATTCATCTCACTGTAACGGGCAGAATAAGGAGCTGAAAACCGCAGCAGCGGATTTGTGATCCCAAGTGATTTGCCAAGAGCGGTACACAGAACCACCATAAATAAACAACTCAGTAATAATCCAATCCACTTTTGATGAATGGCTTGCTGCAAAAGCAGAACAACTCCAGTAGCTATGCTCAGTGGTGCACAAATAAGCCAGTATAAAGTAAAGTATATCTTCCATTCAATTATAGGATACCGATATAAAAATTGAAAGACAATTCCTGTACAAATGACGATGGTTGTTAGCAATATCAACAGCAATGAAACCGATATCCATTTTGAAACCGCAAAAGCTGTTGGCGCGGCAGGCGTACTGCATTCAACCAGATCAAACCTGTTTTCATTGCTTCGCCAGTAGAGGTCATGAACGTAAAATATGATGATCATCACCAGCAGTCCCGGCAAATTATGTAAAATACGGTTTGCCATCAAAGCGCTTGACGCATACTGCTGTGGCAGGCGAATACCCTGATCAATACTTCCATAAAATTCCATTGACAGATAGAAAATCAGGCTTAGCGAAATCAGCAAAAAAGGAATGCTTTTGATCACTATGGCAACATCGAGGCGAACAAGACTTTTCAGAACTTGTAAGACATAAAGAAATCCAACAGGCCTTCCTTTGATTGCCCGGAATGGCCTGTTTATTGTTTGGTCAGCAGTGATATTCTTTACATTATTTCTTCTGCTATCCTCTTTCAGCCTATACTTAAATTTATAACACACTAATGACAGGATTAATAACGACATCGTACAGAAGGCGAGCCTGTTCAGTACGATATTGCCGGATAAATGAAGGGTCTGGGTATTCTTTTCAACAACCGTCCAGAGATTGGTTTGCTCATAAAAAGCTGAAAGACCGAAAGGGTCTACGAGTGCTGAAATTCTCAAAGCCTCCTCAGATTGCGGGAGCGCACTAGCCATCATTGGCGATCCCGAATAGGTTAGCAATACCAGATAAATGATGTAAATAAATAAACCAGTTATATAAATCATCATTTTACTTTTGTAAATCCAGGCTACTGAAGTAACCAGAACTGCACACAGCACCAGATTGGGAATACCCAGTAAGAAGAAGGGCTGAAAATAATGCCAAAGCATAAGGGGCCCATAGGTACTTCTGTCGGTATCTGTCAGGTGACCTGAAAGATATCCAAAAATCAGCAGGCAGAAGCATAATAAAGCTAAAATCAACAAAGCCAAAAAACGGCTCATCAGATATTCAATTTTCTTTAATGGCGTAGCATAAAGAATCAGACTGAAAGTCGAATCATGCTCCCTTAGCATCATGTTCGCAGCAAAAAAAGTGGTGGTGAAGATGTTGCACAAACTCAGCAAACCTACCATATTGGCTATTGAATAGGGTGAATTACGATAAATCTCATTTCCTGGATTAAATGATAACTTCAGTCCAACAAAAAAGCCTAAAAGTAATGAAAGAAAAAAGAGAACATATATCCCCGGGCGCTTTAAAAAAGTACCAAGTTCAAATTTTAATAAAGCGGTCATCAGTTAGTTTTTATTATGAATCAAGTGAAAATAAACATCTTCCAGGCCTGGCTCTATCGCTCTGAATCCATCTCCGGGATCATGATCAGCATAAACATGAATTAGAAGCTGCCCCATGTTCAGGTGAGCTGAAATCACATTGAAATCCTGTTCATACTGTGGTCTGTCCAACCGGGAGATTCTTTTTTCCCAGAGCTGGCCCTTCATCAAAGAGATGAAATAGTCAGGTTTGCCCTGGGCTATTATCTTTCCGCTCTTCATCACGGCCATTTGCGTACATAGGTTTTTAACATCTTCCACCAGATGGGTAGAGAGGATGATGATTTTTTCTTCTCCAATCTCACTCAGCAAATTATTAAAACGGTTCCGCTCCTCTGGATCAAGTCCAGCAGTGGGTTCGTCTACGATAATGAGCCGCGGATCTCCAAGCAACGCCTGCGCCACACCAAAACGCTGGCGCATCCCGCCAGAAAAAGTATGGACATCGTTTTTCCGCTGCGCATAGAGATTTACCTGCTGCAATAGCGCCAACACCTGTTCCCTTCGTTCAGAGCCATTGGCTATCCCTTTTAGTGTTGCGATATGGTTTAACAGATCATATGCCGAAACTTTTGGATACACGCCGAAATCCTGGGGCAGAAAACCAAGATGCTGCTTTACAGCGTGTGGATTTTGTAAAATATTCCGGCCGTTAAATAAGATTTCCCCACTGTCCGCTTGCTGCAAACCCGCAAGTGTTTTCATCAGCGAAGACTTCCCTGCCCCATTGGGTCCAAGGAGTCCGAACATTCCGTTACTGATTTCCAGAGACAGATTATCCAACGCTTTGGCTCCGTTTTGATAGGTCTTGGATAGATGATTAATGATAAGTGTATTCATACCAGGTAAAATTTTAGACAAAGCAGTAGCCCTCCCATCAGTCCGAGGGTTTAAAAATTGATAATAATTAAAAAAAAAATTGTTAGTCCGCTACATACTCCAGTACATCACCAGGCTGGCAGTCCAGCGCTTTACAGATCGCCTGAAGGGTGTCGAAACGAATGCCTTTCGCCTTCCCCGTTTTTAATACCGACATATTCGCCTGTGTCATCCCCAGAATTTCCGCTAGTTCTTTACTCTGCATCTTCCGTTTGGCGAGCATCACATCCACATTTACAATAATTGCCATAACTAAAGGATCAGGTCGTTTTCACTTTGGAGCGTTAAGCCCTGCTCAAAAATAACTGCCATAAAATAAGTAAAGACGCCCAGGATCATATGCAGAATGATCAGAATGACCATAGGCGATTCAATCCCGTAGCAGAACCCGATTAAAGTACCAGCACACACCGGCATCAAAAGGTTCCCAAGATAAAAAGTTCTCAACTGCCGAACGCCATAGGCAGTAAAAAGCTTTGGCTGGGTAAAGACTTTAAATACATTCCCTACCAGAAAGAAGAACAGGGTGTAAAGTCCCAGTAAAAGTAGAAACATGAGGATATAACCTTGATTGTATTCACCTAAGAGATAAGCAACCCGGGTAAAAGGAAATAGAATCTCGAAGCGTTGGTTTTCAGCAAATACATTCAGCGACCAGCCTGAAGACAACGCCAACAGGGAAAGCAGAAAGGAAAGTGCATATCCCACAGCCAGGATCCTGCTAAAGGCCAGCAGAGACCTCGCAACAAAACGAACAGTTTTCATAAAATGAATATTAATTACTGCAATAATACAACTAATTATCGTAAAACAATAATTAATTAAATAATAAGCATAAATTATCTTGAAGATTTCGCCCGAAAATTATTCAAAATTTTAGCTGCCTCCGCTCCACAAATAAATATTCCTATTTTAAAAGACCATCTAGCCTCCTAGAAATCGCCAGGGAAAAATGAGGATATTAATGGAAAGACGCTCTAAATTGTTGAGGCGATTGATTGGTCTTTGCCTTAAATAATTTGCTGAAAGACTCCGGATGTTCGAAGCCAAATTCGTAAGCAATTTCACTGATAGAGAGAGAAGTCAGCGAGAGTTTTTCTTTCGCTTTTTCAATAAGTTTTCCGTGAATATGAACCTGAGTACTTTTACCAGTTAGTTGTTTTAATAAAGAACTTAAATAGTTCGGCGACACATTCAAGGATGCTGCAACATCTACCACCGTAGGAATACCTTTAGTCAAATCATGCTGATTGAAACATCTATTCAGCTCTAATTCTAATTTTTCCAGTATGGTGTGGCTGGGTGCCTCCCGAGTAATAAACTGGCGGCCATAAAACCTTTTTGCATAATTCAGCAGTAGCTCGATTTGGGCAATGATGATGTGTTTACTGTAAGAATCAATATTAGCATGATATTCCTTATTAATATTCTCGAAAATCTGCAGAACAAGTTGCTCTTCATCTTCCGATAGGAATAGCGCTTCTTTTGTTTCGTAGAAAAAAAAGTCGTAGTGCCCTATCGTTTTTGCCAGATGAGTATCCCAAAGAAAATCGGGATGTATAAAAAGCATCCAGCCACCCGGAGGTATTTGGCCTGTAACTGGCTGAATATTTTTTACTTTTAATACCTGATTTGGGGCAAAAAAAGACATTACACCTTCATCAAAGTCGTAAGATGATTGTCCATACCGCCATTTACCAGGAACGTTCCGTTTTAGTGCAATAGAATAAAAACCCTGTGTAGAATGTATCTCTTCTACATCAGGATGTTGTACCTCACTATAGTCAACCAAACTTAACAAGGGATGCTTAGGTTTTGCCAACCCTCGTTCCTTATGATAATCGCTGATGGTTTTGATTGTGTGCACGTCCATTTGACCTCCTTGACTTGAATCTAAGTTACAAAATTAGATGCGCATCCCACCAGAGACCTCTATGCGTTGCGCATTGATCCAAAAAGCATCATCCGTACACAGAAAAGCAATTACACCCCCTAAATCTTCCGGCATTCCAGCACGACCCAATGCAGTGATGGAAGAAACAATTTTATTCATTTCTGGATTATCTCTGGTTACGCCTCCATTAAAATCCGTTGCAATAGCACCAGGGGCGACTATGTTTACACGTATTTTCTTAGCAGCAAGTTCAGCTGCCCAAACTTTACTTAGCACTTCAATAGCCCCCTTAGCACTTGCATAAACATCCGTGTTAGGAAATATGACGCGAGTTAATCCACTGGAGATATTAACGATACCACCATTATCATTAATAAATGGCAATAATTTCTGTGTAAGAAAAAAAACACTTTTAAACTGCATATTGAACATATTGTCAAATGATTCCTCTGTAGTAGTTTCCAGGGATCCATGGCCGCCAATGCCAGCATTATTAATTAGATAATCAAACTTCGCCAGACCGTATGTTGCCGTCAGATAGTCACTAACCTGCGCTGCAAAGCCATTTAATGTATTCACGGGTTTGCTACTATCCATCTGAAACGCCCTGGCTTTTTGACCCCTGCTTGCAATTAATCTGACCACTTCTTCAGCTTCTTTCTCGCTAGTGCGGTAAGTCAGAATTACATCCAAGCCTCTGTCAGCTAGTCTCAAAGCTGCGTTTTTCCCTATACCCCGGCTACCACCGGTTACCAATGCAATTTTTATCCGTTTCATTTATTTGTTTTTATAAGGGCAAAACTACTCCCCTTATAATGCAAAAACTTGCTCAAATCTACTATAGTTAGGACAATATCTAAGGTCACATGAAATAGGGTTGTTTTGACTATCATTTACTGGAGAGAAAGTAAACCTCACCTGCCTCATTATGTTTCCGGCATCTCCTTCATTAAAACATAACGACTAACCGCCAATCAACACTGTAGGGAAACCCAATGCTACTGTCCCACCGTGAGCAGTGCTGTCGCCCATCCTCACCGCTGGTTTTCCGCAAATCAATACTGTTGCAGATCCCTGAACCAGCGTATCCGGTGGCCCGACGCAAACCGCAGCATCCCCTACGACTGCGGCAGGGAGTCCACCAATCAATACTCCAGGCGTGCCAGGTCCAATTATCGGACCGCCTACATGTGGAACGGCGACGTCCCCCGGTGTTACCATCGAACATATATGCAAATCAGTTATTCTAGCTGCAGGCTTTCCCATCATATGATCAGTTAATATTAATTAAAGCGCCTTTCAATACCATTTGTCCAGAAGAACTTAATTCCGCGCTCGCATTTCCTGAGGCCCGCAAACCCACGGCCGCCTGCTGACGAATATTTAACGCATCGATATCAACATCTGCATCAGCATTCAGCATCACATTCACACCAGCATCTATCTTAATGCTGCCCTTAGCCGATAAGTGTAGGTCTTTCACGCTCAATATCTCGATACCCTCCGTCCCGGTTGAAATCACATTGCCATGCTGATCCCTGATTTCCGTTTTTTTATTCCCATCATCAAGCCTGAGCGAATTACCTCCTGGGGTACGGATCGTAATGACCTTTTCCTTATCGTCAAATGAAATTTCCAGCTGCGCCCGGGTAACGATCGACTTTACCGAATTGTTGACGTCATCAGCCTCAGCATATGGTTTTTTAGAGGGACTGTACAGGGATCCCAGCACAACAGGATGAGCAGGATCACCATCAAAAAATCCGACCACC
This sequence comes from Pedobacter sp. A2324, assembly GCF_059693705.1. Taxonomy (NCBI): domain Bacteria; kingdom Pseudomonadati; phylum Bacteroidota; class Sphingobacteriia; order Sphingobacteriales; family Sphingobacteriaceae; genus Pedobacter; species Pedobacter sp. A2324. The sequence continues at coordinate 183,105 of NZ_JCASSK010000004.1, read as the reverse complement.
ACCTCATCACCCACCTCAGGAAGAAACCGGGCACCTGCACTCGCCGTGGCATAAAAGTTCGATACCCTCGCTCAGGTCCCTTGCTGTACTTCGACGCCCGAGTTCAGCCTTAGCTGAATCCGGTATAATGAACTGGGATCTTCATGCAGCTTCATTACCGTAGCAAGCTGCAGTCCATTGATACCTTTAGGTTCCGCGGCAGACTCAACATTAACATGCCTCCCGTGAACAAAATCAGAAATATCTAATCCAAATCCCACACTAGTCACCCAATTCCCACCGCTGATGGAATGAGTAACCGAAGACACAAAAGCCTGGCCACTATAATGTTTGCCAACACCATAAAGTTCAATCAGTTTCCCCAGACTCACCAGACTACTCCCCTGAAAACTCACCTTCCCTTTCATTGCAAAAAGGCTGAGATTAAGCCCGGGTTCTTCAGCAATTTCATTGACAGTGGCCAGCGCCCCGATGTCCCATGCCGCGGCCTTTATTCCAGGATCCTGCAGCCCGGCATCCAGCTCAGCGGTAAAGCTAAAAATCGATTCACCCATCACCAGCCGCAATACAGGCTCTCCCGCCAGATCAGGGGGCGCAACCCTTACTTCATCACCTCTTTCACAGGATACCAGAAAACCTAACGCTGACGCACTTGAGCATATAAAATCCCAGTCTGTCATCCCACGCTGATGCAAAGTTTCCAGCTTAAAAGCGGTTTCCGTAACACTTGCTTTCAGGCCATTTTTTTCAATCACCTTCGAAACGATGCTACTGTCAGCCAATCCCGCAAATTCCGTATTCCTGGAACTGAAGCTCATCCGTACCGCCCTTTGCTTGCAGCTCAGCCTGAACGTACTGGCCATTTCAGCCGATACCTCAATCCCCTGTTTTACGATTACTCCCATGAACACCGAAGTGATATCATTCTCCCCGTAGCCTGCCAGGATTTCGATATCGTTTCCCGGAAGAAAAATATCATTGTCGCCAAATGCAGGGTTTCGAGCATCCAGCGCAGGGCCAGCGAATGAAATTTCTGCATCAGAAATGCTATTGAAAGCATGGCAAACTTCTACAGCCAGCGGAGCATACTGATCATGTAACACAGATCCGTTAATTTTTAACACCACGGATAACGTGAGCGGGGAAATTTCAGATGAAGGTTTAGCAGCCATTTTATATTGTGATCAAAAATTAAGATGATCTATTGGTTTATCGCGTAAAAGTTAGGCGTTTTAGTTTTGCCAGACTGTTTTTTTGTTGGTTATATTGATGATTATTTAAGAATTACAATTTCAAAAAGTACCTTCCCGGTGGGTTTAAGGGGATTTTATTAAGAAAAAGCGGGTTTAAAGGGATTTCAGCTGGGTTTTCACTGCATTTACCCAAGCATGACCCAAGGAATGTCCAAGGAAAGTACAAGGAAAACCCAAGCGAGTTAAGTGCGACGGTACTATGAATCTACTGGATAAGTCGAACTACGGCAAAGCCACGGCAAGGATATTTTGAAATCAATGTTGTGATAAATAATTCAAAAGGAATCTAAAGCCATTACAGATATTTTTCAGTTTAAATTTAGCAATTTTCTTAAAAGAACATCACACTTACCCTTAACTAAAGTATCTGATACACGTTTTTTTTTAAATACGCTTACTTGAACTGACAAACTGTTGTCACTGGATGAATCTATCTTTGAAAAAAAGAAAAGAATATGAATAATTTATGTCACCGTGCAGATCTGCAAAAATCATCGGGAGACTTAATATATTGCTTATCACAAACTACCCGCCATGCGGTAATACTGGCCGTTTTTCAATTCGCCAATTAACTGTTGTCCGCTATTCCATCTCTTTATCCGGTTGGACAGCTGTATTTCAGACCGCGGCTTGATTTCCCCTGAAGGATAGTAGTATTCCAGCATAAACTGCCGCATGCCTTCATGTACCTCCAACGTTGAACCATTAAGGAGCAAATCAGGGTTTGTTTTAACAAGTGCTGAAAATGCATCGGCTAAGGCAGCTGCATAATAAGGACAATCCCAATCATGCCTGAACGGATCATCACCTTTTATGTTCACTTTTTGAAGGGGGTGAGAAACATCTTCAATCAGTTCGATGGCTGCATTGCCAAAAACACTGGAATAAGTATTTACGAAGTGATGCCACCAACGGGGATGCTGGGGAAGTTGTTTTAATAAGGTATCACATATCAAAATACGCCTGGGAAATTCAGGTGTTTGGGGATCGACTATCACCAGTGATGTTCCAAAGTGCCCTTCAGTAATGGAATGACGGGAACAAATTACAAAAAACAACAACTGACCTGGATTTACATCGTCCTGGGGAGCCTGGAACGACCTGATTTCCTGAAGCCGGTCGGCCAGATATCCATCTTTAAACAATACGTAAAGGTTTCCCTCCGATTTCAAGGTGGAGTACTGGCTGTTTTGAGTAAACACATTTGCATTTGCCGGTCGGCTGGTAAAGTGATTACCACTGTTATAGCGTAATTCCTCAGAACCTTCCGGATACGTTTTAATGTCGGCAATATCACCTGCTTCGGTTTGTTTGTTTGGCTGCACCGACCGGAAAGGGATATGTCCCGCTACCTGTTCCATTCGCCGGGCAAGATTATAGATGCGCTGTTCAGAGCGCGAAAATAAAGGATCGCCACTGATGCTATCGAAATGTACCATATGTTCCGGGCGATTGAGGTGAAAGAAGATACTGTCGTCACTCAATAGTTCCCCCATGGGGTTTTCCGAACTAATAAAAAAATCACGCAGGGCGTCATTTTCCAGATAAGCTTCATTACGCTGGTCAAACTGAATTAACCCAGGCGTAGATTGCTTAATCATCCAGGCACTAAGAAACGATGAAATATCGGATTCAAAAGCCATATTCATTTTGCACGCCTCTGCTGGCATTAGGTTACACGGCTTCATAAATTACAGCAAATAGATTTAGGAGTTGAAAGCTAAATATAGTAATCAAAACTTATGAAGTCAAGGCCTTTAAGATTAAATAATCGTTAAATATATCGCTATGATTAACTAAATTTTGAAGGGCGGGGGCTAAATCGCTGAAATTGTAGGTATTTAACCCCTGTAGTTAACACTCAAAACGCTCATTAACGTATAAAACTTCAGGTGATTACCGCAGGAAAACACGTATTTATCCGGTAAACTATCTTTTAACTGATCATGTTATCAAAAAAGTTAACTGATCTAATATGAAAACAAAAATTTTGCTATCGATTACACTGCTTTCTGCGCTCTTTTCAAATGTGAGTGCCCAGAGGGGATTGCCCCCAAAGCAGGGCACCAAAACCACTATGGTAACCAATTATCCCCAACACCTCGATTTTCTTCCGGAAATGGTAAACCTGTTGAAAGTGCCTGAAGGATGGCAGGTGAATGCAGCGGCTGTGGGACTGGGCCGGCCGAGAATGCTGTACCCCGGACCAAACGGTAGTCTCTACGTTACACGCCGCGACGGTGGAGACGTACTGATGCTGATTGACAAGGATGGCGACGATAAGTTTGATGAAGTTAAAACCGTGCTTTATGATTTTAAAGGCGTTCATGGAATCACGATGAAAGATAACTATCTCTACTTATGCAACAACACCCAGCTGCGTAGATATCCGATGAAGCCTGATGGCACACTTGGTGCAATGGAATTATTGATCAGTGATTTGCCCAATGGTGGTCAGCATCCTAACCGTACGATGACTTTTGGCCCCGACGGAATGCTGTATCTATCGGTAGGAACTTTATGTAACGACTGCAAAGAAAGTGATAAAGAAGCAGCAACGATGTTGCAGATTGACCCAAAAACCTGGAACCGTACCATATTTGCCAGTGGCTTAAGAAATACGATTGGGTTTGATTTTCATCCCAAAACTGGTGAAATGTGGGGAGTAGACAATGGTGGAGATGCAAAGGGAAATACCTGGCCGCCCGAAGAAGTTAACCGCATTGTTAAAGGTGGGAATTACGGATTTCCCTTTGCGTATGGAAAACAGGAGGTAGATCAAACTCGTGAGGACCCTGCGGGCGATATTAAGGAAGCAGTTGTGAAAACCACCGTACCTTCTGTACTTGAACTCACCGCCCACATGGCGCCTATCGCCTTTGTGTTTTTCAAGGATCAGCCAAATATTCCCGCTGGATATAACGGAGATGGCCTTGTGGCCTGGCATGGTTCATGGAATGCCAAAAAAGCCGTAGGTTTCAAGGTTCAGCGCATCAGGTTCAATAACGGAACTGCCGTAAGTGCGGAGGATTTTCTCACTGGCTTTTTAAAAGGCAACAACCGCTTCGGCAGGCCTGCGGGCATAACCATTACACCGAAGGGCGTAATCTACATTTCGGACGATGCCAATGGCGTGATCTATTCAATCAAACAAAACAAATCCTAACATGAAAAGACATCATTATATAACCATCGCAGCGCTCCTGGTTACAGGCTGTAGGGTACTTCAACCAAACCCAACCGAGCGGATCAGTTTCGCCGCAGAAGACAGCTATCCGGAGGGTGTAGCATACGATAAACAAAAAAATCTTTACTATGTCTCATCGGCCAGGCTCGGAACAATCGGAAAGGTATCTCCTGCAGGAGTTTATTCCACACTTTATGCTGACAACAGCCTTAAATCCACCTACGGAATGAAAGTGCATCCCGATGGTAAAAGGCTGTTTGTTTGTGCTGGAGATGCCAATTACAGTAAATTCACTTCTGCTGATACCAGAACAAAAATGGCACGTTTATTAATTCTAGATCTGGAGAGTGGTAAGAAGTTATCCGATATCAACCTGGCAGATTTAAAGCCTGGCAAACATTTTCCTAATGATCTGACTTTTGATAATGCGGGGAATGCGTATATCACAGACAGTTTTGCACATGCCATCTATAAGGTTGATGCTGGAGGCAAAGCGAGCCTGTTAGTGAGTGATGAAAAATTCGTGACTGAAGGCATTGGTATTAATGGCATCGCCTTCCACCCCGCAGGTTTTCTTATTGTGGATAACAGCGCTACCGGAATGTTGTATAAGGTACCATTGAGCAACCCGAAAAATGTGGAAATGATTAAAGCCGACCAGTTCTTTCTTGGTGCCGATGGATTACTCATGAATGCGCCAGACTCATTGACGGTTGTTGTAAATGGCGGAAACGACAAAATATTTAAACTTTCCTCCACCGATGAATGGAAAACTGCAAAACTTTCGGCCACCACACTGATTGCTGACCGTTTTACCTATCCGGCCACGGCAACCCTCAATGGCGCTCAGGTATGGGTGATGAATGCCCGCTTCAATGAGCTGGTAGACAGCAACTCGGTCCCCGCAAAACAGTTTGCCATCCAGAAAGCGGTATTCAAACCAGTTCCGAAACCCAAAGACAAATGATAAGTCGTTAAAATCTAGGGATGCTTCATCCGAGCTGATTCCCTTAGTAATAATTCTCTCCTGCAGGGCAGGAGAGAATAAACGATAGCTTCTAATTCGTTGACGACAAAGACATATTAAGCTTATCCTCCGGAGCTTTGCCAAAATGAACAGTATACCATTCAGTCAGCTCGCGCGATCTAAACTGATTATTTCCATTTACTCCCCGGATAAAACGTTTGGCAGATTTAGTTCCGTTCTCCCCTGCCATAGCCTGATAAAGCACATAATCTACAATGATTTTATCATCCGGCTTTGGTCCTTTGTAGGCCAGTATCGAACCATCCTTCCCGATGATAAACGGTGCAGGATTGCTAATTTTCAAAATGTTACGGAATTTATCAGACGACGCATCACGACCTAATTTATTGACTGATGAAGTATCAGAACCTGCATATAGCCTCGCAAAAACTACATCGGGATATTTAGCAAAGCGTTCCTGCAGTAAGCGGTAAGATTTTTCCTGCTGAACCGAAGGATTTGTATTTTCCCAGACGTATAGATACACGGTTTTGCCCTTATACAAGCTTCCAAATGAGTTGTTGTTTCCATGTGTATCGATAATCTGAATATCAGATATATTGGTGTCAGTATAATCATTGTAGTCTTTGACTAAAAGTTTGGCGATTCCTTTCACCATCATTGTGCAAGAACTACTGAATACACAAAGGGCAAGAATAAATAGGTAAGTTGATTTCTTCATCTTTTATAAAGTGTTTTTGATGCGAAGAGCATTTTTTTAAATGAGTATGCTGGAAAGACGAAATAGCAGGACTGATGGTTGCATCACCATGTAAAAATATTGTAAGTGATGGCTGACAACGATTGGTAATAGGCCCCATGCTTATACAATTATCCTTTTATGCATGATGGTTTTTGGTTTAGATAAACGTTTAGTGAGCACTACATTCGCGATGGCTGCCAGCGCCATTGCGCCCATAAACGATGTCGATAAACCCCACCCTCCGGCTTGGTATAGTTGTATCGCAATGTAAGATCCTAAAGCGCCTCCAATAAAATAGCTGGTCATGTAAACTGTATTGATGCGACTGTTCGCTTTCTGATCAAGAGTGTATATTACTGCTATATTTGTCACTTGAGTGGCCTGGACACCAATATCCAATAGCATAACGGTAACCCAGATTGCAGCGATTGATCCTGGAAAAAGTTTTAGCAGAAGAATGCTGATCAGCGTGATTGCCGTAGAAAATAGCAGCGACCTGGAAGGCGTACCCTTATCGGCCAGTTTGCCAAATACGGGGGCAATCAATGCTCCGGCGGCGGCAAGCAGACCAAACAATCCAATGCTCGCAGACGAATAGCTAAATGGCTCACCACTCAGGTAAAATGTTAGGCTTACCCAAAAAGCACTTAGTGTGCCAAAGGCAAGCATACCAGTCAGCGCTGTTCGCCTTAAGAGTGGAAAACGTCCTAATTGAGCAAGGGTCGATTTAAACAAGCCTCCGTAAGTTCCGCTAAAACGTTCGTTAGTTGTTGGAAAATCACGCTGCATTAATACTGCAGTGATCAGCACCATAAGTGCAGAAATAATGTAAACATACTGCCATCCGAAAATGCCAGTGATGAATCCACTGTAAACTCTTGCGACGAGGATTCCTATTAAAATACCCGTGAAGATCTGCCCTACAATCTTACCACGATTTTCCTTTACCAGACTGGCAGCCATAGGTAAAATGACCTGAGCAACCACAGAAAAAACGCCTATAAGCAGACTTCCTGCATATAAAAGTATTAAGCTTGGAGAAAAGGCAATAAGGAGCAGAGATAAAATCAACCCGACCTGGAGATAAAGGATCAGCTTCTTCCGCTCAATCATGTCTCCAATAGGCGTTAGCAGGAAAAGCCCCAGCCCATAACCAATTTGAGAAAGTACAGAGATATTACCTGCTTTTTCTATACTGATATGAAACTGCGTAGCCATGGCCTGTAGAATGGGTTGACTGTAGTATACATTGGCAACCGCAATACCTGCTGTTGCTGCCATGATTAAAACCTGGGTTTTCGTTAGATTTGCCATTTTCGTATAATTATTTTTAGTAAAAAATGTCTTTCAGTGACACTACAAATTTGGCGGGTTGATATCAATCTAACGATGAACTGGTTTAGGAAATGAACACGAACTGGTTCAACTAAAAAAGTTGAAGTAGATTAACTTTTTTGCGAAACACGCCTATTCCTAAGCTTTGACAGATATTCCGTAGTGATTCCGAGGTAAGAAGCTAAAGCATACTGCGGCACTCTGTTTACGATTGCCGGATATTTCTCCTGAATGAATTCGAAACGCTGTTCTGCAGTTTTGGTTAAATTAAGAATTACCCGCCTGGCCATATGTGCAGCCGTATGCTCGGCAAGTATCCTGAAGAAAGTCTCATACACGTGTGCCCTTTTTTTCAGTTCCTGTTCCGTTTCGTAACTAATTTGTAGAACAAGGCTGTCTTCCAGTGCCATTACAAACATAGAAGCAGGGCGCTGAAAAATGTAACTGTTGTAATCTGTAATCCACCAGTCTTCAATTGCAAATTGTATAGTATGCTCATGCCCTTCATCTCCAATCACATAAGCCCGGAAGCTACCCTCTAACACAAAAAATCTGTTTTTCGCAACAAACTCGGGCTGAACGATAAACTGTCTTTTCTTCACCCGGATCAGCTTAAAATTTTCGCAAAAGTCATCTGCCTCGTTATCTGTGAAAGGATGACGCTTTTGAATGTGTTCCTTAAGTTTGCTGAAGTCTGACATAAGCTCGATGATTTGTTTTGATACGGGGTTAATTGAGTTAGCTAAGATAATAATTGTTCATGTCTGAAAGTTTAGTGTTTTTCTTATTTATCGACATAAATGTACCACTGCACCCCTTAAAGGCGAATAGGCATTCTGCGAAATAAGGAAACGAATCGTTGAAGAACAGAGAATAATCGTTGGCTACGTAAATATGGATGGCTGTTTTAAACGGACTTTTGATCCCTCCCCTTGCCGGTTTCCCGGATAACAAAGCTTAAGATTAACGAAAGCGAAATAACAGCTAAAATAAAGAAGCCTGCTGACCGGAAATGCTGTTCCGCATCCATTGCAGAATTAAGCGTTTTTCCAAAATAAAAAGAAAATACAGGTCCCAAACATGAAGTAACGCCAAATGTGATAAAGTTGATTCCTCCTGTTGCGCTGCCCTTAACCTTATCGGGGTTAGCCTCTTTGATTATGGTATATGGAATCATCGCTACACCTGAGGCTATACCAAATATCAACATGGAAAGAAATGCTGGAATAAGTAAAGGGTAAAAAATCAATTGTCCAAAGCAAAGTATCATCATTACACATCCTGCAATTAATACAGGTTTTCGCCTGCCGATCCGATCGGAAATATAGCCCATTAATGGACAGCCGATTACCCAGCCCAGCGGAACCATTGCGCTAATGAGGACAGCTGCATGCCTGTCAACTCCTCTGTCATGTACAAGAAATGATATTGCCCAGGTCATGGCAAAAACCGTAGTAGGAACAAAAAGCAATCCGGAAATAAGCCCACTCAGATAAGTTTGCGGGTTGGTAAACACAATTTTATATGGACCTATAATAGATGTAGCAATTAGGCCATTTGAAGTCTTTGGCTCTTTGGGTGTAGTTATAAGCAGCATTAAACAAATAACGCCACAGCCTGATCCAATAATCACCCAGAACAAATGGACCGGAAATCCAGCCTCAATCATCGGACCGACAAGGAACTGCCCGGACGACCCACCTAACATGCCCATACACTGAGTAACGCCAATAGCGGTGGCAATATATTTTGCGCGGAATCCGTGTGAAGCAAGATAAACGCATCCGGTAAATGAAAATGCACTGCCCGCACCTTGTAGCATACGTCCGGAATAACCTTGAATAACCCCTGAACCTGAAAATATCAGACAGCCGGCACATAGAATCCCCGCCCCGATGGCTATCGGGTATTTCGCCCCGTAACGGTCATATGCCACTCCCGCTAACAGGCTCAAAAGTGCATAGGTATAATAGTAGGATCCTAATATAGCGCTCACTTCGAAGGGCGACATGGTGAAAGCATCCGATAGCTCATTGATCATTACCGCAGGAGAGGAGCGTATAGCATATTGCAATAAATAGAATATACAGCCCAATATCCATGAAATAATGAACCCGCGTGTTAATTTATCGCTTCCGGGCAATTGCGGCTGAGAAATCATGGCTTGATCTCATTAACCAAATTCTTTCCTGCAAGGAAAGCATCTGCATTTAAAAAAGTCGTTTCGGCAATTTGTTGCATGGCTTCACGGGTAAAAAAGCCCTGATGTGAGGTAATGAGTACATTGGGGAATGAGATCAATCGGGCAATCAGGTCGTCTTGTATAACCGTTCCTGACAAGTCCTGAAAGAAAAGTGCGGCCTCCTGTTCATAAACATCAAGGCCGAGATAACCCAACTGACCAGACTTTAGTGATCCAACTACTGCCGCTGTATCAATAAGTGCCCCCCTGCTCGTATTAATCAGCATCGATCCTTTTTTAAAGTATTTTAAAGATTGTTCGTTAATCATATGGAAGGACTCATCTGTTAAGGGACAGTGTAACGATACTATTTCAGCGTTGCTTAATGCTTCATGCAATCCCATATATTCCAGTCCGTCGGCTACAAGCTCGGTATCGGGATAAGGATCATAGGCAGTAATCCTGCAACCAAATCCTTTGAGAATTTTATACAAAGCCTTCCCGATGTTACCTGTTCCGATCAGGGCAACCTTCGAACCATGCATATTGAAGCCCATTAAAGATGTCAGAGAGAAATTTCCTTCCCTGATTCTGTTATATGCCTTATGAGTTTTACGGTTGAGTGTCAACATCATTGCCATGGTATGCTCAGCTACAGCCTCGGGTGAATAGGCCGGAACACGAAGAATTTTGATACACATTTCTTCCGCGAAATCAAGGTCAATGTTGTTAAATCCAGCACAGCGGAGAAGAATAAGCTTAATTCCGTACCCGGCCAGCGCTGAAAGGACCTTGGCATCCCCCCTGTCGTTAACAAAAAGACAAACTGCATCGAAACCCTGTGCAAGGCCAGCACTGTCAGGATTCAATGTCTGTTCAAAAAAGACAAGCTGGTGCGAGGTATTGTATTTTTCAAGAAATTCCTGATCGTAATCGCAGGTACTAAAAACAGCAATTTTCATATGGATATGGTTTTGCTGTAAGGTAGTCATAATAAACGTGATGCTTTTTTTTAATGACCTTCTGCATGGGATATGCACGTCCCGGATATACGATAGGTTATAAAATGAACATTAGTGTATTGATCTTTTTTTATATAACCAATACAAGATCATAGATTTTATAAAGCAACTTTAAAAACTAATGGACACCTTTTTGTCAAGGCATGTACCCAATGGCCTTTTTCATTTGCGAAGAAAGGTTATTAATATCTGCAGACTGATTGAATATTGAGAAATTTTGATTGTAGTCCCAAATGATACCTGGGATTTTGCGTACATCCAGTTCGCTTCTCACAGCTAACAGGTATTTTGCAAGTTCATGATCAGGAACATACCTGCGGTATGCTCCATATTCTCCGCAAAGCACAGGCACATGGTTTTTCAATGACCAGCTGGCCACAATCTGAAGTTTGTCGCTGATTGCCCCTTGCTTCCCCTCATTTTTATAATTATTATAATTTTTCTCACCTGCTGTACCTAGTGCAAGAGGATTAATCGGAGGCATCGTCCCGGCCGTATATGGAAAGGGAATTCCTTTGGTACTCACCTGCTTTCCCACCCACTCTGCACCCTGATGAGTAAAAATAAAAGGTTCATAAAAATGGAAAGTATAAATAACGTTTTTGGCAGATAATGGTTTAATTCTGCTTAGCTCGTAAATACTGTTGTAATTAGATGCACCTATAATAATCGTTCGGTCAGGAGAATATTTCCGGATGGCAGCAATTACTTTCCCTGCCAGCGGCAACCATAAGGTGTCACTAATGGTCGGTTCGTTAAGAATCTCAAAGTAAAGGTTTTCGGAACTAATCTTTCTAAACTTCTTTTCAATGACACCCCATAGCTGTATAAGCCTGCCGCTGTCACGCAGATAAGTTTCTTTTTTCAAAGTACCATAATGATTCACCAAAATCAAATGAAGTCGAAACTGCCTGCAATTCGAAATCACATCCTCAATATTGGTCATCAAAGCGGCCCGCTCAGCCTTAGATCCATTCAGATAAAACTTTTCAAAATCTACGGGTAACCTTATGGTTTTAAAGCCGAGTTTTCGGATAAGCTCAAAATCTTTGTAATTGATTGGTTTTGATTGTAAAACTTTAGGATTCCAGTAATTTTCAAGCCAGGATATATTAATCCCTCTGGATAATTGCCTGTTTCTATCAAACGACCGGTCTTTCTGCGCAAAAACATTAAATTGAACATATAATACAAGTAAAATCACTACAAGTATACGTTTCATAGTATAAATTTTGTTACTTTTAGGCAGTCTTCATCCTTAGTCGTTTATGATCCTGCATTCCAAAGATAGCATAATCCATGCTATCCAAGTAAATGATAATGCACTGCACAAGCAGCTGGTAAAAAAATACCTGTACTACTCCAATATCATTATTTGGACGGTTATTTTCTTTTACCCTTTGTTAGGTATATTGGATTACATTTATGCCTACGAAATATATCAAACCCTCCTTCTTATCAAGGTGATAACGGTTTTAGTCATTTATGCAGTATATGATATCTGTTCGGCAAAACGGGCATCGCCCCTGATCCCGCTGCATGTTACTTTTTTTACCATTTCGTGTAATGCCGCCGTACTCTGTAATCTGGTGTCGTTTGAAGTTGCACCAATATTTTTTCTAGTTTATGCAAGTTTGTTTATGCTGTTTAACCTAGCTGTATTCTGGCATCCATCTAATTCTTTTGGTCATTTTTTCTCCACGTTGTTCATGATTGTGCTTTGTTTTCACACAATTAACAATGGAAGTCTGGCATTATTTATTACTCAAGGGGCCGGATTGTTTATTATGACAGGGTTCTTTTCCTGCTTTATACCTGTAGCCCGGCATAGCATCATCAAAAGAAATACACTGAATGACCTGAAAGTGAAATATTCAACTGCTCAGCTCCATGTGCTCCATCAAGAGCTGTCTAAAAAAAATATTGAAATCGAAGAGTCTAACTCCAGACTAACAGAACTGGTGATGCAGCAAGATACTTTTCTTTCGTTGGTAAAACAGGATATTCATGTATTTATCGATGAAATTAACCGAACCTCTAAACAGATGCGCCAAACAGACACTAATCTGAATGCGATTGCCGATATACAGCACAGTGTGGCCAGTTTGGAGCAACTCGTACAGCTGTTACCCGAGGAAGATGATGCACCTGCAAGCGATATCCTGTTGCAATACTCAGCGGTTGATGTATTGCAGTCTGTTAAAGAGGTTGCCGCTTGCATGACCTTACAGTTCGCAAGCCATCAGGTCTCCTTTCAGCAAGTTGCCAAACAACCGAAATACAGGCAACAGCTTGATCAGCTTTATTTCGATCAGCTTCTTTTTAATTTGTTTGCAAACAGTTTAAAATTTTCATCTCCCGGCTGCACATTTTTAACCAGCGTCAGAACTATCGAAAAAGAAGATGTGCTTGTAATTGCTTGCATTAACGCCAACGTAAACCTGAATCCTTTCCGTTCAGAAAACTGGATGCCTGCACATCCAACACCACAAAGCCTTCAGAAAGGCCTTGGCCCGGGGTTTTATATCGCGAGGTTGCTGGCAAATAAAATGAATGCAAATCTGCATTACCATAGCAGCACAAACTATTCAGCCTATGAAATCAGATTTAATACCCAATCACCAGATGAATACTAATAACACAAATCCAATATGAAAAAACTTTACCTTCTGGTCTTTTTTGCATTAATTGGTCTCCACCTTTTTGCGCAGCGCAGTTTTAGTTCTTACGGTATTCCTACCCAAATTCTAAAAGGTACCAGCGGCTCTTACAGCTATTACATCCGCTTATTGCCCAATCAGCAGATAAATGGCAGTATGCTATCACTGCAGTATGAAATCCCGGCTACGCTGAATTTCAATAAAAGTTACATACATGTTTCCATAAACGACGAGCCCACCTTTAGTGGCGCCATCATTAAAGACTCGGTAAACAGGATATTAATTCCTATGCAGTTAAACTCCGGACAGAAGGATGTTTTCCTAAAATTAACTATCCGTGCGCAGTTATTCGTTGGCGATGATCCTTGTCAGGATGAAAACAATCCCTCTCTTTGGCTTAAGGTTTTACCGTCTACTGCAATTAACTGGGCCTTAAACAAAAATTACGGTCTGGCAGCAATTAATCTTTCTAATACCCTGTTTACGAAGAAAGCGATCGTGTACCCGAATAATATATCTTCGGGGGAGCTGCAAACCGTGGCCCTAACCTATGCCAGACTGCGAAAAGCAGGTATAAATGACATCAGATTGTATTCACAGGATGAAATGCCGGCACAGCTAAAGGATTTTATTTACATTGGCTTGTTACACAAAATAAAACCTGCTTTCAGATCAAAAATTAAGATAGGTCCAAAAGCTGGTCAGGGCTTGGTTTACCTTTATAAAAATAATGGTCTCGATCAGGTTGATCAGGTGTTGTTTCTAACAGCCAAAGACATTCCGGGCTTATCAAAATCCCTGGATGCGGTATTGACTAAAGGAATTTTTGAGGCTTGCTTCCAGGATCATCTTCTGATTAACAAATCGGCATATAAACCCTATACAAAAACAAACCGGCTTTACCTTTCTGATCTGGAAGACAATAATATCCTGATGACTGGAAGCGGGAGTTTATATCACAATTTCGCCTTTAAAACTTCGGCCTTTGCCGACTTGCCGGCCGATATCAATGCCGAATTCAGCATCAAATATACCGGGCTGGAGAAACAAGACAGAGGTTATTTCAACATTTACCTTAATAATGCACTCATCTCGAGCACTCAATTGAATGAGTCCGGATCGTTAAGAGTGAGCACAAGTGTTAACCGTTATCAATTGAAAAAGTTCAACACTTTAAGAACGGAATTTGTATTCCATGCTGCTGATGGAATTTGCGCAGGAAACTTTCGCAACTTTATCGGACAGGTCGATGCCAAAAACTCTTATCTCACTGTTCAATCAAAACTTAGTGAGAAAAACCTTACTTTTTTTAGTTATCCTGATGCTTTCCAGCAAGAGGCTGCAATACTTGTATCTAAGAATGCCTTGTCGTCATCAGTACAGGCAATAGCCAAACTGGTTAGTGAAATTAACGATCATTACAGCAATGAAATCAGATACCGTCCGGTGGTTGACTTTGCAGACCATGCGGAACAGTACGCAGGAAAAAACATTATTGTTATTTCCGGAAGAAAAGATGCCTTGTTAGGGAAGTTCAAGCAAATGCCGCTTAAATATAACCAGTCTTTTGCCATATATGATAATGCCAGCAATGAGGTAATTTACCAGCTGTCGGCACCAGATCGTTCTGCTATAGCACAAATTTTTGAAGATGAACAGTTCCCCGCGGTGCTATCCATTACCATTCCTGATGAAGGCTTTTCGTCTGCAGCATTACAACAAACAGTCAGCAATATGAACGAGCAACTGAACCAATTTTCAGGAAATACGCTCATTAGCAATAAAAGTGATCACCTCATTTTTAACCTGGCGCAAAACAGCAATAATGTACGGTATGCCGATAATGGAAACACGGCGTTCAGCTTATTTTGGGGAAAATATAAACTCCTCCTGCTGGCAGGCACTTTGTTCCTGATCTTCCTGAGCTACCTGTATGTTCGTAAAAAAGTTAAACAATCTCAAAAAATTGTAACCGCTTAATCCTTAAATGATGAAACTTAAACCTAAAACATCAATACTTATACTTTTGGTATGCGCCTGTTTTACACAGGAATGCTTCGGTAGCGGCTTCCCGACTGGAAAAAGAAAAACACTTCTTTCCCCTTATCTAAGTTACTTTAAGGCGGTAGCTTACCGGGATGCAGATGGAAACAAATTTGATTATGGCAACAATGGAAAATACACCTCACTTACGGCACAACTATACCTTGAGCATGGCATAACAGACCGGCTGGATCTTGTCGCCAAAATACCATTAAGTTCTGCCAGATTTGCGAATGATTATCAAAGCAATACCAATACTACATTAACCGACCTTGAGGTAGGCCTAAAGTACAATTTCGTGAAGTTCAATAAAGATCAGTATTATCTGTCAGGGCAGGCCCTTGCCAGTGTTCCGCTATATGGAACGAATAAAAATCCGGTAGCAGGGTATGGCCAGTTCGGAACAGAACTAAAGCTCATGTTTAGTGGAAATGCTTCGGAACGCACTTATTTCAACGTAGAAGCCGGATACCGCCAATACCTGGGAGATAAGGTAGGCAATGTTGGTCAATTTACCTACCTGGCCACTTCGGGACTAAAAATCGGGAAAAACAATCAGCTTACAGGCGAATTCAGCGGCGTTAGCTCCTACCGGTCAAATTTATTTGACCCTCAGAATTTAGCTTCAAATACTGCCTTCACTTATATAAAGGCAACTTTGGGTATTGGCCAGCGGATTACAGGGAATGACTGGATTTTCGCAGGGGTTTTCCATGATGTATTCAACCGAAACTCGGGAATAGGCGAAGGCGGAATGTTAACCGGAATTATCCGCTTTTAGCATGCCAGACATAGCCACAGATCAATTGGGAAAATTATTGCTCCATCAGGGATTGATTAACCATCGGCAACTGAAGCGTATGATTGATTTCGAGCAATCCAGCGGTCTATCCCTCATCAAGATTGCGCTTAATTTTGGCTATATCAGCCGTAAGCGCTATAAGCAATTTCTTGAAGGTTATGGCTATTTCTTTCATAATATAAGACAGGAAACTGTTGATCAACTGGTCATGATCAAAAACGATCTCAAAGAAGTAGACCGGAATCTAATTTTACCCCTGAGGATTGAAGATAACAGACTCGTCGTTGCTGTCGCCAATCCTTACGCATTATCTGATATCGGATCGGTATCGCAAAACTGGGGTATGGAAACGGAAGTAATCGTCTGCTCAGATCTGGATATGCTATGGTTAGCGCATAAATTACTAGGCGGAGAATATGTAAAGTCTGCAGTGTTTGATTTGCTCAACCGCGATCCAGATAGTTCTGCGTTGGTTACCTTTACCCCCAACCAGCTGATCGTTCTGTTCAGCGTATGCGCGCTGGTGGCAATTGCCTTATTTCTCAATTTTATCAATACCACCATCATCATCAACATCTTAATGAGCACCTTCTTCCTGGTGGCTATTGTTTTTAAACTTTACCTTGCCCTAACCGGATCCAAACTTGAACTATTTCAAGCGGTAAGCAAGAAAGAACTAAAACAAATGAACACTAAGGAATTGCCTGTTTTCACTATTCAGTTACCGGTTTACAAAGAAGATAAGCTGATTCGAAAACTGATCTGGAATCTGCAATCTCTTGACTATCCCAGAGAAAAACTGGACATTAAATTGTTAATTGAGGAAGATGACGACAAGACTCTCAATGCGGTAAGGGATCTTGATTTCCCGGCCATATTCGAAGTAGTAGTGGTACCTTTTCACATGCCCAAAACCAAGCCTAAGGCCTGTAACTATGGCTTACATTTCTCCAGGGGCGAATATCTCACCATTTATGATGCGGAAGACGTACCAGACCAGGACCAGCTGAAAAAGGTTGTACTTTTATTTAACAAACTACCCTCGAATTTTATATGTATCCAATGTGCCTTAAATTATTTTAACAGGAACGAAAATTTCCTGACCAAAATGTTTACACTGGAATATTCTTACTGGTTTGATTACATGCTGCCAGGTTTGGGCACTTTGGACATTCCCATTCCACTTGGCGGTACAAGCAATCATTTTAAAATGGAGAAGCTAATAGAGCTTGGGGGCTGGGATCCTTTTAATGTAACAGAAGACGCTGATCTTGGCATTCGTGCCTTCGCTAAGGGTTACAAGGTAGCGCTCGTAAATTCCACCACCTACGAGGAAGCCAATAATGAACCTTTCAACTGGATCAGACAAAGGTCTCGTTGGATTAAGGGTTATATGCAAACCTATCTGGTACATATGCGCAATCCTGCAGAGCTGATCAGGAAAATTGGATGGAAAGGTTTTTGGGGATTTAATTTTTTTATTGGCGCTACTCCACTCACATTTCTTGTCTATCCGATACTGCTTGTCCTTTTTTTATGCTACATTATTTTAGACCTGAAAAACATCAAAACCATCTTTCCAGACTGGGTACTTTATATCTCCACTTTTAACCTGGTTGTTGGTAATATATTGATGATTTATGTAAATATGATTGCAGTTTTTAAGCGACGCTTTTACGAGCTGATTCTATTTGCCATTGTTAACCCTGTCTATTGGCTTATGCATTCCATTTCAGCATATAAAGGTCTATGGCAACTAGTTACAAAACCATTTTATTGGGAAAAAACAAATCATGGCCTAAGTAAAGTAAGTGCCCAGCAGGGAAAAAAAACCGAACAATGAAAACTTTAATCCAATCTAAATACCGTTTATACCCTATCTCTTTCCTGCTTTTCGGCTATTATCTTACCCTGGCTTATTTATTATTTTATAAGGGTATCTACAGCAACGAAGGCTTATTTTTCGCAGAGAAATCTATTTTATTCAGGGGTGGTAATGTAGATAAAATTACATTGGTTGGATTAACATTCCCCCAGCTTTCTTTTCTTTCCACCTGGTTATTTTCCATTTTTGATATTGCTTTCGCACCCTACATCACTTCAGCAGCGGGCACTTCGGTCTTGTTTTTTGTTATTGCTAATTCAATTGAAACGCACCAGCACAGGCACTGGCTTTTTGCAGGAATAATAATGACCTTTTTGTTTCACCCGGCTTTCTTGTTCATCGCCGTATCAGGTAAAAGTGATTATATGACCCTGATTTTCTTTTATCTTTTTATTTCTGCCTTTTACAAATATTTTAAATATAATACCTCTTATCACATATCGGTGGCCAGTATATATTTTACCATGCTGGTTTTCTCAAATTTTAAGTTTATATGGCTAGCCCTCTTTATACTGCCGGTTATTTTTATTGCGGCGCTGCAGTCCATGCAGATTGCCAAAACAGACCCGCTTGAACGTATTGCCTTTGCATTTAATAGCCTCTCTATCAGAAGAAAGCTCACCAATAAGACCATTGCAGTTTATTTGATTGTATTTGCATTACCATTAACAGGTGTTTTTGTTTTCAGGCTTTTAAACCAGGTTTATACTGGCGACCCTAACTATTTTTTAGACAGCCCTTATGCCAATTACCTGGCTATAGTTAACCAAACAGAAAACTTTAACAGCTTTAATCCTGTTGAGCATACTTTTTTCTTTCCTGAGATGAGCTTTTTGACCACAGTACGAATTTTGCTGTATGCGCCAATGATTTTACTTTGCCTGTCTATTTTTAAAAGTAATATGCGTAATACCTTTATCGTATTTGCAATGTTCCTTTTTATGGAATTCCTTAAAATCAAATATCCCGACGTTTTTCTACAGGTTGGATTTTATGCCGCCTTCATCTGCATGTGCTGGGGAATTATTTTAAATGCCAGGCATTTAGAAAACTTACGTTTTACCGGTCAGTTCTATCTGGCAGTAACTTTACTCCAATTGGTAAGTGGATATCTGATGATGAAAAATTCCAATATTCCTGAAGAGCGGAATTATATTGCTCAATTTGCAAAAATGGTTTCTCAACCAAACGCAATAGTTGCAGATGAAGATAAGTTGTTTGCTGAGAAAATTGCTCAGATTCCGGAGATGGACAAAATACTGACTGATGATGCTACCTCCTATCGCATCATTGCGCTGTCGCGTTCTGCAAAACAATTCCTGGTACCGTCCCAAAAAACCTTTCTGGCCGCACTTGAAGTTCCAAAAAAACATGTTGAATATATTCTCATACCCAGCGACACAAATCCAGGTAGATATTTTAGCCTTTTAAACAGCGGTGTACTGGAAAGACTGACGAGGAACGGCCTTGTCTTGAAAAAAGCCTTTTCCAATAAAAACTGGGTTTTATATAGCCTGAATGGTATACCCCCGTCTGATCGACATCATTTACAGCCATGATCACTCCATTTCTCCATTTGCAATCCCCTCTGAAAACCGGCCAAATTCATACTTAAAAGGCCAACCCAACTTCAAATTCGTCTCTGAACCGCATCTGACCCATTCGATACTTACATCTTGTTTGCCGGTTGAAATTTAGTCAATAGCCATCTCTTTCTTCCTTATCCACAAACCATTCACAATGGAAAATGTTAATAAATAATCCATTATGAAAACACCTGAAAAACAACATAGCCAGCCTGGCATCGAATCCGGAATGGATCCAAGACCTGAAGTAATTAAAAAAACCTATCAGGGAAGTGGTAAACTTGCCGGAAAGGTGGCGCTGATTACGGGGGGCGACAGTGGGATAGGACGCGCAGTTGCCGTACATTACGCACGGGAAGGTGCCCATGTTGCCATCGTTTATCTCAGCGAAGATGGCGATGCGAAAGAAACGCAAACAATGGTTGAGGCTGAAGACAAATCCTGTCTTTTAATTAAAGGAGATGTTAAAAAACCTGCCTTTTGCAGTAAAGCAGTTGAAAAGGTTGTTCAGCATTTCGGCAAATTAAATATTCTGGTGAACAACGCCGGTATGCAGGTACCGCAGAAAGATCCGAAAAAAATAGATCATAAACAGCTTGAGGATACTTTCAGGACGAACATTTTTGGCTACTTCTATTTTGCTGATGAAGTATTGCCGCACCTCGGGCCGGGCGATTGCATCATCAATACCACTTCAGTGACTGCCTATCGCTCTTCACCAAACCTGATTGATTATTCTTCAACGAAAGGCGCAATTACCTCCTTCACGCGGTCGCTGGCAACGAACCTGGCTAAAACGGGGATTCGGGTAAATGCGGTGGCGCCAGGCCCGGTTTGGACACCACTGATTGTTTCTACCTTTGACGAAGAAAAAATTAAGTCTTTTGGTTCTGAAACTGCCATGGAACGTGCCGGACAACCCTCAGAAGTTGCCCCCGCTTATGTTTTTCTGGCCAGCGAAGATGCTTCTTTTATTACCGGACAGGTGATCCATGTTAATGGCGGGGAAGTGGTGAATGGCTAGCGGCACATTTTTACATTATAATTTTAGTCAGCCACCAAAAAAAACAAGCAGGTTTTAGCTTTTTTGAAAAATATCAAACCAAAATAAAAAGCGGAGGGTTCTTTAATAGAACAGATAAAGAATCAACCCAATGGATGATAACAAAATTACCAGAAGAAAAGCGCTGGGCGGCCTAAGCCTGGCGATGGCGGCAGTAGCAGCCTCACCTATATTAGCAAATGCCGGAGAGCCAGGTGGCCTCCATTTGGGCGATGCAGATTTACAGGATCCGACTACAAAATATCCGAGACCACCTTTTATCCATCAAAATCAGCCTTGGCCAGCCCTGGCAAGCAAAATGGACCCCCGGCCGGATCATGGAGAAACAACTTACAAGGGCTCAGGTCGCTTATCAGGCAGAAAAGCTTTAATCACTGGTGGAGACTCAGGGATGGGCAGAGCAGCAGCAATCGCCTACGCCCGCGAAGGCGCAGATGTAGCCATCAATTACCTTCCTCAGGAAGAGCCCGATGCAAAGGAAGTGATTGAACTTATAAAAAAAGCCGGAAGAAAAGCAATCGCAATCCCAGGCGATATCCGCGACGAAAGCTTTTGTAAAAAACTCGTGGATGAAGCAGCCAAACAGCTTGGTGGATTAGATATCTTAGTCAGCAATGCAGCCCGACAACAATCTAATCCTTCTATTCTCGACATTACCAGCGATCAGTTTGACTGGACAATCAAAACCAATATTTACGCCCCGTTCTGGATCATTAAAGCCGCATTACCTTATCTGAAACCGGGCTCATCGATCATCGGTACCACTTCAGTCCAGGCTACCGATCCCTCCCCGGATCTTTATGATTATGCACAAACAAAAGCTGCGACCACAAATTTCGTGAAGTCACTGGCAAAGCAATTAGGTCCGAAAGGCATACGCGTAAATGGGGTGGCACCCGGTCCAATATGGACACCACTCCAAATGGGGGGTGGCTCGACACCTGAAAAACTTAAAGCATTTGGTAAAGACACCCCTTTAGGCCGGCCTGGACAACCTGCTGAACTGGCATCTATATATGTACAACTCGCTTCCAATGATGCGAGCTTTTCAACAGGCCAGATTTATGGGGCAGCTGGTGGAAACGGCCAGCCATAGTCTTCCTCAAACTCATCAGTCCAGTACCGCATTATGCGGTGTTGGGCTGATCAATATTATAAAACGAACATTACGATTACTTCGACGACGTTTAACCGGCAGGCAGTTCAAACGAAAATTCCGATCCGCTTCCCAGTTCGCTCTTAAGCACAATCTGAGAACCATGAAGCGTTAAAACGGTAGATACCAGGTAAAGCCCAATTCCGAATCCGGGAATAAGTTTGGTTTTTTCGGTTTCCACTCTATGAAATTTCTGGAACAAAAGTTTTTGATTTTCTGTAGAAATGCCCAGCCCTTTATCAGCTACCTTAATGTTTACCATCTGGTGGTGACGTTCGCAACTGACCGTGATGTCACCCCCGTCTGGAGAATATTTCTGAGCATTACTGATCAGGTTGGTGATCACCATGGCAATTTTTTCCTGATCCGCATTTACCTTACAGGAAGCCAGTCCCTGATAATTGATCGCATGTTTATGACTGATGACCAATGCATCAGCTATACAGTCATCAAGGGTATTTACCACGTCGAATACTGCATTCTCAATGCTGATTTTGCCTTCTTCAAAGCGGGATAGGTTTAAAAAGTCCCTGATCATGTTCTCCATTTTTTTTGCCTGAACTTCTGCCCTGCCCAAGGCTTTCAACAGGAAAATCTCATCAGAAGTTTTTTTAGCAGCAACCTGAATATACGATTTAAGCGAAGTGAGCGGTGTTTTAAGTTCGTGACTCACAAAACTTACAAACTCATCCTTCTTCTGCTGCATTAATTTTTTATCGTTAATGTCGCGTGCTATTTTAGATAAACCAACCACATTGCCGTAATTATCTTTTATGGGTGAAATGGTTAGCGATACGTGAATCAGCGTACCATCTTTTCTGAGTCTTTGCGTTTCGAAATGATCCACCCGTAAACCCTGCCGTAGTTGAGAAAGAATTTTAGGCTCTTCATCATGACGCTCAAGGGGAATAAGTTTAAGAATTGATTCTCCAATCATTTCATCTGGCAAATACCCGAATATCCGCGTTGCAGATGCATTCCAGCTGGTAATGATACTGTTTAAATCTTTACTGATGATGGCATCGTCTGAAGATTCAATAATGGAATTGAGTACCGCACTTTTCTCATCTACCAGTGTGAGCGCACGGATCAGTTGCCTCAGTTCCGCATTGTCGAGCTTTAATTCGGTTTCCCGCTTTTCGTACCCTTTAATCTTCTCTATGATATCTTTAGTTCCGCTCATGGTTTAATTTGCAAACAATATAGGAATAATCACCTGATTTTCGCAATACGGCACGCATTAGCTACAATGATACATGGGGTTAATTGATAACATAATCCCTAATCTGCATCTTAATCTTACCGGTTTTTGTTTCCATACTTTTCATTTTCTTGCGATCGATGGTCGTCCCCTTCCCCATGAAATTAAGCGGGATCTTCAGTTTTTCTATGGCAAAACTGGCTTCAACATAATTTGGAAGCACATCTTTTGGCGTAATATACCTCATCAAAAGACTGTATGAGCCTTCCTTCTTCGTATTGATATCAAGCGCAGCAATCTGCAAAGCCTTGCTGTCCATATAAATGGTTACCAGCGCCATTTCCGATGCAGGTGTAGTCGGGATCACATTGATTACTTTTAGGCGCTGTCCGTTTCTTTGCTCCACCCCCCTGTCTACCGTAATAAAAGGATATTTAAAAATCTCTGCCAGCGAAAAATCGAGGCCTCGTTTAGGCAGCATCACAAAATCTTTTGAAGTAAATTCCATCCTTTTGCCCACAGCATATACTACCCTTGCTTTTTTTGTTGGCATATTGATAAAAGGAACATCAAGATCCAGAACAATATTCGCAGAGAACTTCTTCACCGCGTCCATCTTTTTTTTAATAGCCAGAAGATCTGAGTCGATCTGTTGTGCAGCCACCAGCTGAGGAATGAGCAATATCAATAATATAATCTTTCTCATCATCCGATATCGTTTTTATGAAATACATAAATGCCCAAACCACCGAACCCAAGGGCGTAAAGCAACAGCATGAAATTGTTAACCAGCACCTGATACCAGTCCGGCTCGTAGGCAAAAAGTTGTTGCCAGCTGTCGATTAACTTTGGAAAGAAAAACTGATTAATGACCTCGGCACCAAAGTCTACTTTAAGCAATAAGGTAGTGATGATTAGAAAAAGAGCTGAAGCAATCCAGGTTTTTGATGACTCTTTAATCATTACCGCAAGAGTGAGACTCACTACGGCATAAAAAATCATTGACACCGCACCCGAAGCAAATGCCCAGCAAATCCGGTCAAATGCATCTGCAGCAGTGAAAAAATTTAAGGTACCCAGATACACCACCAGGTCGCCATTACCAAATATGGAATAAGCCAGCACAAAAGTGCTCAGCATCATAAATAAAATCACAAAAACAGTAAATGCAATGGCAGTAATGTATTTCGCAGCCATAAATTTCCATTTATCAACAGCCTGTAACATCACCGTTTGTATGGTACCGTCTTTATACTCATCTGTAACCAGCCCCGATGTTACAATCATCAGTATCAGCGGTAAATTGAACCATAACGAATTCAGTACAATGTACATCATCAGGTTCCCGTTCAGCAAACTGCCTTCAAAATAAAATGACTGTTTCAGGTTATCGAGCAACAAATCGAGAATGGTACTCCCCTGATAGTATGCGGTAAATAAAATGAGGGATTCGATAATAAGAATGGCACCGAATGCATAATAGGTTTTGCTCTGCCTGATGAGCTTGATCCATTCGGCTTTAAGCAGTAATCGCATCTGATTTGGTTTTGGTAAGTTCTTCAAGCGTAATCACCGGCAGACAGGACGTGACCTGGATGCCTTCATTTAAAAGGTTTTGAAGCAGCGCCGGAACATCTTCCGCCAGGCAATTAACCTTCGCATCATTTGGACCGAATTCAACAGTAAAGTTTTGAAGGATATGAGACGACGCGATGTTTCTGGCTGAAATACTGAAACTCGTAATATGTGCTTCAATAAGGTCTTGCGTGGGACCGTGATTGACAATCCTTCCCTGCTCAATGATGTATAGCGTGTCGCAGCACCTCGTAATTTCGCCCATCATGTGCGAGGAAAGTAAAACAGCAATGTGCTCTTCCCTGGCCAGTCTAACAATCAGGCTGATCAAGTCAGATACACCCACTGGATCAAGTCCCGAAAATGGCTCATCCAATACCAGACATTCAGGATTATTGATCAAAGCGATCGCGATACCCAACCGCTGTTTCATGCCCAGCGAAAAATTCCTCACCGGATCTTTCCTGTCGACCGGTAAACCTACCTTTAATAATATTTCATTAACAGCGGCTGGCGAAGTGGAAGCGCCCTGAATACCGGCGAAAATGCGAATATTATCCTGTGCATTCAGATAAGGATACAAGCCTGGCCTTTCAATAATGCCGCCCACAGGCTTTTTACGTGTAGAATCTATAACCAAAGATCCGCTGTCAGGTTTAATAAGCCCGCATAGAATTCTGAAAAGCGTTGTTTTACCGGCGCCATTTCTACCCAGTAAACCGCAAATCTGTCCCGCAGCAATGTCAATGGATACTTCTTCAAGCGCAACCGCAGAAGGATATCGTTTACTTAATTTTTTTCCGCTAAGCATGTACTTGTATATTGATGATGTTGATACATCTGATGGAAATCAAACTTAGGTGCATAGTACTTCTCTAAAAAGGTTCGGGAAAGAAAAGACCGCTTGAAAAGAAATAAGGGATCCTGAACCATAAACCGGGGCACAAAATGATACCACCTGATGCCCATCCTTTCGTAAAAAGACCTTACCTGTTGCTGAAGCCCCAGTTCGGCAGCAGCGACCAGAAATGCTGAACGCTGACATTTCGACCCCATATACGGATAGGCCATGCGGGGATTGAACCCGTGAAGGAAAAGATTGTCTTTGATACGTTTATAATTCTGAAACCGCGACCAGCCATCCATTA
This sequence comes from Pedobacter sp. A2324, assembly GCF_059693705.1. Taxonomy (NCBI): domain Bacteria; kingdom Pseudomonadati; phylum Bacteroidota; class Sphingobacteriia; order Sphingobacteriales; family Sphingobacteriaceae; genus Pedobacter; species Pedobacter sp. A2324. Next base: position 157,277 of record NZ_JCASSK010000004.1, on the reverse strand, counting down.
CCACCAGAAAGATGTGGCTAAAGGCAAAGAGAACCGAACCGGCCCAAAAGAGGCTCAGCATAATCTGCCCTTCATTAAATGCATCGCGCAGGCTAGTGTAGTAGAGCCAGGATTCGAAAACAAAAATGATAAGGGAAAGGTGTAATAGAAACCCGACATTCCAGTAGGAACGCAACATATGACGCTGTTTGGGTAATGCTGAAAAATCTATAGCTGAATGCTCAAAAGCAGCTGGAATACGGTGCTGAAAATAATGTTGTTCTACCACTAATCAATTGAAAAATAGGTCACCATATTTCATGGAATTGAAGTAAAATACATGAATCATGTTGACTAAGGGCCAATATAGCGATTATCAAGATTTAATTCAGAATCCTCGTCATCATGTTACATTTACCCCTACGTCCGGATATTCATCGTCACATAACAGCCGTTTATCGATGAATGATGTAAAAATGATCTGTCCTGAATTTTATAATACTATATTTACAGAAGTAAGGGGTGAGAGCCTTACATCAACAAAAGTTGAGAGCGTTAATTTAGATTTGGGTAGCTACTATGTAGCTGCCCATTTTTTTTAACAAAAAACCGCTACACCAAAGTGTAACGGCCTAACAACTAAACCAAAATTACTTCTTCAGTTCCACCGGAACCTGATAAAGTTTGCTATGGATTTCTTTCATTTTCGCTTCCGGAAACTTAATTACTTTTCTATCGTAAGTCATAAACCCATTGGTTTCCACTTCAACATCAGTAGTTTGCGTGTAAACCCCTGCCGACAATCCAACTTTAATTAAATCCTGTAAACGGTTTACAAATTCCGAATACTTATTAAAAAGATCGGTGGTATTCTGAAAACTCTGATAGCCCCAGTTATTCTTCTGCTGCCATACATGCCCATCAACAGGAAGCCCCAATCCGCCGAATTCACCCAATACCAATGTATAGTCTTTACCAAAATAATCCGGACTCGGCATTGCAGGATGAGGATAATTATGCAAATCGATGATATCGCCAACCGGAAAAAAGTTACCACCGCTGGCCGTATTTACCAAACGGGAAGGGTCTTTTTCTTTTGTCCACTTAGCAATCTCCACCGTTTTAAACTGACCCCAGGCCTCATTAAACGGCGTCCATACCACTATCGACGGAGCATTATGTAACTTTTCGATAATCTCGTTCCACTCTTTTCTATAGTAGCCTTCCGATTCAGGACTTCTGTTCTGTTCAGTCTGGTGATCAAGTACCCCCGGACGGTTTTCCCAACGGTTCCCTAAATCACCACTCGGCATATCCTGCCATACCAGCATACCCTCCACATCACAATAGTAATACCAGCGCGCCGGCTCTACCTTAATGTGCTTACGGATCATATTGAAACCCATCTCTTTGGTTTTGTCGATGTCGAACTTTAAAGCTTTATCCGTTGGAGCAGTGTACAAACCATCTGGCCACCAACCCTGGTCTAAAGGCCCATACTGAAATACAAAGGCATTGTTAAGCAGCATGCGCTCAATTCCCTGTGCATCTTTCCCCATTGATATTTTACGCATGGCAAAATAACTTTTCACCTCATCAACTTTTTTATTTTTGGAGATCAGCTCAATTTTAAGGTGGTATAAAAATGGCGATGCGGGACTCCATAATTTCGGATTGCTGATCGTCAGCTTAACAGGCGACTTACCATCACCGGTTTGTTCGGCAACTTTGGTTGCTCCATCCCAGGCCGTAATCTTCACCTGATCGGCAGCGGTTCCGTTTTCCACAAAAGGAATCACTTCTACCATTTGCTGATCAATATCAGGTGTAATTTTCACATGATCCAGGTGTGCCTTGTTCACCCCTTCAATCCATACCGTTTGCCAGATCCCGGTTACCGGGGTATACCAGATACCTTCAGGCTTTTTCACCTGCTTGCCACGGGGTTGCGGCCCGTCGTCAGTAGGGTCCCATACTTCAACGGTTAAAGTCTGTGCGCCACTGCCTTTCAAAAAAGGCGTAATGTTGAAATAAAAAGGATCGAATCCACCTTCATGTTTTCCGGCCACTTGGCCATTGATACTTACGGTGGTTCTCCAGTCTACCGCACCAAAATGCAGCAGAATATCTTTACCCCTCATATTTGAAGGTACTGTAAAGGTTGTTTTGTACCATAGCAAACTGTCTTTGCCTACCGTTTTACCCACACCCGAAAGTGAAGATTCCACAGCAAAAGGAACCAGTATTTTTCCCTGATTGATAGCAGGCTTCTGCGACTTCTCTGCAATGGCATAATCCCATAATCCGTTTAAGCTTTTCCAGTTCCCTGTACGCTCGAATTGTGGCCGGGGGTATTCAGGCAATACGCTTTTCGGATTCACTTCATTGGCCCAGGAAGAAGATATTTTCCCTTCTACAGGACTCCAGGACGCCGGATTTTTCTGCTGTGCCGAAAGGGACAGGGTAAGCCCAATCAGCGGTAAAAATAATGCTGTTTTTTTCATATATGGTTTCATTTGTGTGTTTTAGCTTTGGCTAATCTTCAGATCCGGTCGGATGGCAAAGATTATTTGCCATTCATCTTCTTAATAACATTCACCTCATCTAACCGGTATGGTGTACCATCAGTCTGGAAAATCTCATGGAACCATTCGATCGGATCAGAACCGTCTGCCAGTGGAGTATCCCATGCATATTTAGTATTGGTTTTACCCGCAGCAAAACCCCAGTTAATGGCACCAACATTTTCCTTTTTAAGCAAAGGCATTACGTTTGCAAAACGACTGTTTCTCGATCTGGCCATGTATTCAGTGCAAATTAACGGGCGTCCACTCGCCTTTAACAGATCAATTGTTCTTTGATGCCATTCCGGCGCTTCATAGTTATGATAAGTAATGATATCAGAGTTTAATAGTTGCAATGCATTTAGCTTGTTAAAACCCCAATCCCACAAACCAATGGAAACAGGCTGATCGGGATTGACAGCTCTCGCCCACTCAATCACTTTGGTGAGTAGCGGAATGGTCGCCTCTTTTTTACCGCTGTTACCCGGCTCATTGTATAAGTCCCAAAGCAAAATGCGTTTGTCATTTTTAAACGACCTTAATACATCCTTTACATATTTTTCATATTCCACGAATTTAGCTTCTTCTTTAAAATCGGGATCTCCGGGATCCTGAAGCCAGCCTGAATTATGAATGCCCGTTTTAGGTTCCGGTTGTTTGCCAATGGCTGATGTCTTGTTCCAGCAATCGTCGAAAAACACAAACATCGGGGTAATCCCATGCTTTGCAGAAATACTCAGGAACTGATCTACTCTCTTTTTAAACCCGGCAGGATCCTGACTCCAGGCCTTGCTGTACAGGAACACTCGCATCGTATTAAAACCAATACCCTCTGCCCAGCCCAGTTCCTTGTCAATTAAGTCGGGAGAAAAGGTGTCGGCCTGCCACATCTCCAGTTGATTAATGGCATTTGAAGGAATATAATTTGCACCCGAGAGCCACCTGTGCTGCGCGTACCAGGCACTGGCCTTCTCAACCGACCATACTTTCCCCGGCTCTCCCACCTTTTCGTTCTTTTGCGCAAAGCTTGTACTAAAAGCCAGTGCAAGGCATAAAATAATCGCGTAGTTTTTTAATTTCATATCACTTATCTGTTTTTTAGTTTGTTGATGGAGCGTTGATCGCTTCACCCTTTTTTACCGGAATACCGAAGTTTGGCGTTCCATCTGCGTTCCACGTAAATTTCTGTGCCCTCGGAGAACGGAAACCACCGCATCCTTGCCCGGGCTGGTCATTGGCATGATATAAAATCCATTCTTCCTTGCCATCTGGCGATTTAAAGAAAGAGTTGTGTCCGGGTGCATATACACCGTTTGCTACGGAACGCTGAAATACAGGTTGAGTAGATTTTGTCCATGAAGCGGGATTGAGCAGGTTGGCTGACGCCGAAGCGCTAATCGTACCCAGCGCGTAAAAATCTGTCCAGCAACCACTCGCCGAGTATACAATCAAAATCTTATCCCCATGGGTTAAAAACTGCGGCCCCTCATTTACATCAACATGTTCGCCATGTCCCAGGTCGCCATTCTTTTCCCATTCATATTTTGGACTTGAAATCTTCACCCGTGATCCATCTACCGTCCAGGGGTTTTTAAGTTTTGCAATAAAAATTTCCTGTTTTCCATTCTGGTCCCCTTCCCAGCCCGACCAAACCATATATAACTGACCTTTGAAATCAATGATATCAGCATCTATGGCCCACTTATCGGTTGAATCGGCAACTTTGCCTTTAAAAACCCATTCACCTTCCATGGGATTAGCGGAACTGTTTTCAAGCACATACATGCGGTGATTCTCATTCCTGCCATCATCAGCTGCAAAATAGGCATACCATTTTCCCCGGAGAAACATCACCTCCGGCGCCCAGATCTCCTTTGAGTACAAGGTATTGGCAGGTGCTTTCCAGATGGTTTTACGCTCGGCAGTTTTTAATCCATCGATGGTTTTGCTCTTCCAGAGATCGATCCTGTTTCCGGTAGTATGCGTATAATAGTAAAAACCGTCCTTGTAGAAACTGTAAGGATCAGCTCCCGAAGGCAGCAAGGGATTGGTAAAGGTCTGGGCCCATGATAAGTGGGAACCAAAGGCCAATAAACAAATCAGGATATACTTCATCCTCATAATTAATGGGTATTAACTGTTGAGCGCAGCTGGCCACGCCCAACAGTCAGATTAGAACGATAATTTGTTTACCTGTGTGAATAGCAGATCATCTACCCCAGCTATTTTAACGCCTATTCTCGCAAACAGATAGTTTTGTGCAGGAACCATTGCAGGAATGTTAACTGACATGTTTAAATTATTCAGGTCTGCAATTGCGGCACCTGATAACTCCTGGATACCATTGTTATTACTGCCATCTACAAACTGTGTTTTATTCGTATAAAGTATTACTTTTTCAACACTCTTGCCGTTAGCGGCATCTGTAATGATTTTTTCCAGTTTACAGCTTGCATTGACTTTACCGGCCGACACCGCAAACACCGGCGTACGGATCATATAGTAAGGTGTAACTTCAATATCCATTACCTTGCTCCCACTGATGTTTAACGCAATACTATCCTGCCTGCCGGCAGCATTTTTCTTCCATAAAAACGGACCCTGGTTTTCTGAAAATACCAGACGGTAATTGCCGTCGAATAGTTTAGCGGAGAAACTGCCATCCTGAGCCACGGAAACCCTGATAGCGGAGTTATTTCCAAAGCCTGACTGCCAGAGTTCAAAAGGCACCTGATTAAATTCAACAGGGATTGCTTCTCCGCGATATACAATACGCCCGGTAAAGTCTGCTGCTGGTGCATCGAAATTATCTTTTTTACAAGAAGAAAGAAAAAGCACAACAAAAGCAGCTATGATGAAATATTTACTGTTTTTCATGTTTAATATCTGATTACTGGTTAGGATTTCTGACAATTTTAGGGTTACCGTTTAACACATCTTGTGGAATCAAAGAGTAATAGTTACCTAATCTGAAACGATGTGCAGCTGTTACCCTACTTGGTTTGATTACCTTGAAAATATACTTACCGTTGTTTACATTTCCCGGATTATAATATTTGTATGGCCACAGACCAAAAACCTGTGTACTGGTTCTCGTAGCGCTTCCGATATTTGTAGCATTGATAAAATCTGTAGTCGACATATTATTTCCATTCCAAACTTTATCAGCAATTCTCCAGCGTTTCATATCCCATAGTTCATGCCCTTCAAAAGCCAGTTCTACCTTGCGTTCATGCACGATACGGTCGAAACTGATATTGGCGGCCGTTAAGGCAGTTGTTAACCCGGCACGATCGCGCACAGGCTTCATATATTGAGCTGCTGTAGCGGCATCACCCAATTCGAAGGCTGCTTCAGCTGCATTCAGTAAAACTTCTGCATAACGATAGCGAACCCACCATACTTCACTCCTTGTACCAATCTGGCCGGAACCTGGTGCCGGATCAAGATATTTACGTACATAAAAACCCGATTGTGCACTGAACTCCAGGCCATCTACCGGGCCGTCCCCTCCAACTACCTGCACTGAACCAGTGATGCCAGGCAAAACATTATCTCTGGTTTGTGCAAAAGCATTACCAGTAATAATGGACCCGTCTCCAAGTTGATAGCCTGCCCAGATGTCTACCGTTTTACCTTTAAACTGACTGCCTGGAAGAATTATTGTACCCGCTAAACGGGCATCTCTTCCGGCAAAAATATCGCCGATATTGGTATAGTAAACCGTGTTCCCCGACCCATCAACCGATGCCAGTGAGGCATAGGTATTATCTAATTTCTCGAAAGACTGTACCAGGTTAAGTGACGGATTTAAACGTCCTCCCTGAGCCTCTTCAGCAGAAGATCTGGGTTGATTATCGATGGTAAAACCATGTATCTTGTTGGTTTTCAACTTATAGTCTTTAACAAAAATTACTTCAGGGTTACTGCCTTTATCGGTAAATAAGGAAGCAAAGTTTTCTGATAAATTTGGGTTTTTGGCATACAGCGAATATTTACCGCCATTGATCAGTTCCTTCGCTGCATTAAGTGCTTTCGTATAGTAGCCGTTGGCAGCAGATGCAGGAATACCTACCTCGCCTCCAGGTAAGCTGAGCTGTGAATAGCCATATTTTGCAGATGATGCTGCATATAGTGCTGCTCTGGTTTCCATCGCTAAAACTGCTGCTTTAGTGGCCCTGCTTTTCACACTTGCGTCATCAGGCAGAATTCCCTTGATGGCTTCCAGCTCAGCAATCACAAAATCGTAAACCTCCGACTCTTTAGCTCTGGGAGACTGAAGGTATTGAGGGTTACCACTATAGTCATACTCCAGGGGAACGGTAATAATAGGCACACCGCCCATTCTTTTCACCATTTCAAAGTACACGCCTGCCCTGATGAACCTTGCCTCGGCAATGAATCTTGCTTTGTCGGCTGCCGCCAGTTCAGTGGCTTCTTCCCCACGCTTTAGAAACAGATTCAACTGACGGATATAGCCATAATCCCAATAGTTCCAGCTATCATAGTTGTAATCGATGTTCTGGTGACGGAAATAATCGCCGCCTGCAGAGGCAAAGCCTTCATCGAAATCGGCAAACAACCACCATGATTCGGTGCGCTGAAAATCAGGGAAGGTGTCGTAAAGGTCACCAAGTACCGACAATACCAGGTTTGGATCCTTCCAGACTGCATCAACAGCCAGGGTACTGGTGGGTTTTTTATCTAAAAATTCTGAATCTTTTTTACATGACTGCGCAAAGCTTAATACTGCTACTGCCGCTAATGTATATATGTATTTTTTCATGTGATTAACGTTTTATTACAGCGTAATTTTCGCCCCGATGTTTACAAATTTATTTTGAGGATACTGTAATCCATTATCATCTGCAATTTCAGGATCAACACCATATTCCTTTAAGTTATCGATAGAAAACAGATTGTATCCGTTTACATAAATCCTTGCGTTTTGAATTTTCACCTTCTCTAACCATTTCTTAGGCAAAGTGTAACCAATTTCCAGGGTGCGGGCACGTAAATATTTAACATTGTGCAACCAGAAGGTTGAATTTTTATTATAGTTGCTATGGCCACCATCATTAAAACGCAATGCAGGATATTTTCCGGCAACCCATGGACTGTTCAAATTAAACGGATCCGTACGATGCCAGCTGTCATCAGCAAAGTTTTGCAACAAGGCGCCATTATTCTGAAAAGCCCAGCGCTGTTCCCAGTTCTGGTTCCACGAGTACATTGAACCTCCCGAAAAGTCGGCTGTAAAATCAAAGTTTTTATACGAGCCACCTAAAGTGAAGCCAAATCCCATGTTAGGCTGACCTGTGGTAGTGTAGCCAATTGGACGCTCATCAAGCGGATCGATTACGCCGTCACCATTCTGATCCTTGTAAATTAAATCGCCAGGTAAAAGTGTCCTGTTACCTTTTCCATCAATATTCACCTTATAGTTATTAATTTCGTCGATATTCTGGAACTGTCCGGTTACTTCGTATCCCCAGAAAATGTCAGTGTAACGGTTGGTCATGCTATTCCGGTACTGATCCCATGAGTTTCCAAAACGAGGCTTATATTGTTCAAGAAACTTTCTCCTGCTGATGGAAATATTTCCCCCTACATTATAATTAAACTCGCCAATCTTATCCCGGTAGTTTAAGGAAAATTCAGCTCCGTATTGTGCATCGCTTTCAAGATTTTCCGAGTTCAGACCATATCCCAGTTCTATAGGAACGACCACATCATTTTTTCTGGCTGGAAGCCCTGTTCTCTTTCTATAAAAATAATCTGCTGTTCCCGACAGTTTGCTGTTAAACATACTGAAATCAAGCCCGATGTCAGTAATACGGCTTTCAAACCACGATAAATTATTAATAATCGGTCCCTTGTCGCGTGAGGTGGTGATGTTACGCCCGTCCAGAATCACACTGCCCTGATTATAATTATAGCCAGGTATGTAAGCAAAAGGATCAAGTCCGTCAATATTATCATCACCCAGAACACCATAAGATGCACGGAGTTTCAAATCGTTTAAAACAGTAGATTCGCCTAACAGGTTCTTCATAAATTGCTCCTGCGTAATTCTCCAGCCTATTGATGCAGATGGGAAATAACCTACACGTCTGTCTGGTGCAAATTTCCAGGAGGCATCTCTACGACCAGATAATTCTAAATAATACCTGTTGTCGTAGTTATAATTTAGTCTGGCCACGTAACCCAATCTGGCTTCCTCATTTTGCTGATCAGTATAATCTTGTCCATCAAGATCGGCAAACTGCAATACCGGCAACACATTGGTTTGTGGTACAGCATGCTGGAAAGTATACGTTCTAAACCGGTCCAGACGTTCTGCTACCAATACGCCGCCTACAGTGTGTTTACCGAAAGTGCGGTTATAGTTGGCCTGAATCTGATAGGTGTTGGTATAAATTTTCTCTGTTCTCCGCTCACGGTAAGGGTTTGAACTTCCTACTCTTTTTTCATATATACCGGTTGTAGAATTATAATGGTAAACATCATAGGTATATTCATGTCCGTTAATCAGGTTATCGGCAATGTAATAAGAATACAAACCTTTAATCTCCAGACCTTTTATCGGCGTATCATAGGATGCCGTAAGGTTGGTTTGAAGTACCCTCCAGTCAGATCTCCAGTAGCCACTCAAAGCTTTGCTTTGTACAGCAAATTGTTCTGTATTGTGCCCGATATCGTTCGGGTAATTAGGGTTTCCGTTAGCATAAGCCTGTTCAAGCGGTGTATTTCTGAATAACGCAAATCTCGCAGCGAAATAATCATCACCTCCCGGTACACCAGGCTGGTCGCGGGTTTCAATCCTGCCATTAATCAACATCCCGACCTTGAACCGGTCGGTAATTTTAGCCTCAATATTACTTTGAATATTGGTTCTGTTAAAGTCGAATTCACGTGAAGTTCCGAAAACCCCTTTTTGATCAAGGCGGGTGGCAGAAAAATAGTAGTTTAGCTTATCTGTACCTCCCGATGCATTCAGGTTAACGGAGTACTGAGGTGCATTTGGCGCAATAATAATATCTTTCCAGTTCTGGCTTTGAAAGCCCGGATCGGTACCCACACGCCATTGCTCAATTTCTTTCTGGGTTACGCCCGTTGTACCACTCTGGTTAAGCTCTGCAATGGCTTTACCCAGAATCCATTGATAAGCATCAGATGTTTCCGGGAAACGTGACCAGTTTTGCCATCCTGTATACGCGTCGACAACAAAGGTGTTCCGGCTGTTAGTCTTTCCTCTCTTAGTGGTCACTAAAACCACCCCATTGGAAGCCCGGCTACCGTAGATAGCGGCCGAAGCATCTTTAAGTACACTGATACTTTCGATATCGTTCGGCGAGATGTTATTGAACTGACCGGCATCCTGCTGAATCCCATCAATTACATACAATGGATTTCCCATATTACGGATCTGGATGTTTGCCGAAGCACCGGGTCTTCCATCTGGCATTCTAAATGAAACACCAGGTAGCTTGCCTGCTAAACCGGTGCTCACCGTAGAACCACCATGTACTTTTTCAAAGTCCTTGCTGGTAATCGTCGCAATTGATCCGGTAATGGCTTCTTTCTTTTGGGTGTTGTAACCCACTACCACTACTTCAGTTAAATCATTTTTGGTAGGTACCAGTTTTACACTTAAGGTAGATCGGCCATTGAGCAGTACTTCCTGACTGTCGTAACCCACATAAATAAATACCAGCGTAGCATTTTTATCTGCTACCTGAATTCTGAATTTACCACTTCCGTCGGTCGTTGTTCCAACAGTGGTGCCTTTAACTTTGATACTGGCGCCAACAACCGTTGCCCCGGTCTCGTCGGTAACGGTACCGGTAACCGTTCCAGGTTCTTGCGCACTGAGCTGAAGCGACAATAGCACTAAAGCAAATGAGCTTAAAATAAAAGGGAGTAATCTGCTTCTGAGATGGAATTTCTTAAAGAAATCCCTAAAGGTGCCTGAGTCTACGCCATAGGAGTATACACTTCTTTTCATATAGGTTAGTGATTTGGTTAGTTTTAGAAGTAAATTGTTTTAGTTCATTTAAATCTTATTCAAAGATTGTGCTTTTAACAGCTAGAGTGATTGCTGATTTGTATCATAATTTCTCCAAATTGTCTCGTTTTATCAATAACCTCTAGCTAAACATCTTGGTACAATAAAATCGTTTTAGGTTGCTCGCCTTGCAGATGTTTAATATATTTGAAGCCTGACCAAAGTACCCATTGAAAAAGCCAGTCATCCTCTTCGTTCTTATGTGTTTTGCCAGAATACTGGTGGCACAGCCCTATTATTTCAGGCGCTATCAGGTCGAAAACGGCTTATCAAACAATACCGTTTTTTGCATCGCGCAGGATGAAAAGGGCTTTATGTGGTTTGGCACCAAAGACGGACTGAACCGCTTTGATGGCTATTCCTTCAAAACCTACCGCCATGATCAGGAACACAAAGGCAGCTTAGGCAACGATTTGATTTATGCCGTTCACGTGGATAAACAAAATACTTTATGGACAGGTACCAACGATGGTATATTTGAATACCAGCCTGCAACGGAAAGTTTCCTGCTTTTAGCGGAAACAAAAGGAATGCGGATCATCGACCTGATTAGTGACCTCGCCGGCAACCTGTGGTTTACGTCGTCATTTAAGCTCTACCGCTACCATAAATCATCCCGAAAACTGTACACTTTCAGCAAAGAAGTAAATTTTGATGCCTCTGCGCTGATGCTTTCGGCAAGCGGGCAGGTGTGGGTAAGTACCGGACGTGGAACCGTAGAACGTTATGATGTCAAAACCAATAGATTTGAAAGCTTCAGCGTAAACGGCATCAACCAAAAACCGGAATATGGGTGGGTATCCAAGATGGTTGAGACCACCGGCGGATTGCTCTTGATCGGAACCACCAACCAGGGGCTTAAATTACTGGATCCCATCACACAGAAATCCAGGAACATCATCACCCTTAACGACGATAAAACCCCCGTTTTTGTTCGGGATATCAAGCAAACCGCAGCCCACGAATTCTGGATCGGCACAGAATCGGGCATATACATCTATAATGATTCCTTGCAAAAAATCATCAACCTCAGGAAGCAGTATAATAATGATTACGCATTGAGCGATAACGCCATTTATACGATATTCAAAGATCGGGATGGTGGCGTATGGACCGGCTCCTACTTTGGCGGCGTTAATTATTACTCCACACATACCTCCCTGTTTACCAAGTATTTTCCTCAAAAGGCCAGTAACTCCATCAGTGGAAATGATGTCAGAGAAATCACTAAAGACCAAAACGGCAACTTCTGGATTGGCACTGAAGATGCCGGATTGAACAAACTAAATCCCAGAACCGGTATGTTCAAACATTTTCTACCCGACGGTAAAAAAGGAAGTATCTCTTATGCCAATATCCATGGCTTGCTCGTGGACGGTGATCGACTCTGGGTAGGAACATTTGAACATGGCCTCGACCTGTTCGACCTGAAAACGGAACGGGTAATTAAACATTACCAGGCGGGTGTAGGAAATATGCTGCGCACCAACTTTATCGTAACCTTTTGCAAAACCAGGAAAGGTGAAATTATTGTTGCCACCATTAACGGAATTTATCAGTACAACCGTAAAACCGACGACTTCGAACCCATCCCCGGTTTGCCTTTTCTGTTTTATGATTCCTTAACCGAAGATTCTGCAGGAAACATCTGGGCGGGTAGCTTTAATGATGGGGTTTTTAGGTTCAACCTGACCCGGAAGGGTTTTACAAACTTTAGAAACGATCGGGGCGATCAAGGCTCCATCAGCCACAATACGATAAACAGCATTTTTGTGGATAGCCAGAACAATATCTGGGTAACCACCGATGGTGGAGGCCTGTGCCGCTATTATCCAAAAACAAACCATTTTAGCCGCTATGGCCTTAAAAATGGTTTCCCAAGTAATTACCTCTTCAAAATTGAAGAAGATCAAAAAGGCAAATTCTGGATCAGCAGCACACGTGGACTCATCCACTTCGATCCAAAGTCAGGTCTGAATAAAACTTATTCCAAAACCAACGGGCTACTTACCGACCAGTTTAATTATAGTTCGGCTTACAAAGACATCAACGGCCGGATGTACTTTGGAAGTGTAAAAGGACTGGTCAGTTTTGATCCCCACGCCTTTGCACCAAACACGATAGAAACACAAGTGTTTTTAACCGGCTTTCAGATCAACGGCCAGGAAACGTCCAGGGACGCAAAAGCACAGGTATTGAGAAAGTCAATTATTGATACCGATACCATTACCCTCAGCTTTGACCAATCCTCTTTCAGCGTCGACTTCGCAGCCTTGAATTACCAGTCGCCCGAAATGACCGAATATGCCTACAAGATGAAAGGCTTGTACAAAGATTGGGAATACCTGAAAACCAACAGGAAGATATACTTCACCAAACTCGCCCCGGGCAACTATACACTCGAGGTAAAAGCGCTACTGGAAGGGAGCAGCACCTGGAGTACAAAAAATGTGAAACTCCTGATCAGGGTATTGCCCCCTTTTTACCTTAGCACATGGGCCTACCTGCTATATATCGCTTTAATCGCAGCAATAATGCTGATTCTGGTGAGAAGATACCACCGGAAAATACAGCTGAAGAACAGCAGAAGAATGGAAGCATTCGAACATGAAAAACAAAAAGAGGTTTATCAGGCCAAGATTGAGTTTTTTACCAATGTTGCCCATGAAATCAGAACGCCGTTAACCCTGATCATAGGCCCGATGGAAAAACTGATCAAACAGGCGAAAGATGTGCCCGCCATTGAAAAGAACCTGCGGATTATGGACAGAAACACCGACCGGCTGCTCAAACTCACCAATCAGTTGCTCGACTTCAGAAAAACAGAAACGAGCGGATTCTCGCTGAATTTTGTACAGGCAAATATTTCAGAAATATTAAAAGATGTGGTATTACAGTTTCACCCCGCTGCAGAGCAAAACCAGATGAACTGCAACTTACAGCTTCCTGAACAGCAATTAATGGCCTATATCGATGTAGAAGCATTTTATAAAATGATGAGTAACCTGGTAGATAATGCCATAAAGTATGGAAAAAGCCAGGTAGAACTTGCACTTGAAACAGACGATAAAAACGAAAAATTCTATGTATGGGTTCAAAGCGATGGAAATAAAATACCTGTAGCACTGGAAAACAAGATTTTCGAACCATTCTTCAGGGCCAGGGAAACAGATATCAAAACAGGTACCGGAATTGGATTGTCGATTTCACGGTCGCTTGCACAGTTGCACAACGGAAAACTTTACCTTAATCAAAATCCGGAAGCTGTTAATATATTCGTATTGGAATTACCTGTACACCAGCTTATTGAATTTAATTTGAACGGACAATGGGAGAAACTTTAGATAGAACGAACATACCAGGGCATACCACAGCACAGCGATCTGTGATTTTGCTGGTAGATGACCATCAGGATATTTTAGATTTCATTTCTGATGACCTGGAAGAAAAATACAAAGTGCTTCAGGCCAGAAACGGAATTGAAGCCCTGGCCGTTTTGGAAAAGGAGATCGTACACCTGATCATCAGCGATGTGATGATGCCGGAAATGAATGGTTTCGACTTCTGCGCCAAAGTAAAGTCGACACCCGAATTCAGCCACATTCCGGTAATCTTATTAACTGCTAAAAACACCCTGCAATCAAAAATAGAAGGCCTGGAACTTGGTGCCGACGCCTATGTAGAAAAACCCTTCTCGCCTGAGTTTCTCCAGGTACAGGTATCCAGCCTCATTAAAAACAGAAATAAAATAAAGGCCTATTTCTCCAGTTCACCCCTGCTTCACATGAAAACAATGGGTTCATCCAAAGCCGACGAAATATTTCTCGAAAAGCTGCATGAAACCATTAACAAGAACATCAGTAACCTGAATCTGGACGTAGAATTACTGGCGGAGAAGATGAACATGAGCCGCCCCACCTTATACAGAAAAATTAAATCCATATCCGATCTGAGTCCCAACGAACTCATTAACCTCGCACGGTTAAAGAAAGCCGCAGAATTGTTAAGCGAAGGGATGATGAAGATTTACGAGATCTCTGAAGTGGTAGGATATAGTTCCCAATCGCACTTCGGCCGTAATTTCTCGAAGCAATTCGGCATGTCGCCAACCGATTATGTGCTCAGCATCAGCCAGGATAAACGAAAGCCATAATTTGTTCCCGCAGATTCAAAAACTTGTCTGATCTGCGGGAAACAAATAATTATTTCAGTCCATATGCACTGATTATTTTTTTGAAAATCTGTGTATTTGGGTAAACGCCGATAAAGGCATCCGAACCTGGTCCGTAAGCAAATACAGGAACCATGATATTGGTATGGTCATCTGTACTGAAATTCCCGCGTACTGTTCCTTTTTTGTATGAAGCATCCAAAAGCGACAAGCCTCCGGTTTCATGATCGGCAGTTACAATGATCAATGTTTCGCCGTTTTCATCTGCAAACTTTAAGGCTTCGCCCACTAAACGGTCGAAATCATGTTGCTCGGTCACGGCAAAGGGAAGATCGTTTGCATGTCCGCCATGGTCAATTTGTGCGCCTTCTGCCATAATAAAAAATCCATTCTTGTTCTTAGAAAGTATCTCAATGCTTTTCAGGAACGAAGTTTTTAGCATCTCTCCCCTGCCATCCAGTACCCTTCTGGTCACCGAATCATCCAATAGCACCACCTGCTTACCAGCATCAGATGCTACGAAACTTCTCAGGTCCTTCTGGTACACATAGCCTTTTTCCATCAGCTTTGCCATCAGTTGCTGATTGGGTTGATCAGAAAAGCTGCTGCGTTTAGAGCCTACCAATACGTCAACATGGCCATTTACAAAATCTGCGGCAATTTCCCTGGTCATCGACCGCTCAGTTTGATGGGCATAAAATGCCGCCGGTGTAGCATCGGTAATGTCGCCGCTGCTGATAATCCCGCTTTTCACACCCAGCGGAGCCAGCAGATCTGGAATGGCCTGAAGCGGTTTCCCTGCCGGATCCATACTAATGTAGCGGTTATTGGTTTTACTGCCGGTGGCCATTGCTGTAGCGCCAGCAGCAGAATCTGTAAAGTCAGAGTTCGAAGCTTCGGTACGTGAAAAACCAATGCGCTTCATCTGAATCATATTCAACTGCCCAAAGTTAGCACTCAGCCCAGCCTGGATTTGCGCCAGCCCCATTCCATCGCCAATCAGCAAAATCACATTCTTCACCTTTTTATCAATTCCATCACTTTTATAGGTGGGCTGATAGGGAATATGTCCTTTAGGGTTGATGTACTCCAGCTTGGTTCTATTCTGATAAAAATCTTTCAGCAACGCGGGATGATCTGTGCCAATCCAGTCTACGCCCATATGCTCCAGCTCTTTCCAGCTATTGGGATTATCTTTTGTACCCCAGAAACGGAAGTGTTTACCCAAAGCATGTACTTTGGAAACCACTGATTTCATTTTTTGCAGGTCGCCGGGGGTTGGTGTACCCTTTCCATTCCATACCGAATAATGTGTGATATCGTCGCTGATCATCGCCACACGTTTAAGCTGTTCCGCAGTATAGTTTATTGCCGGCCTGCCGTCGAAACTAATCTGCTGTGGATAATCTTTGAACTTTTCTACCGGTGGTACATTTCCACTCAGTACGATCCTGATAGCAGAAGGGTTTAATGCAGTATCGAACACAGACTCCTTACCTTTCAAATCCGCCAGTAACGTGGGGATCACATGCTCATAATCTTCTTTGATATCCACCACCAGTTGTAATTTCAAACTGGCATCCGGATAAGGATGCTGGCCATTCTCCTTAAAGAAAGCCACCAGGGGGTCTATATAAAGTTTCCTGAGCGTTTTCCCTGGCCTGATTTCAGTACTGTCGTGCGCCACATACAATTCACCTTTACGATAAAAAACATCTGCTTCTATAGATCCCATCCCTGCATAGTAAGCGCCCAGCAGCGGGATCTGCTGCTTGTAATCGTTGTGGCTATGTCCGTTTATCACATTCAGTTTCTGCTGCGCAGAAACTGAATGTACGCCAAAACCGAATAATAACAGACAAATAAGTTTTTTCGTCCTTACCATCCTATGTTTTGTTTAATCAAGCCCGAACTGTTATCTATTTCCCTTTGCGGAACTGCCCAAACATCATGTACCTGGGGATTGAAAGCCCTTGCAGGCCAGATCACTGCGCCATCAAAATCGTGTAATGGTTGTGCATAAACCGCTTGTGCATCCCCCCATCTTACTAAATCGCGGTGGCGATCGGCCCACTCACCAGCCAGCTCATTTCTACGTTCGCGTTTTAAATCCGCCAGCGTCATTCCTGTTTTAGGTTGTAATCCGGCTCTCATCCTGATTTTATTTAACTCAGCATCTCCCGCACCTGCACCACTTACATTGATAGCGGCCTCTGCCTTGATCAAAAGTACTTCCGCATAGCGCATCAACGGTACATTTAAATCAGTAGTTCCATTATCTCCGTTAGGATTAACGTGTGTCGGAATCGGATTTGCATAGGTAAAAGGCTCCATATATTTCTTAAACTGATAATTTGAAGTGGCTCCGGCATCTTTGGTAAAACTACGCTCCGCACCGAAAAACATAAATTTATCGCCCGGTTTTAAAATGGTGGCTTCACGACGCTGGTCGCCTGCCTCATAGGAATCATAAAGCTCTTTGGTTGGCAAATAATAACCCCAGCCATTATAAATGCCCCAGGCTTTATTCGTTAGCATAACACCCGGCAATTTACTTCCCCAACCGGTGCCACCACCGTTAGGTGTACATACAACCGACCAGATATATTCTTTAGACCAGTTATTTGAGGCCTTGAAAACATCGGAAAAACCTGTGGTAACTAAATCATGCTGACCAGAGGTAATCACCATGTCTGCATATTTTGCTGCGTTTGCATAGTCTTTCTTGTAAAGATAAACTTTAGAAAGATAGGCCCATGCTGCAGTTTTGTGCGCCTTACCATAATCGGTTGCTTTCATGGTAGTGAACAAAGGAAGATTATCGGCTGCCTTAAGCAATAAGGAAATGATATAATCATAGTTTTCGTTCACATTTTTAGCACGCCCAACCGGTATAGCCGGGTCAGCTTCAGGGGTAACAATTGGTACCCCGGCCTTATCATTGCCATAATTCGCTGCAAGCTGAAAATAAACCAGCCCCGCATTGAAATAAGCATCGCCAATAATCTGCTTCTTTAAACTTTCGTCCATATTAATGGCAGGAACATTGATGATGATATCATTTGCCCGTTTAATAATGGCATAACGCATACTCCATTGCGTTTCGGTATATCCGCCACCTATGTAGCTGCGGTTAAAATTCTTAATGTTATCGCCCTCAGGTTTGTTCCGGCCGGTAACCATATCGTCACTCGCATTGATAAACCAGAACATGCCACGCCCGTAGAAATCTTCAGCATTGTAATTTTCATACATACCCGCTTCTGCCTTGATCGCGTCTTCTTTGGTTTTCCAGAAATTCTGTGCCGATGGTGCACCTTCAGGTGCAATATCAAGTTGTTTTGTACAAGCCGCAAATACAGTTACTGCCAGTACTGCTATATATTTTAAAGATGTTTTCATATGTTTTGAATCGATTAAAGGTTAACACTTAAACCAAGCATGAAACTTCTGGCCTGCGGATATTTACCCACATCAAGCCCGTTGTTCGAAAGACCAATCTCCGGATCGAAGCCCGAATAATCGGTAATGGTAAACAGGTTGTTCCCCGTAGCGTATATCCTCACCGCACCGGTTCTGATTTTACTGGTTAATGATTTGGGTAAGCTGTAACCGAGCGTTACGTTGCGGATACGCAAATAAGAGCCGTCCTCAATGTAAAAATCTGAGGCATTGAAGTTTCCATTGGCATCGCTGGTAGAAATAATTGGCACTTTACCGTTTGGATTCTCCGGGCTCCAGGCATCTAAAATACCCACCAGTTTGTTGTAAGATGGACCACTTGCACTATAAGTTGTCCTTTTCACCGCATTGAACAATTTATTGCCCTGTACACCCTGGGCCATAATGTTGAAATCGAAGTTTTTATAGTTTGCGTTAAAGCTTAATCCGTAAGAAAAATCAGGGTAAGCACTTCCCGCAAAATAACGGTCTTTTCCATCAATAGATCCGTCACCGTTCATATCCACGAACTTGAAGTCACCCGCCTTGGCATTAGGCTGAATCTTTTGTCCGTTTGAACCCTTGTAATTATCTGCTTCAGCCTGGCTCTGAAATATACCGTCTGTTTTCAATACGTAGTAGCTATACAACGGCTGGCCAACTTTATGCATTAACGGGGTCAGTTCGTTTCTGAAGGTAGTGGAAAGCGCGATAGTTTCTAAACCCGATGTCAGTTCAACCAGCTTGTTGTTCACTTTAGTTAGAGTAGCATTAACAGAGTAATTGAACGCAGCGTTTTTATCGCTGTTGTAGGTCAGACCGAGCTCAAAGCCTTTGTCTCTCGATAAACCTGCATTGATGGTTTGCGTATTCAAACCTGCAGTTCCCGGAAGCGTCCGCGTTAAAATCATCTTGTCAATATCCTTCACGAAATAATCTGCTACCAGACTTAACCTGTTGAAAACCGTCACGTCGATACCGATATTGGTTTGTTTACTCTGTGCCCACTCCTGGTTTTTATTGGCCAGAATAGTCTGGATGTAACCATTTTGCAAAGTTGGCGTTTGTCCGAAATAAGCTTGTGTACTGCTTAATAGGGGATTTACCGCCGATGGTGACAATCCAGCCAGATTACCCAGCAAGCCGTAACTGGCCCTTAGTTTTAATTCAGATAACCAGGTAGCAGATTGCAGGAAATTTTCTTTGTTTACGGCCCAGCCTGCGGATATCGATCCGTAGTTCCTAAACCTGTTTTCTTTTGGCAACAATGATGAACCATCCCGGCGTCCAATCAAGGATATCAGGTATTTTTCCTTGTAATTATAATTGGCTCTGGCAAATAAGGAAAGTAAAGATGTGGCCTCAAAAGCACTGTAAGATGGCTGAATGACAGTTGCATTCACCAGGTACCTGTATTGTGCCGATTCATCATCAAATCCTGATCCGCTTGCCGATAAGCTGCTGCTTTTTGTTTTCTGGAACGAATATCCCGCCGTGAAATCAAGATGATGTGCAGCAAGATCAGTTTTATAATTTAATACCTGTTCGGTTAAGAAATCGTTAGACTGGCCTGAACTTTCTGAAAGGCTGTTGCTGAGCACAGGCTTACCCACTTCCGGGCGTTTTGGTGTAAAGCTTTTATACTGGGAAAAGGTTTTGGTGATACTCAGGTTCGACCTGAAGCTTAATCCTTTTGCCAGCTGAAGGGTTGCATAAGGGTTTACCATCAATACATTTACCGGGTTATTGATATCGATACGCTGTAATTCAGCAACAGGATTCACAATATCGCCATAGTCACCGGCATACTGTCCGCCTGGCAATCCGGCAAAGCTTCCATCCGCATTGTAAGGGGTACCATTGGTAGGATAATAAATTGCTGATAGCAGTACTCCTGTATAATCGCTGCTTGTATTTGCCCCGTTGCCGTTTGTACTGCTGTAAGAAAGGTTTTCACCCACTTTCAGCCATGAGGCAAGTTCGTGCTCCGAATTGATCCGGAAGTTATAGCGTTTGGTCTGGGTATTCAGCACAATGCCTTCCGCATCGCGGTAGTTGAAGCTCATGTAAAAGTTCGACTTCTCATTTCCGCCATTGATGGCAGCACTATAATCCTGTAGCAATGCGTCCCTGAAAACTTCGTCCATCCAGTTGGTTCTGGTTACCTGTCCATCAGGATATTTAGCAGGATCAAATGCCGGAAGTATAGCTGTTCCGCCATTTTTAGCAGCCGTTGCCGCCACCTGCGCACGTTGTGTGGCATTTAGAGGTTCCAGCTTGCGCCAGGCACTCTGCTGACCAACTTTTGCATCAAAGCTGATCTGCATTTTGCCTTTTTTGCCTTTTTTGGTTGTAATCAAAATTACCCCGCCCGATGCCCTGGCACCGTATATTGCACTCGCTCCATCTTTCAATACCGAGATAGACTCAATATCATTCGGATTAAGTTGCGGTGTACCCAGAAAGATGGATCCGTCGATAACATACAAAACACTTTCGCCATTGATGCCACCACCACCTCTGATATTGATCCGTGGGGCTGATGTTGGATCGCCCCCTTCATTGGTTACAATTACCCCGGGTGCTTTACCAGCCAAAACCTCGGCAACACTGTTCAACGATCGCGAAGAGAGTTTATCCAGCGAAGCGATGCTTACCGCTCCTGTAAGGGTTTCTTTCTTTTGTGTACCGTAACCAACCACAACAAGGTCGGCTAAACGCGAACGTTCCTCGCTCAGCGTTACATTAATGCTCTGGTTATCTCCTACCGTTACTTCTTTGGTGGTATAACCAATCATGGAGAAAGAAAGTACCGTTCCGGCACCAACTTCTATGCGGTAAGCCCCGTTGGCATCCGTAATGGTTCCGGCCTGCGTGCCCAAAACCTTTACAGTTACGCCCGGGAGCGCCAGGCCTGTAGAATCTCTTACTGTTCCACTTACAATACGATCGGGTTTGTTAAAGGTGACATTGTTTAGAATCACATATTCGCCACGTTCTGTTACACTTAATCCGAGTTTATCCAGTAAAGACCTTACCGGCTCCATTCTAAATTCACCGCTTACAGCAGTATTTTTCTCCTGAAGTAAATCCGGATTATACACAAAGCTCAAACCGGATGCAGATTCGATCTGACGGATGATTTCGATCAACCGGCGACCCCTGTTGATTTGAATATTGATTTTGCTTTTCTCCAACCGCTGCGCCATGCCGGCAGATGCAAAAAGTGAGCTGCAGAAGATGCAGAGAATGCTAAAGGTTATGCATGAGTATTTCATGATGTGATCGAGAGATTCTGTCCTCTTGACTGAGGTTGTTTTCATTTGTTTGATTATTGTTTGGATGAATAAATTTGTTAGCATACTACTATGGTTGTCTGTTCATTTATTTATGAATTTTAAATGTTTTATGATTGTTGGATGTATTCAGTTTGAGGTGATGCAGGCTACAGAGAATTTCCAGGATCTCATCTGCAGTTTGCGAACTGTTGAAGTGAGCAGTACATTTTAACTTCAGTAACTTCGGATCACTCACCTGGATGCTGATGCTATACACGTATTCCAGCTTCTGGATGACTTCCTGGAGCGAGCTGCCGTTGAAAGACAGTTCTACAATGTTCGGTGCGTTTGAGGGATAAACTGATGCCTGGCCAAGTTTTTTATGAAAAGCCATTTCTTCCCCTTTAATTAAGGTATCTATCGCAAGTGCATCTTTACGAATCTCTACCTTGCCCGTGGCCACCGTGATCTTTAATAAATCGTCTTGTTTTACATCCCTGATTCTGAAGGAGGTTCCCAATACCCTGATCTCCATTTTCGATTGCAGCTGAACCCGAAATGGCCTTTTTTCATCATGCTGAATAGCAAAAAATGCATCACCCTTTATCAGCTTCATCACCCTTGTTGCTGAAGAAAAATGAACGGGATAGCTGATTTCAGACAGAGCCTCCATGGTTACTTTCGAGCCGTCAGGAAGGGTAACTTCTTTACGTTCGTTGGCTTTCGTGGTAACGGTCAGTTCAGATGAGGCTGAATGGTGAAGGTTCAGGAAGATTAATCCTACAGATACCAAAACCAGCAACATAGCAGCCAGCCTGAACCAGATATTGTACAATAATGCAGGATTTCGTCTCCCGTGAACCTGAATAGCAACCCTGATATGCGCACGCATATTTTCAGCAACTATTAATTTACGTTCTTGGGAAATGTTCTGGTTTGAAGAAAGCATTCCGTACCAATCCTCTACAAGAGTGGTTTCTTCTTCACTGGTATTTCCGTCTAAATATTTTTGCAACAATAGGGCTGCTTCGTCTGGTGTCATTTGAATAGATGTCAGTTCAAATGCAGAATGGTACTAACCAAACTTGTTATCGATAAGTTAAGTTTAGGTTAAGAAAGCAGGAAAGCTATAAACAGGATATAAGAAAGATTTTCGCGCAAGATTTTCATGGCAGCGGTGATCTGGTTTTTTACCGTTTGCGCCGAAACGCCAAGTTCGAGCGCAATTTCTTTTACAGAACGATCCTGCTTTCTGCTCATGGAAACCACCAGTCGCATCCGTTCGGGTAAACGGGCCAATGCCTGCTCAACATCGTGATTTAAGTCTTTTAAAATAAGTCTGGCATCAGTATCGGGCATTTGCTGATGATTTAACAGGTAGCTTAGCTCTGCCTGATGCCCGTTTCTAATCGCCTGAGACCTGAAATAATTGATGACCCTGTATTTTACTGCCCCGTATAAATATCCCTGCAAACTACCAGCAATATCGAGGGAAGACCTGTTTTCCCAGAGGGAGATGAAAATCTCCTGAGTGATATCCTGTGCAACCTCCTCATCACCCGTTTTCTTAAAGGCAGCATCAAATACAAACTCCCAGTAGAGGTTGAATAACTGATCCATTGCTTTATGATCGTGATTACGAAGTGAAGATATGAGTGTTTCGTTCAACATGATTAGCTTACTGCCGGCAAAACTAGTTTGCCTATATTCAGTTATCATTAACTAATCGTGAAGCTTAAAATGGAAATGAACAGAACCGGAACTGACACTAAAAATAAAAAGGTCACAACATCCATTGTGACCTTTTCTTATCAACTAACCTAAACTTTTAAAATACTAACCAAATATTTTATGCCACAAAAGTAATGGCGTTATATAAAGCCTGTATTAAGAAAATATTAAAAGTAATATTCTTAACTTCAATGGTTGTTTATTGGGTCAAAATGCGTTTCACACCCTGCAAAATGCGTTTTCAAACAAGAATTTCGATAGCATAACCTGCAGTTAACATCTGATTAACATTTTCTTTCATTCTTTGAAAAGAATATCACAAGGTGGAAACGCTAATAAAAACCGAACCCCAAAAAAGTCAGGAAGATCTGTCCCGGCAAATTGAGTTGCTCTATAAAAGGTGGGCCTCTATATTGAAAAATTATGCCAACTACTACCTCAATGATAACGAAGCATCTTCCAGTATAGTTAATGATATTTTTATTAAACTATGGAATACCGACCAGGAGATATTAAATCCAAAAGCCTATCTTTTCCGCTCTGTAAAAAATGCTTCTTTCAACCATCTCGGCGGACAGCATAAAAAAACAGTCAGTTACCTGGATACCGAAGAATTGACACTGCTTTCTGATCAGCTTCAGCCTCCCGGGTTTGCGACAGAAGATCATCCGCAACAGCTCTTCCTCCAAAACCTGATTCAGGAACTCCCCGAAAAGCGCCGGCTGGTGTTTAAAATGCATCGAATTGAAGGTTTCAACTATGCCGAAATTGCCGAGCTGCTTCAAATTTCCACGCGTACTGTTGAAGATCATCTGGCTAAAAGCATGAAATTTATCCACGAAAACTGCCAACATTTTTTTAATGGTTAGTTAACCGAAACTTAACCTGACCAGCCCGTATTTTCCTGAACGAGATCTGTCTTTAACCCTGAAGACCCATCTACAAATGAAAGACGAAATCTGGCATCATATCATTAAACGGCTTACCGGACAGGAAAGCCACCATTCTAAACAAGAGCTTGATGCCTGGCTAGCCGAAGGCGCCGAACATCAAAAAAAATACGAAGAAGTAGCGATACTCTGGGAAATGACCGGTAAGCTCCAACCTCAGGAAACATTTTCTGTTCCTGTGCAGGAAAATAAGCAGGTAAAGCCCCTGAGAAAAGTGAAAGCATTATGGGGATATGGAATTGCGGCCGCGTGTGCTGCCGCATTACTGGTATTCGGAATATACTCCGTCAATAATAAAGCAACTGGAGAATCCCCGGCCTGGGTTAGCGTAGTTGCCCCTAAAGGTAAAATCATTTCTTTCACCCTGCCCGATAGCTCCGTAGTGGTGCTAAATGCAGGGAGCCAGATCAGCTATAGCAGGGAATTTAACCAGCAGAAAAACAGGTTGATCAAACTCTCGGGAGAAGCTTTTTTTGATGTTCAACATCAGGAAAAACATCCCTTTGTAGTTGAATCCGGAAAAATTAAAACGGTTGTTTACGGCACCAGCTTTAACATCCGGGCCTATCATAACGAGAAGGAAATCAAAGTAAGTGTGAAATCTGGTAAAGTAGGTGTATTAAAAAATGCTGTTGAGGCAACCGAACCTGTATTGCTAACCAGGAACCAGCGCCTGACTTTCGACACCCTTTCTCAGCACTTTCAGGCTGTAACGCCAATCAGGGAGCGTGCTGATGAGTGGACAAACGGTACGTTAACCTTTGAACAAACACCTGTTAAAGAGGTATTCGCTTCATTATCCAGAAGATTCAATGTAGCATTTAACCTGAAGGCACTTGAAGTTTCAAACTGTAAGCTTACCGCTCGTTTCGAAAATAAAGACCTTCAGTCTATCCTAAAAACGATTCATACCGTGATGAACATTCAGATAAAACAAACCAATCAAACTATTTATCTTAAAGGAGGAAACACATGTAACGAAAACTAAAAAGCCGGTCCCGCGGCAAACGGAAACGGCCTTAAAAAGATTGATCACCAGCTACCAAACCAGGATCAATCAGAAATATGAATAAATACGAACATTTAAACACACCCAAATTTATGAAAAATTTTAATGGGGCTAGCCGCCCTGTGAAAATAATTATGCGAATAAGCCTGATTTACATCATCACATCTATCCTCTTTATTAATCTCCTACAGGCAACGGAAGCCAGTGGGCAAACCGGTCTGGATACCAAAATCAGCCTGAATGCCAGGAACATGCCTCTTAAAGATGTGCTTAAACAAATAGAGCGGAAAACAGGTGTTAATTTCATCTATACCAATACGGAAAATACCAGTCAGAAAGTTTCAGTCAATAATCATCAGCAATCGGCGCGACTTATTTTAGCCACATTGCTACAGCAAAGCCATTTGATGATGATCGAAGAAAGCGGCATGCTGATCCTTAAAAACAAACCTGTGGCAGCGAAAATTGCCAAACCGGGTAGCATTGTAGGCTACATCAAGGATAAGGAGAATGACAAAACCCTGCCCTATGCCAATGTAATTTTAAAAGGCGCCAACCGGAAATTTACAACCGATGTGAATGGCTACTTCATTATTGACAACGTTACTGCCGGAAAGGCTACCCTTGTTGTTACCTATATCGGATACAATACAACCGAATACAGCATCAGCATTGAAGAGAATAAAACCACTTCAGTTGAAATTAAAATATCTGGTTTAAGCAATGAAATGAAGGGGATTACAATCAATGGGATCAGACGTGGTGAGGCTGTTGCGCTCAGCAATATGCGCAATGCCGATAACATTAAATATGTACTCTCAGAAGAGCAGATTGAGCGTTTTCCTGATGCCACGGTAGGTGAAGCCATGCAGCGGGTTCCGGGGATAGCCATGGATTACAGTTATGGTTTACCCAGAAACATCATCATCAGAGGACTCGATCAGTCGATGGGTTCGGTAACCCTGAACGGAAACAGATTGCCATCAACCTCCACCAGTTCAAGAGAAATTGACCTGAATGGTATTTTATCCTCCACTGTAGAAGCTATAGAGGTAAACAAAACCTTAACACCTGATATGGATGCAGACGGAACATCAGGATCTGTAAATATCATTTCGAAAACACCTAAACAAGGTCAGGAGCAACTTCAGCTTAAAGGATCATTCGGGCATAACTTCCTTGTGGATAAGCAAAACATAGATGGTTCATTAACTTATGGCAAACGCCGTAATAAATGGGCTTACCTGGCTGGAATCAATTACAGCAAAAGTTTCAGTGGCGAAGACCGCGTGCAGAAAGATTATGATACCTATGAAATTAACGGTGAAGAAAAAGTATTGCTCTCTAACCTGGAACTGGAAGGAACTGACCTGCGACGGGAAAACCTGGGTTTACAGGCAGAACTGGATTTCTTTCCTACAGAAAAAAGCCAGATTTATTTACGCGCATCCTATAATAAGTTCTACGAGTTGCAAACCAGGGGAACAAAAAGCTACAGCATAGGCGATTATAGTGACCTTAACCACGTTACAGGTGTAAGCATTGGCTCCAGCGGTACACCCAGAAATTACAACCGCGATTTAACCACCTTCTCCCTGGGCTATAAAACAGATTTCAATGACTGGAAAGCCAATGTGGATTTTACCTATTCGGAAGGGCTATACGATCAGCCACTTTATTTTGATGGTTATTTTAACTACTCCGGTTTATCAGCAGCATTAGACGTTTCCAATCCAAGGGCGCTACAATTCGATTTTGGAAACGTAAATCCAAACGACGCATCAAAGTATACCACAAATTACTATACCAACCGCCATCAGATTGCGCACGACAAAGACGGACAGGCCTCTGCAAATATTGAACGTACCTTCGATTTAAGTCCGAAAAACAAGCTAAACATTAAGTTCGGCGGACGCTATAAATATAAAGAAGATGATCACACCCGCAGCTATTACCAGTACACCTTAAAAAGCGGAACCTTATCCCTCTCCAATTTCCTGGGTAACTACGAACGTGAGCAGTATTTCGACGGAAACTATAACCTGTCGGGAGCAATTTCAGACGGTTATCTGATGGAGCAATATTACCAGAATAACAAATCGCTTTTCGTTGAAAATGTGACTTACATCCGCCAGAATACCGATCCGGATTCATACAGCGGAAGTGAAAACCTGGCAGCCGGCTACGGTATGGGAAAACTTACGCTCGATAAACTGGATATCATTACTGGTATAAGGTATGAACGCACCGGGTTTAACTACAATGGTAACATTGTAAATTTTGATAATACCGGAAATTACGTAAGCACAAACAAAGTGAATACGGCATCATCATTTGCCGGCTTTTTCCCAAGTTTAAATTTAAAATATGCGCTCAGTCAGCGCACCAACCTTCGTGCAGCCGTAACAAGATCGCTATCACGCCCGGGCTATTATGATTTAGTGCCATGGCAGGAAGTGGAACCACGCCGTAAACGAATGAAAATCGGTAACCCTGATCTCGACCAGGCGACTTCAACCAACGTCGACTTCCTTTTTGAGCACTATTTAAAATCATTGGGTCTGATCTCTGGTGGAGTGTTCTATAAAAACATTGAAAACTATATCTATGAGAGCATTTATACGCAGGTGGGAGGTAGTTTCAATGGTTATCAGGTTACCCAAACGGTAAATGGAGCCAACGCCCATGTATATGGTTATGAGATTGCATGGCAACAACAACTTACCTTCCTTCCCGGTTTTTTAAACGGATTTGGGGTTTATGGAAATTTCACCCAGATCCAGTCAAAGTTTAAGGTGCCGGGTGTGGTGAGTGAACGTACCGTAAGGTTGCCGTCTATGCGCCCGAAGGTTGGAAACGCTTCCCTGTCTTACTAGAAATATGGTTTCTCAGGTCGTTTGTCACTTAATTTCTATGATACATTTATCTCCGAGCTTGCCGAAACAGAAGCCAACGATTTAATGGAAAAAGGAAGAGTTCAGTTAGATTTCTCTGCATCGCAAAAAATCAACAAACACTTTTCAATCTTTATGGGTATCAGCAACATCAACAATGCCCAGATTATACTTGATTATGGCGACGGAAGGCCAAATGACCATAAATATTACTCATCATGGGCGAACATCGGCTTTAAATATACCCCGTTTTATTAAACTACAAATGAAAAGAATTATCTTAAAAATAAGCCTTCTGGCTATCCTATGCAGTACTTATCAGCGAAGTGCAGCACAGTCGTTCAAAGCTACAGCAATACCCGACCGGATTATCTTAACCTGGTCTGGCGATCCGGCAACCACACAGTCGGTAACCTGAAGAACCGATTCAACTGTTAAAACCAGCTTTGCACAAATCCTGGCCGAAAACAGTTCGCCAAAGCTCGAAAAACCCGCATCAAAAGAATATACGGCAAGCGGTACCGTGCTGAAAGGCAAAGAATACGAAGCCGCAAATTACCACAGTGTAACCTTCGATCAGTTACAGCCCGATCAGGTATACACCTACCGTGTGGGCGACGGACAAAACTGGAGCGAATGGTTCCAGTTTAAAACTGGACCGGCAAAGGTTCAGCCTTTTTCATTCATCTATCTCGGTGATGCGCAGAATGACATCAGATCCAAATGGTCGAGGGTAATCAGAAAAGCATTTGCTACCCACGGCGATGCCCGCTTCATTGTACATGCCGGAGATTTAATCAACCGTTCTAACAATGACAACGAATGGGGCGAATGGCATTTTGGAGGCGGATTTATCAACGGGATGATCCCCAGTATTCCTTCATCAGGCAATCATGAATATTTTCGCGACGAACAAAAAGCACTTACCCTTGATCCACACTGGCAAGCGCAATATACCCTGCCGCAAAACGGTCCGGAAGGCTTGAAAGAATCGGTTTATTATACTGATTATTCCAATGTACGCATCATTTCCCTCAACTCTCAAATGATTGTACTGGATTCCAACTCCATGAAAATACAGGCAAAATGGCTGGAAGAGGTATTGAAGAACAATCCCCAAAAATGGACCATGATCACCTATCACCATCCCATTTATTCAACGGCAAAAGGGCGTGATAACAAAGAATTCAGGGAGCTGTTCAAGCCCTTATTCGATAAATATCATGTAGACCTGCTATTGCAGGGACACGACCATACCTATAGCCGCGGACAAAATCTTCCTTTTGGCACATCGGGAAAGGTAGGCGGACCGATGTATGTGGTTTCAGTTGCCGGACCAAAAATGTATAAGGTTGATGTAAACCCCAAATGGATGGATGTTTTTGCTGAGGATACACAATTATTCCAGATCATTTCTGTTGATGGTGAAGACCTGAAGTATACGGCTTACAAAGCATCGGGAGAAGTTTTCGACGAGTTTAAACTCAAAAAGAAATCAAAAAACCAGGCGGCAGAATTTACCGATTTAAGAAAAAAGAAATAAATTAATTACGCTCCCGGGGCATCTGATACGGCTGGTTGGATTACCAATGTTTAGGGTGCCCCTTTTTTTTACTGCAGCAACATAAACTTAACATATAAATTTTCGTTTACGCTCTGCTAATTTTTATATTAGCAGGATATGTATTGGTACGAAGATGAGGTTAAGCAACTTGAAAACAGGCAACGTGGAAATAAGGCTGATCCGGGTATTATATTTTATGGCAGTTCTTCCATCCGCATGTGGGACAGCCTGAAATCTGATTTTCCCGATCGCAGGGTTACTAACTTTGGTTTCGGAGGTTCTACCCTCGCGGCCTGCGTGTGGTTTTTCGATCGCATATTCACGGAGTTCAATCCGCAGGCATTTGTATTTTATGCCGGCGACAATGACCTGGGTGATGGCCGTCATCCTGAAGAAGTCTTTATTTTCTTTAAACAGCTGATGGTAATGGCCACATTAAAATTCGGAGACATCCCCTGCTTTTTTGTTTCACTGAAACCTAGCCTGAGCCGCTGGCATCAGGCCGATCAGTTTCGTTATGCCAATAACCTGATTGAGAGCGAGATTATTAAACTGCAAAACAACTGGACCTTTATTGATGTGTTTACGAAAATGCTCAACAAGGCTGGAAACCCCGAACCTTCCTTTTTTCAAGACGACGGACTTCACCTTACGCCATCCGGATATCAGTTGTGGAAAGAAATCATTACGCAGAAACTAAATAATTCATTACCAATTTATTAACACGCAGGTAATAAGTTGTCACTAATTTTCCCTCAAAAGCAATAGGCAAACATGAACAGGGAATACCATAAATGGTTTAGCCAAAATCTCCAACGCGATATGGAGCTCCTCATTTTTGGTCATGGAGGTAGCCCTGTATTACTTTTCCCTACCCGTATGGCCCGCTTTTACGATTATGAAAATTGGGGAATCATAGCTGCTTTAAGTCCAAAAATTGAAAGCGGGACTATTCAGGTATTCTGCGTAGACAGCATTGACCGCGAAAGTTTTTACAACGATGATGTTTTCCCCTCGGTAAGAATTGAGCGCCACCTGCAATATGAACAATACCTGCTCGGAGAAGTTATTCCACTTATTCAGCAGAAAAACAGCAATGCCGCAATGGCCACAGCGGGTTTCAGCATGGGCGCTTATCATGCGGTTAACCTGGCGCTTAAATACCCTACCCTGTTTAATAAAACGGTAGGCATCAGCGGCCGCTACGACCTTACCCATACCCCCGGACATTATAAGGATTTGCTTAATGGTTTTCACAACGAGAAGGTATATTTCAATATGCCCACACAATATCTCGCCAATCTAAACGACAGCCTCCTGCTCAATCAGCTTAAACAAATGGAGATTATTCTGGCTGTTGGCGAAACAGATCCGTTTTTACCGGAAAATCATCAGCTGAGCGCGCTGCTTTGGGAAAAGGGAATCAGAAACGAGTGCCACACCTGGGAGAGTGATGCACACCGCCCTTATTTCTGGCGCAAAATGGCACCCGTTTACATCTGACTTCTTTTTGCCGCAGATTTTCAGATGATATTATTTCAATCCGAGAATCTGCGGAATATCACTAAATCTTTTGATCAAAAATCTTTAGTGCTTCCTGATCGTCAAATTCGACAATCAGTTTTTTAAGTTTTGCTTTCAGATCAGCCGTTAATTTCTCCTGTCCTTTTTGTCCATAGATATTTTTAACTTGTTTTGGATCTGATTGATTGTCAAACAACTCCCAGCTGTTCACCTCACCATAAAAACGTGCAAGGGTATAACGGTCGCTTCTGATTCCAAAATGCGGATGCACATGGTGAGGCTGTGGAAATTCATAGTAATGGTAATAGGCATCTTTTCTCCAGTTAGTAACTGCCTTTTCATTTTTTAGCAAAGGAAGTAAAGATTTACCTTGCATATCGGCAGGCACTTTAATACCCGCTGCATCTAAAATGGTTGGAGCCCAGTCGTTATTCAGCACAATTTTATCAGTGGTGGTACCTGCCTTGGTAAGTTTCGGGTAACGAACAATCATGGGTACATGGATGGATTCTTCATAAACGAAACGTTTGTCGAACCAGCCATGCTCTCCCATATAAAAACCATTATCAGAAGCATAAATCACAATCGTATTTTCACTTAATCCACTCTCATCCAAATAATCCAGAATCTTACCGATATTGCGGTCGAGCGAATTGGCTGTGGCAAGATAGTCTTTCATATACCGCTGAAACTTCCATTCTACCAAAGCTTTTCCCTCCAGTTGCAATGAATCAAACTCCCGTGTAACCTTGCCATAATAAGCTGCGTAAGCTTGGCGCTGTTCATCGTTCAACCTGCCAAACTGCCTCGATCCGAATTGCTTCTGCAGTGCGGCTTTTTCTTCCGGTGTTTTGGCTGCCTGGAAAAGCTTATTCAATTCCTTTTGCGATGGCGCATTCGCTGCGGGTTTGTCGAAACTTGCATGGACTTTCAGATCGCTGGTCAGGTTCATGGTTTTATCAATCGTCATATCCTGATCTTTTGCCGCTAAACGGGTTTCATAGCGATCATAAAAAGTAGAAGGTAGCGGAAACTTAATTTTATCATAGGCACCCAGATCCTGAAGATCAGGCTCCCACGAACGGTGAGTCGCTTTTTCACCAACCACCAAAAAAAATGGTTTAGAGGGGTCGCGCTTTTCAATCCATTGTTTGGTCAGATCGGTAATGATATTGGTTACATAGCCTTCTTTTTGTGTTGTATCCCCTGCCGAACTAATGAAATCCGGATTGAAATACTGCCCCTGTCCGTTCAGGATATTATAATAATCAAATCCTTTAGGCAGATTGCCCAGGTGCCATTTACCCAGCCAGGCAGTTTGATAATTGGCCTGCTGAAGCAGAACAGAAAATAATGTCTGGTTGGTATCAAACTTCTGCTCATTTAACGGATAACCATTTTTATGGCTATACTTACCTGTTAAAAGTGTTGCACGGCTCGGTCCGCAAATGGCATTAGTAACGACGGCATTATTGAACCGGACGCCTTGCTTCGCGAGCCGGTCGATGTTCGGCGTCTTTGCGATTTTAGCACCATAAGCTCCAACGGTTTGATAAGCATGATCATCAGAAAGGATAAAAATAATATTAGGCCTGTTCGGGATTTGCTGAGCCTTTAGTTGCTGAGCAGATCCACATACACTGATGAACCCAATCAGGGTGCTTAGAAAATTACGATAGTTTTTCATATTCCAAATGCCGCTATCATTATGCGCCAAATATATAAAAGAATTTTAAAAACTACCAAAATAGTAGACTTAACGTTAAAGATCTAGGATGAATATCCGTTGCTACAGATATTCATCCATTTATTGTCGACTGATCTGTAATTTACAGGTAGGTAACTTTCCCAGAATCCATCGCATATACTGCTCCCTTAATAATGATCTCCTTATTCTTTTCCATTTCGGCAAGCACAGGGCTCAGCTTCCGTATATCTGCTGTAATTTGTTTCACGTTTTCGATGCACACAGCATGTACATAGGCTTCATTTTTTGATGTCCTGTCACCTTCAGCCTTCGCCGCAAGCACTGCAGGCTTTATTTTTGCCAGCAAACTGGTAATGTTTCCAAGTTTAACATCATCTATAGCCGATTTAACTGCACCGCAATGTTCATGTCCTAAAACGAGAACCAGCTTTGCTCCGGATACTTTACAGCTATATTCCATACTGGCCAGCTGATCGGTATTGAGCACATTTCCCGCAACCCGGCCGACAAAAACATCACCTATACCGCGGTGAAAAACATCCTCAACCGGCACCCTCGAATCAATACATGAAAGGATAACAGCTTTTGGGTATTGCCCTAACGCAGCCTGACGAACACGCTCTGAAGTATTCCTCACCGTAAGCCTGTCTTCCACAAAATCCTCATTTCCATCTTTCAACAAAGCAAGTACATCTTCCGGTTTAAGCAGGGCCTGCTGCTCTTTACTGAGTACCTTATTTTCCAATACATCGCTACTATCGATCTCTATCGAATCATCTGAAGAAATTTCTTTTGCTGTTGCCTGAGACTTCTGTTCAGGGGTATTATTACAGGCCCCAAATAAGAAAACCAGCATAATAAACACTGGAAAAGTGGAAAAAATCTTTTTCATGGTGATATTGATTAAGTTTATTAAACTAAAAGTATAAAAAAATCTCCGTCAATTAAAACATAAACATATGGACTATAGACACATGCAATAAAGTTAATCCGTTATTTCTGATCTAGAAGGTCCTCAAATGCCCGGGCAAGTATATCTACTGCCTGAGCAAGCTCCAGTGCATTCATACTTCCAAAGCCCAGCCTGGTGGCAGTAATATTTCTGGATTGATATAAAATAGTTTTAGGCATAAATAATCCCTGCTCCGCACATTTGTTTCGCAACTTAATCAGATTGACCCCATCAACCCACTGCACCCAGAGCGCCAGGCCCCGTGATGGCAATGTAAAATCAATATATTTACCGAGTTTATCATTCAGTAGTGCAGCTAAATGATCCCTCCGTATTGTGTATAAACGCTTGTTTTTCTTCAAAAGCCGGTAAACGTCCCCTTCCTTAATCCAATCGATTAATGCGAGCATTTTAATGATATCCAACTTTGGCTCCAGTAATCGCTGGTGCTTTTCAAGTTCGGAGATAAAGGTAGCAGGTCCGGACACAAAGCCACAGCCAAAACCAGCGGGTAGCGACCTGTCGAATGAGCCAATATAAACTACCCGGGCTGCAGCATCCATAGTTGCCAAAGGCAGGATGGGATTGTTATCAAAATGAAAATCAAAATCATAATCATCTTCCACGATCACAAAACCATACAGGCTGGAAAGCTCCAGTATTTCGATACGCCTTTTTGCACTCAGCGATACAGTAGTTGGATAATGATAAACTGAGTTCAGGTAAACGACCCGCACCTTCTGGTTATCACAAATTTTTCGAAGATAGGAAGTATCAATCCCCTCCTCATCAACAGGTATAGAAATAACGTCTGCTCCGCTGTCTGTTATGGTCATATTTGCCGAATAGTAGCCAGGCGAAGCCACCACCACAACATCTCCCGCAACAATCAGCAGTTTCATCACCAGAAAAAGACTGGTTGCATGATTGCTTGTGTGGATTAACTGTAGGCCGGAAATCCTTAATCCACGCGTAAGATTCAGGTAATTTGATACTTGCTTTTTAAGTGCCAGCTGAACTTCAGTTTCGACATAGCCCAGCTGCAATTTTCTGTTATGGCTTTTAAGCTTCGAAACATAAATCCGCGCAACAGCCCCATGATCGATCAGGCGCTGGTCGGGCCACCCATCATTAAACTGAAGAGGTAATTCACTGATTTCGATGGGGCTCTCTAGAATGGATGAGTGTGTGAATGTAAAACCGGTTTCAGGTGTATTTTCATTCCCAGGCGTTCCTGAATGTTCTGGTTTAGGTAGCGCTTGTTTCTGATTCGATAGAATGAATGTCCCTTTATTGGGCAGAATTTCAATAAATCCCTGCGATTCTAAATCTCCGAAGGCTTTGATCAGCGTATTCCGGTTAACGGCTAATAACTTGCACAGTACTCTGGTTCCCGGCAGTTTCGTGCCCTCGGGTAATTGTCCCAGCTGGATGGCTTTAATGAAGCCAAAAACGATTTGTAGATAAATCGCAGTAGCGTCGTCTGCATTAAGTCGAATGAAACTTTTAAAAGGAATTTGAACCGGACTATCCATTTTATTGAAACTGGCATACTTTAGTGGTACGGCAAGGTAGTATTTTTGCAAAAAAATAACGAAATGAAAAAAATTTACCTGATTATAATTTTGAGTTGGGCCATCAGTGTTTACGCACAACAAAAGCGCGACACTGTAATCAATATGAACGATGTAGTGATTAATGAGAATGGATTTAAAACCCCCGTTTCCAAACAAAACAGAAATGTTTATATCATCGATCAGGCTATGATTGCAAAATTACCGGCCCGTACATTGCAAGAACTTTTGCAATACGCAAACGGGATCGATTTAAGACAGCGCGGACCCTTCGGAGGGCAGGCCGACATCAGTGTGGATGGTGGAAGTTTTGAGCAAACCGTTGTGTTGCTTAATGGCACTAAAATTATCGATTCGCAAACCGCACACAATATGCTCAATTTGCCTATCCCCGTTGCGGCCATCGAACGTATCGAAGTAGTGAGAGGCCCGGCAGCAAGAATCTATGGTATTAACAGCCTCACAGGAGCCATCAACATCATCACTAAAAAGCCGGTTAAATCAGGTGTCCTGGTTGATACGCATGCCGGAACCAACTTCGAAAAAGATACAGAAGGAACAGGCAAAACCTTTTACAATGCCGGAATACAGCTTGGGGCGGTACTCAGCAAAAAGCAGCAACAACACTCTTTTTACGGGTCGCAGGATAAAAGCAACGGCTACCGTTTCAATACGCAGTTCGACAATACCCGGTTATTTTATCAGGGAAATTTTCAGATAGATAGCCTGAATGAAATCAATGCATCATTTGGCTACACAAAAAATGAATTCGGAGCAAATGCTTTTTACGCGGCACCAAGCGATAAAAATGCCATTGAAACCGTACAAACTACTTTGGCAGCAATACAATCTTCACACCTCTTGTCTGCGCGGTGGTCACTAAATTCACGTTTAAGTTATCGTTACAACTTCGACGATTATCGCTATTTTGGAAAAATAAATCCTGATGCAGGCGTGAGCAAACATAGCACAAACACCTTTGCGGCCGAAGTATCCAGTGCATACAAAACCAATACCGGTGAACTGGCCTTTGGAACAGAATTCAGAAATGAAGACATTAATTCCTCAAACATTGGTAAACACCGCCGCGAGAACCTGGGTTTTTACGCACAGTACAAAACCAATCTGCTGCAAAAACTAAATGTAAATGCAGGTACTTATATCAATTACAATTCTTCTTACAAATGGCAGGTATATCCGGGATTGGACGCAAGCTATGAACTAAGCAATATTTTGAAAATTGTGGGCGCCTTCGGAACCAGTCAGCGGCTACCTTCCTTTACCGACCTTTACTTAAGCCAGCGCCCCGGAAATATCGGAAACCCCGATGTGAGGCCGGAAAACGCTTTTCAAAGTGAAATAGGATTCAAAATCCTGGAGAAAAAACTCACCATCAATTCCAACTTCTTTTACAGAAGAATAGATCAGTTTATCGACTGGATTCGCAGTACCACCAGCGAACCATGGCAGGCGAACAATGTGGGACTTATGGTTACAAAAGGCATAAACATCCGGACCAATCATGCCGAAGAAATCGGCGGCAGTTCGAGACTTAATATCGGATTGGCCTACTCATACCTGGAATCGGAGTTTAAAGATATGCAGGCCGGTCAGGCCTATAAATATCAGCTGTCATCTTTAAAACACCAGCTTACCAATACGGTTGATTTTAAACACAAAGGCTCATCGGTTTTATTTGCCACCAGATTAAACCAGCGACTGTCGGGTGCATCCTACTGGATCAACGACTTCAGAATTAGTCAGGCAATAGATAAGTTTACCGTTTACGTAGATGCACAAAACATTTTCAACACCCAGTATTTCGAAATCGGAACTATACCCCTGCCATCGCGCTGGTGGAGTTTGGGTGTTAAGTTTAGTACTTTATAATTTAAGCCTTGCTTCCATGCCCATTGTGATGAAGTAAAAGCATTAGTTGATGCAAAAACAACATTTTTACGCATCAGGAATAAAAGTATCTTTGGAGCTGGATGTAATAATTACATCCAGCTTTTTTTTAATACAAAATTAACCCTAAATGAGCTACCGGAATATTTTCAAGGCTTTCGAAGCACTGAGCGTAAATGAACTTTATCATATTTTACGTTTAAGAAATGAGGTATTTGTTGTAGAACAAAACTGCAACTATCAGGATGCAGATGGTAAGGATCAGCATTGCCACCATTTGATGATGTTTAAAGATGAGATGCTGGTAGCATACGCACGTCTTGTTCCTGCTGGCTTGTCTTTCGATGAAGTATCAATCGGCCGGGTAATTACCCACTCATCCGTAAGGGGAACTGGCGCAGGAAAACTGCTGATGCAGGCTGCCATTGATAAAAGTCGGGAAATTTATGGTGCTGCAGCCATCAGAATAGGCGCTCAAACCTATGCAAAGGAGTTTTACGCCCGCCTGGGCTTTGAAGAAACCGATATTGAGTTTATGGAAGATGGCATCCCTCATCTTGAAATGGTGTTCAGGCCTGCGCACTAATTTTACGCCACCAACATACCTGCTTATTAAATTTTAACATTTCCATACAGGTAGAGCCTGTTCAGGGGGGTATATTTTTCTGCCATCCTTTAGCCCTGCGTCACTGTTCGGTCGGGCTTTAGTCGGGGATTGGTCGGGCTTGTGACAATTGTACCCGACCAAAGTGTGACCAAATCCGGAGCCAGCCCTGTACCTACATTGAGCAACTGATCAGGAATACCTAGCCTCTTTGAGGCATCGATAGTTTCCAGGATGGTGAGAAAAAGCAAAGCCAGGGATATTGCGTCAACATGCTGACCGCAATAACCCTGGCTTCTTGCTAAAAACCTTAAATATGAATTATTTATTCTGAAGTGCTGCTGTAGACTGTCTTATGTTAAGTTTTGTACCTAGTTTAACCATTTGAGGTTCAGGCTTCCTGTCGGTAGACTGAATATTCATTTTTTTAATGAGCAGCTTAATAATATATTCAGCAATATCCTGAATAGGCTGTTCAACGGCAGTTATAGATGGACTTACGTACTCCAGTAACTCAAAATCATCAAATGAAAGGATAGCTTTATTATTCAACGGGTTTCCCTCTTCATTTTTCGATAACTTCAATCCATCCATGGTGAGGTAGTTAGCCGCGAAAAGTAATGCCTTTAAATCGGGATTTTCTGAAATAAAGTTTTTGATCTGTTGTTGTGAAGATGCTGAGTTTTCATATTTCACCTTCAATACCCTGGGCTCATGGAAAGGCGCAATCATTTCTTCATAACCTGCCAATCGATCGAGCATCTGGCGCTGATCGGTATCGATGGTAATAAAGCCAATCTTATCAAATTTATTGTCCAGCAAGTGCCTGGTCGCATTTTGAGTTGAGCTGAAATTATCCGTAAGCACATAGTCTACATTTAATTCAGGCAGATAGCGGTCAAAGAGTACCACAGGAGCTCCGGAATTGATCAGGTTGATCACTTCTGTCTCTATGCCCTCAGCCAGCGCAATAATATAACCATCCACATGCCTGTCCTGAAATATTTTAAGAATTTCTGCTGCCCGGTTCTGGTCGTTTCCTGTACTGCTAAAAATAATTTTATAGCCGCTGGCCGAAGCTTTCTCATCTATAAATTTGGCAATTTCCGAAAAGAAAGGTTTCGAGATATCATCTACCAGGAAGCCTATAATTTTTGATTTGCCGGTACGCAAACTTCTGGCTAATGAACTGGGTTGATAGCCAAGTTCAGCAACAACTTTCTTGATTTTTTCTGTCAAAGCCTTGCTGATGTTTTTCTCCGCTGCCTTTCCGTTCACCACAAAGGAAACTGTTGTTACTGAAGCGCCTACCTTTTCAGCAATGTCTTTGATTGATATTCTTTTACTCATTAAACTCGTTAAACTAATCTTTATTCCGTTTTAACCACGACACTGTACGATAGCGAAAGCCTAGGGCCGTGTGTTAAATAGCGAATATCGCTAAAATAAGTATTCTTGGCGCACATGCAGAATAAAAAGGAAAAAACCTGACCAATAATTAGTTCAGTCTTGTAAAACTGTCACTTTTTTCAGGAATTTACTGACATATTTTCGCCTCATATTGCAGCCTTACCAAGGGTACATTCCTGACTTTTTTAGTCAAAATGTCAAACTAATATAATATTAGTGTTTCATACTGTTTTTATTAAAAAATGGACAAGTTTTTGATTTAGGGTATTTAACTACACTTATTATGAAAATAAAAAAATTACTCCCATATCTTTTCGCATCTGCAGTATCAGCAGTTGCTCTTTTTTCTTCCTTTAAACTAGCTGACCCTGAATTAGGTATTTCCACTGCTGTTTTTGTTTGGCTTGCGTGCATATGGAAACTTAGCGGGGATGAGAAAGACGAGCAATGTTTATCATGATCAATGTGATTAACTAGCTTGTTTACCTCAAATCTTCTTCTTAAGCCGCATCAAGGGCTTTAATTTGTATGGATAGCACAACCAGTTGCTCTCTGCCTGCAAACTCCATTTCCGCTTTAAAAACATATTTTCTAAACATTTTAGGGCATGTTCTGTTAGAACTAGAAAAGAAAGCAATTATGGGAAATTTACTTTATATCATCGCAGTAGTATTGGTTATCATCTGGTTAATTAGTTTCCTTGGCGGATACTATACCGGAGGAATTATTCACTCTTTATTGGTTATTGCTGTTATCGCAGTGGTTTGGCGTTTACTAGTAGGAAGATAGTTCTGAAACAGGCCGAATGAACGGCAACAGCATTCATGCATCCGGAGAGTTATCTTCAGAAACATATTTTTAAGTGCCCCTGCATGGGGCACTTTTTTTTTGCATATCTCCTCCGGGTAATTGCATCCTCCCTAACAGCTTATCCGTTAAATTCCTTTTGGTCTTCAAATATCGGGCGTTCGTCGATTAGTGCGCAAGGCTGGTATAATGCAGCATTTATTGCTGCAACGTTTTGCGCTTCATGACGTCTTATCATCAGAACAATCAATAAAAACATTATATAGAATTTAAATCAAAAGCATATGAAAACTCTTTTCAACACATTATTCGCCTCTTCTTTAGCTTTAGTATTATCAACTTCAGCAGTATTGTCAACCAGCGCAGCTGAAACCATTAAACCGGTTCATGCAACAAAATCGTTAAACTTTAAACGCATTAAAGTGAATGGCAACGTAGAAGTAACCATCGTTCAGGGAACACGCACAGGTGTAAGCTATAACGACGACAATAGCGGCCGCGTTAAGGTATTGCAGAATGGCGACGCACTGGAAATTGTTTCTACTGATAATGCTCCGGCAAAAGTAACCGTGTTTGTGAACGACCTCTTCAGAATCCAGGCAGGTGACAATGCAAAGGTAAAAACTGAAGGAATGTTAAACACCAAATATCTTCAGGTTTTCTTAAGTGGAAATGCAGCTTTGGAGCTGAATTCACGCTCAGAAGGTTTATATACTGTGATTGAAGACAATGCTGATTTGATCTTAAGCGGATCAACTGGTGAGCACAATCTGGTTATGGGCGCCAGCCAGAAACTAACCATGAATAAATTCACGGCAGCAAAAACAAAAACAAGCTTCAGCGCTGAAAATGCCGTAGCCGCGTTGAGTAAATAAGCAATAAAAAATATTAGTGCAAAGAAAGGCGATCAATTGATCGCCTTTCTTTCGCATGAAGCTTTCTGCAATACTGTTTAAACACTATAAATTGAATTTTATTCCGGCAGAAATGTCTACATGGCCAAGGCTTTCTGCTTCTCCATCATTAAACGTTAACGTTGTTTCTGTAGTTCCTGAGGTATACTTCATTTTTTTAATCGTTCCGGTTACGAAGCCTAATTTAGCACCTATATATATGTTTTTTGCCACCTGATAATCATAAGCAAATCCAAGGTTACTTCCTAACGTTGCACCATAAGTATGGTAGTTGCCTGACAGGCTCGCCTCGTCCTCATAGCTGAGATAACCCAATGCAATGTCTCCAACAAGAACGTGCTTCCCGTTCCGGCTGATGTGGCGACCGCCCAGGCTCGGACCGATAAAACTGATGGTGATGTTATCTTTAAGTGTACCCGAAATGGTTGTCCCATTGGCAGTTGGAGTAGTGACATTTCCAATCTCGTTAGACGACTTGAAGGCATTGTAACTGACTCCTACCCCCCACTCGGCAAAAAAATAGTGAACATCAGCACCGAAATGATATCCGGATTTCAGCCCCCTGATGTATTGTTTTAGCGATGCAGGTACATTATCGGCTACCTTTCCTAACCGGTAGCTGTAACCGCCGTTAAGGGCGATTCTGAATTTAGATGTAGTTTGGTTTTGCTGGGCATTTGCCTGGTTCGAAAATTGGCATACAACCACTACAAACAAGGCGGATAAAATCTTCCTCATGTTTTAGAGCGTTAGTTAAAATTAGTTTCCTTTTCAAAGATATCTGAATTCTAATTTTTTACAAATAATTTTAGCGATAGCTGAAAAAATCGATTAAAAAGCTAGTTTTGAAAACCAGATTGATCATCCGAAAATCTTTTAAGCGAGCCATCTTGAAAAATCTTAAATACTATTTAGCTGCCATCCTTGCCTTCTCTATATGGGGATTTTTTAGTCTCGTATTAAAACCGCTGCATGCTTATTCCTCGCTCGATATCCTTTTTTACAGAGTATTTAGCTGTGCCCTGATTATGCTGGTGATTTCGCTGCTTTTTAAACGACAAAAAATCAGAGAAAATATTGCTTTGTTCCAGGCACTGCCACTAAAAAACAAGCGCAATATGGTTTGGCTTAATGTTGGCGGGAGTATTTTACTCACGGCAAACTGGTTTTCATTTATTTATGTAATGAATCACGTCAGTGTGAGGGCCACTTCAGTAGCATACCTGGTTTGCCCCATCCTGACAACCCTATTGGCATATTTTCTTTTGCATGACAGGTTGAACAGGTTGCAGTGGTTTTCTGTGGCCTTGAGTTGCGTAGGATGCGTTTTGCTTTCTTACACCAGTATTTCCAATATGTTTTTCAGTACAATAGTTGGTTTAAGTTATGCCTGCTACCTGATTAGTCAGCATCAGAATAAAGGCTTTGATAAATTTATCATCCTCAACTTTCACATTGTGTTGGCTGCCCTAATCCTGATTCCTTTTTATCCTTCTTTTTCAGGGCCGCTGCCTACTGATTTTAAATTCTATCTCTATGTTGAAATTATCGCGGTAATCTATACCATCATCCCTCTGTTTTTGAACTTATATGCCCTGAGTGGCATCAGCTCTTCCAGGGTGGGTATGATCCTGAATATTAATCCCATTATTGCATTTGCGCTTTCGGGACTGGTTTATCATGAGACTTTAGGAATACTTCAGATCTTCGCTTACGGACTGATTTTTCTTGCGGTCATTGTTTTCAATATCAGGCAAAGGACCAATTAAGTGCTCATTAGCCTGTTTTGGCTAAATCAAAATCAGATCCGGCTAAATAAACACCTGATCAATACTTCACTTTTGTATTGTTGATGATCGTTTGAAAAAAATGATCACAATTCATATTTAATAACATTGTTTAATTATTGAAAAGAGAACTTATGAAAGTTTTTGTAACCGGAGCAACAGGCTTTGTTGGCAATGCTGTAGTGAATGAATTAATTGGGGCGGGCCATAAGGTTTTAGGCCTCGCGCGGAATAACGAGGCGGCTGAACGTTTAAAGGCGGCTGGTGCTGAAGTTCACCATGGTGATTTAGAAAATCTGGATAGCCTCATTGCAGGTGCAAAGTCTGCCGATGGCATCATTCATCTGGGATTTATTCATGATTTTACCCGCTTTGCTGAGGTTTGCGAAATAGACCGCATTGCTATTGAAGCCATCGGAAATGCCATACTTGGAACGGATAAACCATTTTTGGTTACATCAGGTACATTAGTAGCCGGACCGGGACAACTGGCCAGTGAAGATACAATCCCCGACTATGAACATTCACATAACCCGCGGGTGGCATCAGAAAAGGCTGTTGATACACTTGCAGCGAAAGGTGTAAAGGTCTCTGTTGTCCGTTTATCTCCTTCAGTACATGGAGAAGGTGATTTGCACGGATTCGTACCCATGCTGATTGATATCGCCCGTAAAAAAGGTGAATCAGCTTACATTGGCGCCGGACTAAACCGGTGGACCGGCGTACACCGTTTGGATGCTGCTGTGCTTTACCGCCTGGCACTCGACAAAGCGCAGCCGGGATTGCGTTTCCATGCAGTTGCGGATGAGGCTGTTACCCTTAAATCAATTGCAGAAATTATAGGCTCAAAATTGGATATACCAGTTGTGTCTAAGTCTGGGAACGCAGCAGCTTCACACTTCGGATTTTTCGAACATTTTGCTTCAATTGATGGCCCGGCCTCAGCCCACGCTACCCGCGAAACCCTGGGCTGGAACCCAACTCATCCATCATTACCAGAAGATTTGGTAAATGGCATTTATTTTTAATATCTTAAGGAGATGGATAAGCTAAAATAT
Source organism: Pedobacter sp. A2324 (assembly GCF_059693705.1). NCBI lineage: Bacteria > Pseudomonadati > Bacteroidota > Sphingobacteriia > Sphingobacteriales > Sphingobacteriaceae > Pedobacter > Pedobacter sp. A2324. The sequence goes on along the minus strand of NZ_JCASSK010000004.1, from coordinate 113,382 downwards.
CGATTTAAAACCATTTCCGAATACCACAAACTAGCGGGCTTGCCTAAACCGGCATACCCGCTGGTGAGTGTGGTCAATCTGGAAAATGTACACATGCCGATGAAAAACCGATCGGTAAGTATGATCTTCGATTTTTATACAGTTGCACTGAAAAGGGTTCCTGATGCCAAAATAAAATATGGGCAGCAAATGAGCGACTTTGAGGATGGGGTGTTGTTTTTCATGGCGCCCGGGCAGGTGTTTACAGTGGAAGTATATGAAGACCGCACGCATCGCCCAACAGGCTGGATGCTCTTGTTCCACACCGATTTGTTATGGGGTACCCACCTGGCCAAAGCCATTAAACAGTACGATTTTTTTGACTATTCGCTTTATGAGGCCCTCCATGTTTCGGAAACGGAAGAGCTTACCTTAAATGCCATTGCACACCAGGTCAATCAGGAGGTAAATTCAAATACAGACCGCTTTACCCAGCAGGTTGTAATCGCCCAGCTGGAACTATTATTAAGTTACTCTGAACGTTTTTATCAGCGCCAGTTCATTACCAGAAAAGCCGGGCATCATGAAATCATAGACCGGCTGGAACAATTGGTGGGCGATTATTTTTCAAGTGGCTTACTGGCGGTAAATGGTTTGCCGAGCGTTGCGCAGATTGCTGCCGACCTGAACATTTCTTCCGGATATTTAACGGGATTGCTAAAGTCACTGATCGGGCAGAATACTCAGCAATACCTTCATGATAAACTCATTGAACTGGCCAAGGAAAAACTGTCTACCAGCAATTTATCCGTGAGTGAAATTGCCTATGAGCTGGGATTTGAACACCTGCAGTCGTTCAGTAAACTTTTCAAAACTAAAACCAGTTTATCGCCAATGGCTTTCAGGCAGTCGTTTAACTGATCATACGAATTTAATATAAAACACTATCGGGAATGTAAATTAAGAACTACCATGCTTCCTTTAATCCTTTTTTCAAAGCATTATTATACTTTTCCTGATCAAAACTATAGAGGTTTGGTGTGCGGTGCGCGCCTCCCTTGCGTCCTTCATCGTGTTTAATAAAAATATCATAAGCCAGCATTTTACGTTGGAAATTACCCCTGCTCAATGGTTTATTGAGCAGAGTTTCGTAAAGGCGCTGCAGCTCGGGCATGGTAAACTGTTCGGGAAGCAGGCTATAGCCTATCGGTTTGTAGTTTAACTGAAACCGCATGGTATTCAGGGCTTCCTGATAAATTTTAGCATGATCCATCATCATCTCAGGCAATTCATTCACATCTTTCCATTCACAAGCCACAGAGATCTCATCTACAACGGGTATAATCTGTTCATAATCTACCAAAGCATAATAACCTACGGAAAGGAAACGCTGGCGGAACCAGATATTTTCTGGCATATAATGTAAATCACTTTCCGACCGGCCAAGTTCGCCAAAGGTTTTAAACTGCTCGAGAAAAACCTTTTCCGCCCCTGTGCGTTCCTGAAGAATGCTTTTCGCAGCTTCATCCAGATCCTGATCGTGACTTAAGTAACCCCCTGGTAAACCCCATTTGTTTTGCCCCTTCATTTTAATGAGTAGCACCTTGAGTGTATTGATATGAAATCCAAAAACCACACAATCGATTGATATGTGCGGCAGGTGCGTTTGATAGAAGGTTTCACTTCTTCGCTCAAATACAGAAAGGTCATCCATACAACAAAAGTATAAATTTATTTTTCCAGCCAAACCATTTGTGTAAAGGCACCATTCGCAGCGATGTCCCAGGCCTCTACCCTTACCCACTTTCTGTTGGTAAGATTAACAGGCCAGCTGAAAGTCTCTTTACCAAATGCCTGGGTATGGTTCAGCTTTATATGTTCGCGGTATACTTTCTCACCATCACCAGAAACAATTTCAACGAAACTTAGCGGGAATGTCCAGCTCAGTTCCATTTTCACAGATGTTTTTGCAGCGTCCAGCCTTAACGTTTCTCCTGCCCCTTTGCCGTTAATGGTAAAAGAGGGAATGAGTACTTCGCCGGTGGAAACAAAAAACTTCCCGTTTCTGACCGCATCAAGTACCGGCTGCCAACCATTTTTGTAGCTGGGTACCTTATCTAACTGCAGATAGTTGACGTTCAGGTGCGCATACATTTCATTTTGATGGGTAACCGTAAAAATATCCGCTTCGGAAATTATATGTTTTTTCAATCCCCAATTCGCCATGTCATCCATCAGGTTGAGTACACGTTTACTTAACGTCGGGAGCGACAAATCGCCGGGGATTGCTTTCCAGGCTGCACCCATAAAAGTTTCTGATTTAAAAAAATCTTCATTTTTATATTTATCCGGATATCCTGTTGATGCCTTGGTACGGGCGTGAGCAGTCCATGCAAGTCCTTTTTCCATTTCCAGCAGTTTCAACATTTCTTCCTGAGTGCCTACATGGTATACTTTACCAAACCGGGGATCGTTCATTAAAAAAGGCTGATTTTCTTTTTTCGACATCACCCAATAAACTGGTTTTGGAAAAAAAGCCAGCCAGTGCCCCCCATAAAAGTTATTGGCTTCTTCTCCCGGCAACAGCAAAAAGTTCTGATCTGATAAACGCTCGGTTTGCCTGAAAAGGGCGTCAAGTTCTTTTAAACGGGTAGAATCCGGACCTTTGGGATGTCCCGGTCCATGAAACTCAGCCAGTTTAACGATATCGAGCCCTGCTTTCTTTAAAACATCCACAAATTCAGGCTTTTCAGGCACCGGTTTACCACTTAATACCACATCTGATATGAATTCATTATGGAAATGGCTGGCCATGGTTTTGTACCCTGGCAAAGGCTGGTAGGAATCATTATGAGTAAACTTCTTTACCTCAGCGAGTGCAAACTCTGCCTTTTGCGTACTAAGCAGGCAGAAAAAGTTGAGGCGTTGTTTCGTTTTCGGAGGTGCATTAAACCAGGGAACATAGCGCTTATCGCCTAATGGATCCTGTCTGATTCCGATACCATATCCGGGAATAAGGCCGAGATAGTTATTGCCTTTCCAGTTAAACTTCAGATTGAAAGCCTCATCAAGCGGATAAAAATACTGATGCGGTGCAGGAAAAACAGCAATACTGCCACCCTGATTCTCCCCAATCACCGTGCGGTATTTTACTTCGAGGTTTTTACTTTCATCAGCATTTGATGCCGCCTCCCGTTGAAACTGATCATGCACATCGCTCCAGGCTACATTCTTCCATACATCCGTTTTTGTCACCAGCCCTGCATCATATAAAATTGCGGTGGAGTCTTTTTCCGTTGCCATTACTGCTGCAACATTAAACATTGGACTGCCATTATAAAATGTAATTTCCAGGTTCCCGTTGAAAATGGAAGACTCGAGTGCAGAAATGGTTACAATCGTTTGAGCGCCACTACTGGTTACCACCGCATTACCTTTATTAAATGTTATGGCATTTGTAGTATAAGGCCTGGTTGGTACGCGATCAAAGAAAACATCCCAACCACCACTCGATGGACTCAGTGTTCTGCTCCCAACCCTTAGTATGAATGCCGGATCAAGCTTAGCGGCTACTTGCTGATAAGTACCATGGGTACCGATAGCCAGACTGGTGAACAGCGGATTGTTCTGGTTAAGGTCTATGATCGCCCTCCCGGTTTTGCCGGCCCCGGCCGGCCATGTCAAAGTTAGTACGCTCCCCTTTGCCACCACCGATGCACCATTTTTCTTTAGCAGTTTCAAATCGATGGATTGCTGCGCATAGGAAAAGGCACCACAACAAATAAATACCAGGATCAGCAGTTTTTTCATAGGTGATTAGATTTGGTTAGAAATTAGGTAAAATGATTTAGTAGACAGAACGAACCTGTTTAATCGCCCTAATATAAGCGCTGTTCATTATTATTTTTATTTGATTTGAAATTAAAGAATATTTACCTTGTAACATTATTGTGAATTAATCCTCAGATCATGCACCCCATACTCATTCGAAACAACGTAAAAATTCTCGGCGAAGGCACTCAGGTAATTATTTTTGCACACGGTTTTGGCTGTGCACAAAATTCATGGAAATTCATGACGGACGCTTTTCTCGAAGATTATAAGGTAGTTTTATTTGACTATGTGGGTTCCGGAGAATCTGACATAACACAATATGATCATTACAAATATTCTACATTAGATGGCTATGCGAGTGACGTTGTAGAAATTATTGAAGCGCTTAACCTGAAAGATGTGATTTTTGTAGGGCATTCGGTGAGCAGTATGATTGGTATGATTGCCGCCTTGCAAAAACCAGAAGCCTTTCAAAAGCTGGTATTTATAGGTCCATCGCCAAAATATATGAATGACGGCGAATATATAGGAGGATTTGAAGCCGGCGATATACAAACTATTTTCAATTCAATTGAAGAAGATTATGCCGGATGGGCCAGAGGAATTGCTCCTGTTGTAATGGACAAGGCATACCCCCCCGGGCTTTCTAACTTTTTACAGGAATGCCTTGAGGAAACTGAACCCAGCATTGCATTGGCATTTGCAATGGCTACGTTTAAAACCGACTGCCGGGATAAATTAAAGCACCTGACGGTTCCAAGTTTAACGCTGCAAAGCAGGTCGGACATTATGGCTCCGCTTTCAGCGGGGGATTTTATTCATCAGAATACACCTCACAATTTCCTGGTGGTGATGCAGGCTACCGGCCACTTCCCGCATATCAGTGAACCAGAAGAAACCATCAGGGAAATTAAAGCATTTATAAAGACTAACGGGCCTACTTTGACGAGCAGGATTTATGCCTGAAAATCCTCTTTTCTAAATCTTAGTCTTTTCTTTTTGCTGATAAGCTGTTCATTTTGTGAACAGCTTCTTATTTTTACCTCCAATTATACTGGCATATTTATTTTTTTAACTAAAAAATACCTTTTGTTCAAGGTATAGTTTGTTGTAAATTCTTTTCGAACCAACATGCAAATTACGTATAATCAACACCTTACAACCATTTCAATCAAAGTATTGTCAAAAATACAATAAGACACAACTCATAAGAATATCCTGTGTGAATAGAAAATGAACAAAATGAATATTTACTACTTTTGTCGAAAACCAAGGTGAAATACCCTTCGTATATATGCGCACAAACTTGAAAAAGTAGTAGTATTAGAAAGACATTTTATACCAGATTTGACAAATTATTTAACACAAAAAATGAACACCATTAAAACACTTTTATTAACCTCTCTAAGCATTTTCACCATTGTAACTTCAAACGCACAAAGCTTCAAAGAGCCTGTTGCATTTAAACTAAAGAACGGAATGAACATCATTGTTTCAGAAAACACCCGTTCGCCAAAAGCATATGCAAGCTTCACTTTAGATGCTAAAGATTTCGAAGGTAAAAAAGCTGGTGTTGTAGAATTATTAAATGCTGTTTTAAACGAAAACGTAGCCAAAAATTCAAATATCTCATTCAAAGATAATAGCGGTAAACTAGCTGTTGCTACAGCAAATTTAGATGAAGCACTTTCAGCTATGGCTGCATTGATTCAACACGCAAGCATCAACCAACAAAACTTCAATACTGCAAAAGCAAAATTATTAACCAGCATAAAAGCTAAAGATTATGATTACGACCAGTTAGTAAATGAAGAATCGATCAGCGCTTTAAGCCTTTCAGATGTAAAAGCATTTTATGCTGAGGTTTCTCCAGAGAAAACATATCTGACAATTGCTGGTGATGTGGAGTTAAACAATGCTAAAGCTTCAGCTAAAAAAGCATTTGGCAACTGGGCAACCTATTCAAACCAAGAGTCGTCTATCCTTACAAAATAAGTAAGGAAATTTTTAATACCAGCCTCCTGATTAACCCGGGAGGCTTTTTTTATGCTTAAAAAGTTACAAACCTAATGAACTGCTTTCTACTTATTCAGGTATATTAGGGCATCAATTTCCCTTCCACATGAGAAAAACCTTATTTGTATTACTTGTCAGTTCATTTGCCGCAGTAAGTCTTCAGGCACAAACCATTATCAATCGTGATGCTGATATTGAAAAGATGGTCAAGTCTGTTCATCAGGATTCATTAAAATCATATATCTCGAAAATGGTAGCTTTTGGAACCAGAAGTACATTAAGTGATATCAAAAGTAAAACGAAAGGAATAGGTGCCGCAAGGAATTGGGTAGTCGGCAAATTTAATCAGTTTGCAAAACAGAGCGACGGACGGTTAATTGCTTATCTGGACACTACTACATTTAAACCTGACGGAAAGCGCGTAGACCAGTCTACTCTACTGGGCAATGCCGTTGCCGTACTTAAAGGAAGCGACACCAACGACAAACGTGTTTATGTGGTTAGCGGCCACCTTGACAGCCGTGTAACGGATGTAATGAACAGAACCAGTGATGCACCGGGGGCCAATGACGATGGTAGTGGCGTTGCAGGGGTGATTGAAGCCGCGAGAATCATGAGTCAATACCAGTTTTCGGCAACCATCATTTTTGTTGCGGTGAGTGGTGAGGAGCAATCACTCCTGGGATCGGGATTTATGGCAGATAAAGCTAAAAAAGAAGGCTGGAACGTAGATGCCATGCTAAATAACGACATGATCGGAAGTAACAATAGCAGTGAAACCCAAATTATAGACAATACACGTCTTCGGGTTTTCAGCGAGGGCTTACCTGCTTATGAACTGGATAAAAATGCGAAAGCCATTCGCCAGTTTGGACTGGAGAATGACGGCAAAAGCCGCCAGCTGGCCCGCTACGTAAAAGAAACAGGTGAGAGATACGTAGATCAGCTTGAGGTAAAACTGATTTACAGAAACGACCGGTTCTTGCGCGGCGGAGATCATACACCCTTCGTTGAAAACGGATTCACTGCGGTGAGGATTACTGAAATGAACGAAAATTTCGAGCATCAGCACCAGGATCTGAGAACTGAAAAAGGTGTGCGTTACGGCGACCTGCAGGAGTTTATGGATTTTGAATACCTGCGAAAAAATACAGCAGTAAATATTGCGGTATTGGCTAATCTGGCTAAAGCCCCGTCGGCACCTTCTGAAGTAAAAATTGACGTTAAAAACCTCAGCAACTCATCATATTTATACTGGAAGGCACCCGCAAATGGAACCGCAAAGGGTTATTATGTTTTAATGCGTGAAACCAGCAGCCCTGTTTGGGAGAAGAAATTTTATACCACAGCTACTGAATTAAAAATCCCTTACAGTAAGGACAATTATTTATTTGCAGTACAAAGTGTTGGCAACGGGGGCAATGAAAGTTTGCCGGTTGTACCGGGTATCGGCCGCTAAAACATTCGTTTCAAACCGGTGTTTTATGCTAAATTTACAGCATGAAGTTTAAACCATTAGCGTTTATTATTAATATCGCCATTCCCCTGGCTATAGGCGCATTAGGCGGGTGGGCGACAGCCCAATCTGTTAAAACCTGGTACCCTACGTTAAATAAACCTTCATTCAATCCTCCAAACTGGCTCTTTGCCCCGGTATGGACCAGTTTATATATCCTGATTGGTATAGCTGCTTATCTGGTATGGACTGAGCGTAGCAAAATCGCCCATTTCCCCAGAACGGTAGCCATTTATTTTATTCAGCTTATCCTGAATCTTGCCTGGTCTTTTATCTTCTTCTACCTCCATGAAGTAGGCTTTGCTTTGGCTGAAATCCTCCTTTTGCTCATCGTAATCGTGGTCAACGGATTGATGTTCTTTAAAATTAATAAATGGGCCGGACTGATTTTTATCCCTTACCTTCTTTGGGTAAGTTTTGCCACTTTTTTAACATATAACATCTTCATATTAAATTAATTTTAGAATAAAAGCCCTATTTTTAGGGAGTGTTAATATTCAAAAGATTTTTGCTGATCCTTTTCGTGCTGTGCTGTACCCGATTGCAGGCGCAAAAGGTTGGCCTTGTGTTTAGTGGCGGAGGCGCTAAGGGACTCGCACATATTGGCACATTGAAAGCGCTTGAAGAAAATAAAATCCCCATCGATTATATTACAGGAACCTCAATGGGCGGTATCGTCGGCGCCATGTATGCAGCGGGCTACTCCCCTGCTGAAATCGAAAAAATAGCCTTGAGCAACGACTTTCAAAACTGGGTAAACGGACGATACACCAGTGATTACACTTTTTTCTTTCAGAAGAATGCGCCCAATGCCTCCATGCTTACTGCCAAGGTTGCCATTGATACGGGATTTCATTTTAGTTTCCGCTCTAATCTCATTAATGATATCCCGCTAAACTTTGCGTTCCTGGAATTGTTCTCCCAGGCATCAGCAGTTTCTAAAGGGAATTTCGACCATCTCTTTGTTCCTTATCGTTGCATGGTAGCTGATGTGCTGTCGCAAAAAAGCATTACAGTAAGTAAAGGTAATCTTGCAGAAGCCGTTCGCGCAACCATGACCGTGCCGATTATCTACCGCCCGATAAAGCTTGATGGAAAATACGTTTTCGATGGCGGTCTTTATAATAACTTCCCTGCAGATGTAATGGATAGAGACTTCAAGCCCGATTACATCATTGGGGCTAATGTATCATCCAAAACCTACAATGAATACCCTAAAAACATCGATGACCGCTTGATGAACCGGTTTCTGGTTTACATGTTCCTGTCCAAATCAGATTCTACCATGATTGGTAAAAACGGGGTTTATATCCAGCCTGATTTGGCTGATTATAGTGTAACCAATTTTGCCCCTGTGGCTGAGTTAATAAAAAAAGGCTACGATGCAGCCATGGCCGATATGCCGCGTATAAAAGCGCTGATCAAAAACCGTGTCGATCCCGAAGCACTTGAACTCAAACGTGCTGAGTTTAACCGCAAAAAGCCCGACCTGAAATTCAGCAACATTATAGTTTCAGGTGTAAATGATCAGCAGAAAAGATATGTGGAACGGCTGTTTAAGAGCGATAAAACCAGCTTCGATCTAGAAGATATTAAAAGGGCCTATTACAAGCTAGTGGCCGACCAGACTTTCGAAACTGTTTATCCTAAAATTACTTATCAGCCAACTACCGACAGTTACACTTTTGAAGTAGTGGCCCAACCAAAAAAGAGTTTTAAGCTTGAATTAGGGGGGAATATTTCAACAAGACCGGTAAGCAATGTATTCCTGGGCGCCGAGTACAATTATTTGAACCGTAAAGCTTATACATTTGGCACCAGCTTTTATTCCGGACGTTTCTATGAATCGGTGCAGGTAAATGGCCGGGTAGATTATCCAACCAGGCTCCCGATATTTCTGGCTGCCGAGCTCACCTATAATCACTGGAATTTTTATAACACCAGTCAGATTTTTATCGAGAATCCCCACCCGATGTATATCGAGCAATCGGACAGGAAAATTGACCTGATGGCAGGCTTCCCTTTAAATTATAATACAAAGGTTGTACTTCATTCCTCCTTTATCAACAACATGGACCACTATAGCCCTAACAATACGTTTGGGGTTGGTGATGTACTTGATCAGACTGTATTCAATGGTTTCAGAGGTTCCGTTAACCTGGAGAAAAACTCACTCAACAGAAAGCAATATGCCACTAACGGACAAAGCTTTTCATTAAGCTTTAATTATACTACAGGCCGTGAGAATTATGACCCGGGCAATATTTTCCGTTCTACCCCAGGCTATAAAAAGGCACCTGGTTTTAGCAGACTGCATCACTGGGGAAGTATCAAGCTGAGTCAGGAAAACTATTTTTTCCACCTCAGGAAATACACCCTGGGCTACCTGATAGAAGGTGTAATTTCTAACCAACCTTTGTTTGGAACTTACTACGGCACGCTGTTAACAGCACCGGCATTCTATCCGCTGCAAGATAGCCGTTCATTATTCCTTGATAAATTCCGCGCAACCACCTATGCTGCCGGTGGAATAAAAAACATCTATAATATCAGAAAAAATTTCGACTTTAGACTGGAAGGTTATTTATTTTTACCTCACAAAGAATTTGAGTTAACAAATCTTCAGGAGGTAGATTATGCAAAGGCCATTACTAAACTTCGCTACGCCGCCACTGCCGGTTTGGTTTACCATACGCCTCTTGGTCCGGTTAGCTTCAGTTACAACCTGTATAATGATGCAGTTAAAAGAAATGGTGTATTATTGCACATTGGTTATTTAATTTACAATAAACGTTCACTTGAATGAGAAAGATATACGTCTTGATTGCTTTTTGCTTAATTGTTTTTTCTGCAGGCGCCCAAAATGCAGCCATCAACAATTTTTTGGTTAAAGAAAATCTGTTAAAGAACAACAAACTCGCGATCATAGCGGCAGACTCTTTGAATGTGCCTAATGAGAACATCAATGGCAGCTACACCTTTAGCGTAAGTGGCTTTACCCAGATTTTGAAGTTTAACGATGGGATTGCTGTTCTACCTTTGCCGATAGCTAAATCGACTTTTGTATATATTAAACACCAGAATGATTTGGGTACACATAGCAAACTGGTTTATGTATATAAAAAGGATGCCGACCTGAGCCCCTATGCTATTAACAGCCTGTGGCTTTTCATCATTCCAATTGCGCTGGTTATCATCGCGTTTGCCTTTAGGAAGCTGATCATCTTCGTTGTAATTGCCTTTCTGGTGTTTGTGTATTTCAACCACAGCGCAGGATTAAATCTCGGCACCTTTTTCGAAAGTATATTCGACGGACTGAAAAGCCTGTTCTGACCGGCCGCCTAAAACGGCATGCCTATACCGAAATTATACTGCACAAAGCGATACGTATCGGGACCGTGTGTGGCATTGTAGGTGTTTTTAAAGTCGCGTGCACCACCAATAAACTTTCCAACCACCCATTGTTCAGATCCGCTAAACTGAGGGTCCTTAAGTTTTAATCCAACGTCGAACCTGAATACAAAATACTGCACATCATATCTCAGGCCAAGCCCTGTACCAATGGCTACCTGTTGAGCCAGTTTACTTAGTCTGAACATTTTCTCTTCGGCATACAAATCATCCGCATCTTTAGACAGGTTCCAAACATTTCCCATATCTAAAAATGCTGCCCCTTTGAGGCTTGCTCCAAAAAACTTGCTCGTGATTAAGTACCTGTATTCCAGGTTGGCCTCCAGCCGCAAGTCTCCTAACTGATCTAAACCAAAAACTGCTTTCCTTTCTTCATCCGAACCTAAAACCGCTCTGTTATAATTTCCTGGGCCAAGGGTTCTCGCCTGCCAGGCCCTTACACCACTCGATCCCCCAGCAAAGAATTTCTTTTCAAATGGAATGGTAACCGAATTGCCATAAGCATACCCAATACCGGTATTTAACCGGGCAACAAACTGCCTGTTTCCACCCAGGTGTTTATACCAGCGGATATCAATTTCCGGACGTACATACTGGTTGTAGGGTAGACCGAAAATCGTTCCGTAATCCCGTTGGGTACTATCTCCATTAATAAAGTTATTGGGATTATGGCGATTGCCTCCGATTCTTGAAATGGCCTGAAGCATATTACCAGCCAAATCAATATTTCCCCTGAAATAAACAAAGCTTCTCAGCTGCTGAAGTTTATCTGCGTTTAATGAATAAGTATACTTGATGCCCAGCGTCAAATCCTTTCTACCCAACAGATCAATGTAATACTGATTGTTTAACAGGGTGTTTAAATCAATGTTCTCGGTTTGAAGATTACCGAAACGGTACTCAAAATTCAACGGCGTTAAAGAGTGTAGCTTCGACTTGGTTTCTACCCAATCGTAGGTGATGGAATTGATTAATATCCGACGCGTTAAAATATCCTTCTGCAGGGCGTAAATGTAACTGGATGAGAAAGTGGTATGTGGCATTCCGTTTCCACCCAGAACAGGGTTATAAAATGGTATCAGCAACCGTGGTACTGTAATACTGGCACTAACAGAGAAATCGCGCTGATAAATATCCTTAAAGGGCGAAGTCCCTCCCCCTATACGCGATTGTAAACCGCCCTTAACCTGAAGCTCAAAACGTTCGGCCCCTCGGAAAAAGTTGTTATTGGTATAGGTATTACTTAAGTTGAAACCTACCGTACCGCCGTTAAACGGAATCTCTCCCTCTACCCTGTTGCTCATTACTTTTTGAGGGGTCAACAGGATAATCGTATTGACCTTATTTGAAGTACTGTCCCTTCTATAATAATCAATCTTTACATTCTTAAAGATATTAAGTTCATATAAACGATCGTAAGTTAAATTTTCGTTTCGGATATCATATAATTCTCCCTGTTTCAGGAAGTCATATCTTACAATCGGGTTCCTGCGATACCGGCGGGAAAAGTCAGTATAAATAATACCATTTACGGTATCCTTACTCAACTTATATCGTGCTGAATCAGGCAATCCGTCAGGATTTGGGGCAATGAGCAGGTGCGTATAACCAATGTAAAACTGTTTGTGCGGACCATTTGCCGGGTCGGTAACGTTCAGGTTCAGATCAATTTTATTGGTTTTGGAACTGGCCTCAGCGCCATACACATCGAAATTAACATAAGGCCTCAGGAAATAAAAATATCCGTTCTCCTTCATTAACTTGTAAATCTGTTCGCGCTCATAAGAAAGTGAATCCTCATCATACTGTGCACCTACGCGTAAATGTGTTAATCCAGGTTTGTTCGACTCATAAAGTGCTTTGATATTTTTGTTAGGTATAGAATCACCTAACTTATCTATGAAATAAGCGGGTCCGGGTTTTGCACTGAACCTTACTTCGGCCTTTTTATTGGCTACTTTGATATCAGAAGTTACCTGCGCCTGAAAATATCCCTTACTCTTTAAAAATTTTTGAATCTGGGTTCTGGAAATCTCCACTAAAGTACTATCCAGAATGGCAGGCGGGGTACCGAAAGGCTTAATGTCACTTGTTTTATACCTGCCGTCTTTTGTATTGAAAAGGTTGTAAAGCGGCACGTTAATACTGTAGTTTGATGCCGGACGGATATCTTTCTGAACATAATTGTAAGCCTGTTCTTCAAACTTCTTATCCACACTGTCTATCGTAACCTTTTTTACAATGGATTGGTAATCTGCTATGTATTTAGTTGATGAACAAGCCTGTATTAAAACAATAATAAATAGTAATATTGCAGTGCTTTTCAGTTTAATATTTATTAAGTATTGGTATGCTTTCAAAGTCTCAGATTAGTTTTATTAAGTCTTTACATCAAAAAAAATATCGCAAAGAACATGGTTTATTTTTAGTTGAAGGTATTAAATCCATTAAAGAATTTATACAATCCAGCTATCAGATTCATTCCATATTTTACAACAGCGAACAAGCCAATTTGTTACCCAAATTGCCTGCAAATATAAACTTATTTGAAGTAAACAACGCTGAATTAGGGAAGATTAGTACATTACAAACCCCGCAAGGATTTTTAGCAGTAATTCATACCCGGGAAAATAAGGAACTGAGCCTGCAGCAACTCAAAAACCGGTTTACATTGGTTTTAGATGGCGTACAGGATCCTGGAAATATGGGGACAATTATCAGGACAGCAGATTGGTTTGGTTTTCAGAACATTGTCTGCTCCGAAGATTGCGTGGAAGTTTTTAATCCAAAGACAGTTCAGGCCACTATGGGCTCTTTGGCTCGGGTAGAAATTTACATAGAAAACCTGAGCAACTTTCTTGATCGCAGTCAGATTCCCGTATTTGGCGCCTTGTTAAATGGAGAATCCATCTATCAGATCGCCTGGGGTACCGAAGGCCTCGTGATTTTAGGTAATGAGGGGAAAGGAATTTCGCCGGAAATCATAAAGAAAATAAACAAACCGGTTACGATTCCGAGATTTGGAGAGGCAGAGTCGTTAAATGTTGCGGTGAGTGCCGCAATCTTTTGTTCTGAATTAGTGCGAGTTAAAAATTAAACCAAGAATAATTAAGATATTATTTGCGGGCTAAGTTATAATTGCTATTTTTGCAACCTTGAATTTCAAGGTCGAGTGGCCGAGTGGCTAGGCAGAGGTCTGCAAAACCTTCTACAGCGGTTCGAATCCGCTCTCGACCTCCATTTGTACAAAATAAAATAATAAAAGGTTATTACCATGGCAGTTACCAGATTAAAAAGAAAAGACAGAAGAAATAAAAATACAGCTCACCAAGAGGTAGCATTTTTAAAAAGAGCAACTAACATCGAGTTAGGAAGCCGTTCTGCACAACCTAAAAACGATCAATTAGCTAAAAACAATGCTGTTTTAGCTGGCTTGGCAAAATAGTTTTTAGATATTCTTCTAAAGAATTTAAAGCATCCTTCTGATCAAAGGATGCTTTTTTTATGCGTTTAGTTTTAATACATATTGCCTGGCCGACTGTTTCAGGGCGAACTGATGAGATAGTAATATTCAGGAAACGTTACCTGGGAATGGGAACTGTAACTTTGATAAGCCCGATTTTATTAAACCAGGGCTTTACAGATCGATCTGATCAGGCCAGGACCTTCATAAATGAAACCTGTATACAACTGAACCAGACTGGCTCCGGCATCTAGTTTTTCCTGTGCATCTTCAGCGGAATGAATCCCTCCTACGCCGATAATCGGAAAAGCTTTATCAGATTTATCAGAAAGATATTTAATAACCTCGGTAGAACGCTCTTTAACGGGTTTACCACTTAATCCACCGGTTTCTTCAGCCAGGCTTTTTCCGGTTGCAAGCTTTTCTCTGCTGATGGTTGTATTGGTCGCAATAATGCCCGCAATATTGGTTTCGGCCACAATTTCGATGATATCATCCAATTGTGCATCAGTTAAATCAGGCGCAATTTTCAATAAAATTGGACGGGATATATCGTTTTTACGATTACGTTGCTGTAAGGTATTCAGAATTTTTTTGAGCGGTTCTTTTTCCTGCAGTTCGCGCAAGCCAGGCGTATTAGGCGAACTCACATTCACGACAAAATAATCAACCACATCAAATAACCTGTCGAAGCATCTGATATAGTCGCTCACCGCATCTTCGTTTGGCGTAGCCTTATTTTTTCCGATGTTACCCCCCACAACAATCTCGGGATGTTTATCTTTAAGCAAACGTAAACGTTCTGCCATTACATCTACGCCTTTATTGTTAAAGCCCATCCGGTTGATTAAAGCCTCGTCATTAGGCAAGCGAAACATACGGGGTTTATCATTACCTGGCTGGGGCATTGGGGTTACTGTACCCACTTCGATAAAACCAAAGCCAAGGTTACTCAAAGCTTCTACATACTCGCCGTTTTTATCAAAACCTGCCGCCAAACCAACAGGATTCCGAAACTTAATCCCGAAAACTTCTTTCTCCAAGCCCTTGATGTGAACATCAAAACTGCTTCGGATGATTGTTTTACCCAGCGGAAACTTGTCGTTAAACCATTTTAACCGTTTAACAACGAAATAATGAACGTTTTCAGGGTCAAACTTAAAGAAGATTGGTTTAATGATGCGATACATGCAACGAAGATAGATAAAAAATAGAAAATGTGAAATGGATTACGCCCCAGCGTTTCCATCTCACATTTTCTATTTTACCTGATTTTAATACGCGGCAGTAAACTGCTCCTGGTGGTGGGCATTGTTTTCAAGTTCATCGGCAAGTACGATTGATAAATCTTCCACTGATAAAATAGAACGACCTTCCTCATTGAAAACAGGTGAAGTTTTACCTAAACGGTATTTACCTGTACGTCCGATAGTGATACCAGGATGCATTTCAATCGCCGGACTAAAAAATAACCAGTCCAGTTCTTTTTCTTGTTTCAAAGTGTTAAAATAATCCCTTACAGCTGATGCGCCGGGATAAATTTCTGCAGGAAACTGAGGACCATCAACCAGTTGATTCCCATCAATTTGTAATGTACCTGCACCACCAATAAAAATATAACGTTTAACGCCCGAGGCTTTAACGGCTTTCTGTATGGCTTCAGCACCGGCAACAGTATCGTTATAAAGATTTGGATTAGTCCAGCCAGCGTTAAATGCACTAATTACTGCATCAGCACCTTTCAAAGCTTCGGCAAGTTTATCCGTATCGAGCACATCTGCCGATACCTTTGTTACCTTCTGATCATCATTATCAATTTTATCAGTATCCCGCGCAATGGCGATTACATCATTTCCCCGGCTGACTAACTCGTTTAAAAGGGCTTTCCCCACGAAGCCCGAGGCTCCTATTAATGCTACTTTCATGTTGTTTATTTTATGATTAAATAATTGAATACTTATTGTAATGTATTTTGTTACAGTTTAGATTAAAAAAAATGTCACTTGAATTTTGCAGCAAAAGCTGCCAGTGTTTGTTTTGATAAACGATCAATTAATGCCTGCTCAGCATCAACATACAGCTCATCCAAATGCCGGTTAATCTGCCTTCCAATCGGGCACTTAGGATTTGGTTCATTTTTACTTTGGCCTAAAATATTGACATTCTTAACAGCCTTATACACCTCACCAAGGTTGATATCAGCAGCATTTTTAGCCAGGAACGACCCTCCCCCCTTTCCTTCTTTACTATCCACGAAGCCATGTTTCCGCAAATTCATAATTTCCTTGCGAACCAGAACAGGATTGATGTTAATGCTGCCCGCTAAAAAATCAGAGCTCACCATCTCCCCATTCGCATCTTCGAGCAAGGTAAGAATATGGAGGGATACCGGAAATCTGCTGCTATTCATTCTGTAATTATTTTTATTACAGTACAAAAGTAGATAAATTTTGATTAATTCAAAACAAAAAACAAAAAGTTTATGCAGGTGATGTATAAAAACATTAAAGCCACCCGGCTTCTATTTCATTTCTAACCCGAAAAAAGGCTTTTAAATTCGTACTTTTGCAGCCGAAATGATTTCAATAAATAATTTAACATTCCTGATTGGCTCAAGAGCCTTGTACGATGAAGCGAACTGGCACATTAAACCCGGCGACAGAGCCGGATTAATCGGCGCCAACGGAACAGGAAAATCAACACTATTAAAATTAATTGTAGGTGAATATGCACCAAGTTCGGGCACAATTTCCATGTCGAAAGACCTGAAAATCGGTTACCTGAACCAGGACTTACTTTCCTATGAATCGCACCATAGCATTTTGCACGTAGCCATGGAAGCTTTCGAGCGCCAGAACCAGCTGCATGATGAAATTGAAGAGTTACTGAAGAAAATTGAAACCGACTATAGTGAGGAGGTTTTGTACAAACTGAGTGATAAACAACAGGAGTTTGAGGCCCTTGATGGTTATAACATTGAGTACCGCGCAAATGAAATTTTAGCAGGTCTGGGTTTTAGTACTGCAGATCAGCACCGCCGGCTAAATACCTTTTCGGGAGGCTGGAGAATGCGGGTAATGCTTGCGAAAATTCTGTTGCAGAATCCGGATATCTTGCTGCTGGATGAGCCTACCAACCACATGGATTTACCATCGATTAAATGGCTGGAAAATTATCTGGCAGGTTTTGAAGGTGCCATTGTCATTGTATCTCACGATAGATATTTCCTGGATAAAATTGTTAACCGTACCGTTGAATCACGCAAAGGAAAACTTACCGTATATGCCGGAAACTATAGCTTTTATGTAGAAGAAAAAGCTTTACGTGGCGAAATACAGAAGGGTGAATTTAAGAACCAGCAAGCTAAAATTAAGCAGGAAGAGCGTTTAATTGAACGTTTCAAAGCAAAAGCATCGAAGGCAAAAATGGCGCAGTCGCGTATGAAGGCGCTCGATAAAATGGAGCGTATCGATGACGTTGATGATGAAAACCCTACCGTTAATTTCAGCTTCAAATTTACAAAACCTTCAGGCCGTCACGTAGTGCGTATAGAACATGCCACCAAGCACTACCCTAACGTACATATTTTAGAAGATGCTGAAGCGGTAATCGAAAAAGGCGATAAAATTGCATTGATCGGAGCCAATGGTAAAGGTAAATCTACGCTTTTGAGAATGATTGCAGGTACAGAAAAATTCGACGGATTTTGCGAAACCGGCCATAACGTAACCACTACTTTCTTTGCGCAGCACCAGTTGGAATCTTTGCACCTGGGTAACTCCATCCTCGAAGAACTACAGGCATTTGCACCTAAACACAGCGACACTGAATTACGTAGTATTTTAGGATGCTTCCTGTTTACCGGCGATGATGTTTTCAAAAAAATCAAAGTACTTTCAGGTGGTGAAAAATCGCGTGTGGCTTTGGCCAAGTCATTAACTACAGATTCAAACTTCCTGATTCTGGATGAGCCAACCAACCACCTTGATATTCAGTCGGTAAATATTTTAATTCAGGCTTTAGACCAATTCGAGGGTACTTTCATTGCAGTATCTCACGATAGGTACTTCCTGGATAATGTGGCCAACAAAATCTGGTTTATCGAAGGCGAAAAAATCAAACAGTATCCCGGTACTTATGAAGAATACGAAGAATGGAACAGCAAGCGTGAAATCCCCGTTTCAAAACCTATTCCGGTTAAATTGCCTGAAAAACCAAAAGAAAAAGAAGCCCCTAAGCCCACCAGCCCAAATACCGCTAATCAGTTAAAGAAATTAAATGATGAACTGAAAAAAGTGGAAACGGTGATTGCAGAGCAGGAGACAGCTATTAAAGATATAGAACTGGAACTTGCCAACGAACAGGTTTATAGTGATGCGGCTAAACTGGCAGAAGCCAACAAGCGCTATCTTTCTGCAAAGCAGGATTTAGAAAGCAGTCAGGCCAAATGGGAAACACTAGCCACAGAAATTATGAAACTGGAAGGTTAATACCATTAGCCCGATATTCATATAAAAAAAGCCACAGAAATTCTGTGGCTTTTTTTATATCTTTTGAATACTGGCAATACGCTCCCAGGTTGCCGGCAATCAAAAGAAAATAACCTTTTTATCTCTGGTTATTATCCTGTAATTTTAACCATGCAAAAACTAATCGCAGTACTTCTGACCTTTACCTCTACCCTTTGTTTTGCTCAGCGGGATAAAATCTTCACTAATGATAATAAGATATATCTGCCGAACATTAAAACGGTGCTTTGCTATAATGCTACGAAAGAACAAAGCATTCCGTTAATCTTACTGAACTCATCTGAAACGATTGCTTTCTCTTTCGACGATCTTCTTGGGGGAACTAAGAACTACTGGTACAGCATAGAACATTGCACATCGGACTGGCAAACCTCGAGGATTTCAACAATGGACTATCTTCAGGGATTCGACAGCGACCGCATTATCAATTATAAATACTCATCGAACACAACCAGGAAATACACCCACTACGAACTGAGTTTTCCAAACACGCAGGTACAACCCAAAATTGGAGGAAATTATATTTTAAAGGTATATCTGGACGGAGACAAAAATCAACCCGTTATTTCTCAAAGGTTTTTTGTTGTTGAAAGTCAGCTTGCGGTAGCAGCAGAGCTTACCAATTCCATTCAGGTAGCTGACCGGAATACAAAGCAAAAAATCAACTTTACAATTAACCATTCTATATCCATCCCCAATCCTTACCAGGATTTGAAAGCAATAGTCATGCAGAACTTCGATCCCTATACCGCACAGATCAGTACAAAACCTGCATTTGTACGACCTAACCAATTGGTTTATAACGACGTGAATACAAATGATTTTTGGGGTAATAATGAATTTAGAAAATTTGATACCCGAAGCCTACGCTTTAAGGGGGCCAATGTCAAAGACATTTACCGTGACAATGAAACAGTAAATGTGATGCTTTTTCAGGATGCGGCATTAAACGGTAGTGCATTTGCGAACCAGTTCGATGAGAATGGAAATTTTTTCATCAGAAATACTGATGGCAGGGATGATAAAACTGAAGCGGAGTATATGGGTGTGCTTTTTACCCTGAATGCTACAGCGCCTGGTACAAATGGAGATGCATATGTAATCGGCCGATTCAACAACTATACACTGAGTCCAGAAAACAAATTAATATATGATGCCGGCAGAAAACAGTTTTACGGCAACATCATGTTGAAACAAGGCTTATACGATTACCAGTATGCCTGGTTTAATAAGGATACGAAAACCCTGGAAATGCAACCTTTTGAGGGCTCGTTTTTCCAGACGGAAAATAGCTACCAGATATTTGTCTATTATAAAAAACCCGGAGCGCGTTGGGAAACTTTAGTGGGATATACCAATTTAAGCAATAAGGTAACTGATCAGCGATAAAACCTTTTAGCTGACTCAATTTAAATAAAACCTAGTGTTTTTGTTACATAAATTTTCTTAATTTAAAAATTGGTTAATTACTTTAGTGTTCAGATAAAGTAACCCAAATGCTCTTCATCCGGCATTTCTAACCAATTATGATGTTTAAGAAATTTATTGCGCCAGCTTTAATACTCCTTTCTTTTGGGGAAAACTATGCCCAGGAATTTAAATCATATACACAAAATATTGATGGTACAAAATTGACTTTCGATATGCAGGCCATACCGGCAGGAGCCTTTAAAATGGGTAGCAAAACCGGAAAGGCCGATGAACAGCCTGTTCATGAAGTAAAACTCGATGCTTTCTGGATGGGTAAATACGAGGTAACTTGGAATATTTTTGAGCCCTTTCTTTATCGTGATTATGAGAAGCAGGCCAGTATTACTCCAGTTCCGGCTGAGGTTGACGCGGTGACCAGGCCAACTAAACCCTATCTGGATATGACCTTTGGCATGGGTAAAGAAAACCAGCCGGCAATAGCTATGACACAGTACAATGCCATTCAGTTCTGCAAATGGCTTTACGTTCGTACAGGAGTTTTCTACCGACTCCCAACAGAAGCAGAATGGGAATATGCCTGTAAAGCCGGAACTTCAACAGCATATTCTTTTGGAAGTGACTCCAAAAAACTAGCGGAATATGCCTGGTTTAAAGATAATAGTGAAAACAAAACACATCCTGTAGGACTAAAACAACCAAATGCATGGGGCTTATATGACATGCATGGAAACGTTAGCGAATGGACCTGCGATCAATACCTGGCTGATTTTTATAACCAACATAATGGTAAGGTAACTGTAAATCCCATTGCTTTGCCTGATAAACTCTATCCTCATTCGGTGCGTGGCGGATCGTATGATGAAACGCCCGATAATCTAACCTCAACAGTCCGGTTGGCATCCGATCCTTCATGGAAACAGCTCGATCCTCAGATCCCGAAAAGTAACTGGTGGTTCCCTGAGGCACCTTTTGTAGGAATAAGACTCGTTCGTCCAGCCAAAACACCTTCAAAAACTGAAATAGATGCCTATTATAATAAGCAACCAATCAAAGATCTTTAACTATTTAACACACAAAACCTACCAAACGCTAAATGAAAACAGAACCAAACACACAAGAAAGACGCGACTTTCTTAAAGCCTCTGCGCTGTTGGCCGGAGGAACGATTTTAAGCAGCATTCCGCTTGCAGGTGCATTTGCCTCAGGAACTGACACCATCCGGATCGCCCTGATTGGTTGTGGCGACCGCGGAACAGGAGCAGCATTCCAGGCACTCAGCACTAAATTTAATCTGAAACTCGTGGCCATGGCAGATGCTTTTCAAGATCGCCTGGACAGCAGCTACCAGTCATTAAGCTCAAAATTTGCAGCGAAGATGGATGTGCCCAAAGAACGTCAGTTTGTAGGTTTCGATGCTTACCTGAAAGCAATCCCGCTGGCTGACGTGGTACTCCTGGTTACCCCTCCGGGTTTCCGTCCCATTCACTTTGAAGAAGCAGTTAAGCAAGGAAAGCATGTGTTTATGGAAAAGCCCGTTGCCGTAGATGCACCTGGAATCAGAAAGGTGCTGGCAGCTGCTGAAGAAGCGAAAAAGAAAAAATTAAATGTAGTGGTAGGATTGCAGCGCCGCTACCAGAGCAACTACCGCGAGGCCATGAAACGGATACAGGATGGCGCAATTGGCGAAATTGTATCTGGACAGGTATATTGGAACAGTGGGGGTGTTTGGGTGCGCCCGCGTACGGCTAACCAGACTGAAATGGAATATCAGATGCGTAACTGGTATTATTTCAACTGGCTATGCGGCGACCACATTGTAGAGCAGCATGTACACAATATTGATATTGCAAACTGGATTACAGGAGCACATCCGGTTTCAGTAGAAGGCACCGGAAGCAGGGCCTGGCGTACAGGAAAGGATTATGGAGAGATTTATGATAACCACGCCAATGAGTTTACCTATGCCAACGGTGCTAAAATCTACAGTCAGTGCAGGCATTTCGAAGGAACCCGTAACCGTGTTGATGAGACTTTTCAGGGAACCAAAGGTAAAGTATATCTCTCGGCAGGCAATCAGGCCATTATATGGGATGCCAGTGGAAAAGAAATCTATAACCACAATACCAAAGGCAATGCAAATCCTTACCAAACAGAACATGATGAGCTTTTTGAAGCAATTTCCAAAGGAGAGTATAAATTCCAAAATACCGATTATGGTGCAACCACAACATTCTCGGGCATCATTGGCCGCTATGCTACCTATTCAGGCCAAACAATAAAATGGGATGAAGCACTCGCTGCAAATAACAGTTTATTACCTGAGCGCTTTGCATGGGATGCTAATCCACAATTAATGCCTGATGCTAATGGCCTCTATCCAATCCCTATGCCTGGTAAAACTAAAGTACTATAGGTTATCATGTATAGATTTCTGTTCCTTTGCTTTCCTGTTTTGTTTGGCTTTTTTACCCGTAACAATGTGCGACAGTACAAAATTACAGGCTATGCACAGGGAACAGATTATACCATCACCTATTATGCAACAGATAGCGTGGCGACAAAAAAAGGGATTGATAGTCTGCTCGACGACATTGATCAGTCTATGTCTTTATACAAGCCAAACTCGTTAATTAGCCGGTTTAATTCATCCGACAGGCAAATTAACACCGATCATTTCCTGGATACCGTTTTGAAAAGAAGTTTCGAAATTAATCAAGATACGAAGGGAATCTTCGACATTACGGTTGCGCCGCTGGTTCAAGCCTGGGGATTTGGCCCTCGAAAAGCGGATGAAGAACCGGGCAGGGCGAAAATAAAATCTATTTTAGCTTGTGTAGGCATGAAAAACCTGCATTTTGAAAATGGTTCGCTCACCAAAACGCAACCATGTGTACAAATTGATTTAAACGGAATAGCCCAGGGCTACAGTGTGGATGTAATTGCCGGTTATCTGGAAAAAAAAGGGATCAGAACCTACATCGCAGAACTGGGTGGGGAACTTAGAATTTCCGGTCCTAAACCCGATGGCTCAGCAATAAAAATTGGTATTGAAGGACCGGATGAGCATGATGAACCTGCAATCAGGCATATTGCAATGGTAAACAGCGGGGCCATCACCACCTCTGGAAATTACCGTAAATTTCACCAGAGCGGAAAGAAAAAACTATCTCACCTGATCAATGCGAAAACCGGTTATCCGCTTCAAAATGAAATGATCAGTGTTACTGTTTATGCTAAAGATGCCATTACAGCCGATGGCTACGATAATGCCCTGATGGGGATGCACCTGAAAGATGCGCTACATTTTGTGGAACAAAGAAAAGATCTGGAAGCTTATTTTGTTTATCACCGCAAAGACGGATCTATTGCCGATACACTATCTGCCGGATTCAAAAAAATATTAAAAAAATAAGCCTGGCTTTACATTTAAAAACGAACAAATGAAAAGAAGTGAATTTATAAGAAACAGCCTGTTAACAGCCGGTGCCATTACTGCAGGAACAGGTTTCAGTAATGCTTTTGAAGGAGAACAGCAATTTCCTGCCGACCGGGTGTTCAACCTCGACTACGCGCCACACCAGGGGATGTTTGAAAACCATGCAGGAAATAATTTTCTCGATCAGATTCAGTTTATGTATGATAAAGGCTTCCGTTCAATAGAGGATAACGGTTACCTGAACAGGTCTGTAGACGAACAGGATAAAATCGGAAATCTCCTGGCTAAGTTAGGTATGAGGATGGGCGTTTTTGTAGTGGATGGTGGCGACAACTGGAAAACTTCACTGACTACCGGAAAGAAGGAGTTTAAAGACAAATTCATAGAAACCTGTAAAAAATCGGTAGAGGCCGCAAAACGTTGTAATGCCAAATGGGTTACCGTAGTACCAGGCTTTTACGAACGTAATCTGCCTTATGGCAATCAGTTTGCCAATGTAATAGATGCCATGCGGGCAGGAGCAGAAATTTTCGAGCCCCATGGTATAATTATGGTGCTGGAAACGCTGAGTGATACCCCGGAACTTTTCCTTCAGAAAACCAATGAAACCTACGCGGTATGCAAAGCAGTAAAAAGTCCATCATGCAAAATCTTATATGATATTTACCACATGCAGCGCACTGAAGGCGACTTGATTAAAACCATAGATCGTTGCTGGGATGAAATCGCCTATATTCAAATTGGAGATAATCCGGGTAGAAAAGAACCGACCACTGGCGAAATCAACTATAAAAACCTGTTTAAGCACCTGCATCAAAAAGGCTATAAAGGCGTAATGGGAATGGAGCACGGCAATTCCAAGGGAGGTAAAGAAGGCGAACTGGCCGTGATTGCAGCTTATCGTAAAGAAGATAGTTTTCTTTAGCCAAAGCAAGGGTGTTGAATTGGTTAACTGTTTAGTCGGCTAACCAATTCGACAATGGCTATGAATGTACTGGCTTTGTAAGCTGGCGGCAGCCAAACGCCGTTACTCCCATTTCTTTTAAACGGGCGGCTTCATTTGCTACTTTCAGCCATAAGTTCTGGTCTTCATTATAGTACCAGTGGAAAAATTGTATGAGTGTAAGGTTCCGCATTATTTTCAGCTTAAAACATGGGTTTAGATCAATAGTTTCAAAGTTCACATTCCGGATGTTGAAATAAGCCTGAATAATGCACAATAATCCTTTATTGACATTATATCGATAATTCGTTCTTACAGAATGCTAAATAAGCGATATTTTGCTGTACATTTTAATTACTTTTGCGCTCAGTTATGAGTTTGAAAAAGAAATTTGCCAAAGAGAGTTTTACGATAATGAATGAGCTGGTATTACCAAATGATACCAACACCTTAAACAATTTGATGGGCGGCCGTTTGTTACACTGGATGGATATCGCAGCAGCAATTTCAGCTCAAAAACATTGCAACCGCATTGTAGTAACCGCTTCTGTAGACAACGTTTCTTTTAAACAACCTATAAAACTGGGCGATGTGATCACTATTGAAGCTAAAGTGACCCGGGCGTTTAACACCTCTGTTGAAGTTCGTTTAGATGTTTGGTCTGAAAATATTCCCAGTGGCGCACGCCAGAAAAGCAATGAAGCTTACTATACTTTTGTGGCAGTTGATCAAAGCGCAAGAACCATCCCTGTGGCAGAAGTAATACCCGAAACACCCGAAGAAGTGGAATTGTATGATGGCGCTTTAAGACGCCGCCAGCTTCGCCTTGTTTTAGGCGGTAAAATGAGTCCTGACGATGCCAGCGAACTAAAAGCTTTATTCTTTAAAGCATAATTTTTACATAAACTTGCCCCTCGCTTAATTTGATTGTTTTATTTTAGCGGCTTACCCTAGGCTGAAAAATATGACAACCTATACCATTCTTATTATTTTAAGCGGATTAGTAATTTTTTCTTATCTGTTTGATTTAGTGTCCAGTAGAACAAAAATACCATCGGTTTTATTGCTCTTACTGCTTGGCATAGGCTTGAGGTTTCTGGTCGATTCTTTAAAAATCCAAACGTTTAATTTTCTATCTATCCTACCTACTCTTGGTACCGTAGGCCTGATTTTAATTGTATTTGAGGGATCTCTGGAATTAAAATACGACCGGAATAAAAACAAACTTATTAGAAGCGCCTTTTTATCAGCACTGACGATTTTGCTGGGAACAATTACCGTTATTACCCTAATCGTATATCAGATCACTCATCATAATTTGTATACGTGCATTGCAAATGCCATTCCATTTAGCGTAATCAGCTCGGCAATTGCCATACCATCAGCTGCAGCATTAAATAAGTCAGATAAAGAGTTTGTCATTTACGAATCGTCATTCTCCGATATACTGGGCATCATTATATTTAATTTCGCAGTCACCAATCACTCCATTACGCCCTCTGCATTTATTGGCCTGGGGTTAAGCACCTTCTTAATTATTCTGCTATCAGCTATTGCGTGTGTAGTCCTATTATATATCATGGGAAAACTTGTTCATCACATCAAGTTTTTCCTGATCATCTCCATCCTGATATTGGTATACGCCATCGGTCAATCCTATCATTTATCTTCACTGGTACTGATTTTGAGTACAGGATTATTTTTGAACAACGCCGATACCATTCAAAATATGTGGTTCAGAAGTGTTTTTATCTATAAAAACTTAACCAATGATCTTTCACAGCTTTATCAGTTGTCTGCAGAAAGTGCTTTCATTCTGCGCACATTTTTCTTCGTGATTTTTGGGTTTACCATGAATATCGGCGAGTTAAACAATAAACTGATCCTGGCAAATGGTTTTCTCATACTGATCAGCATTTACCTGATCCGGGTATTTTTCTTAAAAGTATTCAAGAACGGCAGCGTATCTCCAATTTTATTTATCGCACCCCGTGGTTTGATTAGCATTTTACTTTACTTTAACCTACCTGCATCGCTTAAGGTAATTGAAGTGGGCCCGTCATTTTTATTCCTCGTTGTACTGGGATCAAGCATTGTAATGACGCTCGGCATCACACTAAGCAAAAGAAAAACAGAAGAGATTACGGTTTAAACTGACTGTAAGATAAGGAAACTGATCATCAGCTTCCCATTTCCAAAATCTTATCAAATTCTTCGGCTTTTAAAGACATCACAGAAAGGCGACCTTGTCTAACCAATGATATATCGCTAAGGCTGGGTTCAGCTTTGATCTGCTCCAGCGATACGGGATACTTTAGTGTCTCTACCGGAGCGAGATCTACAACAACCCAGTTGGCATCATCAGTAGTAGGATCCTGGTAAAACTCTTTAACCACTTTGGCAATACCAACTACATTTTTTCCTTCATTACTATGATAGAATAATACCAGATCACCCTGTTTCATCGCTTTCAGGTTGTTTCTGGCCTGATAATTACGAACACCATCCCAAAAGGTGCGCCCATCTTCATTAAATTTTTCCCAACTGTATTTAAAAGGTTCACTCTTTATTAACCAATGATTCATATGTATCTTTATTAATGATTCAAAACTACCAAAACGAAGTGAATTTGAAAACTACTCCAGGCGACAATTACATCTGTTTTTAATAAAAATGAAGTAATATGAGATATTATATGATATTTTAGGGCACTGAAAATATACGTATGGAAAAAGATCTTAGTCAAAAAACATTTGCACTGGTTACCGGAGCCAGTAAAGGATTAGGCAAATCATTTGCTATAGAACTGGCAAAGAAAGGATATAACCTTGCTTTGATTGCGAGGTCTGAAGCGGAACTTGCCGGAATTTGCAAAGAACTTTCCAGTCAATACGGCATAAAAGCAACTTTTTTAGCGATTGATCTGGCTGAAAGCGCTTCACCTGAAACAGTATTAAACTGGGTATCAGAAAATGACTTGAAGATTTCGGTACTAATCAACAACGCGGGATATGGCTTGTGGGGCAATTTCTCTTCGTTAGACTTATCTGCTCAAATGGATATGTGCAGGTTAAATATGGATACTGTAGTGAAGCTATGTCACTTTTTTATACCCCGCTTGCTTTTGGAAAAAGAAGCATATATCCTGAACGTTTCCAGTACCGCAGCCTATCAGGCTGTTCCAACACTTGCTATCTATTCAGCTACCAAATCATTTATTCTTTCCTTTACCAGAGCACTGCGCTTTGAACATAGGGAAAGTAACCTCTCCATTACCTGCTTAAGCCCGGGACCTGTCGACACGGGGTTTGCCCACAGAGCTGGACTGGATGCTTTTAGCAAGATGGCTGAAAAGTTTAACATGAAACCCAATGAGGTTGCAAATATAGGCCTAAACGGCTTGTTCGGCCGCAAATCAGAAGTTATTCCAGGCTTCACCAATCTAATTAGCGTGTACGCCAACAGAATCCTGCCTAAGTTCTTCATCGAAAAGATGGCGGCAGGAATTTATAAAACATGACTTTTTTTCAAAAAAAAGTGATTTATATTCGTTGTAATGTTAAAAAAAGATTACGTTTGTATTAAATACTACTAAATCGATAGATAATGTATAAGTATAGACACTTATCTTACACTCATGCACAGAACCACTCGCGAATGCGAATGTGCTGCTGTTGTTCATAATCTTCTATCAACCAATTCTAAATTTCCTTAATTTAAACTTTTACTACATGGCATCCTCGTATCCAACCTTTACCCTATCAGAAAATCTAACCTCAGCACAGATTGATTTTTTCAATACGCACGGTTTCATCCATTTCAAAAACTTTATCGAAAAGTCTACAGTCGCCTCCATCAATCAGGCATCAAAAGAAGTTCAAAGAGACTGGATAAATGCAGATATCCGTAAAATAAACGGGGTGCCAATTAAATATGGAACCGATTTAGATGGTTCCAGAATTGTGCAGCGTTTTGCGTTCATCAACCAGCATCACAAAACGCTGAGTGGTTTATTACTTGATCCCAGAATTTCAGCTTTACTTCCCCTGGCCGGAGAAGATTCAAGATTAGGCACGGAAGAAAAAGACGGAATGGTTTTCAATCATTACGTGAATGGCCCCGACAGCAGTTTCACTAAAATGGGTTGGCATACAGATGGATTAAGAGATATTTTTTATGGTGGAAAACTAAATCCAATGCTCAACGTTGGAATCCATCTGACTACGCAGAACCCACAGAATGGTGGATTGAAAATTATACCAGGAACACACAAACAGAGTATTTACCAGATGCTTTTCCGTAAAAAATATTTCTTAGATAATAAACCAGACAGAGATGAGGTCTCCATTCTGCCAGAAGCAGGTGACCTGACTGTTCATGACGGGAGATTATGGCATAGAGTAGCAGAGTCATCAATTCGTGGAGAAGAGAGCAGAAGAAAGGTGATTTATATTCCAATAATCGCTGGAAAATATGCGCCTAAAAATGAAAATAGTCCAACAGTATTTTATCAGCGTTTTGCGGGGATAGTTAAATAGCTTATGATCTTTATCTTAATTTTTAGTTACCTGGCCAAAACCGGAAAACTTCGAAAACCTTTATTAATGATTAAATCATGTCAGAAAAAGATTCATAACACCTACAGGCCGGAGGTAGCTATAATCTCGGGCATTATTTTGTTAAGCTGCTGATGGCGATAAGCGAGAAGGTGCAGATAACAGAGCGGAAGCAAATTTTTGCAGATCGTAAACGATCAAACATCATGCGGAATGGTGAACAGTTTTTAATTCACGCTCTGCTGAAATGTGTTCCCATTTGGGTTTCACCGAATATCCTGACAGGCATCGGTATGCTCGGATCTTTCATTGTATTTGGAGGGTTCACGCTTGCAGAGCACTATCATAAAAACTTCCTGCTGTTAGGTATTGTTGGACTGATCGTAAATTGGCTAGGCGATTCTCTTGATGGCAGATTGGCTTACTATCGAAATACTCCCAGAAAGTGGTACGGCTTCGCTTTAGATATCATCATGGACTGGATGAGCATCATCCTTACAGGTTTAGGCTACTATTTTTATGCAAATGAGAGTGTTAGAGTTTTAGGTTTCCTTTTCGTAGTACTTTACGGATGGTCGATGATCATATCGCTGCTCAGATATAAGATAACAAATGTCTATCGTATAGATTCAGGTTGGTTCGGCCCCACTGAGCTCCGTGTACTTATTGCGCTGATTTTTATTGTAGAGTGGCTATTTCCTCAAACCATTACATACTCCGCTCTGATCACCACGGCATCTTTGTTCATCATCAATATGGTCGATACCATTAAGTTACTGGAAGCTGGGAACGAGCGTGATCGGGAGGAAAAGTTAAAATGAAGAAGCGTAAATCAATAATAACATTCCTTAAGGCTCAGCTTTCAGCATTTTCAGGAGGAATAACCGATTATGCTTTGATGATATTTCTTACCGAGATTTTACACCTGCATTTCGTCTTTTCAATCCTGATTTCCGGAACCGTTGGAGGAATTGTTAACTTTTCTTTAAACCGCCTTTGGGCGTTCAAAAATCAGTCAGGATACTCCGCAACACCTCAACAACAGTTAACAAGGTTTATCGGAGTGGTATTGGGTAGCATTTCATTAAAGTCGGCTGGGACCTACCTGTTACACCGAACCATCAATTTAGATTATCGGATAGGTCGGTTACTAATCGACAGTATTGTTTCTTACGGGTTTAACTATCCACTGATGAAACACTGGGTTTTTAGATCCAGCAAAGCAGTCCAATCTCATTAACTGCCCCTAAAAGTACAGGATCTGCTTGACCATCCTGCACTGCAAAAACAAAATGACTACTGATTCTATAGAATATATATTAATTATACTATATTTGTTTAGCAGTTCAGAATTTGAATGTCTAATCAAGATAACATTCATGGGAATTTGCACAACATAGTCATGTGGCCGAGTGGTTGAGGTACAGGTCTGCAAAACCTTTTACGGCGGTTCGAATCCGCCCATGACGTCAAAGAAATTGATAATTACAAAAATGCCATTACCTAACGACTGCCCGCTGGTCAGGGATTTTTTTAATATACCCGGAAATTGCGGTGCAACAAAAATTGATGATGAGGAAGATTACTTAATCGCCAATAGAAAAGAGGCGGAAAAGCCAAAGGAAACCGCGGGAGATACGGAAGACCCACATCTCCAAGTAGATGAAATCAATAAGGGTTTTAGCTTAATTTAAACGCAGGATTTTCGATTAAGCCGATAACATTTCCAAACGGATCGAAGATACTTCCAACCCAAACGTCTCCCCCAACATTATTCGGCTGCTCATGAATATCAACATCCATACTGGCCAAACGATCAAAAGCCGATTTAATATTCTCAACACCCCAGTAGGTGATGGAATGGTTACCATTACTATAACCAGTATCATCCGGATTTAAACCCAGTTCGAAGCCACCAATATTATAACCAACATAATAGGCTTCGTCAAAATAGGGCTCAATCTCGAAAACCTTTTTATACCATTCTTTCGCAGCTTCTAAATCGCCAACGTAATACACAATCGTCCTAAGTCCCTGTAACATAGTTTATTTTTAAATTAATGATTATTAATTAAGCAGTTAAAAATGGCTAAATAACCATTTTTTTAACTTTTAATGAATGATTTTAAATACAAGTTCCTTAAGAAGCTCTCCATCATTTACATTCCCCGAACTGTCCAGCCCCTTACTCTTCAAATCATATTCCCGAAGCAGGCTGATGACCTGAAAAACTTTTCCTGCGTGATAATTTCGCGCTGCAACTTCATAATCCTTGATGAAAAAAGGCGGAACGCCTAATACTGAAGCTGCATCAGCTTTGTTAGGCACATAGTGATATTTCAGCAGCTTGGTAAAATATCCTCCTAAATTAGCCAGCACCATAACCATAGGATTTGCTTTGGGGTTGCTTGAGAAATAATTGATGATTCTGTTGCACTTCAATACGTCACGGATAGCAAGCGCTTTTTGGAGTTCGAAAACATTATACTCTTTGCTGATGCCGATATTTTTCTGAACCAGATCCGTATTTATCGTCATCTCTTTAGGTACATTGAGCATGAGTTTTTCAATCTCATTCGCAATCTTCGACAAGTCAGTGCCGAGATATTCGGCCATTAACGCGGAAGCCTGCTGGTCTATCTTATAACCCTTTTCGCGTATAAATTCCTCAATCCACGGTACAAGTTTATAATCCCTAACCGCATCCGACTGAAAGATCAGTCCGCTTTTACTAATTGCCTTGTAAATTTTCTTCCGCTTATCAAAATTTGCATACTTAAATGCCAGTACTAAAATGGTGCTCGGTAAAGGCTTCTCGAAATAATTTAATACAAATTCAGCCTCCTTACTACCCGCGTCCTCCTTACCCCATTTTAAATCCTGCGCTTCTTTTACAATAACAACCTGGTATTCCGACATCATAGGATAACGCTTGGCCGCGCCAAGAACAGTGTTCATATCAGTGTCCTTGCCGTATAAAACCGTTTGATTGAAGCCTTTTTCTGCACTGTTTAATACGTTATCTTCTATATAATCCGTTAGCTGGTCAATGTAATACGATTCCTCACCATGCAATAAATACACTGGCTTATACTTACGGGCTTTGATATCCTTGATAATTTCGGCGGCGGTCATAGCCGTAAAATTACAATTTAGCTTTTATGATTCTCGCAATTGTTTATAAACAATAGTAACTTTAGCCCGTCAGTTTTATTTGAATAACAGCACAAACCTGCAATCCACACCAGTGACTAAAAATGTTTAACCCTACCCCACTTAATCTTCCACCATACCCGTTTAAAATTACGAAGAAAGATGATGTGGTTTTTATTTTCGATGAACTGAGAAGAAAACATCTTGTTTTGACGCCCGAAGAGTGGGTACGCCAGCATTTTATACAGGATTTGATTGCCAGCAAAAAGTTTCCTAAAACCCTGATTCAAATTGAAGGAGGCCTGGTATTAAATCAATTGCAAAAGCGTAGTGACATCCTGGTTTACAATACTGCCGGGGAAAAGCTGATGCTTATTGAGTGTAAAGCGCCAAAAGTTAAAATTACCCAGGCCGTATTTGAGCAGGCTTCCCGATATAATTCTATTCACCAGGCTAAATGGATTGTTTTAACCAATGGCCTGCAGCATGTATATGCCAAAATGGATCTTAAAAATGGGAGTTTTGCCTTTACGCCTCAAATGCCAGAGTATCCGGATCTATAGCACGCAATCGTTTAACCTTGTAATACCTGTCACAAGCCATATTCCTTTTTCCAAACCTGCTTGGTACCCGAATAGATTGCTTCATTACACATGGCTACGCAAATGGCAGCCTGGGTACCCGTGTTGATTCCAGATACAGGCTGCGAGCCGGTTATAACCGATTTATAAAATTCATCCAAAGCATAAATGGTCCCGTCTTTAGTCGGCTTGTCTAATATAGGAATGCCGCCATCTTGATTCACTACAATCTTAGTGGCCCCGCTTACCCCGTCAACAATTCCAAGTTCTTTTTTGGCGATCTCTTCAGGATAAAACACTCCTGTATCTGTTAATAATGACACAGTCCCTTTTGTCCCTTTAATTTTAAAAAGATAACCGTCATGCTTATTTCCACAAGTAGCGCCGAAGTTACCAATCATGCCTTTTTCTTTGTAACGAAGTATAGCCTGAATATTATCATAGGTTTCCCGGCCATCTTTGAAAACATCGATTCCCCCCGAACCTATAATTTCATCAGGTTGCGTTTCAAATGCCCAGTTGATGAAATCGATCTGATGTGACAATAGTTCAGCAGCAAGCCCTCCAGAATATTCTTTATACATACGCCAGTTGATTTTACGCTCCAGAGACGGGTCGGGTACAGGCCTGCGCCAGTTGGCATTCCGGTCCCATCTACAATCAATTTGCGATACCTTGCCCAGGTATCCACTCTGAATCATATCCTTCACCTTGAAGTAAAGTGGCGAGTAACGGTATTGATAGCCAACCTGAAAAGTTCGTTGTTTTGAAAGATTTACCAGTTTTTTCAATTCAAGCGCCTGTTCAATACTGTAGGTCATTGTTTTTTCTACATACACATGCTTACCCGCAAGTACTGCACCTTTTGCAATTTTGAAATGCTCACTTAAGGGCGTTGCAATAAAAACAGCATCTATATTTTTATCGTCCAGAACCTGCTGATAATTCTTAATTGGCTTGGCGTCAGCAGGGGCATGTTTTTCTGCTTCTTTCAATCTGAAATCCAACACATCACAGTAAGCGGCCGTTCTGAATTTTGAAGGCATCGACTTAATTACCGACAGCACACCTTTGCCCCTGTCACCACAGCCAATCATCGCAATATTAATCACCCGATCTGCTTTTACACCAGCAAAGACTTCATTCCCCAATAACAAACCAGAACCTAGCAAAGCTGAATCCCTGATAAACGATCTTCGATGCATTTTTACGCTATTTATTTAAAACAAAAGCCTATAACGACTTTATTTTTATTGTTCTGAAATCAACCTTGTTACCATGATCCTGCAATAAGATGTGTCCTTTAGGAGCTTCCCCGAAATTTTTCCAGTCTTTATATTTACTGATGGCCACAAGTTTTCTAAATTCTTCCGAACCACGCACATATTCCAGCACCTTAACCCCGTTTAAATAATGCTCTACCCTGTTATCAGGATAAACCACTACCCTTCCATTGTTCCACGATCCGATTGGACGCAGGTAACGGGCTTCCTTTTTTGAAGTGATCAGGTCGTAAAGCGATGCCAGTGTACGGTTTCCGTCTCTACCTAGTTTAGCATCAGGGTGAAGTACATCATCCAGAACCTGATACTCCAGACCAATTGCCGATCCCGTATTATTTTCACTCAGGGTAACAAAGTATTTAACTCCGCTGTTGGCACCGGGGGTAAGCTTAAACTCAAAAGACAAATCAAATGCGGAGAATTCTTCTTTGGTTACAATATCACCGCCATTGGTAGATTCTGCGCCGCCCGATGGCTCAACACTAATTACACCACTGGCAATTTTCCATCCCTTCTCCGGAAAAGCTGGCTTATAGGCGCCCTTCCAGCCTGCGTTACTTTTTCCATCAAACAGCAGTTTGTAGCCATTAGCTTTCTCGTATGCAGAAAGCGTATTTGGCGTCAAATTTACAGTATAAACGCCTTTCGGGAAAGTTTTTGCTTTTAAGCCTTCGGTCTGGATATTGATGTTTTTAAAATAAACTTTCTTTCCATCATTACCCAGTTCGTTTCCAATTCCGTGTACCTGTAAACCAATGAAACCCGATTGATCTAATGTATCGATTACGTAGGCAACAGGTATTCCATTAACCCAGGTTTTTAATTCATTACCAATGTTTTCGATCTTGTAATGGTTGAATTCATTCTTTTTATAAACCGATTTCGCCGGGGAATTAAGTTCAAGCGGATAAAGCCACAGTCGCCTGGCCTCATCATAAATCCCCCCTGTCCAGGCCCGCGCCGTAGGATCTATTTCAACCTGCCTGCCAAACACCAGCCCCTTGCCATTGTTGCCCTCTGCCTTGATATGACTACGGGTCTGAATCCCTGAGTTGGTCGTCTCACCTTCAAGCTTAACATCCAGTTCCAGAACAAAATCCCCATATTCCTGCTCAGTAATCAGAAATGAGTTTGGTGTGCCTTTTGTCATGGTCCCCACAATCATCCCGTCTTCCACCTTATAAGGTGCAGCACCTGCAACAGCTTTCCAGCCTGTAAGCGTTTTACCATCGAAAAGTGGCTTTGATTTTTGGGCAGCCGATGTTAGGCTGGCAAATGCCAGCGCTAAAAATGTGTATTTTCTAATGTTTAACATTTGGATATTGTTTACCGCCTTGTACATTTAAGTGCATCTCAGCCATTCAAACTTTCTGAACTTAAGTAGCTTGGGCGGTGATAGATTATTTAATATTTAAAAATTTTCCCGTTTGCGATCACTTCCTGCCGGCCTTCATCAAATGTCGATTTAGCACCTGTACGTACCGCAGCATTAGTCATGATATTGGCAATGGAATGTGAATAACCAGCTTCGACCGGAGCATTTGGCGTTTTACGGCTCCGCACACATTCCATCCAGTTCCTCATGTGCCCCGACGTCAGTGAATCTCCTCCCATATTAGCCCCTGTAGCTGCTTTTATTTCAGTTTTACTCAAATCAAAATCAGGTAAAAGATTAGCCTTTAAGCCCATCGCCGCTGCCTCTCTTTCTTTCAATCCACCCTTTGGAGAAACTTTATTGGTAATCAGGTTAAGCTCTCCTCCATTCGAATAATAAACCTCACCTACATCTCCCACACTATTCTGCATTCTCGAAGTAAAGGTTACCTGAAAACCATCTGTTGTATCTGGCTGACCGTAATCAAAAACCGCAACCATAGAATCCCAGTTCCTCCGTCCGTCTTTCCAGGTGTAAATACCCCCGTTAGCAACTACACTTCTTGGATATTTCAAACCGGTAAACCAATGAACAGTATCAATCTGGTGCGACATCCACTGGCCAGGCATGCCTGAAGAATATGGCCAGAATAACCGGTACTCTAAATACTTACGGGGATCGAAACTCTCGGAAGGCCTGTTTAATAAAAATCTTTTCCAGTCAATATCTTCTTCTTTCAGTTTAGCAACAAGATCAGGTCTTCGCCATCGTCCCGGCTGGTTTACGTTCCATACCAAATCAACTGCGGTAATTGGCCCAAACTTACCTTCCTGTATAAATTTAGCCGCGTTTACATAGTTTTCTCCGCTTCTGCGCTGAGAGCCAATCTGCACAATCCTGTCGGTTGCCTTTACTGCTCTAAGCGCCGCCTTGGCGTCATCCATTGTCTCAGCAAATGGTTTTTCAACGTATGCATCACAGTTGGCTTTTACGGCCTCAATCGTATGAAGGGCATGCTGAAAATCAGCCGTGCTGATAATGACGGCATCAAGGTCTTTTGTGGCATATAGCTCTTCGTTATTACGGCAGGCTTTGATGTCATGTCCAAACTTCTCCTTCAAATGAGCAATGCCTAAATCCCGACGGTAGTTCCACAAGTCTGATAATCCAACGATATCAAAATTGAGTTCCTTATTGTGGTTTAAAAAGCAGGGTAATAAGGTATCCTTAAACCGGTCTGAAAAGCCTACTACGCCAACACGGACACGGTCATTTGCGCCGATAATCCGACCGTAACTTTTGGCACTCATACCCATTGTACCGGCGTAAGTAGCCGCAGCAAAAATCGCCGATTGTTTAATGAATTTTCTCCTTGGGTTTTCCATGGTTAATATTAGGTTAGAATAAAATAAAAGGCTGTGGGTAAACCGTTTTATCAACCTAAAATATGGTTAATAAAACCAAAAGCTGAATTCTGGTAAGTAATATTTTTGAAACCATCAGACCGGAATTAAAGCTCAACTGCCATAATCATTGAATAAATGCCTGTAAATGGCATGTGTTGAACTCAATAAGATTGCGTAAAAAAAATGGAAAACGTTTGAAATAAATAAATGCCACCATAAGATATCCATGATACCTGGTAAATATAAAAAGTCCTTTCGAATGATATTCAAAAGGACTTCTTTAATCTGAAAAACCTATAGGCGCTTTCAGATTCATGTTTTTACTGATGAATGCTATCCCAATGCGGCTAAACCCTCCTCAATGATCTTGATTTTGGCTTCAGCATCTGCTTTCTTATTTCGTTCATTGGCAATAATTTCAGGTTTTGCATTTTGTACAAAACGTTCATTGCCCAACTTGGCATCTACCGATTTAAGGAAACCCTGTAGGTAAACCAGGTCGGCATTCAAACGGTTACGTTCAGCGTCAACATCAACGTTTTCTGTCAGTGGAATAAAGAATTCATCTTTACCAGCCATGAAAGCTGTAGCACCAGCTATCTTCTCATTTACGATTTCTGCTTCAGAAACATTGGCCAGCTTGAAAACAACATTTAACCATTTTTCATAATCAATATCAGAATTCACTTTCAGGCTTAACGGTAATGTTTCCTTTGGCGAAATTTGCTTTTGGTTACGAACATTCCTGATCTCTGCAACCACAGTTTTAACAACTTCAGCATCTTTTAACAATTTCTCATCAATTGCCCCCGCCTTTGGAAAATCAGCAACAATGCAACAATCCAGTTCTTCACGTGTACCGAATAATTCATCATGCCATAATTCTTCTGTTAAGAAAGGCATATTAGGATGCAGTAATTTAATGATATTTTCAAAAAAGCCAATGGTGGCCTGATAGCTCTCCGCATCAATAGGTTGTTGGTAAGCAGGCTTAACCATCTCTAAGTACCATGCACAAAAATCATCCCAAACCAATTTATAGGTGGTCATTAAGGCTTCCGATAAACGGTATTGCTTAAAGTTATCTTCAATGTCTATCAGGGCAGCACTGAAACGGTTTTCAAACCAGGAAATGGCTTGCTTATTCGGATTTTCCAAACGCTCATCAACTTCCCAACCCTTAACCAAACGGAAAGCATTCCAGATCTTCGACGCAAAGTTACGCCCCTGTTCACAATAACTTTCATCAAACATTAAGTCGTTACCTGCAGGTGATGACATCAGCATCCCTACACGAACTGCATCTGCACCATATTTCTCAATCAATCCAATCGGATCCGGCGAATTGCCCAGCGATTTAGACATCTTACGCCCTAATTTGTCGCGAACAATACCGGTTAAATAAACATTGGTAAATGGCTTCTTGCCCATAAACTCATGCCCCGCCATAATCATCCGTGCCACCCAGAAAAATAAAATCTCTGGTGCTGTTACAAGATCGTTAGTTGGGTAGTAATAGTTAATATCCGCATTGTCAGGATTCTTAAAACCGTCAAAAACAGAAATCGGCCACAACCATGATGAAAACCAGGTATCCATTACATCCTCATCCTGTTTTACGAAAGGCTCCAATTGATGTTTGAAACCAGCTTTTTCAGCCTCCGAGCAGCTTTCATCCAGATGTTTTTTCTTCCAGAATTCCTCTAAAGCTTCGTCTTTGGTTTTTGCCACTACCCAGTTTCCTTTGTCGTCATACCAGGCCGGAATTTGCTGCCCCCACCATAACTGACGCGAAATATTCCAGTCGCGCACATTCTCCATCCAGTGGCGGTAAGTATTTTCAAATTTATTCGGAATCAGATTGACTTCTCCATTCAAAACATCATCCAATGCAGGCTGTGCCAGCTCCTTCATTTTTACAAACCACTGCATGGAAAGCTTTGGTTCGATAGCCGCATCCGTACGTTCAGAGAAACCAACCTGCGATTTATAATCTTCAACTTTATCTAAATGACCTGCCTCATCCAATAACTTAGCAATCTTTTTTCTGGCAATGAACCTGTCTTCGCCAACCAAGATAACAGCCAGCTCGTTTAAAGTCCCATCGTCATTCAGGATATCTGTAACCGGCAAATGGTGTTTAACACCCAACTCGTAGTCATTCAAATCATGTGCAGGGGTTACTTTTAAACAACCGGTACCAAACTCAATATCAACATAGTCATCTTCAATAACCGGAATCTCATGATTTACCAGCGGAACAAACACCTTTTTACCTTTCAGGTGCGTAAAACGCTCATCATTCGGATTGATACAAATTGCAGCATCTGCCATAATCGTTTCCGGGCGGGTTGTTGCAATGGTCAGGAATTGATCATCAGTACCGGAAATGAGATATTTAATGTAATATAGCTTTTGGTTTACTTCCTTACGGATAACTTCCTCATCAGAAACTGCCGTTTTACCAGCAGGATCCCAGTTAACCATCCGGATGCCCCGATAAATCCAGCCTTTTTTATACAGGTGAATAAACGAATCAATAACGGCTTCAGAAAGATCCTCCTCCATTGTAAAACGGGTACGGTCCCAGTCGCAGCTTGCACCTAATTTTTTTAACTGTTCTAAAATAATGCCGCCATATTTCTCTTTCCACTCCCAGGCATATTTTAAAAACTCTTCACGAGAAAGATCCTTTTTATTGATGCCCTGTTCTTTCAACATGGCTACAACTTTAGCTTCCGTTGCAATTGAAGCATGATCAGTACCTGGAACCCAACAGGCATTTTTGCCCTGCATCCGCGCTTTACGAATCAAAACATCCTGAATGGTATTGTTAAGCATGTGGCCCATGTGCAGCACTCCGGTAACGTTTGGCGGTGGAATTACGATGGTGTAAGGCTCGCGCTCATCTGGTTCCGAGTGAAAAAACTTTTTTGATAGCCAATAGCTATACCATTTATCTTCTGTTTCTGCAGGATTGTACTTCGTGGAAATGCTCATGAATTATATTAAAAGCCCAAAAATAGCTAATTAAGCTGAAAGACCAAAGCATACCTGTTTTCAGTAATAGCCCTATTTTCAATCCAGATCATCTAATACATCATTCAATAACAGTTCAAATTCTGGCCAAACCTTATCTTAGAACTTCATTTTCTGAATCCTCACCGCATTCAATATAGCCAGTAACGCTACACCAACATCGGCAAAAACAGCCTCCCACATGGTTGCTAAGCCACCTGCTCCTAAAATTAAAACCAGTGCTTTAACCGCAAAAGCGAGAACAATATTCTGTATCACCACACTTTTGGTGGCTTTGCCAATCTTAATGGCAGTGGCAATTTTCGATGGTTGATCGGTTTGGATAACCACATCTGCCGTTTCAATAGCAGCATCACTCCCCATAGCACCCATTGCCATGCCGATATCGCTGATGGCCAGAACCGGCGTATCATTAATACCATCCCCCACAAAAGCCACAACCCGAGTTTTATCTTTTTTAATTTCTTCGAGTTTGGCGACTTTATCTTCCGGCAGTAAATCCCCGAAATAGGAATCGATGCCCAAGACACCGGCAACCTTCTTTACAATTGATGTTTTATCCCCGCTTAACATCACCACCCGTTTTACGCCATTGTCGTGCAATTGCCTGATGGCATCGCCGGCATCTTCTTTAATCTCATCGGCAATTAAAATATATCCGGCATAAGTACCATCTAATGCAACAACCACAATACTCTCTTCAATATCCTTTACTTTAGCATCAAAATCAACATTGAATTTTTCCAGGAGCTTCACATTTCCAGCTAAAATCTCTTTCCCACTCACATTTCCTTTCAGACCCATGCCTGCAATTTCTTCAATGTTTTCCGCAGAATGAATTCCCGTTGTGCCTACATATTCAACTATGGCTTTGGCAATTGGATGGGTGGATTTTGCCTCAACAGCAACCACCAGATTTAAAAAATCTTTTTCATTGATGTTACTTTCCACTTTTTGCACTTTAAAAACGCCTTTGGTAAGTGTTCCCGTCTTATCCATTACTACCACATTCAGCTTCGTAATTAAATCTAAAAAGTTAGATCCCTTGAATAAAATTCCATGTGATGATGCAGCACCAATGCCACCGAAATAACCCAGGGGAATAGAGATCACCAATGCGCATGGACATGAAATAACCAGAAAAACCAATGAACGATACAGCCAGGTATGAAAATCATACCCACTGCCTAAAACCAATATCGGTATGGTCACGAGTGCGACTGCCAGAAAGAATACGATTGGAGTATAAACCTTTGCAAACTTGCGGATAAACAGTTCAGTTTTCGCCTTACGCGTTGTAGCATTTTGAACCATCTCTAAAATACGCGACAATGCACTGTCTGCAAAAACTTTCGTAACCTTAATGTCGATTACCTGATCCAGGTTCAACATTCCCGCTAAAACTTGTTCACCCTTACCAATGGATTTCGGCTTGCTTTCGCCTGTTAGTGCCGCCGTATTAAAACTGCCTTTCTCAGATAGCATGTCTCCGTCTAAAGCGATCTTCTCCCCTGCCTTAACCTGTATGGTTTCCCCTGCTGCTACCTGCTCCGGATTGACGTCTTCGTATTTGCCGTTCCTCAAAACATGTGCTACGTCTGCCCTAACATCAAGCAGGGCAGAGATATTTCGCTTAGCCCTGTTTACCGCTGCCATTTGGAATAGTTCTCCAATCGTATAAAAAAGCATCACGGTTACACCCTCAGGGTATTCCCCGATGCCGAAAGCACCGATAGTAGCAACCGACATTAAAGAAAATTCAGTAAAAAAATCCTTAGCCTTAAAAGTTTCCCATACCTCCTTTAAAACAGGAATCCCAACAGGCAAGTAGGCAACAATGTACCAATACGGACGAATGATTTGAAAGGCCGCGATCTTAAAAAAATGGTCAAACGCCAGCCCTGTTAGCAGCATCACCAATGTCACTAAAGCAGGCAGGTAAGTTTTAAACGCTGAAGGGTCGCCCCCATGATCATGGTCGTGCTCATCGCCATCTTCATGACTATGGTTATGGCTCTGATTTCCCTGATGGGCTTTACTGCTGCAACAGCTATCTTCTTTATGGTGGGAATGGCTCATTGTTAACGATATATTGTAAATTTAATCATGCATAAAATCAAAATTAACGCTTTATTTCTAATCATTCTTAATAACTAAAATTTTTACACTCACACAATAAAGAATGTTAAAAAATGTTAATACTGTATAAAGATTGAAAAACTATGAAATCTGTTAAAATTCATTTTTCTGCATCAGAAATTATCAGACGTTTAGGTCTGGCTAAAATCTATTACTGGTTTAACAAGTAATATTTCTAATATATTGTTTCAGTATTAATTAGTATTTCATAAATTTCGCTGTTATAACTAACTTATTAAGCGAATGAAATACCAAAATTTGAAAAGATATTTTGCAGCACTCGGTATAGTTGCTGCTGGCTTTTCTGCTAATGCACAAACCGTTAAAAAATTCATCGACCCGGCAAACATGGATTTGTCCGTTAAACCAGGAGATGATTTCTACACCTACGCCAGCGGTGCCTGGGTAAAAAACAACCCTGTTCCGGCTAAAGAAACACGATGGGGGTCATTCAATGAACTTCGCGATTTCAATATCAATGCTGTAAAATCGCTTGTGGA
This sequence comes from Pedobacter sp. A2324, assembly GCF_059693705.1. Taxonomy (NCBI): domain Bacteria; kingdom Pseudomonadati; phylum Bacteroidota; class Sphingobacteriia; order Sphingobacteriales; family Sphingobacteriaceae; genus Pedobacter; species Pedobacter sp. A2324. The sequence goes on along the minus strand of NZ_JCASSK010000004.1, from coordinate 70,792 downwards.
AGAAGCAGCCGCAGATAAATCTGCACCCGCAGGCTCAGTAAAACGTCGTGTTGGCGATTTCTATACGGCCGCAATGGACAGTGCGACCATCGAAAAATTAGGCTACACACCAATCAAGGCAGACCTGTCTAAAATTCAGCAAATTAAAAACATTCAGGAAGTACTTGATCAGGTCGCCTATATGCGTACCAATGGCTTAGGCGGTGGAATGTTTGGTATTGGTGTTGGACAAGACCGTAAAAATGTAAATAAATACATGGTGAACATCGGTCAGGGTGGAACCACATTGCCAGACCGTGATTATTATCTCAAAGATGATACCCGCAGCATAAAAATCCGCGAAGCTTATAATACCTATATGTCTACGCTTTTTACGCTTACCGGAAGCACACCTGAGGTAGCTAAACAAAAAGCAGAAACCGTATTTAAAATTGAAAAGCAATTTGCGGAAGCACAGATGAGTCGCTTGGAAATGCGCGACCCTTATGCAACTTACAACAAACTGACTGTTGCTGAACTAAATAAGAAAACCCCGGATATCAACTGGAATACTTATTTACCTAAATTCAAAATTAAAGGGCAGGACACAGTATTGGTATCGTCACCTAAATTTATGGTCAGCCTGGATGCGATGCTGAAATCAGTACCAGTGGCCGATTGGAAAACATACCTGGAGTGGAACCTCATCAAAAGTTCAGCTTCAAGCCTGAGTTCTCCTTTTGTAAAAGCAAGCTTTGCCTTTACACAAGCGCAAACAGGTCAAAAGGTGCAAACGCCGCGCTGGCAACGTATGTCATCTTTAACAGATGGCACTATCGGCGAATTATTAGGTCAGCTATATGTGGCCAAATATTTCAAGCCAGAAGCAAAAGCCCGCATGAACCAGATGATTGTCAACCTGCGTAAAGCATTCGAAATCAGAATCAACGGTTTAGAATGGATGAGTGCTGAAACCAAACAAAAAGCGCTTGCGAAACTTAATGCGTTTACACCTAAAGTGGGTTATCCCGACAAATGGAAAACATATGATGGTCTGGTGATCAATAAAGGTACTTATTTCCAGAACCTTCGCAATGCAAGCGTTTGGGGATATAACGAATCCATCGGACAGTTGGGTAAACCGGTAGACCGTACCCGTTTCGGCATGACGCCTCCAACGGTTAATGCCTATTATTCGCCAACTTTAAATGAAATCGTTTTCCCTGCAGGAATTTTACAATTCCCTTTCTTCGATCCAAATGCTGATGATGCCGTTAATTACGGTGGAATTGGTGCCGTAATCGGTCACGAGATGAGCCATGGTTTTGACGACAGCGGTAGTCAGTACGATGCAGCTGGTAACTTAAAAAACTGGTGGACTGCAGAAGACAAAGCTAAGTTTGATGCTAAAACCAAAGCGCTGGGTGAGCAATTCGACGCTTACACCGTTTTGGATACAGTACATGTGATTGGTAAACTCACAATGGGCGAAAACATTGGCGATTTAGGTGGTTTAAACGCGGCATATACTGCATTCAAAATGACTAAACAAGGTCAAAGCAATGAGAAAATCGACGGCTTTACACCCGATCAACGTTTCTTCCTGGCATGGGCACAGGTTTGGAGAGGTAATATCTTGCCAGAAAGTGCTGCTCAGTTAATCAAAACCGATCCGCACTCTCCTGGTCCGTTCCGTACAATTGGTGCACCTGTAAACATGGATGCCTGGTACAATGCTTTCGATGTAAAACCTGGGGATAAATTATACAAAAAACCAGAGGATAGAATCAGAATGTGGTAGTTTAATACTGCAATTTTTTCATCCCGAAGAGAAATACCAAACCTAAAGCGTCCTGAATCATCAGGGCGCTTTTTCTTTTCCGAGAAATCAAAATTAAGCCGTCTCAATTGATGAATTCTTATTTATCATTCTATCTTTGAAAAACAATAATTGTGTCCATATGAAATGCATATCTAAAGCCATAGTTTTCACTGGTTTATTTTTTCTCACCCTTAGTGCAACTGCTCAGAATAAACTCATCAGTCTTGATAAATTAATCAATAAAACTGATCCGGCCTGGCCATTAGTTCAAAAATGGGTGGAGGCAGCAAAAAATAAAGTAGAGATCCTGCCTGTTGACACCGCAAAAGCGAATGAAGTGCTTTATAATGCGCAAATGACTACCTACGCCACTCTTGGATCGGTCATTTACAATACCGGCGGTATAATCGTAGATAATGGCTGGATACGCATCCTGGGCTCTGGTGGCGAAAGGCTGAACAGAAATATCGCCGAGTGGAATAAAGGCAAAACCATAAAAGAATATGGCGATAATGTGCCATACCTCCTCATTGCCGATGATGCCGTTGGGGGATTTTTTGCAATAAATTATGGTGGCTTAGGCCCTGACATCAAAAACGTTTACTATCTCGAACCAAATACCCTTACCTGGCAGCCCCTGGGTGCAGGCTATGGTGAGTTCCTGGTATTCTGCTTCGATAGCGACCTGTCGAAATTTTACAAAGGCCTGCGCTGGAACAACTGGAATCAGTTTATAGGAAATCTCGACGGAACGAAAACTTATAGCTTCCGCCCGTATTTATGGCAGGAAGGCACTGATATCGATAAATGTACCAGAAAACTTGTAGGTATCGAAGAAATGTATCGCTTCAACGTCATGAAGTCTAAGGAGATAAACGCCGATAAAGGCATCAAGAAGGAGGTACCAGGGCAGTAATCGTCAGGGTTCAGGGCAGTCATCGTCAGGGTTACTACGCAGTAACAGCGTACTTTGCCTGTACCTTCTTGGGTAACTTGGCCAGTACCATTGCACGTGAGCCTGCAACAAGCGCCTTTAGCTCCTTATCATTTAAAACATCCACACTGGCAATCTGTATCCATTGGCGTTTAGCCAGGTGATAAGCTTGCTGTATCCCGTGCCTTGCGGTTAGCGCATCAAAATCATCAGGGTTACATTTGATAGAGAACCGGCTTCCCTCTTCAATGGCGATGATCACGTATATCTTTTCTTCAATCATAAAGCATAAATGGTCCCACTTCATGCCTTCTGTTGTTCCGGGAAGACTTAAACAATATTCTCTGAATGATTCAATATCCATAAGCAGATTCTGGGGGCTAAGGCAACAGATTTATATGTTCAATATTTTATATAAACTCACCACGAAAATAATAATTTTGCCTCAGAAAATCTTTCTATATTAAAAAACCTGTACATGAATATTATCACACCAACTGCCGATGGCTCCAACACGCTCTTTAGTGAAACCATAGGCGAACATTACCATAGCAAGCACGGTGCGCTACAGGAAAGCAAACATGTTTTTATTGAGGCGGGTCTGAAATTTGCCTCTGCAGGGAAATCAGAAATAGCGGTGTTGGAAGTAGGCTTTGGAACAGGGCTAAACTTCATCTTAAGCTATGAATACGCTACCAATCAGCAAATTAAACTAGATTACACCAGCATTGAAGCTTTTCCATTGAGTTTGGAGGTAATCAATCAAACAGGTTATGATGCCTATGTACCTGCTGGTATATGGAGCGATTTCACCTCTAAATATGAAGAGAGCTTAAATTCAGTGCAGACACTATCGCCATTTTGCCAACTCGAAATCCCACATACCACCCTGGCACAATTCACAACAAACAAAAGATTTGATGTGATTTACTATGATGCTTTTTCTGTGCAGCACCAGCCCGAAATGTGGAGTGATGAAATTATTGCCCATGCATGCAGCTTCCTTAAGCCCGGCGGCACTTTTGTTACATACGCCATAACAGGTAAACTCAAGCGCGCTGTAAAGGCCTGTGGTTTTAATATAGAAAAATTACCGGGAGCGCCAGGAAAAAGGGAAATGCTAAGAGCAGTAAAAATGCAGGAACAAACAGAAGACTTCCAAATCCTGAATCCTTAACCCCTGCTTAAGCATGACAATTACGCGACCGAATCTTAAAACTACAATATCCTTCATTTGTTAAGCTTATATTAAAATTCATATCATGGAAAAAAGAATATTAGGCAAAACAGATTTAAATATTGCACCCATTGTATTTGGAGGAAACGTGTTCGGTTGGACCATCGACGAACAAAAATCATTTGAAATATTAGATCATTTCGTAGAAAGTGGTTTCAATTTTATTGATACGGCCGATGTGTATTCCCGCTGGGTACCAGAGAATAAAGGTGGAGAGTCAGAAACAATTATCGGCAACTGGCTAAAAAAGAACAATAAACGCCGTGACGTGATCATTGCAACTAAAGTTGGATCTGATATGGGCAGTGGAAAGTCATTGAAAAAAGACTATATCATCAATCAGGTAGAACACTCTTTATCACGCCTGCAAACCGATTACATTGATTTATATTTTTCTCATTTTGATGATGAAACCACACCGGTTGAAGAAACCCTAAGTGCTTACGAAACGTTGATCAAGGAGGGAAAAGTACGCTGGATAGGCGCATCAAATTTTTCGGCTGAAAGACTTAAAGAATCTTTACTGCACTCGGCTACAAATAACCTACCCAGATACGAAGTTTACCAGCCAGGCTATAATTTGTTCGACCGCCAGGAATTTGAACAGGATCATGAGAAAATATGTGTTGAACACGGACTGGGCGTAGTCACTTATTATTCCCTGGCAAGCGGATTCTTAACCGGAAAATACCGCAGCGAAGATGACTTGAATAAAAGTCAGCGCGGCGCAGGCGTGAAGAAATTTTTAAACGACAGAGGTTTCAAAATCTTAAATGCACTGGACCAGGTTGCTGAAAGCCACGGCGTTGAACAAGCCTCAGTTGCTTTGTCCTGGTTAATCAACCATCCTTCCATCACCGCACCAATAGCCAGCGTTACCGACTTAAGTCAGCTAAAATCATTTACCGAGGCTGCAAACCTGAATTTGTCGCCGGCAGACATTTCACTTTTAAACGAAGCAAGCAGCTATTAGCAAAATAATCTGTTATATTTAAATGCCCGGTTAATTAAACAATTATCCGGGCATTTTGTATTATTCAGGATTTAAAAAAATATGAAAGAAAAACTATCTTTTCTCCCAAAACTGGCACTCGTACTATTCTGCTTAATCAGTTTAACTTATATCGCCATTTTAGGACAATCTTTGCTCGCCCCTTTGTTGTTCTCTTTCCTGATGGCCATTTTACTCCTGCCAGTAGGTAATTTTCTCGAACAACGTTTTAAGTTTAAGAGAAGCCTCTCAACAATAGTGTCGGTCATCGTGATGATCGTATTGATTGGAGGGATCATATACTTCTTTGGCAATCAATTGAGTGATCTATGGGCAGACTGGCCTTTACTGAAAGATAAAGCCAATACTTCCTATCACGATCTTCAGCACTGGATATCTAAAACATTTCATGTAAACTCCGAAAAGCAACTCGCCTACCTTAATGATAGTACAGAAAAAGCTTTGGCGACCAGTGCCGCCATTGTCGCAACCACATTGGCAACCCTTTCGTCAACCCTGCTCTTTTTAGGATTTACACTATTATTTACCTTTTTTATACTCAACTATCGTAGGGTATTATTCACTTTCCTGACATCGGTTTTTAAAGAAGAACATAAGGAGAAGGTCACTGAAATTGTAACCCAGATTCAGTACATCATCAAAAAATATATCATCGGTTTATTCCTGCAGATGCTCATTGTTACCGTGTTAATGATTACGGTGCTGAGTTTGTTAGGTGTTAAATATGCGGTACTTCTTGGCCTCGTAGCCGGAATTTTTAACGTGGTTCCTTATCTGGGTATCTTCTTCGCGCTTTTGATCAGCTGTCTCATCACATTCGCAACTGCCGGCGCTGGTAAAGTCCTTTTGGTTTTAATAGCCTTCGTTGGTGTACATGCCGTAGATGGAAATGTGCTAATGCCGCTGGTGGTAGGCTCGAAAGTCAAAATCAATGCCTTGTTTGCATTTATTGGCATTGTAGTGGGCGAAATGATCTGGGGCATCTCCGGAATGTTCCTTTGCATTCCTTACCTGGCTATGCTAAAAATCATTTTTGACCGGGTAGATACATTGAAGCCATGGGGGATTTTAATGGGCGAAGAGCACAAACCTGAAAAAAAGAAACGCGTTTACCGCATTACCAAAAAGATTAGATTAGAAGAGAAAGATTAAAATCTTATAATTTTACCAGATGAAACCCCTGTTCGTGTTATTGATCGTTTACGTGGCATTGCTTGCTTTTGGTAGCCATACTACGTTTGACAAAGGAAACATCTTTGCTGGCAATATTGCTATGGCGGTGATGTTGCTTTTTACAGCCATAGGTCACTTCAAATTTAAAACCTCAATGGCAGCGATGATCCCGCTCTTTGTACCTGCTAAAGTGCAGATTGTAATTTTTACAGGTGTGCTGGAAATCCTTTTTGCCTTTGGTTTAGGCATGGAAAGCACACGATTCTATACGGGTATCGCATTACTTATATTCCTTATAGCCATTTTGCCAGCTAATATTTACGCAGCAAAGCACCAAATCAATTATGAAGATTTATACAAACCGGGACCAGGAATTAAATATTTATGGTTCAGAATTCCTTTTCAATTTTTCTTAATCGCCTGGGTTTGGTACTTTAGCATCCGATAAATCACATAACATGCCCAATAACCCCATTCCAGCTGTTGCACACAACCCGGCAGATGCCTTTAATCGTTTGCTCACTGTTTTAAATACGCTCCGCACACAATGTCCCTGGGATAAAAAACAAACCATGGAGACATTGCGCCACTTAACGATTGAAGAAACGTACGAGCTAAGTGACGCCATTCTGGAGGGTGATATGAACGAAATTAAGAAGGAACTGGGCGACGTGATGATGCATCTGGTATTCTACTCCAGAATTGCATCTGAAACAAATGATTTTAACATCGTTGATGTATTAAATGGAGTTTGCGATAAGCTGGTAAACAGGCATCCCCACATTTATGGCGATATTGAAGTACAAAATGAAGAAGATGTAAAACGCAACTGGGAACAAATTAAGTTAAAAGAAGGAAATAAATCGGTACTCGCCGGCGTACCTTCCTCACTGCCCGCCTTGGTTAAAGCGTCCCGGATTCAGGAAAAAGCCCGCGGGGTGGGTTTCGACTGGGAAGACAAAAACCAGGTATGGGAAAAAGTTGAGGAAGAGCTTCAGGAGTTTAAAGCCGAATTTAATGTAACAGACAATACCGCAATCGATGTCGAAAAAGCTGAATCAGAATTTGGCGATGTGCTTTTCTCACTCATCAACTATGCACGCTTTATCAATATCAACCCCGAAAATGCCTTAGAAAAGACCAACAAAAAATTCATCAAACGTTTCCAGTACCTGGAAAATAAAGCCAAAGAAAGTGGTAAGGCACTGGCCGAAATGACACTGGCCGAAATGGATATTTATTGGAATGAGGCCAAGAAATTATAATTATGAGCGCAGCAGATTACAATGAACAGGCACCAAAAAACCTGATCAGCATCATTACTTTTAACGTTACGGCTACCCAGACAATAGATGGGGGTATTATTCCCTGGGTAAATATTGGCAAGGCAAATGAAGAAATCCTAAACCTCATTGATGCCGAAGAAATTGTCATTCCGGAACATGAAATTACTGTTGCTGTAGATTATCCCTTAAGCAACCCTACACACTTTCAGCTCTATTCCTCCATCGGTTTTTCAAGAAAGTTGTTCCTGATAGAACTCAGGGAAAAATTCATAGTTTTTGCGAAATCAGAAGGATTCGACATCAATACACTTGATCTGGTGGCACTGGATGTGTATAAAACTGAATCTGGTAGAATAGAGATTATCCTGGATATTGATTTGTAGGAAAAGCTGACCAACTAATAGAATACACCATCTACATAATACCATTTCCCATCCTCCAGCTTGAAGTTCGATTTTTCATGCAACACCTCGGGTCGATAGTGTTTACCCAAATAGTAAGCTTTAAACTCTACGGTATCGGAATCGGCAGCTACAATTTCCAGCTTCAACCACTTGGTATTTTTCGCACTTTTTAAATACGCCTCTTTCGAATTTCCCTTTCTCTTGCTCAAATGAGTAGTTTCTGCTAAATAATCTCCATCAGCCACTACAAAGGCCGAATATCTGGAACGCATCAATGCGGCTGCCGTAGGTGCTGTTTTCATTTTTAAATGGTAGGGCTGGCAACAGTTTTCATATTGTAAACCACTTCCGCAAGGACAATTCATCGTATTGTATATTAATTCTCTTTAAAATGATAAGAATTGTTCATTTCCCTATCTGGTTCAAAAATATCTTAAATCATCTTAACATCATCAATAAATTTGTATTTGAGCACGGGTTTGGCTTTTAACCAGATTACAAAAATATTTTCCGTAAAATTGTGCTCGAAAAATGAGGTATTTCTTTCATATTGCTTATCAGGGTCAACATTTTAGTGGATGGCAAAAACAACCTAACGTCAAAAGCGTACAGGAAGTCATCGAGCAAACACTCTTCAAAATTCTTAAAACGCCTACACCTGTTTTTGGTTGTGGCCGAACGGATGCACATGTTCATGCCAGCCAGTTTTTCTTCCATGCCGATATAGAACAGGAACTTAACTTCGATCTGCTTTACATCCTCAATAAAGCTCTTCCCTATAACATCTCAGTTTTTGATATCATTAAAATGGAAGGTAAACCTCATGCCCGTTTTGATGCCGTTCAGCGTAGATACGATTATTTTGTACATACTCGAAAAGACCCGTTTTTAAGCAACCAAAGTTCCTTTTATCAGCTGGATAATCTCGATTTCGAAAAGATGAATACAGTGGTCAAACTGCTGCCTCAATATAAAGATTACCGGGCTTTTTGCACTCACCCCGATAAATATGAGCATACCATCTGTAATGTAATGGATGCCCGTTTATACCTCAATGCTAAAAGAGACCGGTTTAGATTTCACATAGCCAGCAACCGCTTTCTCGGCAAAATGATCCGCATTACAATGGGAAAAATACTGATGGTTGGGAAAGGTGAACTCAGTATTGATGAGTTTGAAAGCGAGCTGATTAATCTCAAAGCCACTAAACTGTCTTTACCCGCACATCCTACAGGCTTATATCTTTCCAAAGTAACCTACCCCTATTTAAACCTCGAGCCGGCAACGGAAATTATACCGGTAGTACAAGGCGCAGAGTGGGAATTGCTGTAGCCAGATTAAAAAATTGAGCCAAACCGGCAGATTAGAAAATTACTTAAATCTGATTGCCTTCAATGGAGATACTTTACTGATCAGAAACGAAGGAATAATTAAAACCAGCAAACATACAATCACAGTAATCAGATTCAGTCCTATAATATCGGTTACATGAAATTCAATCGGAGCGTATGCCAGAAAATAAGAGGTTTGGTTTAGTTTAAATATATGGGTCGACTGCTGAAACAAGCCCAATCCTATCCCTAAAATATTTCCTAGCAATAGTCCAATACCAATCAAATAAGCCGCATTAAAGAGAAATATCTTCATAATACTCCAGTTACTGGCTCCAAAAGATTTGAGCATTCCAATCATGTTTGTACGCTCCAAAATCATAATCAGTAAGGCTGTAACCATATTAATAACACCAACAATCAACATCAAAATCAAAATCACCCTCGTATTCACATCCAAAAGCCCCAGCCAGGTAAAGATATTAGGAAAGTTTTCTTCAATCGAATACGACCTCAGGTTCCGCGGAAGCTGCTCGTAAATCCCATCGGCCACAACTTTCAACCGGTTAAAATTTTTAGTCCTGATTTCAATTCCACCAATCTGATCAGGCTTCCAGTCATTCAGTCTTTTAATGATATTAATGTTGCCCAAAACGAAGCCTTTATCGATATCCTCCACCCCGATATCATAAATGCCCACTATCTTAAACTTCCGTGGACGCAGTTGATTCTGCACGAAATACATGATGAAATCGTCGCCCGTTTTAAGCTTCAGGCGATTGGCAGTATACTGGGAGATCAAAAGTTCCTGCATAGCGGCTACACTGTCCCTGAAATCGATTATCGTTCCGCTGATGATGTGCTGCTTAATGTAATCCCATTTGTAGGTTTTGTCAATCCCTTTAAAATTAATGCCCTCAATCTCGTTATTTGCAGATAATATGGCTGGTTTGGTAGCAAAAGGATAATAATACTCAATATTTTTATTCTGTTGAAGCTGCTTTTTGGTTTGCGCATCCAGTACAAATGGCGAATGTTCAAAAGAATTATTCAAGTCATATCGCGTAATCTGAACATCGCCCAGATAACCGCGCACTTTGTCCTGAATTTCAGTTTTAAATCCCTTGATAATGGCTATTGTCAAAATCATCACGGCCAGGCTCAGCATTACGCCTGCTATTGCAATGCGCACAATGAGCTTTGAAAAAGTTCGTTCTGATTTTATGGCAATCCGCCCCGCTATGAAATATTCGAAATTCAATTTATAAAATTTGTTGTAGCAAAAATGCTCAAATCATTTTTAAAAATGGCATTTTTGATGATAAATAAGCACCCGTAAAATAATCAATAGGCTAATAACAACAAGCAAAAAAATGCTAAATTGTTTAAGCTTTAATCCAGAGATTAAAATCTTTAAATATGAGAACAACCTTCAGCTTTTTGTTTACCAGTTTAATTGCGCTTAGCGCATGTGGCCAGCCCAAGCCGATTGAACAGGAATTAGGCCAGGGACTAAATGGCAAGACACGTAAAACCGCTATCAGAACCATGCCGCTTCCGTCCTCTTTCAAAACCGGAGCCGAGCAAACTGAAAAATATCTGCCCTTATTGAAAGGGAAACGCATTGGTATGGTGGTTAACCCAACTTCCGTGATTGGCGATCAGGCCTCGGTAGACAGCTTGCTGAAAAGAGGGGTTACAATTCAGAAAATATTCGGACCAGAACATGGTTTCAGGGGAAATACAAGCGCAGGTGTTTCTGTAAAAGATGATGTGGATACCAAAACAGGTATTAAAGCCATTTCGCTCTATGGAAAACACAGCACGCCAACAACCGAAGATTTAGCAGATATTGATCTGATGGTATTCGATATACAGGATGTTGGAGTTCGTTTTTACACCTACATAAATACGCTGCAACACGTGATGGAAGCCTGTGCGGCAAACAATAAAGAACTCTTAATACTAGACCGCCCAAACCCTAACGGCTATCTCATTGATGGGCCCATACTCGACCCTAAATTTAAATCAGGAATCGGTATCCAGCCCATTCCCATTGCTCACGGACTAACAGTTGGAGAATATGCACAAATGCTGAATGGCGAAGGTTGGCTAAAGGATAAAGTGAAGTGCAAAATCACCATCATTAAAAATGCGGGTTATAACCATGATATGGAGTATACCTTACCTGTAAAACCATCACCAAATTTAAACACCCAACAGGCCATCATGCTCTACCCTTCTACCTGTCTGTTCGAAGGTACGTACCTAAACCACGGCCGTGGTACCATGTTTCCTTTTACCATAGTTGGTGCACCTTATCTGAAAGACAAATTCGAATTTAGCTTTACCCCAAAAAGCATTAAAGGTATGTCTGAAACACCATTATTTCAGGATCAGGTGTGTTATGGATTGGATTTAAGGCAATATGATGTTACAGCGTTGAGAAAATCCAAACAAGTGAATATTTCCTGGCTCATTGAGCTGTATAATGCATCACCAAAAAAAGAAGACTTCTTTAATACTAAACTAAGTAAAGAGATGGGAACAATTGAAAGACTGGTTGGTGTGGCAGATTTCAGGCAGCAGGTAATTGACGGAAAAAGTGAAAAGGAAATCAGAGCCAGCTGGGAACCCGGACTAAGCGCTTACAAAACGATGCGTAAAAAGTATCTGATTTATGATTAGTGAAACAACTTTAAAGCTTATGGTGTTCTATTAAAGAGTTGGGAACTGACATTCAAATTCACTAATTCATTCATTTACTAATTCAATAAACAAAAATGATGAGCGGACCGAAAGAAAAAAGCGATAAACCAGGAAGCAATTACCAGGAGGAAGTACCAAAAGGCAGAAAACCTGTAGATCACCAGACCGTGCGTAAACCAGGAGACAGTACCCCTAATAAGGCGCCTAAGACAAATAATCCTGCACAACAGCGTGAAATGGAGGAACAGCCCGTTCAACCAATTAAAAAAGCGCCAAAAGAATAAACACTTACCAAAGCAGTCAATATTAATTGGCTGCTTTGATGCATTAGGTTGTTTTGCTGTTTGCCTTCAGAAAAGATAACAGCACCTTTTCATCATGATCGAGATTGATCTTTCCTAAAGTCTTCGCATTGTTCATTTTCTTAAGATACTTGCCCAACTCGTCATTCTCATACGCGGTAAGCAACAAAGGGTAAACATAAGAGCTCTTACAAACGGCCCTGGTATTCCCTAACTTTTTTGCGACACAATCTAGCACAGATACAATAGCCTTTTTAGAGTTAAGATTAAAGTCTTTATCATTGCTACATTTAGCAAACTGCCTCAATGCTTCCAGCGTTCCTCCCCAGGTCCTGAAATCTTTCGCCGTGAAATCATCGCCGGTAATTTCCTTAATATAGTTATTGATCTTTCCGGAGTCAATACCCCTATGTTCTTTACCATTAGTGTAGTACTGAAACAGTTCCTGACCCGGAATGTCCCTGCATTTCTTCACCAGCTTAGCCAGCGACCGGTCATTTAGTTCCAGCTGTTGCTTTACTCCTTTCTTGCCGATGAAATCCATTAGAATTTTGCTGCCCTTTATCTTTACGTGCTTATCACGCAACGTGGTTAAACCAAAGGATCCATAAAGCTCTTTATAGCTTTCATTGCCAACTCTAATCAAGGTTTTTTGTAAAACGTCCACAGAAATAGCCAGCACCTTGCGCTCATCCAGATCCTTTCTGCGAAGGTCTTTCGCCAGGTTTTTTCTCGCTGCTGGCAGCGCTCTTCCAAATTCCAGCAGCCTGAAATATTTATCCTCCGAACGGCGGCTGGTCCATTTCGGATGGTATTTATACTGTTTTCTCCCCGCAGCATCGGTACCCGTAACCTGCAGGTAGGCATTCGGCTTGTTTGCAATCCATACATTTTGCCACGCCGGCGGAATTACCAGGGACTTGATTCGGCTCAGGTGTTTTTCATCCGATACCCGATTCCCGTTTTTATCCTCATAGTGAAATTTCCCGGGCTTACCTTTCCGGTAAATACCAGGCATGGCATCAGTTACATATACCAGTCCACTTTCTTTTACAACATCTTTGCCTTGTACCATTTTTACCTGTAACTATGGGGTTATTTTAGTTATTTTGTAAAACCTTAACACCCCTGTTCACGTTAATTTTAGAAACACAACATAATATTTATGAAAATAGTTTTTATGGGTACGCCCGATTTCGCTGTTGCTTCTTTAGATGCCCTGGTACAAGCCAATTTTGATGTAGTTGCCGTGGTAACTGCACCAGATAAACCAGCGGGAAGGGGACAAAAAATGAATGAAAGCGCGGTAAAAAGATATGCTGTTGAAAAGGGAATACCGGTTCTACAACCCGAAAAACTTAAAAACCCTGAATTTATTGAAGTGCTGAAAACGTACCAGGCCGACCTGCAGGTAGTGGTTGCTTTTAGAATGTTGCCTGAACTGGTTTGGAATATGCCGCCAAAAGGAACAATCAATTTGCATGGTTCTTTATTACCGCAATATCGTGGTGCGGCACCAATAAATCACGCCATCATTAACGGAGAAAAAGAAAGCGGCGTAACTACCTTTTTCCTGAAACATGAAATAGATACCGGCGATATCATTTTAAGCGATAGTGTTGCAATAGGAGACGACGAAACTGCAGGAGAGCTACACGACAAACTAATGGCCATCGGAGCCAGCCTGATTGTAAAAACTTTAAAAGCCATTGAAGCCGGAGACGTACAGGAGCAGCCGCAACCGCAAAGTGACGACTTGAAGCATGCACCCAAAATTTTCAAAGACGATTGTAAAATAGACTGGAACAACGATTCTCTAACCATTCATAACCTGATAAGAGGCCTGAGTCCTTACCCAACCGCTTTTACGATTTTGAACGATAAAACCTTGAAAATTTTCAAGGCGGAAATAGAAGATAAAGAATCAGCAATTGTAGCTGGTGGATTCTTAACAGATGGTAAAACCTATTTGAAATTTGCCACCAAAAATGGATTCATCAAACTGCTCGATATTCAATATGAAGGAAAAAAGAGAATGCTAATAGCCGATTTTCTGAGAGGCATGAGACTATAACAGCAACAAATAATCAAGATTGTATTTGATTGAAGGAAGATAAGTCACACCACTATAGATTATTCAACTTTTCAATCAAATACTTCGACACTTCATTGAAATACCGCTTTCGGCCATAACCCATTACCCACTGAATTCCCTGCGTAGCATTGGTAATGAAAACTTCCTCGGCCTCTTTCAGTATCTCCGGATTGATTTGTGCTTCAATTAATGCGATATCATTCATTTTTGCAATCTGCATAATCGCGGTTCTCATTACACCACTCACGCATCCTTCAGTCAACGCGGGTGTGTAAATCTGATTGTTATATACCACAAACACATTTGCACTGATGCTCTCGCATAAAAACCCACTCTGATTTAATATCATGGCCTCATCAAGCCTGTTCTGACTTTTAAATATTCCTGCCATCACATACAGCAAAGCATTGGAAGTTTTGAAATTCGAAAGCTTGTTAATTGGCTTGGTAATTTCATCATAAACATCAATAATCAATCCTTTGTTATTGAGCTGATATTGGGCATCTTTCAATGCATAGCCCTCTAAAATATAACTGCCTTTATTGGTTTCAGGGGTATAAACACCACTCCCCTGCCTGTATACCGATAAGCGGAAGCGGGCATTACCATTCCACCGGTTCTTTTTTGCCAGATCCAGGGTTTTCTGGCGGATGAAATAATCATCCATCAGCGAGTGCCCGTCAATCTTCAGCGCTTTCATACCTCCAACCAAACGGTCGGCGTGCAAATCAGCAAACTGAAGTTTATTGTCGATCATTCTCATGCTCTCGAAGAGGCCATCACCAAATTTAAATCCCCTGTTCGAGGCGGTTAGAACTGGTGTGTCTACATCATGAAATTCATCATTTAATAACAGATATTGTTGAGGCATATTTTATGATGTAGCAACGTAATTTTCCCATTTGCCCAATCCAGCTTTGAAATCAGCGGGCAATGGCGATTCAAAAAACATATATTCTTTTGTGGTTGGATGAATAAAACCCAAACTCTGCGCATGTAAAGCCTGTCGGGGTAAAAGTTCAAAGCAATTATCTACAAATTGTTTGTACTTATTAAACGTAGTTCCTTTCAAAATCTTATCTCCGCCATACATCGCATCGTTAAACAGCGGATGGCCAATGTGTTGCATATGAGCCCTGATCTGATGTGTACGTCCGGTTTCCAGCTCACAGCTGATCAGCGTTACATATCCAAGGCGTTTTAAAACCTTATAATGAGTAACCGACCATTTTCCTTTCTCTTCATCATCATAAATATCCATTACTCTCCGGTCTTTCACACTCCGTCCGATATATCCTGTAACCGTTCCATCATTTTCAATATCACCCCATGCAAGGGCAATGTATTTCCGGGTAATCGTATGATCAAAAAATTGTTTGGCAAGATGGGTAATTGAACGCTCATTCTTGCTGATCAGCAACAGGCCAGAGGTGTCTTTATCAATACGGTGTACCAAACCAGGGCGCCCATCATTACCAGGCAACTGTGGCAACTGCTCAAAGTGAAAAGCCAGCGCATTTACCAGCGTGCCGGTATAGTTGTTAAAACCAGGATGAACTACCATTCCGGCAACCTTATTCACCACTAACAGGTCGTTATCTTCGTACACAATATCTATCGGTATATCTTCCGGGTAAACTTCGGTGTCGCGTGGCGGATGTGGCAGCACAATGGAAATTTCATCAAAAGGCTTAACCTTATAACTTGCTTTAATCTGCTTTTGATTTACCAGCACATTACCCGCGTCTATTGCATTCTGAATACGGTTCCTCGAAGCATTCTCTACACGCACCATCAAAAATTTATCGATCCGAAGTAACGATTGCCCCTTATCAACAATAATCTTTAAATGTTCATATAATTCCTGCTCTTCCGATTCCTGCAATTCGACCACATTTTCCATTCCGCAAAATTAAACTTTTACAGGCAAGATTTTAGAATTAAAAAAACACCATTATCTTTACTTTAAAATCAAACTATTTTAACTCATCAACATGAAGAAACGTTACTCATTAAAGGCATTAATTGCCTTGTCTCTGGTTGGCCTTACGCAAACGGCAAGCGCTCAGCAGGATGTTGGAAGCCTGTTTGTTTCCGGTCCCGGAGACGCAACAAAACTCATCAATGCTTACCTCGACCCACTGTACAAAGGCCTGGGACAAGGATTAACTGATGGCTGGACAAATACTGCCAAATCAAAAGGCTTTTTGAAATTTGATGTCAGATTCTCCGTTTCCGGAGCTGCAGTGCCAACTTCAGCAAGAAGTTATGACGTAAATGCACTCGGGTTGACTAATATCAAACCGGCTATTGGAGCATCTTCAATTGGTCCAACCGCCTTTGGTGATGATCAGGATGGTGGAAGAATGGAAGTAGTAGCCGATAATGGATTTAGAACCGGAAGATTCTTTAACCTCCCCAAAGGCTTGGGATTCCATACGGTTCCAGCAGCACAGATTCAGGCCACATTAGGTTTACCAAAAAACATTGACGTCACATTGCGGGCCATGCCTAAAATTAAATTCGGTAGCGATCTGGGAAGTTTATCGATGATTGGAGTGGGTGCCAAGATTGAAGTTTTACCACTGATTATGGGTAAAGCCGATAAACTGGTTCCTGTAGATGTTGCACTATTCGCAGGCTTTACACAATACAAATACAGCCTGGATCTGAACATCGACAATGTTGCTAACTCTGATCAACGCATTGATGCAAAGTTTAACGGTGTAAATATCGATGCCATTGTATCCAAAAAGATTGTCTTTTTCACCCCATTTGCCAGCATTGGTTACCAAACATCAAATACTAATCTGAAAGCATTAGGTACCTATCGCTTTGCAACCGGCACCACAACAAACGCAACTTATGTTGATCCTGTTTCAGTGAAACAAACGGATATCGATGGAATAAAAGGAAGTATTGGCTTCCAGTTGAAATTTGGATTCTTCAAGTTTTACACCTCCTATACTCAATCTAAATATAGCATGTTTAATGGCGGTATTGGCTTAGGCATAGGAAATTAATCAGATTTTTCTATTCATGAATAAAAACACCTGGATATTTCAGGTGTTTTTTACTTTTACATTGTGTTTGAAAAACTAAATAGCCCCGTTGAGCAGTTGAATTACGCGCCATTTAGCAACTTATTTGTGAAGCGCGATGATCTCATTGATCCTTTCATTTCCGGCAATAAATGGCGTAAGCTGAAATATATTCTGGCAAAGGCTACAGCAGCCAATAAAAACCACCTGGTTACATTTGGCGGTGCCTACTCCAATCATCTGGTTGCAACCGCAGCAGCAGCAGCAAGAACTGGCTTGAAAGCAACGGCCTTTGTACGTGGAGAAGCCGTTAATAACGAAATGCTGTTGCTTTGCCGCTTATTTGGCATGGAGCTGATTTTTACCGACCGTGAAAGCTATCGCAGTAAGAAAGAACTTTATGGCAATTATTTTGCAGATGACCCCAAAGCCTATTTCATTGATGAAGGTGGCGCTTCACCCGAAGCGGCAATAGGCTGTGCAGAAATCATTCAGGAACTTCCTGCAAGATATGATCATATCTTTTGCGCTGCCGGCACCGGTACAACGGCTGCAGGCCTGCTTGCAGGCATACAAAAGCATGAGCTGGACACCAACCTTAATGTTGTATCTGCACTAAAAGGCGGTAGCTTTCTGATGGATGAAATTAGTAGTATTACACCAGCTTCTGCCCATCTGCATTTACATACCGAATATCATTTCGGTGGGTACGCCAAAACAACGCCAGATCTGATTTACTTTATTAAAAATTTTACGGGTCAAACCGGCTTGCTCATTGATCCTGTTTACACAGCCAAAATGTTCTATGCCATTACAGATCTTCGGCAGAAGGGTATCCTTCATCAGGATGATAAAATTCTGGCGATACATACCGGAGGATTGCTGGGTATGTTTGGCATGAAAGACAAATTTTAAAAAAGCCTTCTCCTATTACGGAGAAGGCTTTTGATCTTTTGCTAAGACAACTTCCAGTCCGGACGTTCAAAATGGCAGGTATAACCGTAGGGAACTTTTTGAAGATAATCCTGATGATCTTCTTCCGCATTCCAGAAATCACCTGCAGGAACAACCTCCGTTACGATTTTACCTGGCCATTTCCCTGATTGTTCCAGCTCACCAATCAACTGCTCTGCAGTTTCTTTTTGAGCATCACTGAGATAAAATATGGCCGAACGGTAGGACGTTCCGATGTCATTGCCCTGCCTGTTTTTGGTCGTTGGATCATGAATCTGGAAAAAATATTCCAGTAGTTTACGATACGATAATACCGCTGGATCGAATTCAATCTCAATGCCTTCGGCATGTGTGCCATGATTTCTATAAGTGGCATTTGGCACATCGCCACCAGTGTAACCGACAGTGGTATCAATTACCCCTTCCTGGTTGCGGACCAGATCTTCTACTCCCCAGAAACAACCTCCTGCCAATATTGCTTTTTCAGTACTCATATATTCTTCAAATTTAAAAGCGATGCATTACAGCGCTATAACACTAATATCGTGAACAAAATCGGCTTATTTATCAGGTAATACAAAACCTGACATATCACTAACCATCCATTAAACCAGCGGTCAGCGTCATTTGTTTAAAGTGATATTTAAAAAGTGCCCTGTAGGTGGGTTTAAAGGGATTTTTTTACCAAAAAGCGGGTTTAAATGGGTTTCACTTGGGTTTTAGCTGCATTTACCCAAACAAGGTGCAAGGAATGTCCAAGGAATGTCCAAGGAATGTCCAAGGAAAACCCAAGCGAGTTAAGTGCGACGGTACTAGAAATCTCCTGGATAGGTCGAACTGCGGTAAAGCCGCGAACGATGATTAATAATCAAAAAGTTTTCAACAATTCCGAAGTCTGAAAGTCGATGTTGTCCATAATCACAGTTTAAACTGTTTAAACCTGTTTTTCGGTGATCGGTATAAAAAGCGCTTAAATTGTGATTCCTGGCGCTTTTTACTAAATTTGGTATACACCAAAATCAGATTTTATGTATCAGTTAACAGTCCCAGCCAATCGTGTTAAAGAATCTTTAAGCAAACATATTCTGGCTGATGGTTTCGACCTCACTTACGATATGGAAAAAAGTCGTGGTGCCTACATTTACGATTCTAAATATAACAGAAATCTTCTTGATTTTTTCACCTGTTTTGCTTCGGTTCCTTTAGGATACAATCATCCTAAAATGTTGAACGATGAGCACTTCAACAAAAACCTGCTGTTGGCTGCAATGGCAAACCCATCAAATTCGGATGTGTATACCCAGCAGTATGCCCAATTTTTGGAGACTTTCGCCGAAATTGGAATACCTGATTACCTACCCCATGCATTTTTCATCGCCGGAGGTGGCTTAGCGGTAGAAAATGCGATCAAGGTTGCCATGGACTGGAAAGTACAGAAAAACTTTGCGAAGGGATATACGGCTGAAAAAGGATTTAAAGTACTTCATTTTGAGCGGGCATTTCATGGCCGTACCGGTTACACCATGAGTTTAACCAATACCCTGCCGGATAAAACAAAGTGGTTCGCCAAATTCGACTGGCCACGGGTATCGGTACCCGAAGTGAAATTTCCACTCTCCGGTGATCATTTACAAAAAGCCATCGAAACCGAAGAAACATCAATTGCACAGATCAAAAAAGCTTTTACCGAGCATAAAGATGACATCTGCGCCATCATCATCGAGCCCATCCAGTCTGAAGGTGGGGATAATCATCTGCGTGAGGAATTCCTGATCCAGCTGAAAGCATTGGCAGATGAACATGAGGCATTTTTAATTTATGATGAGGTGCAAACTGGCGTAGGTTTAACCGGCAGGTTTTGGTGCCATCAGCATTTTAGCGAAAAAGCCAGACCTGACATTCTTGCCTTCGGAAAGAAAATGCAGGTTTGCGGAATTCTGGTTGGTCATAAAGTTGACGAAATAGAAAAAAACGTGTTTAATGTCCCCAGCCGGATTAATTCAACATGGGGTGGAAACCTCGTTGATATGGTGCGCTCCACACAGATTTTGCAGATCATTAATGAAGATCAGCTGTGTGAAAATGCAGATCAGGTGGGAACATACCTTAAAGAAAATCTCCAGTCGTTAGCCCTTAAATTTGATAAGATGACCAACGTTCGCGGCCGGGGCCTGCTGTGTTCTTTCGATTTTCCAAATAAGGATATGCGAAATGAATTTATAGCTAAAGGACTCGAAAACAATGTGATGTTTTTAGGCTGTGGCGAAAAAACAATCCGTTTCCGGCCGGCACTTTGCATCGAGCAGAAACATATTGACCAGGGCCTGACTGTTATGGAAAAAATATTGCCTTTATTGTAGGCATGAATAAAAAATCAATGGTGTACTTTATCACCGCAGGTGTTTTAATCCTGGTATTTTTCATGGTAAAGGATATTTTTGATCAACCTGGAATCGGCGACATGAAAGCCGGTTTCAAGGAAATTGCAAAGTTTAGAAATGCAAATAACACCGGGCCCATACAGCGTATATATGTGGTGACTGTTAAGGATTCTATCTGGAAAGAAATGGAAGACTATGGTAACATGATGCCACATACCAAATATGGCAACACCAAAGTTTATTTCTTTATGGCTGGAACCAATGCGCCCAGCCAGCTCCAACCGGGTGATGTCAATTTCGATCCGGCATTTAATGCCCTTTGTATAGGCCTTTATGAAAAAAGTGCCATGAGCCAGGTGGCTTTTAACAAACATCCCATGAAGTAACCGGGGATTAAAGAAGGTTAACTTTATACCCGTTATACAAAAGCAGAAAATCCGGTTATTGCCCTTCCCACAATTAATGTATTAATTTCTTTGGTTCCCTCATACGAGTAGATGGCTTCTGCGTCTGCCACAAATCTGGCAACATTGTATTCGAGCAGGATGCCGTTGCCACCCATCACTTCGCGGGCTTTACTTACTACATCCCGTGTACGGAGCGAGCAGAATACTTTTGCCAGCGATGCATGCTCATCTTTCAGCAAACCCTGATCCTGCAGTTGCGATAACCTGAAGCAAAGGGTTTGCATGGCAGTAAGGTTCGATAACATTTCCACCAGGTGGTTTTGGATAAGCTGAAATGAGGCAATGGGTTTTCCAAACTGCTTACGTGTTCTGGTGTATTCCAGCGCATTTTCATAAGCCCCCCGTGCACAGCCTACAGCCTGCCAGGCTACTCCGGCCCGGGTCATTTGTAATACCTTAGCCGTATCTTTAAATGAATTTGCATTCTGCAAACGGTCTTCATCCGCAACTTCACAATTGGTTAGGGTGATCAAGCCATTCTGTACGATGCGGAGCGCCATCTTATCCTGCATTTTCTCAACTGCAAAACCCGGATTATCTTTTTTAACAATAAAGCCTTTTACCTCATTACTTTCTTCGTCCCTCGCCCATATCACCAGTATATCAGCAAAAGTGGCATTACCAATCCATTTCTTCTGCCCGTTTAGTATCCATTTACCATTCACCCACTTACAGGTAGTGGTTAATCCTCCGGCAGCAGCAGATCCCACTTCTGGCTCTGTAAGTCCGAATGCACCAATTATTTTGAATTGTTGCATCAATGGAAGCCATTGCTGCTTTTGAGCTTCTGAACCACAAAGATAGATTGACCCCATAGCCAAGCCGCTTTGTACCCCGAAGAAAGTAGAAATTGAAGTATCAATTCTTGCCATTTCCATGGCCAGAATTCCTTCCATTAAATTTGACTTACCCGGACAGCCATAGCCCTTGTAAGTCAGGCCACAAATGTTTAACTCTGCTAATTTGGGAATAATTTCATGTGGAAACTCTGCTTTATTCCAATAATGATTTACGATTGGCTTAACTTCCTTTTCCAAAAAAGCACGCACTTTGAGCTGTAAGGCCCTGTCTTCATCTTTAAGCGCCTCATCCCCAAGGTGGTAAAAATCACCTTCAATCGGTGGAAGTTCCTTCTTTTTACCCGACCCACCCATCATTTTCATCATCCCCTGAATCTGTTTTTCGTCCAGACTGGAAATAGTTTCGACCATTTTAGGTAAGTCAACTTTTTTCGATAAAGCCTCTAACTTGTCAAAATCGACATGCTTAAATAGATTGTATGCATTCTTTAGAGAAGAAAATATGTTCGCCATTATTACTCGTTTTGAGAATAACAAATGAGTGGCAATTTTGTTGGCTTGCGCCCGATGCTGAATTACCTCAAATCAAACAGACTATCCACCCCAAGTAGTTTTCTTGAAGTAAATCCTTCCCCGAATGTTGCTCCAATGCTTTTACCAAATTCCCTTGAGCGGCCGGCAATGGTTTCAAAAAATTCCGGAGAAGAGATATAAGTTTGTAGTCCATCGACATCCGGATTATAGAATTGTGTTCTGAAAGCCTTTATGGATTCGATTTTCTTATCCATATGATCCGTAATATCTACAATAATATCTGGTTTGATGTAGCGATCCTGGATATATTGCAACAATAATCTCGGGCGATGGGCCTGCTGGGCCACCCCATTGGCTTCAGTTTCTATTTTAGGTAAACCCGACAAAAAAACAGAGTCGTAAACCAAATCTCCGGCCCTGCCATGATCTGGGTGACGGTCTTCCAGTGCATTACTGAGTATAATCTCCGGCTGATATTTTCGAATAACTTTAATTACCTCCAGACGATGGGCTTCATCATTCTGAAAAAAACCATCCCTCATTTTCAGGTTTTCTCTCACGTGCAAACCCAACACTTTTGCTGATGCTGCTGCTTCCTCATCCCGGGTTTCTGCAGTCCCGCGCGTGCCCAGTTCACCACGGGTTAATTCTACAATTCCTACTTTTTTACCTAGTGCAATGTGCTTTAAAATGGTTCCCGAACAGCATAGTTCTGCATCGTCAGGATGAACGGCTATAACTAAAATATCTAATTTCATCTAAAGGTTTTTTATGGTTGCAGATACGAGAGAATCGTTCTATCATGCATTTACGTGTAGTAAAGACTGAATTTTCTTTTTTATTTTTGCATTCAAAGGCTTAGTGAAAGGGTAGTAAAAATCTACCAGCTCCCCTTTTTTGTTTACCAGATATTTGTGAAAATTCCAGCGAGGCTTAGCATTCAGTTTCGAATTCTGCTTTTTATCGCTTAAAAACTGATAAAGCGGATGGGCATGCTGGCCGCGAGACACAATTTTATCAAACACCGGAAACTTTACGCCATGGTTAATTTCGCAAAATGCAGTGATTTCGGATCCGTTTAAAGGCTCTTGTCTCCCGAAATCGTTGGTTGGAAAACCTAAGATCTCAAAATCAGGATCATTTATTTCGTCTTTTAGATATTGCAACTGTGAGAGTTGAGGTGTTAAACCGCAGCCAGAGGCCGTATTTACGATTAAAACTACCTTATCCTGATAGGCTGATAATGGCACGTCGTCACCGTTAACTTTTTTGACTGTAAAAGAATATATATTCGGAATGCTTTCCTGCATCGTTTATTTATTGGTAAAATCCTGAAGTCCGGATAATAGATTCAATATCCCTATCCTCACGCGGATCGTAAGTACTTTTTAAATTATGCCCCACTACACGCGCAACAATCTGATAGGAAAATGCAGCAAACCCGCCTTTAGTTTGTTTTACAATATCGTAGGTTGTTCTCCCTACCTCCCTATCAATAAGTTTTGTTAAAATTTGCCCCTGTGTAATGGTCAGCTCCTTTATCTCACGGTTAAACATGTCTTTAATTTCCTTATCGCATTGTTTAACCAGTTGTTTCTGCTCTTTCTTTTCAGGTGTACGGGCAATATCCTGCTCCAGTTGCTCGTATCTGCGTTTG
This sequence comes from Pedobacter sp. A2324, assembly GCF_059693705.1. Lineage (NCBI taxonomy): Bacteria > Pseudomonadati > Bacteroidota > Sphingobacteriia > Sphingobacteriales > Sphingobacteriaceae > Pedobacter > Pedobacter sp. A2324. Next base: position 46,674 of record NZ_JCASSK010000004.1, on the reverse strand, counting down.
GCAAACAATGCATAGGGCATCACCTTAAGCACATTGTACCGCAATCTGTTAAAGGCAGCCTGCTCTGCCGGAGATTTCCAGATCCGTGCAGCATAAATGCTCACCTCCTGTAGTTGCATCCAGGGAATCATCACTCCGTTATCATTCGTAGAGGCTACACGAATGGTATCTGCTTTGCCCGGCTTTGGGAAAACGGGTGCAGCCGGATCCTGAGCTTTTAGCTTTACACTAAAAATCATGACAATAAACAGAATGATTAGCCCTTTAAATTTCATAAATTTATACTTTTACAAAGTTAGGTGTTATTTCATATATTAGATGTTTAACAAAACTAATATAGGTTTTATTCAGAAATAAGACGCAAATTTTTACGCAAAAAAAACAAATGAAAACAGAGTTAGTGATTGATTTAGAGGCGGAAAAGCAAGAGATTCTTAAAAGATACAGGGCATTACTACGGGCGAGCAAGTCTACCTTGCAAAAGGGAGATAAAAAAGAAATCAGAAAAGCTTTCGATATGGCACTTGAAAGCCATAAAGATATGCGCCGTAAATCTGGCGAACCCTATATATACCATCCCATCGCAGTAGCGCAAATCGCTGCAGAAGAAATCGGACTGGGTACTACCTCTATCGTTTGTGCATTATTACACGATGTTGTTGAGGATACCAACATCACACTGGAAGATATTGAACGCGAGTTTGGCAAGAAAACAGCTAAAATCATTGATGGACTAACCAAAATATCCGGGGTTTTCGATACCAACAGCTCTTTACAGGCCGAAAATTTCAGGAAAATGCTACTTACCCTTGCCGATGATGTAAGGGTAATTCTGATTAAACTTGCCGACAGGCTGCACAATATGCGGACGATGGAATTTATGCCGCGCCATAAACAGCTTAAAATTGCATCAGAAACCATTTATCTGTATGCTCCCCTGGCCCATCGCCTGGGCTTGTACGCGATCAAATCCGAGCTCGAAGATCTTTCGATGAAATATCTCGACCCTGACACATATAAGTTCATAGCTAAAAAACTAAATGAGAAAAAAGCGGAACGTGCCTTGTTCATAAAAAAATTCGTAGAGCCTATAGATGAGATTATCCACGAACAGGGCCTGGAGGCTGATGTTTACGGACGACCAAAATCAATTCATTCCATCTGGAACAAAATGAAGAAGAAAAATATACCTTTCGAAGAGGTATATGATCTTTTTGCCATTAGAATTATTCTTGATAGCCCCTATGAAAATGAAAAAGCAGATTGCTGGAAAGCTTATTCCATAGTGACTGACCTATACCGGCCAAACCCGGATCGTTTGCGTGACTGGGTTTCATCACCAAAAGGTAATGGCTACGAAAGTTTGCACACTACAGTAATGGGCCCACGCGGGCAGTGGGTTGAGGTACAAATCCGTACACAGCGCATGAATGAAATTGCTGAAAAAGGTTTCGCGGCACATTGGAAGTACAAAGAATCAAGCAACGATAATGGTTTGGATCAATGGATTCAAAAGGTTAGGGAAATGTTGAATAACCCGGAAGCCAATGCACTTGATTTCCTAGATGATTTCAAGATGAACCTGTTTTCAGATGAGATTTTTATTTTCACCCCGAAGGGTGCTCTGATTCAGCTGCCATTGGGTGCTACGGCACTTGATTTTGCTTTTGAAATCCATACCGATGTGGGAGCAACCTGTATCGGAGCCAAAGTAAATCACAAGCTTGTACCTATCTCCTATAAACTTCAGAATGGCGATCAGGTAGAGATTATCACATCAAGCAAACAAACCCCTAAGGAAGACTGGCTGAATACCGTTGTTACGGCCAAAGCGAAATCTAAAATCAAATCTTCATTAAAAGAAGAAAAACGGAAGATTGCTGATAATGGCAAGGAGATTCTGGAGCGTAAGATGAAGTCTTTAAAAATTACTTACAACACGGAAAATATTCAAAAGCTGAGTTATTTCTTCAAACTTCCATCAACACAGGAACTTTTTGTGCATGTGGCTTTAGGGAAAATTGAATTAAAGGACATCAAAGAATACCTCAATACGGATAAGGAAACTGAGCATAAAAGCCCGGAACGCCCAGAGAACCTCACTGTAGATGGCATCAAGAATAAAATTAAGGGCAACGATTCAGATATACTCCTCATCGGAGAGGACATGCAACGAATAGACTATACCCTTGCGGCATGCTGTAACCCAATACCAGGTGATGACGTTTTTGGTTTTATAACGGTAAGTGACGGGATTAAAATACATCGTACAAATTGCCCGAATGCCGCTCAGCTAATGGCTAACTATGGCTACCGGGTGGTGAAGGCCAAATGGAACAAGCAAAAAGAACTCACATTCCTTACCGGATTACGCATTGTAGGCATTGATGATGTAGGATTGATCAACAACATCACAAGGGTAATTTCAACCGACTTTAAAGTCAACATGCGATCGATAACGGTTGATACCAATGAAGGTATATTTGAAGGTTCGATTATGATTTTTGTTAACGATACCGAGCACCTGGAAAACCTGATCAACAATCTATTAAAAGTACGTGGCGTGACAGGAGTAACAAGGTTTGATGCTTAATAATTACAACATTTAAACAATCAAACGCTATAACAATCAAACAATTTAACTACCTTTGAACGGAGTTTAAAACTATGTCTGAACAAAATACAAATGAGCTTGTTCGCAAGATTTTTGAAGCTTATTTAGAAAACAAAAATCTACGCAAAACACCTGAGCGTTTCGCAATCCTGGAAGAAATCTATTCAAGAAACGACCATTTCGATGTTGAAACACTTTATATTCACATGAAAAACCAAAAGTACCGTGTAAGCCGGGCTACGGTTTACAATACTTTAGAGTTATTGGTTTCATGTGACCTGGTTACCAAGCATCAGTTTGGTAAGAATATGGCACAATTCGAAAAATCTTATGGTTACCGTCAGCACGACCATGTGATCTGCATCGAATGCGGTAAGGTGGTAGAATTTTGCGACCCGCGTATTCACCAGATTCAAACCATGGTTGGCGATCTGTTAAAGTTTGATATTAAACACCACTCTTTGAATCTTTATGGGTTCTGTTCTGATTGCAGCGTAGCACGAAAAGTGAATGAAACTGCCGCTGTTGCAGCAGCCCAGCTAAAAGCAAATTAAATCAATACTCAAAATAAAACCAGCTTAAATTTTTAATAATGACGCAAGTAGATGTACTTCTCGGCCTGCAATGGGGTGATGAAGGAAAGGGAAAAATCGTTGATGTACTCAGTCCGAAATATGATCTTATCGCCCGTTTTCAGGGTGGCCCGAATGCCGGACATACTTTAGAGTTCGATGGCAAAAAATTCGTTTTAAATACCATCCCATCAGGAATTTTCAACGAAAAAACCATGAACCTTATCGGAAATGGTGTAGTTATCGATCCAATCATTTTAAAGAGAGAGCTGGATAATTTAAAGAAAGCTGGTCATGATCCGGTTGCCGAAGGCAAACTGGTTATAGCCCGTAAAGCGCACTTGATTTTACCTACTCACCAGTTGCTGGATGCCGCAAATGAGGCACGCATGGGTAAGAATAAAATCGGATCGACACTTAAAGGTATCGGCCCGACTTATATGGATAAAACAGGCCGTAATGGCTTACGCGTTGGCGATACCACACTTCCTGATTTTAAAGAACGTTATAACAAACTGGTAGAAAAACATACTGAAATTCTTTCTCATTACGAGGGATTTGAATACGAACTAGCTGAAAAAGAGGCTTCATTTTTTGAAGCTATAGAGTTTTTAAAGGCTATTCCTCATGTGGATAGTGAGCATTTCGTTAACGGTTACCTGAAGGAAGGAAAAGCTGTTTTAGCTGAAGGTGCACAAGGTACCTTACTAGATGTTGATTTCGGTTCATACCCTTTTGTAACTTCAAGTAATACGACGACTGCGGGTGCCTGTACAGGATTAGGTATCGCCCCTAATAAGGTTGGCGCTGTATATGGTATTTTCAAAGCTTATTGTACGCGCGTTGGAGGTGGCCCTTTTCCAACAGAATTAGATAATGAAGTTGGTGAAAACCTGCGTAAATTAGGTCATGAATTTGGCGCAACTACAGGCCGGGCCCGTCGTTGTGGCTGGATCGATTTGCCAGCATTAAAATATGCCATCATGTTAAACGGTGTAACCGAATTAATTATGATGAAAGCGGATGTTCTAGATACTTTCGATACCATTTATGCTTGTACACACTACGAATATAATGGCGAAACAATAGATTATATGCCGTACGATATCATCTCTATTGAACCTAAGCCGGTATTGAAAGCGATTGATGGATGGGCTACAGATGTAACCAAAATTACCGCTGTTGATCAAATCCCGTCTAAGCTAACGGATTATATTAAGTTCCTGGAAGAAGAACTGGAAGTGCCAATCAAATTTCTTTCTGTAGGACCAGACCGGGCACAGACTTTAGAACTGCGTTAATTAGAATTTCTGATTTTAATCAGGACATTGCTACAAATAATAAAAAAAGCAACCCTTACCAGGTTGCTTTTTTTTTGCCATCGTTTACTTACCTTTGCCGCAGTGTGAAAACCCTCCAAAACATATCTGATTTCAAAAAAAAAGCGATACACTGGGCCGATCAGTTCGATGTTTGCTGCGTATTAGATTCGAATGAATACAAGGATGCCTACTCGGTTTACGACTATATAATCGCCGCCGGCGTTCAGAAAGATTTAAGATGCCTCGAACGTGCCGGGTTTGAAAAGCTGAAAGCATTCTACGAAACACATAAACAATGGATTTTCGGATTCTTCAGTTATGATCTTAAAAATGAACTCGAAGATCTGCAGTCTGAAAACAGCGACTTTTTGAATTTCCCAGACCTTTACTTTTTTATACCGCAATATCTGATTGCGGTTAAAGATGGAAAAATAGAGATCCTACTGGGTAGTAAATCTGTTTTGGACCAAATTGAGGCATACCAGCCAGTAAATAATAACATGGTTTCGCCTCCGGACATTAAACAAAGGATTACAAAGAATCAATATATTTCCAAAGTTGATCTACTAAAAAGCCATATCATCCGTGGCGATATTTATGAGGTGAATTTCTGCCAGGAATTCTTTGCTGACCATGCGGCAATAAATCCATTGGAAACCTTTGAACTCTTAAACCAGGTTTCCCCTACCCCGTTTGCGGGATATTTTAAATATCATCACCAGTATATTTTATCCGCAACTCCGGAACGCTTTTTATGTAAGAGGGGATCAAAGCTTATTTCACAGCCGATAAAAGGAACTGCAAGAAGAAGTCACAACCCGCAAGAAGACAAACAGATCAAAGTTCAGCTTAGAAACGATACCAAGGAGCAGTCAGAAAATGTAATGATTGTGGACCTTGTTCGTCACGATTTAACCAAATCAGCTGTCAAAGGCTCGGTAAAAGTGGAAGAACTATTTGGCATTTACACATTTCCCCAGGTACATCAGATGATTTCTACAATCAGCTGTGAGCTGGATCCAGGCATTCATTTCATTGATGCAATTAAAAATGCTTTCCCTATGGGATCCATGACAGGTGCTCCAAAAGTTAAAGCAATGAATTTGATTGAGGAATACGAAGAGACTAAAAGAGGCATATACTCCGGGTCTTTTGGCTGTATCAGTCCAGATGGAGATTTCGATTTCAATGTTGTGATCCGCAGCATTCTTTACAATGCTGAAAACAGGTATTTATCTTTCCAGGTTGGTGGTGCAATAACTTACCATTGCGATCCCGAAAAAGAATATGATGAATGTTTGCTAAAGGCCAGTGCGATTTTGAAGGTGCTCGGAGTTTAATTGTTCACGACGCAAACTACCCCGGACAGGATTATTCGCTTGAAAAATAAAAAAGGCGGGATATGCCTGTCGCAAATCCCACCTTTATAAAAAAAAATTCTGGACTAAAAGCCTTATTTTTTATAATACTGCTGAGCTTCAGGCAGGTATTTTTGTATCTGAGCAATACGTGTAGCGTCACTTGGGTGTGTACTTAAAAATTCTGGTTGCTTTGCCGCACCCTGCGATGCAGATGCCATTCTATTCCAGAAACTGGTAGCACTTTGAGGATTGTAGCCTGCCATAGCCATAAAGATCAAACCTAAACGGTCGGCTTCCAATTCCTGATTACGGCTGAACTTCAGCATGGCAACAGGCGTTCCTACCCCATAAAGCGTGTTGAAGATAGATTGGGTTTTAGGATTCTTAGACAATGCTACTCCTGCTGCAGCACCTACACCCTGCGCTACCATTTCCTGCGACATGCGTTCAGCCGAGTGTCCGGCGATGGCATGTGCAATTTCGTGCCCCATCACGGTAGCTAAACCTGCATCGTCTTGCGTTACGGGCAAGATGCCTGTGTATACAACTATTTTTCCGCCAGGCATACACCATGCGTTCTTTTCGTTATTCTGAACCACATTTACCTCCCACTGGTAGTCGGCAATTAAATTACCGTAATTATTGCTGTTCATGTATGATTTTACAGCAGTTATTAAACGGCTTCCGATCGTTTTAACTTTCAGCGCCTGTGCATTTGATGCTGGCAAAACCGTAGATTTATTTTCCGTTAAAAATGTACTGTAAGCCTGAAATGCCATTGGCAAAACCTGGTCGTTGCTTACAAGGTCAAAACGACTGCGTCCTGTTAAGGGTACGGTGGAGCATGAGTTAAAGAGGAGAACTCCGGCAACGCTTGCTGCTAAGAATAACTTTTTCATCTGTTTATTTTTTTTTAATGACGAAGCCTGCGCATCATTCTGCAAATCATGATGCAGAAATCTGACAGCTTCTTAAATTTTGTCGTTAATGATTGTTAATCCTTATCTGGGATTGTCATATTAACAGCAATCCGACAAATAAGTTTCGAAGATTCTGCATTGCTAATTAACCAGCCTTCTTCTTAAACAAATACACTTTTGATTCCTTGCCTTTCAGCAAACGTTCGAGGTTTTTTTGATGGGTAACCAGAATTAAGATGCAGACAACCATTCCGTAAAGTACTTCGGATTTGATTGACACCTGAAACAAAAAGACTACACTCAGCGGAAAAGTAAATCCCGCACAAATAGAACTTAGTGAAACATATTTAGTTACCAAAAGAACCGTCACAAAAACCAGAACACAAAGCATAGATGCTTCGAAGTTAACTGCCAAAATCATTCCAAAAAGTGTAGCTACACCTTTACCCCCCCTGAAGCCTGCAAAAACGGGAAAAAGGTGTCCCATTACGGCTGTAACACCGAGCGCAAGCTGGTAGTTAACAAAAACGACAGATGTGTGGGGCCCGGTTACAGACATACCAATGAGAAAAGCGAGATTAGTAGCGGTATAGCCTTTGGCAATATCAATAATCATTACCGCTATACCAGCTTTTTTTCCTAAAACCCTGAAAGTATTGGTTGCACCAGCATTACCACTTCCATACTCCCTTACATCAATACCATAAAAAGCCTGGCCAAGCCATACAGCTGTTGGTATTGATCCAAAAAGATACGCAACTAATAAGGCGCTGAGCGAATAAACCGTAACCATAGCCTACAATGATACAAAAAATAAGGATTTAATTTTACAGGAAATCACTTTAGTATGCCTTTAAACTGATATCTAAGCTTTTTACAGAATGTGTTAATGCACCCATTGAAATAAAATCCACCCCACAAGCGGCGTATTTAGCCACATTTTCCTCTGTGATGCCTCCCGAAGCTTCTGTGATAAACCGGTTATCGATTTGCTTCACGGCACTACGCAAATTATCGAAACTAAAATTATCAAGCATAATCCGATCTACACCACCAACTGACAACACCTGAGATAGCTCCTCGAGGTTACGCACTTCGATTTCTATCTGTAATTTTTTTTGATTCTCAACAAGATATTTTTGAGCAGCCTGGATAGCATTTACGATACCGCCGGCATAATCGACATGATTATCTTTAATCAGAATCATATCATAAAGCCCAATCCGATGATTGACTCCCCCGCCAATCCTAACGGCCCACTTTTCCAGGTACCTTAATCCGGGAGTAGTTTTTCGCGTATCAAGGATTTTGGTATTGCTAGACTGCAAAAGCGAAACAATACGATGTGTTTTTGTTGCAATACCACTCATTCTCTGCATGCAATTCAAAACCAAGCGTTCTGCTATCAAAATAGAATGGGTATTACCTGAAACAGTAAGCCCTATATCACCTACCTTTACTTCCGCACCATCATTTAGTAAAACCTCAACTTTAAGATTTTCATCAACTACTTTGAAAATCTCCAAAGCGAGTTCCATACCCGCAAGAATACCATCTTCCTTAATAATAAGTTTAGCTCTTCCCTGAGTTCCAATGGGAATTGTGGATAAAGAAGTATGATCACCGTCACCTAAATCTTCGGCAAGGGCATTTTTTATGAATTGGTGTATAAGTTGAATATCCAAAATGTAGCTTTAAGAGCAACAAAAATAGCAAATATTTATGAGCTGCCAACCAATATAGATGCATTATATGCCCATCATGATGGTACTGTTACGGCAAAGTAAATCTGGAAAAAGTAGCTTAATCCTTGGCTGCCTCAATTCTTAATTCTGTAATCTGAAAATTATTGTTAAATTTTTTCATGGTTACAGACACTCTGAAATTCTCCCTGGATGTAGTTAACGAAATAACTCCGAAACGATAATTAGGATTGGTATTTATTTTGTGAAAAATACTCGCTTTTACTGGCGGGTGCTTCGTAAAAAAGTCTTTCAGAATCTGTTCACCCTGTGCTTTTGAGTATACATCTTCCTCATCAACGATGATAAGCTCAATGGTAGAAGCGAAGTTTTTAGCAACCTCTTTGGCATTACCAGACCTGAAATACGAGGACAAATCATCAATAATATCTGCCTGATAGGCATTAGGACTATATAATGATGATAAACTAATAATCAGTAAAAATAAGCTTCGGACCATTTCTGTATTTTATACAGAACGCTATAGCTAAAATTATGCCATTAGCTTATCAAAAAAAGGATTATTAATTTATTTAAGCACCAAGAAAGCTATATTTGCCTTATTAATAAAACCAAAAACAAGACTTTTGCAGATTTGTTTTTAAGCTGTTCAATTATTTTTTAAAGAAGATGACAAACAATAAAAAACTCGCACTTATAATTTTAGATGGCTGGGGATATGGCAGAAAAGATAAATCAGATGCTGCTTATGCTGCCAATACACCTTTTTTCGATTCTTTGTTACAGAAATACCCTAACTCAAGACTTGAAGCTTCAGGCGAAGCAGTAGGTTTACCAGCTGGGCAGATGGGAAACTCTGAAGTTGGACACATGAATTTAGGTGCCGGCAGAGTTGTTTATCAGGAACTCGGAAGAATTAACAAAGCCATTGCAGATAGAGAATTACATACTAATCCTGTTTTGCTGGCTGCTTTTGACTATGCCAAACAAAACAACAAAGCTGTCCATTTTATTGGTTTGGTTTCAAATGGCGGTGTACATGCACATATAGAACATTTAAAGGCATTATGCGATGCTGCTACAGAGGCTAATGTAGAGAAAACTTTCGTCCATGCATTTCTAGACGGCCGTGATACAGACCCTAACTCCGGACTGGGATTTATCAGTGATCTTCAAAACCACATTAAAAACGGAAATGCAAAACTGGCCACATTAGTTGGTCGGTATTACGCTATGGATCGCGATAATCGTTGGGAACGTGTTAAGCAAGCCTATGATGTGATGGTGAATGGTGTGGGTGAAAGAACTCAGGATGCCTTAGCCGCTATTCAAAAATCATATGCCGATGGCATTACAGATGAGTTTTTGAAGCCAGTTGTACTAACCGAAGCCAGCGGAGATGCTGTAGCCACCATTCAGAATGACGATGTAGTGATTTGTTTCAATTTCCGGACCGACAGAGGCAGGGAAATTACAACTGCACTAACCCAGAAGGACTTCCCCGAGCAACAAATGCACAAACTTCCGCTATACTATGTTACCATGACTACTTACGACGAGAGTTTTGAGAAAGTAAATGTTGTTTTCACAAAAGACGATTTAACCAAAACGATTGGTGAAGTATTATCTGAAAACAACAAAAATCAAATCCGTATCGCTGAAACCGAAAAATATCCGCACGTTACATTCTTTTTCTCAGGCGGAAGGGAGACTGAATTCAATAATGAAAAACGTATTTTAATACCTTCCCCAAAGGTTGCAACTTACGACCTGCAACCTGAAATGAGTGCTGCCGGAATTACCGAAGCCATAACCGCAGAAATGGAAACAGGTTGGGCTGATTTTATTTGTTTAAATTTCGCAAACCCTGATATGGTGGGCCACACCGGCGTTTTTGAAGCTGTAATTAAAGCTGTAGAAACTGCCGATAAATGTGCGGAAACTGTTGTTAACAAAGGCCTGGAGAATGGCTATTCATTTATTTTACTGGCAGATCATGGAAACTCTGAATATATGGTAAATGCCGACGGCTCAGTAAACACCGCACACACGACGAATTTGGTGCCATGCATCCTGATCGACAATGATTATAAAACCATTGCTGATGGCAAACTGGGCGACATTGCACCTACAATACTACAAATACTAGGTGTTGCCATTCCCGAAGAAATGACAGGAAACATTCTGGTATAATGATTAGAAAAATTTTAATACTTGCGTTGGCACTGGGATTCGTCTCCTGCATTAACCAGGAGCCAAACGGTGCCAATGCAAGGTTATCCTATTTTGATGTTAAAGGTTATTTCAATAAAGAAATTAACCGACTACAGCAAACCAATCCAACTGTTCAAAAAATGGTTTCAGTGAATGGCACCGCTGAAAACAGAAAACTTAAAATTCCCGATTGGCAGAAAGAACTTGCCGTATTTACAAATGCAGACATCAATAAAGCTTCATGGCAAGGCGAATTTAAGATAACCGCAAGTAATCAGTTAACCATTTACAGCTCGGCAAATAAAAAGATCCCTGTTAAAAAGATTTTGCTCACACATCAGCATGATAAACTGGCTAAAATTGTAATTATTGTTGAGAGTAAAAACATCCTTTTTCAATCGACTGATACGCTGACCTATGCGCCAGACCGATTCTACGAGATTAAGAAATTCCAGAAAATAAGGTTTCTTAAACAGAAATCTTACCACATTACCGGTAAAATCAACTAAAAAAAATGGAGCCCCGATCAATCAGGGCTCCATTTTTATAAGGCAACTGCAATTAAGACAACTGCGTTTTATTTTAAACTCGCAATCTGTGCTTTATCATAAGTAATCCAGTCGATAATATCTTTTCTGAGCGGTTGCATGGTCAAAACCTTTTGAAAATCTGCAATTGAGTTATTGAATAATGCCACACAGGCTAACTTATCTTCCTTTTTCTTGGCCTTATATGACCTGAAAATAGCGTAATCTTTATAAGCTATAGCTCTGTTCTGAAACATTTGAGAATCTTCATCACCTGTAATTTCGATTGATTTCGAAAAATCTTTCAACGCAGCGGTATAAAAATTTTCCCTCAAACTGTTTAATGATTCTTTGGGGTCGTTGGCGATATTCAATCTGGCTTTACCGCGGTAATAATATGCCGAAACCTCACTGGGTTTAACATTAATCAAACGGCTATAAGTTGAAATACATTTTTCATATTCTCCGTTTTGAAAATAAGAATAACCCAGCATCTGCAAAATCTTTGCGTTATCTGGTGTTTTTGTATCGGCTTTTTCCAATTGAGTAACAGCAGATTTGAAATCACCGTTCATCATTGCCTGCATACTCTTCTCGTAATTTCCTTGTGCAAACGTGTTTGTTGATGAAAAAATGATTAAGCCCAGGATAGCCCTTTTGAAATAGTTCATGTAATGAATAATAAGTTTTATAAATTTATACCTAATGGCTGAAATTTTTTGCAATATAATCGTATTCTTATAAATTAAAAGTTTTTAATTTTCATTCACCTTAAAACCCATCCCGCCAAACAATAGCAATAACGTTAAAAAACAGTTAATATGATATAGGCATAAATATTTAAATTATTCTGCCGTTTTAACATAACATTAATGTAATTTTCACTTTGGCACAAGAGTTGAAATTATTACTATAGAAACTAAATTAAAAATGTGAAGGCGACAGCACTGCCAGTTTGTCGTTTGAGGAAACGTGATAATGAGTAAACAAGATATATTTGATTTCCATTCTGCTATGCCCATAATAAACGAGGATACCGAATTTTTTCCATTAATGTCTCAACAAGACGAAGATGAGATGAACAATGAGGAAACCCCTGAAACATTGGCCATATTGCCTTTGCGAAATACCGTACTTTTTCCTGGGGTAGTTATTCCAATAACTGTTGGAAGGGATAAATCAATAAAATTAATTAAAGAAGCTTATAAAGGAAATAAAATTATTGGGGTTGTATCTCAAAAGGATGTTTCTATAGAAGACCCTACATTCGAGCAACTTAACACGGTAGGAACAGTTGCAAACATTGTAAAATTGTTGCAAATGCCTGATGGTAACACCACTGTAATTATACAGGGCAAGCAACGCTTCAGTTTAATTGAAGAGGTACAAAACGAGCCATATATCAAAGCTGTTGTTAAAAAATTTGAGGAGCAGAAGCACAAAACGGACAAAGAGTTTAAAGCACTTATAGCCTCTATCCGTGAGATGTCTGCCCAGATCATCCAGCTTTCGCCTAACATACCTAGCGAAGCCAGTATTGCATTAAAAAACATCGAAAGCAATTCTTTTCTGATCAACTTTATATCTTCAAATATGAATGCCGAAATGGCCGACAAGCAAAAAATCCTTGAAATGGATAAATTGCAGGATCGCGCACAGAAGGTAATGGAGCTTTTGATGATCGAGTTGCAGATGCTCGAGTTGAGAAACCAGATTCAATCGAAGGTGAGAACTGATCTTGACAAGCAGCAAAGAGACTATTTCCTGAATCAACAGTTGAAAACCATTCAGGAAGAACTAGGCGGAAACTCTGCCGATCTTGAATTTGATGCCCTGCAGGAAAAAGCTAAATTAAAAAAATGGTCGAAGGAGGTTTATTCCCACTTCGATAAAGAACTTGACAAACTTGGCAGGATGAATCCTGCAGCTCCTGACTATTCAGTTCAGTTAAATTATCTTGAGCTGTTGCTGGATTTACCCTGGAGCGAGTTTACCAAAGATAACTTTGACCTGAAACGTGCCCAGCGTATCCTGGACAAGGATCACTTCGGTCTGGAAAAAGTGAAACAAAGAATTATTGAGTATTTAGCGGTATTAAAGCTGAAACGCAATATGAAGGCGCCGATCTTATGCCTGGTTGGCCCTCCGGGAGTTGGAAAAACATCACTTGGAAAGTCCGTAGCAAAAGCACTGGGACGCAAGTACGTGCGGATGGCACTGGGTGGTATTCGTGATGAAGCTGAAATCCGTGGTCACCGTAAAACCTACATTGGTGCTATGCCTGGGCGCATTATCTCGTCTATTAAAAAAGCAGGCGCTGATAACCCGGTTTTTGTTTTGGATGAAATCGATAAAGTAGGAACCGATCACCGGGGTGACCCATCTTCTGCGCTTCTGGAAGTACTGGACCCGGAGCAAAACAATGCCTTTTATGATCACTACGTGGAGATGGATTACGATTTATCTAACATCCTGTTCATTGCTACCGCAAACTCGTTAAGTACTATACAGCCAGCATTACTGGATCGTATGGAAGTGATTGAGGTTAATGGATATACCATTGAAGAAAAAATCGAAATTGCAAAGAAATATCTTTTACCGAAACAAAAAGAAAATCACGGTTTACAAACTAAAGATATTAATCTGAAGCCTGCACTTATTGAAAAAGTTATTGAAGATTACACCAGGGAATCAGGGGTTCGAGGTTTGGAAAAACGGATAGGTTCACTTGTTCGTGGTGTGGCAACGAAAATTGCTATGGAAGAAAGTTATGAGCCTACCTTAACTCATGCCGACATAGAACGCATTTTAGGTGCACCCATCTACGATAAAGATTTGTATGAAGGAAACGAGGTTGCTGGTGTGGTAACTGGATTAGCGTGGACAAGCGTTGGTGGTGATATCCTATTTATAGAGGCCAGTTTGAGTCCCGGAAAAGGAAAATTAACTTTAACAGGTAACCTGGGGGATGTGATGAAGGAATCGGCTGTGATCGCGTTGGCTTATCTGCGGGCACATGCAGCTGAGTTCGGTATCGATTATTCTTTGTTCGATAGCTGGGATGTGCATGTCCACGTTCCTGCAGGCGCAACGCCTAAAGATGGCCCTTCAGCGGGTGTAACCATGTTAACGGCGCTTACGTCAGCATTTACACAGCGTAAGGTTAAACAACACCTGGCCATGACTGGTGAGATTACTTTAAGAGGTAAAGTTCTACCTGTTGGCGGAATCAAGGAAAAGATTCTGGCAGCTAAACGCGCCAATATTAAGGAAATCATCTTGTGCAAAAGCAATAAAAAAGATATTCTGGAAATTAAGGAAAGCTACATCAAAGATCTCCAATTTCATTATGTAAGTGAAATGAGTGAGGTTATTGATATGGCTTTAACTAAAAATAAGGTAAAAAAACCACTGGATTTGACTATAAAGATCAAGCCAATCGTTAACTAATTTGTAATCTTTTGGTTTTTGAATCAAATATCCATTTACAATAAATACATTTATAGCCCGGATAAATCCGGGCTTTTTTATGAAATCATTTTTTACTACGGCATTTTTATGCTTTGTGTTTCTATCTGGCTTTAGCCAGTCATTTAAAAACGAATTCGGCTTTAAAACAGAGAATGATGCCTATCTGGCAACATTGAATGATCGCTACTACACCAATGGCTTGTTTATATATTTCAGAAGGGCTTTAAATTCTGAGAAATTTTCTGAACAGATAGAGAAGAAAACTTATGAAATATCGGCCGGGCAAAAAATGTATACCCCCTATTGGGGTCAGGTACCGAAAAAAGAAAATCAGGACCGCCCCTTTGCCGGCTATTTATACGCGGGTGCGGCATATTCCATATTTTACAAAAATGAGAGCGTTCTGAAAACAAGCGTAGAAATCGGAACCGTTGGGCCTAATTCACTCGCTCAGGATGCACAGGAATTGCTACATCGAACCGTTGGCTTTTATACCCCGGCAGGCTGGGAATATCAGATCAAAAATGAATTAGCTGTTAACCTGGCTGCAAATTACAGCAAACTCTTTATTCGTTCAAACGATCAGGTAGTTGACCTCAGCGGTCAGGGTTATGCTAATATAGGCACAACATTTTCAGGTCTTGGGGCATCAGCATTGTTGAGGGCAGGCAGACTAAATCAGCTTTTTAACAGTACCACCCATAACGCTGTGATCGGTAATGCCAAAACAGCCAGTTTAAATAAATCGGAGTTTTTTGTTTACGTTAAACCACAACTCAATTTCGTTGCTTACGATGCAACCATTCAAGGTAGCCTGTTTAATAACAACAGTCCCTTAACATTTGGAGTTAAGCCGATCGTTTTTGAACAGCAATTTGGTGTAAATTATAGTTCCAGACGGTTTACTGTAGATTTCAATATCATCTTCAAAACAAAAGAAATCAAGAGTGTTGCCCAGGCACAAAATTATGGCGGCCTGAGTTTATACTACAGGTTTGGGAACTAATTTGAATGATTAAACTCGGGAGAAGGTTTATTTCAACTGCAGATTAATCAACTTGGGGCTTTCTTCTCGCCTCTTTTCTCAACGAATTGACCGATTTATTCTTTAATCGGCTTTCAATGACTCCTTTAGGAATCCTGGTTGGCTTTCGTTTCCTGTCAACTTTAAGCGATTTTTTAAACAAGTCGATTAATTTGGCAATGGTTTTCTCTTTATTCAAGAGCTGGCTCCTATCTTCCTGAGAAACAATATGCAGCAAACCATCAGTATCCAACCTGTTTGCTAACCTAACCTTCAGTAACGTTTTTTCATTGTCATCAAAAAAAGAAGCATTTTCAATATTAAAAACCAACTCCACTTTACTGGAAACTTTATTTACGTTTTGCCCACCTTTCCCACCGCTCCTGGAGGTTTTGAATATCACTGACCTTAAAATTTCTTCTCTCGTGGGTAACATGTCACAAAAGTATGAAGAATAGTAATCTAAAAAAATTTAATAAGTTCACCGCCTTTTTTACCTTTGCAACACAATGAAGAAAAACTTGGTTATAGCTATTGATGGCTATTCATCTTGCGGAAAAAGCACCTTAGCAAAAGCACTGGCTAAAAAATTAGGTTTTATTTATGTAGACAGTGGCGCCATGTACCGCGCGGTAACCCTATATTTTTTGCGGAACCATATTGATGTAAACAGTGATGAAGCGGTAACCGATGCATTGCAACATATTGAACTGAATTTCCACTCACGTGACTACGAATCGCACATCACCCTGAACGGTGAAGAGGTTTCTGTTGAAATCCGTTTAATGCCCGTATCTGAAAATGTGAGTGAAGTTTCTGCCCATAAAATCGTTCGCCATGAAATGGTAAAACAGCAGCAACGTATGGGGAAATCCAAAAACATTGTGATGGATGGCAGGGATATAGGAACTACAGTTTTTCCTGATGCTCCTCTAAAACTTTTCATGACGGCCGATCCGAAAATCAGGGCTGAACGCAGATTTAAGGAGCTGGAAAGTAAAGGCAATAACCAGACGACGTTGGAAGAGGTTTTCGAAAACCTGGCCCACCGCGATTATGCAGACACCACCCGGAAAGAAAGTCCGCTAGTGAGAGCTGATGATGCAATCATATTGGATAACACCAACTTGACTCAGGAAGAACAGCTTGAATTTGCATTAGAAAGGGTAACAGCTCTATTACCGCAGTCATAAAATTATAAAAATAAGGTTTGATTTAAATTTCATATTTTTAGCTGCTAACCAATAAGGCAACCATGAATTTAAAACACACATCTGCTCTATTTTTATTTTTTGCGTTTATTTCGCTTAATGCCAGCGCCCAAAAAGGCTGGATCAATCTTTTCAACGGAAAGGATTTAAAGGACTGGAATGTCAAAATATCCAAACATGAATACAAAGACAATTATGCCAATACCTTTCGCGTTGAAAATGGATTAATGAAAGTGAGTTATGATGGTTATCAGGAATTTGATAAACAATATGGTCACATCTTTTATAAAAAACCTTTTTCTTATTACTTGTTAAAGGTTACCTACCGTTTTATTGGTGATCAGGCTAAAGGCGGTGAAGGATGGGCAACACGTAACAGCGGCGCAATGCTGCATTGCCAGGATCCGGCAACCATGTTAAAAGACCAGGATTTCCCCATTTCGATTGAAGGACAAATCCTGGGTGGCGATGGCGAACATGAACGACACACAAGCAATGTATGTACACCCGGAACTTTAATTAATTACAAGGGTGAACTATTTACACCACATTGTCTCGATTCGAAATCAAAAACCTATGCAGGCGACCAATGGGTAACAGCAGAATTTCTGGTGCTTGGAGATTCAGTAATTAAGCATATCATTGACAACGAAGTGGTATTGGAATATACCAGGCCTCAAATTGGTGGTGGAAATGTTTCCAACTTTGATCCCAAAGCTAAAACCGATGGCAAGGCACTCAAATCTGGCTATATTTCTTTGCAAAGCGAAAGTCATCCAATCGAGTTTAAATCGGTACAACTTTTCGACCTCTCGCCTTATTCAAAAGACAAGCGAAAACTTGACACCGTTATTGATCGCATTTTAAAAGAATAAACGGTACTGTATTTGCATGTAGATTTTAATCTAATCGCTAAAAGATCATCTGTAATGCGCCACCATCATCTCTCAAAAGCACTTTTCTTTTTCCTTCTTGTTCTTTTTTCAAGCCCGTTAATAGGCCAAAAAGCCTATTCTGTAACTGAGATACCTGATCCAAAAAAAACAAACGGTGGTTGGGTGAGTAATCCCGACGGGATACTTAGCGCCGGAGATGTGGCCAGCATCAATGACACCATTTCAAGCTTTGAACGAAAAACCAACGTTCAGGTTGCAGTAGTCATTGTAAACGATTTTGATCCGGAACAGGAAGATTTTGATTTTGCCTATACGCTTTTTAATACCTGGGGAATCGGACAGAAAACCAGTAATAATGGAGTATTGCTCTTCATTGCTAAAGATCGAAGGAAATATCGCTTTATTTCCGGCACCGGCGCTGAAGGCGTATTACCGGATGTAAAACTCAAACACATTGCCGAGCAAAACCTCCTGCCTGCCTTCAGGAAAAACGATTATGGCACGGGAATTATCAATACGCTCAATGCCATGGGTACCATCATCCTGAATACGGACAATAAGTCCGAACTTAATCAGTTTTTTACCCAGCGTGGTTACAATAGCAACCTGGATAAGGTTTGGCTTCCTGCTATAGCTATTTGTCTCGCATTCTTCGGATTGTTTAAATTGCTCGGGCGCTATCCGGTGAAACAAGTCAAACCAGGCAAAGGAAATAAAATTTTGCAGCGGTCAGCACCCAACATAGGGTGCGCAGTGATGGTCTTTACAACAATTTTTGCGGGTATTATATCCATTATTGCCGGCGGATTCGGTTGGTTCAAAAACATACCACTTTCAGTATTGCCTTATATTTTAGCAACTATTTTAGGCATTTGCCTATTCTTTCGCTATATTTTTCTGATTGAGCACATCAGAAGTTCCTACCATGATGATGAAAACTTTTCAAATGCAGTAACCTCTTTTCATAAAAAATACGGATGGATGATGCTCTTTTCTCCACTGATCATTTTTGTAATCATCCGGCAGTTTTTCCGCAAAGCTGAAAGCAATAAACGTTTTAAACCGGTATTAGACAGCCGACAGCAGCCTATGGTTCGTTTAGACAGAGATGAGAACATTGAAGGTACGCCATTTTTGACAAAAGGCCAGCGAAAAGAGGAAATGATGAAAGTGTACGATTATGACATCTGGCAGAGTGTTGATCAGAAGGAGCACATCATAAAAGAGTCGCCGGCCGAAAAATATAACCACTTTGCTGCCTGCCCATCGTGCGGATTCAGAACTTATGAAAGCGACAAGCAGGTAACCGTAAAGGCTGCAACATACAGTCACGACGGTCAGGCAAAAGTGGTTAATGAGTGTAGTTTTTGCAAACATGTCGAATTCATCAGTTGGGTATCCCTTACGATGCTGGTAAAAGAAAGTTCAGGGGGCACATCAGGTTCCTCTTCATCCGGCAGCTCATCATCTTCAAGCAGTTGGGGCGGCGGAAGCAGCAGCGGGGGTGGCAGTGGCGGAAGCTGGTAGCCTAACAATCTCATAGGTTATACCCTATCATTTAAATTATTTCCTAATTTTGGCACAATAGCACGATGTTTGCTCTTAACGTCGTTGCAATTTTATTATAACTACCTGCAGAAATCCTATAACTATGATCAGATTTTTTCTCCTATTAACTGCCTTTTTTATCTTCTCAAACCGTATAAATGCTCAGGACAATTACCGGGTGACTGCCGATAAATTACGGGTTAGGGCAACAAGCGATCAGAAAAGCAGGGTGATAACCACACTTTCCCAAAACGAAAAAATTATGGTTCTGGATGCCAGCAATGCTAAGTTTTATAAAGTAAAATTGAAAAATGGTGAAGGTTGGGTAAGTAAAGACTTTTTGGAAAAGGTTGCTCCCGCTGCAGCTGCCAGCTCCGCACCAAACCAAACTGCTGCGCCCGCAGCAGCAAGCGATACCGCACAACCAACTTCAGCAAATGCTGATCTCTATCGCGTAACAGCCGATGATTTACGGGTTCGGGAACAAGCAGATCCAAAAAGTAAAATTGTTGGATATTTACCTAAAGACGAGAATGTGGCAGTTATCGATTCTTCCAATGCAAGCTTCTTTAAAATCAAGGTTACCAATGGTGAAGGCTGGGTAAGCAAAGAATTTCTGGTTAGAATTTCTCCGGTAAAAACAGCAGCAGAGAAAACAACTGTTGCGGCTTCGGTGCCCCAAACCAACACCGATTATTCAGCCATTATATTTATAGCTGTTGTTGCACTCATCCTTTTTACGATTCTTTATTTTTCTTTAAAATATGCAAGCGGTAATAAATTCATTATTGGCTTTTCGGTAATCGTGATTCTGGTAGTAGGCTACTTATGTTACATTACTTTTGTACAGCAAAAAGTGGTAACCGGGACTTTTGCCAGTAGTGACGATGTGCAGTATAAAACGTTTATTTTTAAATCTAAAGACTCTGTTACTGTTTCTGATGCTTATAATGACTCTACATTTACTTCCAAATACGTAATCGATGGCGATATGATCAAATTATATGATCAGCAAAACACCATTATGCTACTAATCAGAGATGATAAAACTTTAATTGGAGAAGGCTTTACAAGGGGAACGTTTGCAAAGAAATAACTGATTGCAGGGTGCTTTATTTACTATCAAAGTTGTGCCTAATGATAGTTAGAAATCAGATAGATAACGATACGTCGCGGAGTTACTGCGAACGAAATGAACTGTTTTTAGCCTGCATAACGTTACTGTTTCTTTATCAAATAGGGGTATTTAGTATTAAACAGATCATGCTTCTGATTATAATCCATTAAAAATCAGCAACATTTATTAAAAAAATCTTTTCTATTAATTAAAATATTTTTACCTTTGCAGTCCCTAAATAGGGAAAAAAGGAGATAATTAATTAATGGCTAAAAAACAAGTAGCAGAAAAAGAATTAGCAGCTAAAACAGCTGAGCTTCAGGGAGAAGGCGGACGCCTGACTGAAAAAGAAACTATTGAATCAGAAGCTGATTCAGTTTCGATCGAATCGATCAAATCATCATTAGCAACACCAACGGAAGATTTCGATTGGGATGCAGATGAAAAAGTTTTCGGTAATTACAATGACGCAGACCGTAAAAAGTTTGAAGACATGTACGCTGGAACATTCAACCAGATCACTAAAGGTGAAATCATCAGCGGTATCGTTGTTTCAATCAACAGCAAAGACGTAGTATTAAACGTAGGTTTCAAATCAGACGGTTTAGTTTCTACTTCAGAGTTCCGTGATACACCAGATCTAAAAATCGGCGATTCAGTTGACGTTTTCGTTGAAGCACCAGAAGATGCTAACGGTCAATTGATCCTTTCTCGCAAAAGAGCTAAAACCCAAAGATCATGGGAAGCAATTAACGAGGCTCTTGAAAATGATAGAATCATCAATGGTTTCGTTAAGAGCCGTACTAAAGGTGGTTTAATCGTTGACATCATGGGCGTTGAAGCTTTCTTACCAGGATCTCAGATTGATATTAAACCTATCCGCGATTACGATGTATACGTGGGTAAAACAATGGAATTCAAAGTTGTTAAAATTAACCATGAGTTTAAAAACGTAGTAGTTTCTCATAAAGTGTTAATTGAAGACGATTTAGAGTCACAAAAAGTAGAGATCGTTTCTAAATTAGAAAAAGGTCAGGTACTTGAAGGTACTGTTAAAAACATTACTGATTTCGGTGTATTCATCGATTTAGGTGGTGTTGACGGTTTACTTCACATTACTGATATTTCTTGGGGCCGCATAGAGCATCCAAAAGAAGTATTATCATTAGATGAAAAAATCAACGTTGTTGTTTTAGATTTCGATGATGAGAAAAAACGTATCGCTTTAGGTTTAAAACAATTAACTCCACACCCTTGGGAAAACTTGAGTACTGACATTCAGGTTGGTTCTAAAGTAAAAGGAAAAATCGTAACTGTTGCAGATTACGGTGCTTTCTTAGAAATCATCCCAGGTGTTGAAGGTTTAATCCACGTTTCTGAGATGAGTTGGTCACAAAACTTAAGAAACCCACAGGAATTCTTAAAAGTTGGTGATGAGATCGAAGCTGAAGTTTTAACTTTAGACAGAGACGAGCGCAAAATGAGCTTAGGTATTAAACAATTATCTAACGATCCATGGCAAGAAGTTGCTGCTAAATTCCCAGTAGGAAGCAAGCACCAGGCAACTGTTAAAAACATGACTAACTTCGGTGTTTTCGTTGAGATCGAAGAAGGTATTGATGGTTTAATCCACATTTCTGACTTATCATGGTCTAAAAAAGTAAACCACCCTAATGAATTCACTAAAGTTGGTGATGTATTAGATGTAGTTGTTTTAGAATTAGACGTTGATAACCGTAAATTAAGCTTAGGTCACAAACAATTAGAAGAAAACCCTTGGGATACTTTTGAAACTATCTTCACTTTAGATTCAGTTCACCAGGGTACAGTTGTTAAAGTAACTGATAAAGGTGCTGTTATTGCTTTACCATATGGTGTAGAAGGTTTCGTACCAACTAAACACATGGTTAAAGAAGATGGTACTTCAGTTAAAGCTGAAGAAACTAACGACTTCAAAATCATCGAGTTTAACAAAGAAGCTAAACGCATCGTTGTTTCACACGCACGTATCTGGGAAGAAGTTAAAGCTGAAGCTGTAGCAGAAGAAAGAGCAACTAAGAAAAAAGAAGCTAAAGCTGCTGTAACTGCTGTTAAAAAAGTTAAAGATTCTGTAGAGAAATCTACTTTAGGAGACTTAGACGTATTGGCTCAATTGAAATCGCAATTAGAAGGCGAAGAAAGCAAAGCTAAAAAAGGCTAGTTCTTTTTAACTAAATATATTAATCCCGATAGCGAAAGTTATCGGGATTTTTTTTTGCGCCTATTTTTGCCACGGAAACACGGAACGAAATAGTCATCGTTAGAATGGCTACCATTAACAGACTCCAATAGAAACTCGTCATTGCGAGGAGGTACGACGAAGCAATCTTTCATGTTGACGATTTCTGCAGGAAAGATTGCTTCGTCGCATGAAAAAGCCTCCTTGAAATGACGAGTTTTTTATGTAACAAAATAACCCGTTCTTTCCTACTTACTCCCAGCATCCCTCCTATTATTATTACTTTTGAAAAGCAACCAGTCTTTTCAGCATGAGAAAAATTATCCTTTTGTTTCTAATCATCGTTTCCATCAAGCTTTCGGCACAGGAAGTGAATGTTATTCCGCAGCCTGTAGAACTAAGACCCGGAACTTTTCCAACCAGTAAGTTCCGCATCAATAAAAGCACGACTATACTAATAACAGATTCTGCGGCCATAAACGCTGCTAATTTTTTGAAAGATTATATCACTAGATATTACAACCTCAATCTAAAAATAAGTAGCAACACTAAAGATATTAAGGGAAATACGATTACACTTGTTCTCTCAGATCAATTATATAAAAATCCAGATAAATACTTTGTTTCAGTATTAGCTTCAACAATTAATGCAGGGGCATCTTCAGAACAGGGCTTATTTTATGCAGTTCAGACTATTATTCAATTGCTATCCTCAAATACCAATAGTGAACTCATTATACCGTCAGTTGATATCATAGATTATCCCCGTTTCGCCTACCGTGGTATGCACCTTGATGTAAGCCGTCATTTTTTCGATGTAGCTTTTGTAAAACAATACATCGATTATCTCGCGTTACATAAAATGAATTACTTCCACTGGCACCTAACTGATGATCATGGATGGAGAATCGAAATTAAACGATACCCAAAACTCACCGAAATTGGCGCCTGGCGCAATGGTAGCATTATTGGTTTATGGCCCGGAAAAGGCAATGAAAATATTAAATATCAGGTATTACCTACAGAAGTGAAGATTATGCCAAAAGATGCAGTAATTAAAACAGATGGCGTTAAACATGGTGGTTATTACACGCAGGAACAGATCAAAGATGTAATTGATTATGCCGCTAAACGCTATATTACCATTATTCCGGAAATTGAAATGCCTGCACACAGTATGGCCTTACTGGCAGCGTACCCAGAATTAGGTACCGAGCCCGACAAAAAATATGAAGTAGCACAAACCTGGGGCATGATGAACAAATACAATAATGTACTACAAGCATCTGATACTACTTTCAAATTTCTGGAAAATGTACTGACTGAGGTGATGGATTTATTCCCATCACCCTACATCCACATCGGCGGCGATGAAGCATCAAAAATCTGGTGGAAACGATCTGCCGTATCGCAACAATTTATGAAAATGAACGGATTAAAAAATGAAAGTGAACTACAGAGCTACTTCATTCGCAGGATGGAGAAATTTGTAAACAGCAAGGGCAAAACCATTATTGGCTGGAATGAAATATTGCAGGGAGGTTTAGCTCCAAATGCCATTGTAATGAGCTGGCAAGGTGAGAAAGGTGCCATCGAGGCGGCAAAACAAAGCCACAGGGCTATTATGACTCCTGAAAATAAAATGTACTTTAACCACGGTCAGTTTGTAAAGGAAGACAGTTTAACAGCAAGTACTCCATCCTCTTTGTACGATGTTTACAATTATGAACCCGTTCCAGCACAACTAAATTCAGAACAAGCCAAATACATCTGGGGTGGACAAGGTTGTCTATGGAGCGAGTACATCACCAACCCTGCCAAAGTACAGTATCAATTGTTTCCAAGATTGGATGCTTTGAGTGAAATTTTGTGGAGCGCGAAAGAGAAACGAAACTATCCTGATTTTCAGAAACGTTTAAGAGCGCAGTTTAAACGTTACGATTTAATGGGAATAAATTATTCAAAAAGGTATCTGGAAAATTAATAGATGATTGGTTTTGCCATCAAGGCTGCAGAAGATAGCTTATTACTTACGCTTGAATGTTTGGGTGAAACTGCTAGCTTATTTGGTCTGTATCCAATGTGTTTAAAAAATAAATGCAATCTTTGTTGAAATAATGATTATGAAAAAAATTTTTGCCATAATATCCACGCTGATTACGCTGTATGTACTTAAAGAAACCATCAATATCTTCATTTCTACAGACGCCGGTATCATCAAAGAAAGGCCTATCCTCATTGTCATTGCATTAAGTTTTCTGATACCGCTTATTATTCTTTCGCTATGGCTATGGTCGCCGGGAAGAAAACAAGATCAGGACAAAATACGTTCTGAACAGCCGAACGACAAGAAGTAAACATAAATATCTTCAACCTTAAAGCACTAGCCATATGTCAATTACAAAAGAACACGAACTCAGCGGAATGCAGACAGTGAGCAATGCGGTTGCCCAAACTTTAAAAGAAATGCGCAACTTTGCAAAACCCGGAATGTCGACCAAAGCGCTTGATGAATTTGGAGGTTCAATACTCAATGCATTAGGTGCAAAATCAGCACCCCGCCTCACTTATAATTTCCCCGGCTGGACCTGCATCAGTGTCAATAATGAAATCGCTCATGGAATTCCCAGCGAGCATAAAATATTAAAAGACGGCGACTTGATCAACATTGATGTATCTGCAGAATTGAACGGCTTTTGGTCTGACAATGGCGGATCATTTATCCTCGGCAACGATATATATGGCCATCAAAAGCTGGTCACCTCATCAAAAGAAATTCTGAAAAAAGCTATCGATAACATTAAAGGAGGGGTTCGTATTGCTGAGATTGGAAGATTAATCGAAACAGAAGCCCGTAAGAAGGGATTCAAGGTAATTAAAAACCTGACCGGCCATGGTGTTGGACGTGGTTTGCATGAGGAACCCCACGAAATTGCAAATTTCTACGACCGTTACAATCACGAAAGATTTAAGAAAAGTACAACGGTAGCCATCGAAACCTTTATTTCTACAGCTTCATCCATCGCAGAAACCGAAAATGATGGTTGGACACTTACAGGTGATAAAGGTGGCTTTGTAGCCCAGCACGAACATACCATTTTGATTACTGCAGGTAAACCCATTGTACTCACCGCGGCGAACAACATTTGGGATGCCTAACCGCTAAATTGAAATTCAGCTTTCCAAGCTTCGAACATTTTTATATATTTGCCCAATCCTTCTTCCATGCAAAAGAAAACACTTCTTGACGGACAAAAAATTCAGATTACAATTAAGCGGCTTTGCCATCAGTTAATTGAAAACCACGACGATTTCAAAAATACCGTTCTCATTGGTATTCAACCACGTGGCATTTACCTGGCCGACCGCATTCATCAGGAACTGCAATCGATCTTAAAGAACACGAAAATTTTAAAGGGAAACCTCGACATTACATTCTTCAGAGACGATTTCAGAAGAAAAGATGGATTGGTTACAGCAAGCAGTAATTCCATTGATTTCATCATTGAAGGCAAAAAAGTTGTGCTGATTGATGACGTACTTTGGACGGGCAGAACCATCAGGGCAGCACTTGATGCATTGCTTGCATATGGAAGACCAGAAAAAGTAGAATTACTAGTCCTGATTGATCGCCGTTACAGCAGACATTTACCAATCGAGCCCGATTATATCGGTCATCCGGTAGATAGCCTGAACTCGCAACAGGTGAAGGTTACATGGGCAAGTGAAGGAGCAGAAGACAAGGTTATATTATTATCGGAAAACAATAAATAAGAAATGGCAGCAGACAAACTATCAACCCGACATCTTTTAGGCATTAAAGATATTAACCGGAATGATATCGAATTGATATTCGAAACTGCAGATAATTTTAAGGAAGTAATCAACCGTCCCATCAAAAAGGTGCCGTCACTTCGTGATATTACCATTGCCAACATTTTTTTCGAAAATTCTACCCGAACCAAACTTTCCTTCGAGCTTGCAGAAAAAAGGCTTTCTGCGGATGTGGTAAATTTTGCGGCATCGTCTTCTTCAGTAAGCAAGGGTGAAACCCTGATTGATACCGTAAACAACATTTTGTCAATGAAAGTTGATATGGTGGTTATGCGACATCCTTATGCAGGCGCTGGCCAGTTTTTGAGCAAACATGTTAAGGCCCAGATTGTAAATGCCGGCGACGGGGCCCATGAGCATCCAACACAAGCTCTACTTGATGCATTTTCCATCCGCGAGAAACTTGGCGATGTGGCGGGTAAAAAAGTAGTCATCGTTGGCGATATTTTACACTCGAGGGTAGCCATTTCAAATATACTTTGTCTGCAGCGCTTAGGTGCAGAGGTAATGGTTTGCGGCCCTACAACCCTGATTCCAAAACATATCCACCAACTGGGCGTTAAAGTTGAACACAACCTCATCAAAGCCTTAAACTGGTGTGATGTTGCCAATATGCTGCGCATTCAACTGGAACGCCAGGATATTAAGTACTTCCCTTCCCTAAGGGAATATGCAATGATGTACGGCTTAAATAAACAAATTCTGAATAATCTTGATAAGGAGATCATTGTGATGCACCCGGGACCAATTAACCGTGGTGTAGAGATTACCAGTGATGTTGCAGACAGCAAACAGTCTATCATTCTTGATCAGGTAGAAAATGGAGTAGCTGTACGGATGGCTGTTCTGTATTTGCTGGCAAGCCAGGGATAAACAGAACTTAGTGGTTTATCAATTGAAAGCTGGATGAATTTGCAGCTTAATTATCCACATTTCAACAATAACATACCATTTCTACAATACCTTCGTTTAAGTGTGTTGTTAACAGATGTTAATTACTTCTGTTGATAAACACTGATACTATTTATAATTTAGTACCAACCATATTTGAAACCGATGCAGAAAAAATACTTATTAATTCCGCTATTTTTGGCAGGAAGTTTTACCAGCTACGCGCAGGTCAGCGCGCTGCAAAACCTCAATAAGAACTACCAGACTGGCTTAGAATTATTAGAAAAAGAGAAATACACTGCGGCAGCGCAGCAATTTAAGCTTGTAGAGCAGCTTCGCTATAAACCCTCAACGCAAACAGAAAGTAATGCAGAGCTGTCAACCTTAAAGGAAAATGCTAAATTTTATGCCGCAGTTTGCGCGCTCGAATTAACAAACAGTGATGCTGAGAGTTTATTCCAGTCTTTTATCCGCGACTATCCGTTAAATCCAAATACCAAACTGGCTTATTTTTATGTAGGCAAAACTTATTTCGGACAAAAAAATTATACCAAAGCATTGGAGTGGTTTGAAAAAACTGACCCTTCAACCCTATCCGGAAAACAAAGAAATGAATATCAGTTTAAACAAGGCTACAGCTATTTCGAACTTAAAGACTACGAAAAAGCTGAACCTTTATTTGAGTTGGTTAAAAAAGATAAAGGTGATTTTCAGGAAAGTGCAACTTATTATTTTGCCTACATCAACTACCTGAATAAAGAATATAAAACGGCACTTGCCAATTTCGAAAAGCTAAAAGGCTCTCCTACCTATGAAGCCAGTTATCCGTACTACATCACATCAATGTATTACCTTGATGAGCGCTATGACGATGTGATCGAGTATGCTCTGGCTTCAATACAGAAAACAAAGCAACAATTCGAACCGGAAATGTTAAGCCTTGTCGCGGCATCATACTTTGCAAAATCAGAATTCAAAAACGCTGAAAAATACTTTGCTGAGTTTTATGCAAAGGATAAAAGCGAGACCAAAAATAACCTGTTTATTTATCAGTACGGATACTCACTTTTCCAGAATAAAAAATATAAGGAATCTGTTGCCGTTTTAGAAAAACTCAACAATGATGATGTTTACCTGCAAAATGGTATGCACACTCTGGGTAAAGCATTTATTCAGTTAGGCAACAAGCAAAAAGCACAAAGTGCATTTTTCAGGGCATCAAGGTTGGATTTCGACAAAGCCATACAGGAAGAAGCCTGGTTAAGTTATGCTAAGCTGAGTTATGAGCTCGACTTCCATCAGCAGGCATTGGAAGCCACACAAGGTTTTTTAAAGGCCTTCCCAAAATCTAAAAAACTTAACGAAGCCAAAACACTGTTGGGTGAGGTATTGCTGACAACCAAAAACTACCAGGCTGCTGTTGATATTTTAGAACCTATTCCGGATAAAACATTAGAAGCAAAGGAAGCTTATCAGAAGGTGACTTACTTCCGCGGACTTGAATTTTATAATGAAAGGGCATTTCCAAATGCACTCTCTATGTTTTTACGTTCGGAAAAATATACTGAAGATGCCGAGATCCATGCGTTAAGTACCTATTGGAAAGCAGAATCAATGTATGAACTGCGTAAATTTGGCGAAGCCGTTGCTACCTTCGAGAAATTTTTAAAAATGCCTGACGCAGACAAAACAGGTGTTTATAACTTCGCCAACTATGCGCTTGCTTATGCAGCTTTTGAAGATGAAAAATATAGTAAGGCCGCTAGTTATTTTGAAAAATTCCTGGCAGGCAGCGATAAAGACCAGAAAACAATTGATGATGCAACCATCCGCCTGGCCGATTCATATTTTGTAAATAAAAGTTATGGCGATGCCATGTCTAATTACAATAAAATCATTGCCAGACATACATCTTCTGAAGACTATGCTACTTTTCAGAAAGGAATGATCCAGGGCCTCGAAAATCAGTATGATGCCAAGATCGGAACCATGCAGTCGTTATTATCAAAGTTTCCAAACTCTAACTATGCTGATGATGCAGGCTTTGAAACAGCCTATACTTATTTTACAAAAGGCGACTTCGATAAATCAAAATCAGATTTAGTTGATTTGGTGGCAAAATATCCCCGCAGCAGCTACGTGCCCAAGGCATTAGTTACCATCGGACTGGTTCAGTATAATCAGGATCAGGATGATGCCGCTCTGGAGTCATTCAAAAAAGTGGTGCGCGACTATCCAACAACAGATGAGGCTAAGCAAGCCATGGAATCCACCAAAAATATCTATATAGATCGCGGAGATGCAAACGGTTTTATTACCTATGCTAACTCTACGCCACTAGGTAATTATTCATCAAATGACCAGGATAACATTGTATTTGCTGCAGCCAACAACCTTTATCTCAAAGGTGATGCAAATGGTGCCTTTCAATCTGTAAACGCCTACTTTGATAAATTTCCTAAAGCCATCCACGAAAAAGAGGCTAAATTTATCAGGGCCGAATCATTGGTAAAATTAGGCCGCCCGGAAGATGCTATCGCCGACTACGAGTTTATACTGAATGATTGGACAAGTGATTACACAGAGCGTTCGCTGGTAAGCATTTCGCAGGTTTTTCTCAACCAGAAAAAATACAATGAAGCTATTGTATATCTGAAAAGACTGGAAACAACTACCGATTACAAATCTCACTACAGTTTTGCCATCAACAACCTGTTAAAAGCTTATACCGCACTTAACATGCCTGATGATATGTTAAAATATGCACAATTGACTAAAGATTCCGAGAAAGCGTCGGAGGAAGAAAAAAATAGTTCAGGATTATACTCAGGTAAAGCGTACTTATTAAAAGGTGATACCACCACAGCCGTAAAGGAATTTAAAAACGTTGTGGCAAAAACCAAAACCATTGCTGCAGCAGAAGCTAAATACAACCTGGCTTTGCTGGAATACAGTAAAGGCGATTTTAAAACATCATCAAAAACATGCTTTGATCTGATCAATAATATGGCTTCTTATGATTACTGGGTAGCGAAGGCCTTTATTCTCCTATCTGATAATTATGTAGCCCTCAAGGATAATTTACAGGCTAAAAGTACTCTTCTCAGTATCATCGATAATTACGAAGGCAAGGATGATATCATCCCTACAGCCAAAGAAAAACTAGAAAAACTAAACCAGAAGAAGTAGCATTATGAAGTCAATTAAATATATATACAGTACACTTTTCTTATTAGCTGCCGGAATAGTCACGGTGCAGGCACAAGATAAAAAACAGGATGAAAAAGGTGTGGTTACTGAAGAAGTTGAGGTAGTTCGCCCATATAAACCAATTTTAGCTGAAGCTGTAAAACTGAGAAGAAGCCCGAATCTGGATGACGTAAAAACCTACAAGGCAAAATTCAACTACAGCATAACTGACCGGAAATTAGAGTTAAACAGCGACATTCAAAAGCTGCAGGCACAAGCCCTCGCTGATGAAAAGGCGAGCGTTCTCGTTAATAATTATGTGAAAGGAGCATTTGGATCACAGGCTACATTATTGGGCGAGGCTTATTTTAATACTGGTAAAGATGAAGGCCTACAGCTCGGTGGTTATTTCAAACATTTTAGCCAGGAAGGTAAGCTAAATAAACAAAACAGCAGCAGTCAGCAGTTGAGTGTATTTGGTCGCAGCATTTTAGACGAAAACACAGTTAGCGGGCGAATTAATTTTGAACGCAACGGCACTTATTTCTACGGGATAGATGATGCCCGGCCGACCTTTAACACCGATCCTCAAAAACAAGCTTTAACTTTTGTTGAACTTGAGGGGGAGCTGGTAAAGAACTTCACCGAAGATCAGGATGCATTTAGCTATGCACTTAAAGCAAACGGTTACCTTTGGGGAGATAAATACGATGCTAAGGAAAGTTACTTTACGCTAAATGGCTATGTTAATAAACGCATCAGCTCCTTTAATCTGGGGTTGGCCGCCTCAACGGAATTCGGCAATACAAAAGACGCCCTCACTAGTGTAGGCAACAACCTGCTTCGCTTAAATCCTTATATCCGCTTACAGGTTAAGGGGGCTAAAGTAACGGCTGGTATTAACTTCGTACAGGAGTTTGGAGCCTTCAGCAGCACCAGGATATTCCCTGCGGTAACAGCTGATTTCACTTTGATTCCCGATTACTTACAAGTTTTTGGTGAAGTGAAAGGCGATGTAAACAGAAATTCGCTGAAAGGCTTTACAGACGAGAATCCATGGTTGAATAATAATATCCTGGTTAAAAACACAGTAGAGAAGCTGAGCTTTAGCGCAGGTATTAAAGGCACTGGTGGTCCGGGCTTCGGCTACAAGGCTAAGTTATACATCAGGCAATTTGATGATATGCCACTATTCGTGAATAACTTTACTGATTTCAATAAATTTGATGTGATTTACGATTTTGGTAAAACCAAGTTAACCGGATTAGAAGGAGAGATATCAGTTCAGGTTAGTGATGCATTAAAGTGGACAGGCAAACTAAACATTGACGATTGGAAACCGGCCCAGGAAACCTATAGCTGGTTTAAACCAGGCTTGAAGGTAAGCTCAAACTTTGTGTATACATTTAATAAAAAACTGACTTTTAATGCAGGTGTTGTAATACAGGATGATGTTAAAGCGAAGTTATACCTGAGCGCACCAGTTAACCCCTTACAATATGTAGTTCCAAATACCAGTATAGAAGAGATTGTTACCGTTAAAGGTTATGTTGATTTAGGTATTGGTGCAGATTATAAAATCAATAACAAATTCTCTGTATTTGCTAAAGCGAACAACCTGCTCAATAAAAACTACAGCAGATATTTGTATTATCAGGTGAATGGATTTAATATCTTTGGTGGATTAAGCTACTCATTTTAGCCTTTAATCGTCTTTATACAAAAAAACCACAGCTTACAGCTGTGGTTTTTTTCGTTGAAATATTTTTTTTGATATTTATGCAGCAACCTTCTTTGCTTTTTCATGCTGCTTCATTTTAACAAGCACTACAACAGCAATAATGGATAAGATCAGGAACAGCAGATCAATAAACAAAATATCAAACTTCCCCTGATCGAATGTAATCCACAACCAGTTGTTACGTTTAATCCCATCCATTAAAGGCAAAAGGAAACATGATAAAGCAGATAATATCAAACTCTGATGATTAGTTATCGCCAGATTTCGCCTTACGATAAAATAAACCGATAACAATAACCACGAATAGAAATACAGATGGAAAATATCTGACTGGCCTGGTTTATCTATGAACAATAAACTGATCAGTGTAAATGCTGTAACGGGCAGCATACTTAAACAGGAAGCCATAAAAATGTTAGCGGTCCAGAAGTTAAACACCCTTTTCTTTTTTGGAACGTTATTTTTATCCCTGGCTACCAGCCAGATCAGGATCCCTGAAATGATGACCAGGCAGCCCATGATTCCAAGTACAAAGAAAATTACCTTTAAAGGTTTCCCTCCGAAATCACCAAAATGAAGGTGATAGATCATACTTTTTACTTTATCCACATAGCTCGATTGCTTTACAGGTGATACTTCACTTAAGACCTGTTGATCTCTGACTCTATACACGAGATGTCCGGTACCAGAGAAGCTCTCCTGAGCCTGTGGTTTAGCCTCCAGTATAACGTGCATATTCGCATCTCCGTAATTCTTAATCTGAACAGAGGTGATTCTGCTATTCTTCCATTTGCGCTCGGTTCTGGATAGCAAATCGTTGATATTGAAAGAAGTTTCTAATGGCTTGTAGCTATAATCATATTTTGTGGTATCACTGTATTCTAAATCCTGATATAAAGCCGCACTGTTTCCTTTATAGGCGAATTTCGTATAAGGCCCAATTAGAAATACATTGGCAATAAGCACAACTCCTGTTATGGCAAATATCAGTTGAAAAGGAAAACCAATTACGCCGATAGCCGTATGCAAATCCGTCCATAACGTTTTCCATTTAGACCATG
This sequence comes from Pedobacter sp. A2324, assembly GCF_059693705.1. Taxonomy (NCBI): domain Bacteria; kingdom Pseudomonadati; phylum Bacteroidota; class Sphingobacteriia; order Sphingobacteriales; family Sphingobacteriaceae; genus Pedobacter; species Pedobacter sp. A2324. The sequence goes on along the minus strand of NZ_JCASSK010000004.1, from coordinate 13,240 downwards.
GTCTAAAGGTGAAGAAATTCGAAAAAATCTTTTCCCAGTGTAGCATCAGTCCTGTTATCAATGCGAAAACAAAGATAAATGACACAATACCGGCAAGCAGGTATCCGAATGGTGCACCTAAATGAATGGGAACTGCATTCAGTTGAGCGAGGAAATGCAGGCGATATAAAAACTCACCCATGTCATAGGAGTCAGTATAATCACCCGATTTTTTATTTGCAAAATCGTAATTAAAATACATTGAATCATCGTCCCCACCTCTTCCACGGCCCTTACGTTTTTTGCCTTCCCCAGCTGGTTTCGGTGTTATCTTCTTTTTCAGTGTGCTGTCGTTTGATCCTGTTACAGATACATAAGCACCAACATCATTCCGCTGAATAAAAAAACTAAAGTCACGCCCCTTCAAATTTGTTTTTTCTCCTAAAGAATCCAGAATATGACCGTAATCTTTTGTACTGGTTCTACGCCCCTCAACATAAGAACTGTTTTTTTGCCAGGCGCTGATATCATCTTTAAAAAAAGAAAACGAACCTGCAAAAAACATCACATATAAAATTGCACAAATGATAATACCACTTATGGTATGCGTATGAAAGTAAATATTGTATTTCCTGTTATCCATTTCTAATTATATCATGTAGCAAGCGCCCGAAAACACTAATATTAATAAAGTATAAATCCCTAAAACTTTCCATACACTCCTTGATAAAAATGTCAGGAGTAACAAAACGGCCCATAACAAATAACCTGTAATAAATGAAGTGGCGATGACCTCGGGTGACGGAAAGATTCTGGTGAGTAGTAAATGAAAGCTGAACATTACCAGATATCCGCCGATTACTCCAATCAGAATTTTCGCAAACCTGATCCACGGCGATTTGGTAAGGTGTTTTTTATTTGCAGGCATAAATTATATAAACATTTCTAGTAAGAGAATTGAAAAGTAAACCGCTGCGATAACACCGATTCTGACATAGCGGAAAGGCTGAATGGATACAATCAGACTGCCCGCTGCCATCAAGGTAAACACAATGGCAGCAATCCCACTCCCCCAGCCCAGGTTTAAAATCAATAAAGTTGACGATACTATAAAAAACAGTGCCGCGAGTACCCGAAATTGCTTTTTCTTATGCACTATAGTAGAAACGTAAGAAGGTGGATGTTGCTGCTTGAACTGTTTTGAAGTCAGATAGCATATTTCAAATGCAATTAGCATAAACAGGAAGGAAGTTGTTATCATAATTCGTTTGGAATCGGTTACCATACCATTCAGCATACGGTCAGATTTCCTGCAAATATAAAATCCGCACCGTTGCAAATCAAGAGTTATTTATAATTAATTTAAATAAAGAGAATAAATTATTATGCCACTACCAAATCGCAATCAGGTTCTCAAAAATTGGTTTTAATAAATTTCTAATCTTATTAATGATTATATAAGGTATCTCATTTGGTAACTCACATACCATTTCTATCTTTGTAACCGTTATCTTTAGAAGTTAAGGAGATACGAATCTTTTAACACGTTACACTTTTACATGATAAAACAATCAATACGGTCATCATTCCACCCTCCTTTTTCAGGCAAAATGCACGATAACGTATTTGCTGACGCTTTGAAGGTCAAATATAATTTTTAAATTTAATGCTTAATAATACCGGAATGGACATCTTATCATACCTTTTAGAACTTTTGCAACAACGCAAGGAAGTTGGAGTTAATGACCTGGGCACTTTCTTCAAAAAGAAATCACCGGGGAGATACGATAAAGAAACACAATCATTTTTGCCACCAAGTTATACCTTGGTTTTTACATCTGAGTTAAAAGAAAGCGGATACCTGGCAGATTTTATTGCCGCTAAAAGAAATATTTCTACTGACAGTGCGAATTATTACATTGCTCAGTTTGTAGAAAACATCCAGCAGAAGCTGGAAACTGAACACGAAATTGAACTGGACAATCTAGGGCGCTTATTCTTCACTGAACATGCGGGCTTAAGTTTTGAACCAGCTAACAATATTAATTATGGCTCAGAGTTTTATGGTTTACCACAGGTTTCTGAAACCATATCTGAAGAACCGAAACCTTTACATGTAGAACCAAAAGCTTCAGTCGAAGAACCGGACGAAGACATTTACGATGAGATTGCTGAAGCTCCGCATACACCTGTTGTTTCTGAAAGCAAGGAAATAGCACACCCCGTTATTGAAAATATTGAACTGGATGAAGTACAGGACGACTTAAGAAAGACCTTGGAAAATGTGACACCCAAGGAAGAAGATGTAGTGCCCGCTCCTGAATTCATCAAAGAACAGCACCAGGAACATCCTAACCGTTTTGGTCACACACCAGAATCTGAAGAGCATGTAAATAAAAAAACTCCAGCACCGGAATTTATGAAAGAGCAGCATGAGGAACACCCTCATCGCTTTGGCCACACGCCCGAATCAGAGGTGCTTGCACACGAAATTAATCAGGAGATTGCTGCAGAAGCACTTGACCAACCTAAAAAGTATATTCAACTTGGAGATGAGACCACTGTTGATGAACCGGTTATCGAAGCACCTGAATTTATCAAAGCGCAACACGCCGAACACCCAAACCGCTTTGGCCATGACCCTGTTCCGGAAGAGCCATCAGTCCCTGACACTAAACCCATCTGGCCTAAAGTTCTCACAGCGATCTTCCTGCTGTTAATCATTGGAGCCATTGTTTATTATACCAAACCGGAATGGTTTAACCGTCAGCAACCAGTAGTCAACCAACCGGTAAAAACGATTGACACCGCTAAGGTGACCATTGACAGTGCGAAAGTTAAACAGGATTCTGTCGCGAAAACGTACAGTATTTTGAAAGCCAGTCAGGTGGCAGCAAAAACAGATACCGTTAAAAAAGCAAAACCTGTAAGCACGGCTGTTGCGGCAGCGCCACCGGTCGCTGATCATTCATCCTCACGGTTCTATGTTATCGCCATTTCGTACAAAACTGAAGCCCGTGCCTTGGAATACATTGCCAAGATGAAGAAAATTGGCCTGGATGCTGAGATTGTAAAAATGGAAGGAACCAGAAAAAAAGTGAGTATCGCTAACTTTAGTACAAAAGAAGAAGCTGAGAAACAGAAAGATATTCTGCAGAAGAAACTCAATGGGAAAGGCTTTTACATTAAACAGTTAAAAATCAACACACAACCATAAAAATGATAACTTTATTAATTCAAGACACCACACAGGCATTACAGGATACCGCAAATGCAATTAATCAGGCAGTAACTCAACCAGCTCCTGAAGAACTTCATTTTATTGATTTGCTCTTCAAAGGCGGATGGGTAATGATCCCCCTTGCTTTTCTGGCTTTTCTGGCTTTGGTAATTTTCGTTGAACGCTATTTAACCATTAAAAAAGCCACAAAAGACGAATCAAATTTAATGGGTCAGATCAGGTCATACATTCATTCCGGCAATCTGGATGGAGCCATGTCATTGCTTAGAAACAATAACTCCCCACTTTCCAGAATGCTGCAGAAAGGTTTAAAGCGTATTGGACGCCCCATTAAAGATATTGAAGGTGCCATAGAAAACGTTGGTAAACTCGAAGTTTCTAAACTGGAGAAAAATATCAGTATCTTAGGCATTGTAGCGGGTATCGCGCCCATGCTCGGTTTCGTAGGAACAATTGTCGGGGTAATCACGATCTTCCACCAGGTATCCATTAAAGGTGCTATTGAAATCGGCACCATCTCAGGTGGTTTGTATACCAAAATGATCACTTCGGCTACAGGTCTAATCATTGGTATCATCGCATACGTACTGTACCACATCCTGAACATCATGGTTGAAAAAATCATCCTTAAGATGGAAACCGACGCAATTGATTTTATTGATTTATTAGAAGAACCAGGCAAATAATGAATTTACGCAAGAGAACAAAAGGAGGCGTAGAAGTACATACATCAGCACTGAACGATATTATGTTCTTCCTGATGCTGTTCTTTTTATTGGCTTCTGCTGTGGTAAATCCACAAGTGGTTAAACTGTTATTGCCTCAGTCTTCCAGCGGACAACAATCTACCGCTAAAAAAGCGGTTACCGTAAGTATAGACGAAAAGTTCAATTATTTCGTTGATAAAAAACCAGTGAGTGTTGATGCCTTACAGGCAGCAATAGAGTCGTACCAGAAGGTAGCACCAGATATGACCATCATTTTGTATGTCGCTAAAAATGTACCTGCAGAAAATATCATGGTAGCTTACGATGTGGCAAACAAACTGAAATTAAAACTCGTTTTAGCTGTAGAGCCGAAAAAATAATGAATACTACAGAAGAAAATAACTATCCAAAAGCTATCGCCATCTCCTCCGGGATCATGGCAGTTTTGCTTGCAATTAGCTTCTTAATTGTGATAAATTCTTTTGAACCCCCTGAAGATTTAGGCATGGGCGGTATGGTGGTAAATTACGGTACTGCCGCAGAAGGTATGGGTGATGATTATACCAGTATTGAAGAACCTTCAGCTGATCCTAATGCAAATCAGAAAGCGCCGGATAAAGTAACGCCACAGGAGAAGGTAACAGAAAACACCACTGTAGAAACAGGCGATAAGGAAATCCAGACACAGAATACCGAAGAGGCCATTAGCGTAAATACTAAACCAACTAAAACTAAAACCACCACACCAACTACGGCGACTGAAGAAAAGCCTTCTCAACCGGTTATTAACCAGAATGCGCTGTATAAGGGTAAAAAAAGTACAGGTCAGGGTGGCGGAGACGGGACAGGTAATACGGCTGGAAATCAGGGTTCAGTTAACGGAGATCCGCTTGCAAATAATTATGGAGAAGGTGGATCTGGTTTTGGAAATAAGCCTATAGAACTGAGAAGATTCTCTAACCTGGTAGTTCCTAAAGACGATGGACAAAAAACAGGAAGGATTGCAATCCGTATTTATTTCAATCGTTCGGGCGATATTGTACGTGCCAATCAGGAATTAAAAGGTTCAACGATTACCGACACTGAGCTGGTTAATAAGTGTATTCAGGCCGTGCTCAATTCTTCACTGAGCAAATCGGACATTGGGACGGATAACCAGACCGGAGTGGTTGTATTTAACTTCAAGGTGAAATAAGTCGCAATTGACTTAATCGTAGATAATGGTCTGTTTTTGCAGGCCATTTTTTTTGCAAAAAAATCATTTAAATAGGATCTCAGGTTCAACTTTTTATTTCATAATAAAAATAGTCAGCCTATATTTGACCTGAATGATGAACTACCAGCAAACACTAGATTTCCTTTACAGTAAACTCCCCATGTTTACCCGTGTTGGCGCTTCCGCCTTTAAAAAAGACTTAACCAATACCATCGTTTTTTGCAATGCATTAAACAATCCGCAGGATAAATTTAAAAGTATTCATGTTGCAGGAACAAACGGTAAAGGCTCTACATCGCACATGTTGGCAGCAATTTTACAAGCACAGGGATACAAAACCGGCTTATATACTTCACCACACTTAAAAGATTTTCGCGAGCGTATCCGCATTAATGGAAAAATGATCGCCAAAACGGAGGTGGTTTCCTTCATAGACGATCAGAAAGAATTAATCGAAGAGGTTGAACCCTCCTTTTTTGAGGTTACAGTAGCGCTCGCCTTTGATCATTTCGCTAAACATCAGGTAGATATTGCCATTATCGAAGTAGGCTTGGGAGGCAGATTGGATTCAACCAATATCATCACCCCGGAAATTTCTGTAATTACTAATATCAGCATGGACCATATGAATATGCTCGGCGATACACTCGAAGAGATAGCAGGTGAAAAAGCAGGAATTATAAAAAAAGGTATTCCCATCGTAATCGGAGAAACTCAGGAAAAATCATCGCCGGTTTTTATCAAAAAAGCAAAAGATATGAATGCACCAATCTCGTTTGCTGATCAGGAGTTAACAGCCACCAACTTTAAACTTACCAAGGGAAAACTCTCGTTATCCTTAAATAAAATTGGAAATAAAATTAATTACACTCTTGAGAGTGATTTAACCGGTACCTACCAACATAAAAACATTTTAACTGTGCTCCAAACCATTGCGATACTCAACCAGACCTCAAAATTCAGCATTTCGGCTGAAAGTATTGCAAGCGGTTTAAAGCAGGTAAAAAAACTTACTGGCCTACAAGGCCGTTGGCAAACCTTAAACCAACACCCTGTGGTAATCTGCGATACCGGGCATAACGAAGCAGGCATTGCTGAGGTGATTAAAAACATTGACCAAACCCCGTATGAAAAGCTGCACATTGTTTTTGGAATGGTAAAAGATAAAGACATTTCAAAAGTACTCTCCCTGTTGCCGCAAAATGCCACTTACTATTTTTGCAAGCCCGATCTGGAAAGAGGCCTGGATGCAGGGGATTTGAAAGAACAGGCTGCTGCCTTCGGCTTAACAGGTAATTCATACTCCTCCGTGCAGTCAGCAAAAGAAACAGCAATGAAGTCTGCCAATCCTAATGACCTGATCTTCATTGGCGGCAGCACTTTTGTGGTGGCAGAAGCGATATAAAAACTTTACAATTACTTCAAAATATGTTCATTTAAAAATTGTTACTTTAGCCCTTTAACAATTATAGAATGAAGAAAATATCTTATTTACTCTTTTCCCTATCGCTTCTCTCCGCTTCAATATCAAACGCACAAACTAAGAAAACTATCGCTGTCCCTGCCAAGGCTTTTCCGGCCGAGGTTGCCCGACCTAAATTGGTTGTTGGCCTTGTTGTGGATCAGATGCGCTGGGATTACCTGTATCGTTTTTATAACCGTTACACAAATGGAGGCTTTAAAAGATTAGTAAATGAGGGTTTTTCAGTTGAAAATACATTCATCCCATATACACCTACCTATACCGCTTGCGGTCACACCTGTATTTATACAGGATCTGTTCCGGCAGTACACGGTATTGTTGGAAACGACTGGTACAATCCTGAAACAAAGAAAAGTGTTTATTGTACAGATGATTCGACCGTAACTACTGTTGGAAGTTCACCATCTCCTGAAGGTAATATGTCACCTAAAAACATGCTTACCAATACCATCACTGATGAATTAAGATTAGCTACAAACTTTAAAGGCAAAGTAATTGGTATTTCTCTAAAAGACAGAGGTTCTATATTACCGGCGGGCCATGCCGCCAATGCAGCATATTGGTACCAGGGTAGTACCGGAAACTGGATCACCAGTACATACTACATGAAAGAGGTACCATCGTGGATTGCTGATTACAACAAATTAAAACTGGCAAATAAATTTTATGCTAAAAACTGGGAAACACTTTATCCTCTAAACACATACGTAAACAGCACAGCAGACGAGAAAGCTTACGAAGGTAAATCAAGTACTTTCCCTCATCAATTGACACAGAATATTGATAAGAACTTTGATGCCATCAGAGGCACGCCATATGGCAATACCATTACGCTCGACCTGGCTAAACTGGCCATTTTATCTGAAGATTTAGGAAAAGATAACATTACTGACTTCTTAGCAGTAAGTTGTTCATCAACAGATTATGTTGGCCATGCTTACGGTCCTAATTCCGTTGAAGCTGAAGATACTTACCTCCGTTTAGATAAAGACATCGAGGCTTTTTTCAATTACCTGGACAAACAGGTGGGTAAAGGAAATTATACTGTATTTCTTACGGCAGACCATGGTGCGGCGCATGTGCCAGGTTTCATGAAAGAAAACAATTTGCCTGCTGGCGTAGTGAGCGACAGGGACATTGCAAGCAAGTTAAATACTTTCTTAAACGACAAGTTCAAAGCAGATAACATCGTTTTAAAATCAATGAACAACCAGATCATTTTTGATCATGACAAAATTGATAAAGTAAGTGTAAGTTTCGACGTAATTAAAGCAGCATCAGTTGAATTTTTAAGACATCTTGATGGTTTTCAAAATGCGGTAGATATTTCAAAGATCTCTCAGGCTACCTTACAGGAAATTCAGAAAAAGATGATTACAAACGGATATTATCCACGTCGTAGCGGAGATATTTATTACGTCCTTGAGCCAAACTGGTTTAATGGAAGCAGCAGCGGAACCACACACGGAAACTGGAACCCTTACGATTCGCATATTCCATTGGTATTTATGGGATGGGGTATAAAACCCGGTGCAACCAATACCATGCATTATATGACTGATATCGCACCAACTTTAGCCGCACTATTGCATATCCAAACACCCAATGGAACCGTTGGAGAACCCATAACAGAAATTACAAACAAATAAAAATATAGCCACCCTGCCAGGTGGCTTTTTTGTTTACCCCTCCATCCCAGCTCTTGCACGTGTCTTTCTTAAAATCATTATAAAAGCCACTAATTATAACAATTTGCTACATTTGTTGAACCAAATATATCAGCTACAGGCAGTTCAGAATTTGATTCTGTAAGGCCTTTAATTCCATAGTATGCAAGCAGTAGAAATATACAAACCAAAGAATAAAATTCGTTTTGTTACAGCAGCATCCCTTTTCGACGGGCATGATGCAACCATCAACATCATGCGCCGCATATTGCAATCATCAGGTGCCGAAGTGATTCACCTTGGCCACAACCGCGCGGTTGATGAGGTGGTAAACTGTGCCATTCAGGAGGATGTTCAGGGAATTGCAATGACTTCCTACCAGGGTGGTCATATTGAATATTTCAAGTACATGTACGATTTGCTTCAGGATAGCGGAGCAGGACACATAAAAATCTTTGCCGGGGGTGGCGGCGTATTTCTTCCTGCTGAAATAGAAGAGCTGGAAGCCTATGGTATTACTAAAATATACTCTCCGGATGACGGCCGGAGAATGGGGCTACAAGGCATGATTAATGATATGCTGATCAAAACAGATTTCATTACCAAAGAAAACATTACCAATGAGTTGACAAGTGTCCCTTCAAAAGATATAAAAGCAATTGCAGGCGCCATTACAGTGGCCGAAAACGATCCGGAAGGGACACAACAATTTGTAAACGAACTGAAAAAGTTATCGGCAAGTTACACTGTTCCGATTCTCGGCATCACAGGAACCGGGGGGGCTGGTAAATCATCTTTGGTAGATGAACTGGTTCGGCGCTTTCTAATTGAAGTTGATGATAAAACACTGGCGATTATCTCTGTAGACCCTTCAAAAAGAAAAACCGGAGGTGCATTATTGGGCGATAGAATCCGCATGAATGCGATCAATAATCCAAGGGTATACATGCGATCCCTCGCTACCCGCCAGGCAAATCTCGCCTTATCTAAAAATGTACAGGAAAGCATTGATATCTGCAAAGCTGCCGGGTATGATCTGATCATTGTTGAAACTTCAGGAATCGGACAATCAGATACAGAAATCACCGAGCATTGCGACGTATCTCTCTATGTGATGACGCCCGAATTCGGAGCTGCAACGCAGCTTGAAAAAATAGATATGCTCGACTTTGCAGACCTCGTTGCCATTAACAAATTTGATAAACGCGGTGCTTTGGATGCTTTACGTGATGTGCGCAAACAGTACAAACGTAATCATCAGATATTTGAGGCCAACGACGACGAAATTCCTGTTTACGGAACAATGGCTTCACAATTCAATGATCCAGGCATGAACAATTTGTTTGTAGCACTGATGCAAAAAGTCAGGGAAAAAACCGGCATTGATTTTAAAGCAAAAATGGAGTTGACAGGCGATCAATCTGAGAAAATATACATCATCCCGCCCGATCGTACCCGCTATCTGGCGGAGATTGCAGAAGCCAGTCAAGCTTACAACGAATGGGTAAATAAACAGGCATCCATTGCAACAAAGATGTATCAGCTAAAAGGAGTGATCGATTTAGCTGCAGAAAACCAATCTTTGGGTATAGGTAACGGACTTGCTGAAGCTTACACTTTTTTTGAAGAGCAACTTGATGCTGAATGTAAACGGTTGCTACGCCAATGGCCGGAAACAAAAAGGGCCTATAAAGAAGAATTTTTCATCTACAAAGTGCGTGATAAAGAAATCAAACAGCCGCTTTATTATGAATCCCTTTCGAAATTAAAGATCCCAAAGGTTGCCCTACCAAAGTATGAAGACTGGGGTGATATTCTGCGTTGGCTCTTAACCGAAAACCTTCCTGGTGAATTCCCTTATGCCGCCGGTGTCTTTCCACTTAAGCGTGACGGTGAAGATCCTACGCGGATGTTTGCTGGTGAAGGTGGGCCAGAACGAACCAATAAGCGTTTCCATTATGTTTCTCTCGGTCAGCCCGCACACAGGCTTTCCACAGCTTTTGATTCTGTAACCTTATATGGAGAAGACCCGCACATCCGACCCGACATCTATGGAAAAATTGGCAATTCAGGTGTAAGTATTGCAACCCTGGATGATGCAAAGAAACTTTATTCCGGATTTGATTTGTGTGCCCCTTCTACATCGGTATCGATGACGATCAACGGCCCTGCGCCAATGTTACTCGGTTTCTTTATGAATGCAGCCATCGATCAGCAATGTGAGAAATACATTATCGAAAATAATCTTCAAGATGAGGTCGATTCAAAGATTAATGCAATTTACGATCAGCTGAACATGGAAAGGCCTTCCTATAATGGTTCATTACCAGAAGGTAACGACGGCTTGGGGCTAATGTTGCTTGGAGTAACGGGTGATCAGGTATTACCGGAAGAAATTTATGAACCAATCAAGGCAAAAGCGATATCTGCAGTCCGGGGCACCGTACAGGCAGATATACTAAAAGAAGACCAGGCACAAAACACTTGTATCTTTTCTACCGAATTTGCATTACGCATGATGGGCGATATTCAGAAATATTTTATCGATGAAAAGGTTAGAAATTTTTACTCTGTTTCCATATCAGGCTATCACATTGCGGAGGCTGGTGCTAATCCGATTTCGCAGCTGGCTTTTACCCTCAGCAATGGTTTTACCTTTGTTGAGTACTACTTAAGTCGCGGCATGCTGATCGATGATTTCGCACCGAACTTATCATTCTTCTTCTCAAATGGAATCGACCCGGAGTATGCTGTAATCGGGCGTGTGGCCAGAAGAATCTGGGCTAAGGCCATAAAAAATAAATATAAGGGCAACGATCGGTCGCAAAAACTGAAGTACCATATCCAAACCTCCGGCAGATCGCTACATGCTCAGGAAATTGACTTCAACGATATCAGAACAACACTTCAGGCCTTATATGCAATCTATGATAATTGCAATTCGCTACATACGAACGCTTATGATGAAGCCATTACCACACCTACGGAAGAGTCTGTACGAAGGGCAATGGCCATTCAACTGATAATTAATAGAGAACTTGGGTTGGCGAAAAATGAAAATCCCTTGCAAGGTGCATTCATCATTGAAGAACTAACAGACCTGGTAGAAGAAGCTGTTTTAACAGAATTTAAAAGAATAAACGATCGTGGTGGCGTTCTCGGCGCAATGGAAACCATGTACCAGCGTGGAAAAATTCAGGAGGAGAGCTTGTACTATGAAACACTTAAACATACAGGCGAATATCCTATAGTAGGTGTAAACACATTTCTAAACAAAAATGGATCGCCTACCATTGTGCCCGGAGAAGTAATCAGAGCTACAGAAGATGAAAAACAATACCAGATTAAGGCATTACAAAACTTCCAAAACCGGAATGTTGATCTTTCCGCTAAAGTTCTAAAGCAACTGCAGCTGTCAGCCATTGCCGGAGAGAATATATTTACACAACTCATGGAAGTTTGCAAAGTGTGTTCGCTCGGTCAGATCAGCAAGGCACTTTATGAAGTAGGCGGTCAATACAGGCGAAACATGTAGATGTTTTAACTTGTAAAAAAAAAGCCCTGATAAACATCAGGGCTCTATATCATATCTTGAATTACTTTTAACCGGCAATCCAGCTGAATTTATAATCAATGGTCGGGTTTTTCATACGTTCAGCAACACGTAATAAACGTGAAGGTAAAGCCATGATATAATCCCGTGCCTTTTCTCCGGCCTCATTTAAATCGCGCATGCCTTCAATTTTCCAATCTTCAATCAACTCTTGCATGATGTCGACATAATCAACCGCTGTGTAGACACCTAAACGTTGAGCAGCATCAGTAAAATGTCCAAAAGTTTGTCCGATTTTTAAACCCACTTCCCTCAAAAAGTGTGCAGGCATTACAATTTTCTTGCGCATCATATCTTCAAAAGCCAACATCGCTTCATTTGGATCAACTTTAAAAATCTGATTCATAAAATCTTTGTAAGCTTTGGCATGTCTAGCTTCATCTGAGGCGATAACGCCGCACATACGTGATAATAATGTATCACCATCTTTCTTAGCCAAAGATGCCACCCTGCGGTGCGAAATATTGGTTGCCAACTCCTGGAATGAAGTGTAAATAAAGTTGCGGTATGGATCATGACCTGTACCGATGTCAAAACCATCAGCAATAAGGTACTGTGTTGAAATCTCCATCTGGCGCATGTTAACACGGCCAGACAGATATAAATATTTATTTAAAAGATCACCATGCCGATTTTCTTCTGCAGTCCAATGACGATTCCACTTCATCCATCCCCCATCTTCTTTCATGCTTGGTCCTTTAACCATAGCAAGCCACGACTCGTAAGTAGGAAGCGCCTCTTCTGTGATGGTATCACCGATTAAAACAGCTACAAGATCATATGAAAGATCTTTAGCATTTTCCCTTAATACTCTAATATCTTGATAAAAGGTTTCACTTGTAGAATCAGGAAGAAAATCTGATGGTTGCCAGTTAGTGTCAATTGGTTTTAAATAGGTATCCATCATCTCCAGCATATATTTTTCAATATACAGCATTACTTCCCCTCTTTTCTCTGCAAAAAAACTCATTCCTTTATATATATAGTTATTAAAGCAAAGATAACCAAATAATATGGCAAACCTCATTATATTAACACATTTGCAAATAATCAGTTTTTAAAATGAAATATATCATGAAATTCATATTGTTTAACCCTGAAATGATGAACATTCATAGTAAACTCGTCATCAGCTGCCATTGACATCGTTGATTTATACTTCAGTCGTTCACCTATTCCAATTGAATAAATGCATTTGCATTAACAAACGTGGATTTTATAAACGAAGAAACCCTCACAGTTGTTACTGCAAGGGTTCTTGTTAATCTGCTTTTAGGCAGTTTAAGATTTGGCACCGACCTACTCTCCCACGTGTTACCGCAGTACCATCGGCT